>NZ_JBHSMM010000012.1:0-566 GCF_042655685.1 Rhodanobacter ginsenosidimutans | reverse complement strand
ACCCGGATGCAGGCCCGCGCCTGGATGACGGCCCTGATCATCGTCGTCATGTTCGGCGGCGTGACCCTGGTGCTGTGGCTGGGCGCCCAGGACGTGGTCGCCGGCGTCATGTCGCCGGGCGCCCTGCTGCAATTCGTGCTGCTGTCCGTCTTCGCGGCGGGGGCCGTGGGGGCGTTGGGCGAAAGCTGGGGCGACGTGCAAAAGGCGGCCGGCGCGATGGAGCGGATCGAGGAGCTGATGCGCGCCGTCCCCGGCATCGCGCCGCCCGCCCACGCCACGGCCCTGCCGTCCCCGCCGCGCGGCGAACTGTCGATGTCGGCCGTCGGCTTCGCCTATCCCGGTCGTCCCGACCTGCCGGCGCTGAAGGGTTTCAGCCTGACCGTCCGCCCCGGCGAGACGGTGGCCCTGGTCGGTCCGTCGGGCGCAGGCAAGTCCACCTTCCTGCGCATGCTCAACCGGCTCGCCGAGCCGACCGACGGCCGCATCCTGTTCGACGGCACCGACGTCACCGCCCTGCGCGGCCGGGCGCTGCGGCGCTGGCGCGCGCGCTGCGCCATGGTGTTCCA
>NZ_JBHSMM010000011.1:0-1274 GCF_042655685.1 Rhodanobacter ginsenosidimutans | reverse complement strand
TGTATGGACCGGAGACACAGGTAACAGATGTGCCAGGACATGGGTTACACCTCGCTGCTGATTTCTGACGCGGTCGAGGTGCCACTTCATGCCCTGGAAGGAAACCACATCCATGACCCTGCGTACCGAGTTCACGACGCTGGCTCAAAGCCACGGCGTTACCGTGTCGGAGCTGGCCCGACGCTTTGGCATCAGCCGCAAGACGGCCTACAAATGGCTCGCGCGCGCCAATGCGGACGAGTCCCTGAGCGATCGATCACGCCGGCCGCGATCGTCACCCACACGCACCGATGAAGGCGTCGCGCAGGCGCTCGTCGAACTGCGTCGCGCCCATCCATGTTGGGGCGGACGCAAGCTGCACCACGTGCTGCGGGATCGTGGTCACCCCGATGTGCCTGCGCCCAGCACCATCACGCACATCCTGCGACGTCACGGCTTGCTACCTGAGCGAACCGCCGGCCATGGCGGCACGTGGACGCGCTTTGAACACGCCTCACCGAATGATCTTTGGCAGATGGACTTCAAGGGCACCATCGCCGTGGGCAACGGTCGGTGCGATCCCCTGACGGTGCTGGACGATCATTCCCGCTACAACCTGGTGTTGCGCGCCACGCCCGACATGCGTAGCGCGACCGTGCAGGCGGTACTCACCGACACCTTCCGGCGGCATGGCTTGCCGCTGCGAATGAACATGGACAACGGCTCCCCGTGGGGCAGTCCCTCGGGCCACTCACGCGGACTCTCCGAGCTGAGCCTGTGGCTGGTGCGCGTCGGCATCCAGGTCAGCTTCAGCACACCGGCCCATCCCCAAACCAACGGCAAGGACGAACGCTTCCACCGCAGCCTCAAGGCCGAGGTGGTCAACGGACGGGTGTTCCACGACCACGCTCACGTGCAGCGCGCCTTCGATGCGTGGCGCGCTATCTATAACACTGTGCGCCCTCACCAAGGCATCGGCATGGCGGTACCCAGCACGCGCTACCGCCCCAGCCCACGGCCGTTTCCCGAAGTGCTGCCGACCATCGAATACTCCCCGCACGATCACGTTGTCACGGTTCAAAGCAACGGGGTTGTGAAGTTCAAAGGCCAGACGCTAAAGGTCTCCAATGCCCTGCGCGGGCTGCCCATCGCCTTTCGTCCCGACGACACACAAGACGGTGTCTATGCGCTCTATTTTTCTCACCATCGGCTAACGCAAGTCGACCTACGCGACACCGCCTAAACTGTTACCCATGTCCTGGCACGTGTGTTACCCATGTCTCCGGTCCATACAG
>NZ_JBHSMM010000010.1:0-1474 GCF_042655685.1 Rhodanobacter ginsenosidimutans | reverse complement strand
CTGAAGACTCATGTCGCCGCCTCCCGCGCTTGGCGGTACGTTGGAACTACCACGGTTTCAACGTCGCCCAGCGACAGGAGGCAGCCATGTCACTTTACGCAGCCATCGATTTGCATTCCAGCAACAGCGTGTTGGCCGTCATGGATGGCGACGGCAAACCGGTGCTGCGGTGTCGACGACCCAACGATTTGCCGCGCCTGCTCAGCGACCTTGCGCCATACCGGGACGATGTGGTCGGCGTGGCGGTGGAGTCCACTTACAACTGGTACTGGCTGGTCGATGGCCTGATGGATCACGGTTATGTCGTGCACCTGGTCAATACCACCGCGATCCCGCAGTACGACGGACTCAAGCACGGCGACGACGACAGCGACGCCCTCCATCTGGCCCAGCTGATGCGGCTGGGCCTGCTCCCCGAAGGCTACATCTATCCGCGCGAACAACGTGGCACACGCGACTTGCTACGCCGTCGCTTCAGCTTGGTGCGGCAGGCGGTGCGTTTGATGCTGTCGATCCAGTCCAGCTTCAGTCGCAGCACCGGCAAACAGCTATCGGCCAACAAGCTACGACAGCTGTCGCCGTCGCAGCTTGTCGACCTGTTTCCCGAGCTCTCCACCCGCTACGGCGTGCTGATCCAGTTCAAGCTGTGGATGACAGTGCAGGATCAGATCAAGGCACTTGAAACGTGGATTCGCAATGATCTGGCACGACCGGATTTGCTGGCGCGTCTGCAGAGTGTGCCGGGCATTGGCCCGATCCTGGGCATGACGATCCTGCTGGAGAGTGGCGCCATCGAGCGCTTCGAATCTGTCGGCGACTACGCCTCGTACTGTCGCATGGTCGAGAGCGTGCGACTGTCCAACGGCAAACCGAAGGGGCACGGCAATCGCAAGTGCGGCAACCGATATCTGTGCTGGGCGTTCATGGAGGCGGCAAACTATGCCGTGCGCTACGACCCGCTGGTTCGACGCTGGTACGAGCGCAAGCGGGCGCGCAAACATCGCGTCGTCGCCATCAAGGCGGTCGCGCACAAGCTGGCACGCGCCTGTTACCACATGCTGCACGAAGGCACGACGTTCGATCTCACGCGTGCCTTCGGCTGATCACGCTGACGGTCGCAGGCCGGAACTGGGGTTTGGCTTCGAGCCAGTCACTCTGAAAGGTCGCGACCGTCGGCACCCGTGTTGTACGCAGGACCGCACGCGGACCGAGCCACCAAGGGGTGGGCCATGAGCCCGTGATTCTGTGCCACGCATGACGTGCACCTGGACGGGATCCGCGATGACCGATGAGTGTTTGGCAAGCAGCAAGGGCCGCTAACGCGGTTCTAACCAGAACGGTGACTGGCGCGATCTTGGCACCGCATGAAACACAGCGGCTGGTGGTCAGCGACAAGACGGGCACCTACTCCTCGCGATCACCGGGGAAGAGCAAGTGCGGGCCTATTGACTACGGACGGCGAAATGGTGACCCC
>NZ_JBHSMM010000009.1:0-5654 GCF_042655685.1 Rhodanobacter ginsenosidimutans | reverse complement strand
TGGGGCGGTACCGGGAAAACCGGTGCCAAGCGAACGATCTTTGACAGTGTGCGCAGGTGAATTGTGTGGACGTCTTGTGTTGAATGGGTCACGACCTGTCCAAGCAATGCAAGCGTCCCACCAAGAAAAAAGTCAGTAATGAGTTTTGATTGGTTGGGAACATACGCTTCAGAAAGATAGATCATCCATCGCTGCAAGGTGATGACATGGTCGAAAACTTAAGTGAAGAGTTTGATCCTGGCTCAGATTGAACGCTGGCGGCATGCCTAACACATGCAAGTCGAACGGCAGCACAGGGGAGCTTGCTCCTTGGGTGGCGAGTGGCGGACGGGTGAGTAATGCATCGGGATCTACCCTGACGTGGGGGATAACCTCGGGAAACCGGGACTAATACCGCATACGTCCTACGGGAGAAAGCGGGGGACCTTCGGGCCTCGCGCGGCAGGACGAACCGATGTGCGATTAGCTAGTTGGCGGGGTAATGGCCCACCAAGGCGACGATCGCTAGCTGGTCTGAGAGGATGATCAGCCACACTGGGACTGAGACACGGCCCAGACTCCTACGGGAGGCAGCAGTGGGGAATATTGGACAATGGGCGAAAGCCTGATCCAGCAATGCCGCGTGTGTGAAGAAGGCCCTCGGGTTGTAAAGCACTTTTATCAGGAACGAAATACCACGGGTTAATAACCTATGGGGCTGACGGTACCTGAGGAATAAGCACCGGCTAACTTCGTGCCAGCAGCCGCGGTAATACGAAGGGTGCAAGCGTTAATCGGAATTACTGGGCGTAAAGGGTGCGTAGGCGGTTGTTTAAGTCTGTCGTGAAATCCCCGGGCTCAACCTGGGAATGGCGATGGATACTGGGCAGCTAGAGTGTGTCAGAGGATGGTGGAATTCCCGGTGTAGCGGTGAAATGCGTAGAGATCGGGAGGAACATCAGTGGCGAAGGCGGCCATCTGGGACAACACTGACGCTGAAGCACGAAAGCGTGGGGAGCAAACAGGATTAGATACCCTGGTAGTCCACGCCCTAAACGATGCGAACTGGATGTTGGTCTCAACTCGGAGATCAGTGTCGAAGCTAACGCGTTAAGTTCGCCGCCTGGGGAGTACGGTCGCAAGACTGAAACTCAAAGGAATTGACGGGGGCCCGCACAAGCGGTGGAGTATGTGGTTTAATTCGATGCAACGCGAAGAACCTTACCTGGCCTTGACATGTCCGGAATCCAGCAGAGATGCAGGAGTGCCTTCGGGAATCGGAACACAGGTGCTGCATGGCTGTCGTCAGCTCGTGTCGTGAGATGTTGGGTTAAGTCCCGCAACGAGCGCAACCCTTGTCCTTAGTTGCCAGCACGTAATGGTGGGAACTCTAAGGAGACTGCCGGTGACAAACCGGAGGAAGGTGGGGATGACGTCAAGTCATCATGGCCCTTACGGCCAGGGCTACACACGTACTACAATGGTCGGTACAGAGGGTTGCAATACCGCGAGGTGGAGCCAATCCCAGAAAGCCGATCCCAGTCCGGATCGGAGTCTGCAACTCGACTCCGTGAAGTCGGAATCGCTAGTAATCGCGGATCAGCTATGCCGCGGTGAATACGTTCCCGGGCCTTGTACACACCGCCCGTCACACCATGGGAGTGGGTTGCTCCAGAAGGCGTTAGTCTAACCGCAAGGAGGACGACGCCCACGGAGTGGTCCATGACTGGGGTGAAGTCGTAACAAGGTAGCCGTATCGGAAGGTGCGGCTGGATCACCTCCTTTCAAGAAATGACGGCGTGAGTCACTCACGCAAGACGTCCACACAAGACACCTGTACTTCACGCGACATCCTGTCGCGAAGAGCGTAGATCAAGACCGACCATCCATGGTCGGACTCTTCATCAACAGCGGCTTCGAATCTGGGCCTAGGCAGTTTGTCCAGGTAGCTTTGCTCGCGGGTTCTGGGGTTCATCCTTCATGGGTCTGTAGCTCAGGTGGTTAGAGCGCACCCCTGATAAGGGTGAGGCCGGTGGTTCGAGTCCACCCAGACCCACCATTATGCCAAGGTTTCCTTGGGGCCTTAGCTCAGCTGGGAGAGCACCTGCTTTGCAAGCAGGGGGTCGTCGGTTCGATCCCGACAGGCTCCACCAAGGTTCGATCAGGCGCGTGAAGTATCAGCACACACAAGATTTGTTGAAATCATCCGGCATTGAGGCCGGTATGATGTTCTTTGAAAACCCATAAACGAGTGACAAGCGTCTTGGTTCGAAACCGAACCGAGGCAAGTGTTAAGGCACGAAAACGAAGTAACTTGGCTGCACCTGAAGAGGGTGTATGCCCCGAGGCGACTTGGGGTTATATGGTCAAGCGACTAAGCGTATACGGTGGATGCCTTGGCAGTCAGAGGCGATGAAGGACGTGGCAGCCTGCGAAAAGTGTCGGGGAGCTGGCAACAAGCTTTGATCCGGCAATGTCCGAATGGGGAAACCCACCGCGCAAGCGGTACCGTGCACTGAATACATAGGTGTACGGGGCGAACCCGGGGAACTGAAATATCTAAGTACCCGGAGGAAAAGAAATCAACCGAGATTCCCTGAGTAGCGACGAGCGAACGGGGACTAGCCCAAAAGCACATTATGTTTTAGTCAAACGGGATGGAAAGCCCGGCCATAGATGGTGATAGCCCAGTCGACGAAAAGGCATTTTGTGTGAAATTGAGTAAGGCGGGGCACGTGAAACCTTGTCTGAACATGGGGGGACCATCCTCCAAGGCTAAATACTACTGACTGACCGATAGCGAACTAGTACCGTGAGGGAAAGGCGAAAAGAACCCCGGAGAGGGGAGTGAAATAGACCCTGAAACCGTATACGTACAAGCAGTGGAAGCCCGCAAGGGTGACTGCGTACCTTTTGTATAATGGGTCAGCGACTTACTGTCTGTGGCAAGCTTAACCGTATAGGGGAGGCGAAGAGAAATCGAGTCTGAATAGGGCGCATAGTCTCAGGCAGTAGACCCGAAACCGAGTGATCTATCCTTGGCCAGGTTGAAGGTGCGGTAACACGCACTGGAGGACCGAACCCACATCTGTTGCAATAGATGGGGATGAGCTGAGGATAGGAGTGAAAGGCTAAACAAACTCGGAGATAGCTGGTTCTCCTCGAAAGCTATTTAGGTAGCGCCTCGGACGAATCTTCCTGGGGGTAGAGCACTGTTATGGCTAGGGGGTCATCGCGACTTACCAAACCATGGCAAACTCCGAATACCAGGACAGACTATCCGGGAGACACACGGCGGGTGCTAACGTCCGTCGTGAAAAGGGAAACAACCCAGACCCGCAGCTAAGGTCCCCAAGTCATGGCTAAGTGGAAAACGATGTGGAAAGGCATAGACAGCCAGGAGGTTGGCTTAGAAGCAGCCATCCTTTAAAGAAAGCGTAATAGCTCACTGGTCGAGTCGGTCTGCGCGGAAGATTTAACGGGGCTAAGCCATGCACCGAAGCTCGGGGTGTGCACATTTATGTGTACGCGGTAGAGGAGCGTTCCGTAAGCCTGTGAAGGTGTGTTGTAAAGCATGCTGGAGGTATCGGAAGTGCGAATGCTGACATGAGTAACGATAATGGGGGTGAAAAGCCCCCACGCCGAAAGCCCAAGGTTTCCTCGCGCAACGTTCATCGGCGCAGGGTGAGTCGGCCCCTAAGGCGAGGCAGAAATGCGTAGTCGATGGGAAGCAGGTTAATATTCCTGCACTTTTCTATAGTGCGATGTGGGGACGGAGAAGGTTAGGTCTACCGGGCGTTGGTTGTCCCGGGGAAAGGCGGTAGGCATGGGTCTTAGGCAAATCCGGGACCCTTTATGCCGAGCACCGAGACGAGTCCTATTTTGGACGAAGTGACTGATACCACGCTTCCAGGAAAAGCCACTAAGCTTCAGCTATAGAAAAACCGTACCGTAAACCGACACTGGTAGGCAGGGTGAGAATCCCAAGGCGCTTGAGAGAACTCGGGTGAAGGAACTAGGCAAAATGGCACCGTAACTTCGGGAGAAGGTGCGCCCATTGACGTGGTCACGTGCGTGACTGAGCGTCGATGGGTCGCAGTAACCTGGCCGCTGCGACTGTTTATCAAAAACACAGCACTCTGCAAACACGAAAGTGGACGTATAGGGTGTGACGCCTGCCCGGTGCTGGAAGGTTAATTGATGGGGTCAGCCGCAAGGCGAAGCTCTTGATCGAAGCCCCAGTAAACGGCGGCCGTAACTATAACGGTCCTAAGGTAGCGAAATTCCTTGTCGGGTAAGTTCCGACCTGCACGAATGGCGTAACGACAGCGGCGCTGTCTCCACCCGAGACTCAGTGAAATTGAATTCGCTGTGAAGATGCAGCGTTCCCGCGGCAAGACGGAAAGACCCCGTGAACCTTTACTATAGCTTTACATTGAACGTTGAGTTCTTCTGTGTAGGATAGGTGGGAGGCTTTGAAGTGCAGGCGCTAGCTTGCATGGAGCCATCCTTGAAATACCACCCTGAAGTGCTTGACGTTCTAACCTCGGCCCGTTATCCGGGTCAGGGACCATGTATGGTGGGTAGTTTGACTGGGGCGGTCTCCTCCCAAAGAGTAACGGAGGAGCACGAAGGTACGCTCAGCGCGGTCGGACATCGCGCACTGTGTGCAAAGGCATAAGCGTGCTTGACTGCGAGATCGACGGATCAAGCAGGTACGAAAGTAGGTCTTAGTGATCCGGTGGTTCTGTATGGAAGGGCCATCGCTCAACGGATAAAAGGTACTCCGGGGATAACAGGCTGATACCGCCCAAGAGTTCATATCGACGGCGGTGTTTGGCACCTCGATGTCGGCTCATCACATCCTGGGGCTGTAGCCGGTCCCAAGGGTATGGCTGTTCGCCATTTAAAGTGGTACGCGAGCTGGGTTCAGAACGTCGTGAGACAGTTCGGTCCCTATCTGTCGTGGGCGTTGGAGATTTGAGGGGGGCTGCTCCTAGTACGAGAGGACCGGAGTGGACGTTCCGCTGGTGTTCGGGTTGTCATGCCCATGGCATTGCCCGGTAGCTATGAACGGAAGTGATAACCGCTGAAAGCATCTAAGCGGGAAGCACGCCCCAAGATGAGATCTCCCGAGAGCTTGACTCTCCTTAAGGCACCATCAAGACCAGGTGGTTGATAGGTCAGGTGTGGAAGTGCAGCAATGCATGGAGCTAACTGATACTAATGAGCCGTGCGGCTTGACCATATAACCCCAAGACGCTTCGTGTGTCCTTGGCATGGCCAACGTTCGATATCGAATTCACCTCGACGCTTGTCACTCGTTTATGATTTATTTGACGCGAAGTCCTTTTCGCGAAGAGCAAAACCCGCCATCCATGGCGGACTCTTCAGAAAGGCTTTGTGCTCCAGACTGAAGCCGGCGCTTGGTGCGCTGCTTCAACCCCTTCCCTGGCGGCCATAGCGGCGTGGTACCACCTGATCCCATCCCGAACTCAGAAGTGAAACGCGCATGCGCCGATGGTAGTGTGGCTCGCCCATGCAAGAGTAGGTCACCGCCAGGGGCTTTATCCTGATCAACCCTCACCGGAAACGGTGGGGGTTTTTCTTTTGCACGGCTTCTTTTTATCCGGCTGACGAAGCGCACCGTCCAGGCACTGGATAGCGCTTTTGAG
>NZ_JBHSMM010000008.1:0-28540 GCF_042655685.1 Rhodanobacter ginsenosidimutans | reverse complement strand
TAGGTCACCGCCAGGGGCTTTATCCTGATCAACCCTCACCGGAAACGGTGGGGGTTTTTCTTTTGCACGGCTTCTTTTTATCCGGCTGACGAAGCGCACCGTCCAGGCACTGGATAGCGCTTTTGAGGACGGCTTCCGTCGAACTGATGGGTGACCTATGCATTGATCGATGCGGTGACCATCGCCACGGCGTCCTGCTGGAACGCGTGCGATGTGGTCGGCCAGTGGTCGTATGGGTGAACGTGCCAGTCAGCTAACGACCTGTTGGCGAATGCGCGGGTTTTCGACCCCGACGAATGAGCCGTCCGACCGAGCGATCTTTGACCGATCACGTATCTCGGGGACGAACCGGACAAATTGTCGCGCCTGCTTATTTCGGTGAGGATAGTTCCGCTTGGATCGGTAGAATCGAGCGCCTTTCCCCATAGCGAACACGAATGACGACTTTCAACCAAAGCCGCCTGGGTCCCCTGTCGTACCTGATCTTTTCCTCGCGTTGGCTGCAACTGCCTTTGTACCTGGGGCTGATCGTTGCCCAGGGCATTTATGTCGTGCAATTCCTGCGGGAGCTTTGGCACCTGGTGGAAACCACCTTGTTCCACGGTGGCATCGATGCCGCCGGGGGAGGCGACAGTGCCGAGGCGACCATCATGCTGACCGTGCTCGGCCTGATCGACGTGGTGATGATTTCCAATCTGCTGGTGATGGTGATCGTGGGCGGTTACGAGACGTTCGTCTCGCGCCTGCGCCTGGAGGGGCATCCGGATCAGCCGGAATGGCTGTCACACGTCAATGCCACCGTGCTGAAAGTGAAGCTGGCAATGGCGATCATCGGCATCTCCTCGATCCACCTGCTGGCCACGTTCATCAAGGCGCGCAGCATGGATGGTGAAACGATCATGTGGCAGATCCTGCTGCACCTGACTTTCGTGGTGTCTGCGGTCGCGCTTGCGTATATCGACCGACTGACGCTGCCAGCGGGCAAGCACGCGCCCACGCACTGAAACCTGCGCGCGAATCCCCGCAGGTCATGCGAGGTAGTCGCGGCAGGTGGCATCAGGATGCGATGCGGTGATCAGTCCAGCGCGTAACCGAACTGGCTGAGGAACTCCGCGGCGAACTCGCCGTAGCTGAAATGCTGGTTCTGCGTGCCGGGGTGTTCAACCTTCAGTGCGCCCATCAGCGAGGCCATGCGCCCCACGGTGGGCCAGTCCTTGCCGCGCATGATGCCGAAGATCAGGCCGGCGCGATAAGCATCGCCGCAACCGGTCGGGTCCACCACCGCGCGCTCGCGTGCCGGCGGGATCTGGTGGGTTTCGGTGCCCGCGTGGATGACCGAGCCCCGCGGTCCCTGGGTCACGATGTAGGCGCTCACATGCGAGGCGATTTCCTCGGCGCTCCAGCCCGTGCGGGCCTGCAGCAACTGGGACTCGTAGTCGTTGACGATGACGTAGGTCGACTTCCCGATCATCGCGCGGAACTCGTCGCCATTGAACAGCGGCATGGCCTGGCCCGGGTCGAAGATGAAGGGCACGCCGCGGGCGGCGAACTCATCCACATGCTGCAGCATGGCCTCGCGGCCATCCGGCGCCACGATGGCGAAGTCGATCTGCGGGATGTCGCGGACGTGGTTTTCGTGCGCGCTGGACATCGCGCCGGGGTGGAAGGCGGTGATCTGGTTGTTGTCCAGATCCGTGGTGATGAAGCACTGCGGAGTGAACTGGTCGTCGAACTCGCGCACGCTGCTCAGGCGAATCCCGCACTGTTCCAGATGCTTGCGGTAGGGCGCGAAATCCTGACCCACCGTGGCGACCGGCAGTGGATCGCCGCCCAGCAGCTTCAGGTTGTACGCGATATTGCCAGCACAGCCGCCGAACTCACGCCGCATGGCCGGCACCAGGAACGACACGTTGAGGATGTGTACCTGCTCGGGCAGGATGTGATTCTTGAACTGGTCCTGGAACACCATGATGGTGTCGTAGGCCAGCGATCCGCAGATGACGGCAGGCATGGTGGGTGAAGGGTCCCCGATTGTGTGGGATGCCGCGCAGGGCAGCAGGATGGGGCCGATGGACGGCCCAGGCCAAAGGTTCGAATGCTACCGCGAATACGCGCAATTCGCGACTTGGTTCCTTCGTGCAAAGTTCGTCCGCCGATACAGAAAACGTACTTATCATCGTGTTGTACAAGGCTTTCTTAACGTTATTGTCCTTGCGTGGACGGGTAACGCTGACTAGACTGGCGAGCTTGATTTTTGCTCAATATCGGCGCACGGCGGACCCATGTTCAAGAAGTTTCGCGGGATCTTTTCCAACGACATCTCCATCGATCTCGGCACGGCGAACACGCTGATCTATGTGCGCAGCCAGGGCATCGTGCTGAACGAGCCATCGGTGGTGGCGATCCGCCAGGACCGCGGTCCCGGCGGTCCGCGCACGATTGCCGCGGTGGGCAGCGACGCCAAGCGCATGCTCGGCCGCACGCCGGGCAACATCGCCACGGTGCGTCCGATGAAGGACGGCGTGATCGCCGACTTCACCATGACCGAGGCGATGCTGCAGCATTTCATCAAGCAGGTGCACAAGTCGCGCCTGCTGCGGCCCAGCCCGCGCGTGCTGGTGTGCGTGCCCTGCGGTTCCACCCAGGTCGAGCGTCGCGCCATCAAGGAATCGGCCGAAGGCGCCGGCGCCCGCGACGTATTCCTGATCGAGGAACCGATGGCGGCGGCGATCGGCGCCGGTATCCCGGTACACGAGGCGCGCGGCGCGATGGTGCTGGATATTGGCGGTGGCACGTCCGAGGTGGCGGTGATCTCCCTCAACGGCATCGTCTACTCGCAGTCGGTGCGCGTGGGTGGCGATCGTTTCGACGAGGCGATCATCAACTACGTGCGGCGCAACCACGGCACCCTGATCGGCGAATCCACGGCCGAGAAGATCAAGCTGCAGATCGGCTGTGCGTTTCCGCAAAGTGAAGTGCGCGAGATCGAGATCTCCGGCCGCAACCTGGCCGAGGGCGTGCCGCGCATGTTCACGGTCAACTCCAACGAGATCCTCGAAGCGCTGCACGAGCCGCTGGCCGGCATCGTGGCGGCAGTGAAGTCGGCGCTGGAGCAGACCCCGCCGGAGCTCTGCTCCGACGTGGCTGAGCGCGGCATCGTATTGACCGGCGGTGGCGCGCTGCTGCGTGATCTCGATCGCCTGATTTCGGAAGAGACCGGCCTGCACGTCCAGGTGGCCGACGACCCGCTGACCTGCGTGGCGCGTGGCGGCGGCAAGGCGCTGGAGCTGATCGACCAGCACGGCAGCGATTTCTTCGCTCCCGAATAATTCACGGCATCCGGGGGACCAAGGGCCGCCATGGCGCATGCGCGCGACGAATCCTCGCCGCTGTTCGCCGGCAATGCTGCCGGCACGCTGCGACTGATTTTCTACCTGGCACTGGCCGTGGTGCTGATGGTGCTCGACCAGCGCAATGGCTGGATGTGGCGCGTGCGTGATGCGGCGGCGGCGGTGGTCGAGCCGGTTTATCGACTGGCGGGGCTCCCGGTTGCTGGCATGCGTACGCTCAGCGTGGCGTTCGGCGATCGCCAGCACCTGACCGAGCAGAACCAGCGCCTGCGAGAGGACCTGCTGCTGGCCAACGCCAAGTTGAACCGCATGGCCGCGGTGGCGCAGCAGAACCAGCATCTGAAGGAATTGCTCGACACCCGGCACAGCCTTGAACTCAACGTGCAACTGGCGCGTGTCATCGGCGTGGACCTGGGCGCCTACAGTCATCGGCTGATGCTCAACGTGGGCGCACGCGACGGCGTGAAGCCAGGGCAACCGGTGATCGACGCGCACGGCGTGATGGGGCAGGTGATCGAGAGTTTGCCAACCACCTCGGTGGTGATGCTGGTGACCGACCCCGCCCACGCCATTCCGGTGGTGGTCGAACGTACGGGTTTGCGCACGGTGGCATACGGCTCGCGCGGGGGCGATCAGCTCGTGCTGCCCACGATCCCGCTGGCGGCCGACGTGCAGCCGGGCGATCAATTGCTGACGTCAGGACTTGGCGGGCGCTTCCCGCCCGGGTTTCCGGTAGGACGGGTCACCGAGGTGGCGCCTGCCGCCACCGGCATGTTCCTGGTTGCCCAGGTGCAGCCGGCGGCCGATATCGGTCGCAGCGAAGACGTCCTGCTGCTGCATGACCAGGCTGAGCCAGATGGTCCGCCGGCGCCGGCCAAACCGATGGGGCCGCCAAGCGAGCTCGCCCCGACGAACGCGGCCGACGCACCAGCGACTCCGCCAGCCCCACCGGGAGTATCGCGATGAATCGCCAGAGTCTGATGCGCTGGTGGTTCACCGCCACGCTGGTGGTTGCGCTGCTGCTGATGCTGGTGCCGTTGCCCGGCCCGTTGGCGCCGTTCAAGCCGTACTGGCCGGCCCTGGTCCTGTTGTACTGGTCGCTGGAATCCGAGGATCGGGTCACGCTGGGCCTGGCGTTTGCGGTGGGTCTGGGCGCCGACGTGGTCAACGGCGTGGTCTTGGGCGAACAAGCCCTGCGGCTGTGCGCGCTGGTGTTCATCGCCTTGCGCTTCCGTTCGCGGCTGCGCTTTTTCCCGATGTGGCAGCAATCCCTTGCGGTGTTGGTGCTGTTGTTGAACGACCGCGTGCTGTTGCTGCTGGTGCGCTTTCTGGGCGGCGCGTCGTTGCCACCGGCCAGCTGGTGGATCGCGCCGTTCGTAGGCGCGGCGCTGTGGCCTTTCCTGTTCCTGCTGCTCGACGACCTGCGCGCGCGCTGGCGGATCCAATGAAGCGCGATTCCGTGACATGAAGCGTCGGTCGATCAAGGACGCCCGCGGTGAGGGTGCGTTGTTCCGGCGCCGGGCCCTGGTCGGTTTCGCCCTGATCGTGGTGAGCCTGGGCCTGCTGATGGCCCGCTTCGCCTATCTGCAGGTGGTGCGCCACGACGAGTTTGTCACCCGCTCGCAGAACAACCGGGTCAAGCCGCGCGCGATCCCGCCCGCGCGCGGCCTCATCTACGATCGCAACGGCGTGCTGCTGGCCGACAACGTGCCGGCGTTCCGGCTTGAGGTGGTGCCCGAGCAGGTCAAGGACATGCCCGCGTTGCTGGCACAACTGGGTCGGGTGGTTCCGCTGGACCACGATGACCTGGACGCGTTCGCCAAGCAGCTCAAGCAGAACCGCCGCTTCGAGAGCGTGCCGCTGAAAATGCACCTCACCGAAGACGAAATCGATCGCTTCGCGGTCAATCGCTGGCGGTTTCCCGGCGTCGACGTGGTGCCTTACCTGACCCGGCGCTATCCGCTGGGCGAGGCCTTTGCGCATGTCGTGGGTTATGTCGGCCGCATCGACGCCGACGATGTCGATCGCCTCGACCCGGTGCGCTACAAGGGCACCAGCCACGTCGGCCGCAGCGGGGTCGAGCGGTCTTACGAAAATACGCTCCACGGCCAGCCAGGGTACGAGCTGGTCGAGGTCAATGCCGACGGCCGCACCCAGCGCGTGCTGGAAACCCATGCGCCCACGCCGGGCAGCAATCTCTACCTCAGCATAGATTCCCGGTTGCAGCGGGTGGCCGAGGCGGCGTTCGAGGGGCGGCCCGGGGCGGCGGTGGCGATCGACCCGCGCAATGGCCAGGTGCTGGCCATGGTCAGCGTGCCCACGTTTGATCCGAACCTGTTCGTCAACGGCATCAGCCAGGTCGATTACAACGCGTTGACCCACAACCCCGACAAGCCGCTGTACAACCGCGCACTGCGTGGCGTCTATCCGCCCGGCTCGACGGTGAAACCGCTGGTGGGGTTGGCCGGCCTGGAAACCGGCTTTCGCAAACCGCAGGACACCGTTTTCTCCAACGGCGTGTTCTACATCCCCGGTCAGTCGCGCGGTTATCGCGATGACGTGCGCGGTGGCAGCGGGCGGGTCAACCTGATGCAGGCGATCGAGCAATCGGTCAACACCTACTTCTACAAGCTGGCGCTGGACATGGGCATCGACCGGCTCAGCAGCTACATGGCCAAGTTCAGTTTTGGCCGCCCCACCGGGATCGACCTGATCGGCGAGGCGTCCGGCGTGCTGCCTTCGCGCGCATGGAAGGCGGCGCATTCCAGGGAGCCCTGGTATCCCGGTGAAACGGTGATCGCCGGCATCGGGCAGGGTTATTGGGCGGTGACACCGCTGCAGCTGGCGCACGCCATCGCCACCTTCGCCGGCCATGGCATACCGTACGAACCGCGCCTGGTGATGGCCACCCAGCAAGGCATGGATGCGCCCCGCAAGCCGCTGCCCAACCCACCCTCCGGGCCCTCGGTGATCGCCAACCCCGCCGACTGGGACGCGGTGAACCAGGGCATGCAGATGGTGATCTACGGCGCCAAGGGCACCGGCCGTGCGCTGTCGGCGGGCTTTCCGTACCTGATGGCCGGCAAGAGTGGCACCGCCGAGCGTTTCTCGCGTACCACCAGTGCCTACGACACCAACCGCAATACCGCCTACCTCGCCAGTCGCCATCGCGCGTGGTTCGTGGCCTATGCGCCGGCTGACAACCCGCAGATCGCGGTGGCGGTGCTGCTGGAATCGGGCGCGTGGGGCGCCTCCGCATCCGGTCCGATCGTGCGCAAGATCCTCGACGTATGGCTGGCCGAGCAGGGCGGCGTGCTGGCGGGGGCGACGCGCCTGCCTGCACCCACGGCGGCTACCGCTCGCACGCCACTGCCCGCCACCACGCCGACCGACGATGAGGAAACTCCCGTCGCGCCGCTGCCGCAGGGAGACACGCCATGATCGAGGTGCTGTACGTGCGCGGGCGGCGGTTCGTGCGCCGGATCATGACCCGCCCGCGCATCGACCTGCCGCTGGCCACGGGCTTGCTGCTGCTGGCCTTTATCGGCCTGGTGACGCTTTACAGCGCGGGCGACGGCAACCTGGCACTGGTGGGCGGGCAGGCCGGACGCTTCGTGCTGGGTGGTGCGTTGTTGCTGCTGATTTCGCGCGTCCCGCCGCAAGTACTGCGCAGCTGGACGCCGTGGCTGTACGCCGGCAGCACCGCATTGCTGGTGGTGGTGGCGGTGCTGGGCGAGGGTCGTGGTTCGATCCGCTGGCTGGACCTGGGCGTGATGCGCTTTCAGCCGTCCGAACTGTTGAAGCTGACGATGCCGATGATGGTGGCCTGGTACCTGCACCCGCGGCGGTTGCCGCCGGGTTGGGGCGACATCGCCATGGTTGGCCTGCTGATCGCGATTCCCGCCGGATTGATCGCGGAGCAGCCGGACCTGGGCACGGCGCTGCTGGTGACCGCTGCCGGCACGTTCGCGTTGTTCCTCTCCGGCATGGCGTGGTGGCGCATCGGCGTGCTGCTGGCGGCGGTGGGCGGCATGATTCCGGTGGCGTGGCATTTCCTGCACCAGTACCAGCGCGACCGCGTGCTGACCTTGCTCAATCCGGAATCCGACCCGCTGGGCAATGGCTGGCACATCATCCAGTCGCAGATCGCGGTGGGCTCGGGCGGCATCTTCGGCAAGGGCTGGCAGCACAGTACGCAGTCGCGGCTGGATTTCCTGCCCGAGCACACCACCGATTTCATCTTCGCGGTGTTTTCCGAGGAGTTCGGCCTGGTCGGCGTCATCGCGCTGATCACGCTTTACGCCTTCATCATCGGCCGCTGCCTGTGGATCGCGATGGAGGCGCGCGAGACCTATTCGCGACTGCTGGCCGGCGCCATCGGCATGAGCTTTTTCGTCTACGTGTTCGTCAACGGCGGCATGATCGCGGGCATGCTGCCGGTGGTCGGCGTGCCGTTGCCGCTGATCAGTTACGGCGGCACGTCGGCGGTGTCGTTGCTGGTGGCGTTCGGCGTGTTGATGTCGATCCACGCCAACCGCAAGCGGCATGCATGAACGCGGTCATGCCACGCGCCCAAGGCTGCCCCAAGTTGCTGCGGCGTGCGTGTTAGGCTTTCGAGCGACCTCCGTCATTTCGCAAGCGAAGCTTCCATGACTGTAATCCGCGCCTCGCGCCCTGCCGGTTTCCTGGCCGCCCTCATCGCGCCCTTGCTGTTGTGTGTCGCGCCGGTATCGGCGCAGACGCATCCGGGCCAGGCGGCGCTGGTGCAGGAGGTGGTGCGCGATACCGGCAAGGATGCCGCCACCTTGAACGCGCTGCTCGACGGCGCCAAGCGGCAGCAGAGCATTCTCGATGCGATCAGCCGCCCGGCCGAAGCCAAGCCGTGGCGCGATTACCGCCCTATCTTCGTCACCGACAAGCGCATCAACGACGGCATCGCGTTCTACCGCGAACACCGCGACCTGTTGCAGCGCATCGGCACGCAATACGGCGTGGACCCTTCGTACATCGTGGCGATCGTGGGTGTGGAAACCAGCTACGGCCGCAATACCGGCAGCTACAAGGTGCTCGATGCGCTGGTCACGCTGGGCCTGTATTACCCGCCACGGGCGAAGTTCTTTCGCGAGCAATTGAAGGAGCTGCTGGAAATGCCGGCCAATCACCTGGCCGGCCCGCTCGACACGCTCACCGGCTCGTACGCCGGTGCGCAGGGCTGGGGCCAGTTCATGCCCACCAGCATCCGCGACTTCGCGGTGGATGCCGACCACGATGGTCGCATCGACCTGCAGGGTTCGCTGCCGGATATCTTCGCCAGCGTGGCCAATTATTTCGCCGGCCACGGCTGGGTCAGCGGCGAGCCGGTGGCGGCGCGCGCGCAGCCCGATGCCAGCGCGCGGCCGATCACCATCAAGGACAGCCGCCCGCAATGGCCGCTGGAACAACTGGAAGCCTGGGGCTACGCGCCGCTGCAGTCGCTGCCGCCCGCGCAGATGACCACCTTGCAGACGCTCGATGGCGTCAACGGGCCCGAATACTGGTTCACGTTCCAGAATTTCTACGTCATCACCCGCTACAACCGCAGTCCGCTGTATGCGATGTCGGTGCACCAGCTGGCGCAGGCGATCGCCGCCGGCGTCGGCCAGGTGGATAGCGCGCGATGAAGTGGTGGCACGCGTCGCTGGCGCTGGCCGCGTTGTCGCTGCTGGCCGGCTGCGGCGGGCACAAGACGAAACCCTCGCGCGGCGGCCATGCCACCCAGCAGCAGGGAAGCTCTCGTGCGGGCGCGTCGTCGTCCTCCAGCGACCGCTTTCATGACGACCTCAGCCGGCCGCAGAGCAGCCGCTACCGGGATCGCAGCGACAGCATTCCGGACGGCCCGATTCCCGACATCGGCAAGCTGATCGAGCCGGTGCCCAAGGTCGAGCCGCGTTCGCTATATGGCAACAAGTCGCCCTATACCGTGCTCGGCCGCAGCTACAAGGTGCTGCCCACGGCGCGCGGCTACGACGAGCGCGGCATCGCCTCGTTCTACGGCAACAAGTTCCACGGCTACAAGACCTCCAGCCTGGAAACCTACGACATGTACGCGTTCAGCGCCGCCAGCCCCACGCTGCCGCTGCCCAGCTACGCGCGGGTGACCAATCTGGAAAACGGCAAGAGCGTGATCGTGCGGGTCAACGACCGCGGCCCGTTCCACGCCAACCGGCTGATCGACCTGTCCTACGCCGCGGCGGTGCGGATCGGCATCTGGCCCAAGGGCACCGGCCTGGTCGAGGTGCGCGGTATCGATCCGCGACAGCCGGGTCAGGAACTGCCGCCGCCGCCCGTGGTCACACGCCGGCACCCCGGGCTGTATCTGCAAGTGGGCGCGTTCGCCAATACCGACAACGCCAATCGCCTGGCGCAGCGTTTGCGCGAGGCCAACGTGGGCGCGGTGCAAGTCAGCGATGTCGACGTCAACGGGCAGCGCGTGCGCCGCGTGCGGGTCGGGCCGCTGGTGGATGTCGATCGCGCCGATGCGGTCAGTGCCCGGATCGAGGGCATGGGCCTGCCACGACCGCAGGTCGCGGTAGACTGAGCAAATTTGCAGCACTTTTTCACCGACGCCGGCGATCGCGCCGCCGACCTCAAGACCGGACTGAATCACACGATGAATTTTCTTCGCCGCACCCTGATCCCGTTTGCCGCCGCCAGCCTGTTGTTCGGCGTTGCGCTCGCCCAGACGCCACCGCGCCCGTCGCCCGTGCCGCGCCCGGTGGTGCCCGACGCGCCGGTGCCGCCGCCGCCGGATGTCGACGGCAAGAGCTGGGTGCTGATGGATTACGCCACGGGGCAGATCCTGGCCAGCAAGGAGCCGGACCTGCGCGTGGAGCCCGCGTCGATCACCAAAATCATGACCGACTACGTGGTCTCGGCCGAGGTCGCCAACGGCAAGGTCCACATGAGTGACCCGGTCACCATCAGCGAGAACGCCTGGCGCGGCGGCGGTGCTGGCACCGACGGCTCCACCAGCTTCCTCAAGCTCAACAGCCAGGTGCCGCTGAAGGACCTGCTGTACGGCATGATCATCCAGTCCGGCAACGACGCGGCGATCGCGCTGGCCGAGCACACGGCCGGTTCCGAGTCCTCGTTTGCGGCGCTGATGAACGCCTACGCCAAGCAGTTGGGCATGGTGAACTCGAACTTCCGCAACGCGTCGGGTTATCCGATCGAGAACCACTACACCACCGCGCATGACGTGGCGATCCTGTCGCGCGCGCTGATCCACGACTTCCCCGAGGACTATGCGATCTCCGCGGTGAAGGAGTTCGAGTGGAACGGCATCAAGCAGCACAACCGCAACACCTTGCTGTGGCGCGACCCCAGCGTGGACGGCATCAAGACCGGCCACACCGCGGCCGCCGGCTACTGCCTGGCCGCATCGGCCAAGCAGGGCGAGTCGCGGATGATCGCCATCGTGATGGGTGCCAGCAGCGAGAAGGCGCGCGCCGATTCGGCGATGGCGTTGCTCAACTACGGCTTCCGCTTCTATGAAACGCACAAGCTGTACGAGGCCGGCAAGGCGCTGGTGACACCGCGGTTGTGGAAGGGCGAAAGCAACCAGCTGCCGCTGGGCGCCGCCGAGGACGTGCGGGTGACGGTCAAGCGCGGTGACTACGACAAGCTCAAGGCCACCATGGACATTCCCGCCACCCTGATCGCGCCGTTCAAGAAGGGCCAGCAGGTCGGCACCCTGCGTGTCACCCTGGCGGGCCAGCCGGTGCAGAACGTGCCGCTGGTGGCGCTGGCCGATGCGCCGAAGGGCGGTTTCTTCTCGCGCCTGTGGGACACCATCCTGTTGTGGTTCCACGGCAGCAAGGACAAGACCGAACAGGCCGCGGACGCGAAATAATGCAACCGATCGACTTCACCAAGGCGAAGCAGGAAGGCAAGGGATTCCAGTTCCCGGGTGATTTCGAGATCACCGCGGTGGGCAGCGCCAGCGCCGACCTGCCCGCCAAGGTGCCGCAACTGCTGGAGCAGGCGGGGCTGAAAGTGCTGCACGAAAGCGTGCGCCACCGGCATTCCGGCGGCGGCAATTTCGTCTCGGTCACGGTCAGCTTCCGCTGCGAGAACCGTGAGCAATACGACGCAGCGCATGTGGCGCTGCGCGAGTGTCCGGATATCCGGTATACGTTGTGAGGCCGGGAATCGGGAATGGGGAATGGAAAAGCCATTCCAGGCTCCCCATTTTCATTTGTGCATGAGGCTCCATAAGTTTTCAATCTTGCCGTGACCCACGATTCCCCATTCCCCATTCCCGATTCCCGGCCTTTGAAAATTCGCCGCCTCGGCCGCCAGCCCTACGCGGTGACGTGGAAGGCGATGGGTGCGTTCACCGACAACCGGGTGGCCGATACCGCCGACGAATTGTGGTTGCTGGAGCACGATCCGGTATTCACGCTGGGCCAGGCGGGCAAGATGGAGCACGTGCTGGCGCCCGGCGACATCCCGGTGATTCCGGTGGATCGCGGCGGCCAGGTGACGTATCACGGCCCCGGGCAGATCGTGGCCTATCCGCTGATCGACCTGCGCCGCGTGGGCGTCAGCGTGCGCGAACTGGTGCATCGGATCGAGCAGGCGATCATCGACACGCTGGCGCATTGGCAGATCACCGCCGTGCGCCGCGACGGCGCGCCGGGCGTCTATGTGGGCGAGGCCAAGATCGCGGCGCTGGGCTTGCGCGTGAGGCGCGGTTGCAGCTTCCACGGGCTGGCCTTCAACGTGGCCATGGATCTGGAGCCGTTCCAGCGCATCAATCCTTGCGGTTACAAGGGTTTGGCGGTCACGCAAATGCTAGACTTGGCCGGCCCCACACGGCTGGCAGACGTCGAGGATGTGCTGATCGGCGAATTCTGCCGCCAGTTCGGTTTCTCCGCCGTACCGACCGCCCCCGTGCTACCCGAACTCCCCGCCCGCGCAGCGGCCCAGGCTTGATCGATCCAGGCGTTTCCATGAGCAACCTTTCCCCCTCCAAGACCATCCCGATCAGCGTTGTCGCCGGCGCGCCCGAGAAGCAGTTGGGCAGCGACAAGATCGCGCTGAACCGCGCCGGTTTCGATACCGCCGTGCCGACGCTGCGCAAGCCATCCTGGATTCGCGTGCGGTTGCCGCAAGGCAACGCGGTGCAGCAGTTGAAGGCACGCCTGCGCGAGAACGCGCTGGTCACCGTGTGCGAGGAAGCGTCCTGCCCGAACATCCACGAATGCTTCAGCAAGGGCACCGCCACCTTCATGATCCTGGGTGAAGTGTGCACCCGGCGCTGCTCGTTCTGCGACGTGGCGCATGGCCGGCCGCAGCCGCCGGATACCATGGAGCCGGCGCGGCTGGCGCAGACCATCGCCGACATGCGGCTGAAATACGTGGTGATCACCTCGGTCGACCGCGACGACCTGCGCGATGGCGGCGCCAGCCATTTCGCCTCGTGCATCCGCGCCACACGCCACGCCAGCCCCAACATCAAGATCGAGATCCTCACCCCCGATTTCCGCGGCAAGGGCCGCATGGAGCGGGCGCTGGAAGTGCTGAAGGATTTTCCGCCGGACGTGTTCAACCACAACCTGGAAACCGTGCCGCACCTGTATCGCGAAGTGCGTCCGGGCGCCGATTACCAGTGGTCGCTGGACCTGCTCAAGCGCTTCAAGGCGCAGCATCCCGACGTGCCGACCAAGTCCGGCATCATGCTGGGCCTTGGCGAAACGTACGATCAGGTGATCGAGACATTGCGCGATCTACGCGCCCATGACGTCGAGATGATCACCATAGGCCAGTACCTGCAGCCCACGCCGCACCATCACCCGGTGGTGCGGTACTGGACTCCCGAGGAATTCGACGCGTTGCGCGAAGCCGGTGAGGCGATGGGTTTCCATCACGTCGCCTCCGGCCCGCTGGTGCGGTCGTCCTATCACGCCGACCTGCAGGCCCATGCAGCCGGCGTCACCGAGCACGCCTGAGAGAATCCATGAAATTTCGCCCCCTGCTGGCCCTGCTGCTCGCCATCACCACCACCTGCGTTTGCGCGCAGTCCGCCGCCGATCTCGGCGCCGGGCAGAAAAATCGCAAGGCTTCGGTATGGCCGCTGGTGCCCAGCACCACCGAGGCCGAAGCGGCGCAGTTGTCGGCGCGCTTCCTGACGCGCTTCCACTACGACGCGCAGCCTTTGGACGACGCGATGTCGGCCCGCATCTTCAAGGCCTACCTGAAGATGCTGGACGGCGAAAAGGTGTTCTTCACCCAGGCCGACATGGCCACGTTCGGGCCGCTGGAAACCAAGCTCGACGACGCGATCTGGAACCAGGACCTGTCCGCGCCGTTCACCATCTTCAATCTTTACCTGCACCGCGCCGTCGATCGCATGACCTTTGCGCGCGGCCTGCTGGCTAAGGGTTTCGACTTCAACGCCGACGAGAGCTACACCTTCGATCGCAAGGACGCCACCTGGGCGAAAGACAAGGCCGAACTGGACGACCTGTGGCGCAAGCGCACCATGAACGACTGGTTGCGCCTGAAGCTTGCCGGCAAGCCCGATGACGAGATCCGCAAGACGCTGACCAAGCGCTACACCGGCTACATCGAGCGGGTGAAGCAGCTGGACAGCGAGGACGCGTTCCAGACCTTCATGACCGCCTACGCGGAAACCACCGACCCGCACACCGATTACCTGGGGCCGCGCGCGGCGGAGAACTTCGACATCGCGATGAAGCTGTCGCTGGAAGGCATCGGCGCGGTGCTGCAGGCGCGCGACGACTACACCCAGATCCGCGAGCTGGTGCCGGGTGCGCCCGCGATGAAATCCGGCAAGATCCACGTGGGCGACCGCATCGTGGGCATCGGCCAGGGCGCCGAAGGCCCGGTCACCGACGTGATCGGCTGGCGCCTGGACGACGTGGTCAACCAGATCCGCGGCAAGAAGGACACCACCGTGCGGCTGGAGATCCTGCCGGCGGACACCGGCCTCGATGGCAAGCACGTGTTCGTCACCCTGGTGCGCAAGAAAGTCAGCATCGAGGAGCAGGCGGCCAAGAAGAAGATCGTTGAGATCAAGGATGGCGACGTCACCCGCAAGATCGGCGTGATCGAGCTGCCCACCTTCTATTCCGATTTCGGCGCGCGCAGCGAGGGCGACAAGAACTTCAAGAGCGCCACCCGCGACGTGGCCAAGCTGCTGGGCGAGCTCAAGACGGCCGGCGTGCAGGGCGTGGTGATGGATCTGCGCAACAACGGCGGCGGCTCGCTGGCCGAGGCCAATGCCATGACCGGCCTGTTCATCGACACCGGTCCGGTGGTGCAGGTGCGCGACGCCAAGGGTCATGCCGAAGCGCAGGGCGACGACGACCCGGGCATGGCCTGGAGCGGCCCGCTGGCGGTGCTGGTCAACCGCGGCACCGCCTCCGCCTCGGAGATCTTCGCCGCCGCGATCCAGGATTACGGCCGCGGCCTGATCATCGGTGAGCCTACCTTCGGCAAGGGCACGGTGCAGAACCTGGTCGACCTGGACCGCTTCAGCCGCAGCGAGAGCGACAAGCCGCAATACGGCGAGCTGAAGATGACCATCGCCGAGTTCTTCCGCATCAACGGCGGCTCCACCCAGCTGAAGGGTGTCACTCCGGACATCGCGTTCCCGAAGAATGGCGACGAGAAAGACTTCGGCGAATCCACCTACGACAACGCACTGGAGTGGACGCACATCCCGCCGGCCCAGTACCAGCCGATCGCCGACATGAAGGCATACCTGCCCAAGCTCGAGCAGATGCACGATGCGCGCGTGGTGAAGTCGCCGGCCTGGCAGCTGATGCTGGACGAGCTGGCCCAGTACAAGATCATGCGCGGCAAGAAGTCGATCTCGCTGAACCTGGCCACGCGCGAGGCCGAGCGCAAGCAGCAGGACGCCATCCAGGCCAGCTTCCGCGCGCGGCACAAGGCCATCGACGGCACCACCAACCTGCTCGATGAAGAAGACGACGTCAGCAGCCGGCTGGACGATGGCCTCAATCCGAACGAGCGCAGCCTGAAGAGCGAGCTGAAGCAAGAGAAGGAGGCGAAGGAAGCGAAGGACGTGCAGCTGGACGAAAGCGCGCACGTGCTGTTCGACGCGGTCGGCCTGATCAAGGCCGACCCAAAACTCGCCGCCGAAGTCCTGCCCTACGGCGGCAAGTTCAGCCTGAACACCGTGGCCAGCACCTCGCTGCCCGCGTCCGCCTCAAGCGCGCCTGTGCACTGAGCGCGTAGGCATCGCCAAAGAAAAAGGCAGCGCTTGCGCTGCCTTTTTTTGTCCGCCGAGCCGCAAATCCTGTAGGAGCGGCTTCAGCCGCGATGCTTTTCAGCTTTCGACAAAGAGCATCGCGACTGAAGTCGCTCCTACAACAGCCGGGTGGGTTCAGCCGAAGCGCTGCTGCAACACGGCGAACACCGCCCGCAGCCCCATCGCCTCGCCGCCGCGCGGGCGGCCGGGGCGGTCGGCGTCGTTCCAGGCGTAGGTGTCCAGGTGCAGCCAGTCGATGTCGTCGGGCACGAAGCGCTCCAGGTACAGCGCCGCGGTGATCGCGCCCGCATGGCGCGACGGCCCGGCGTTGGCGAAGTCGGCCAGGTGCGAATCCAGCAGCTTGCGGTACGGCCGCCACAGCGGCAGCCGCCACAACGGATCGGCCACGGCGTGGCCGGCGGCGACCACGTCGTCCGCCAATGCATCGCGATTGCCGAACAGTGCCGGCAGGTCCGGCCCCAGCGCCACGCGCGCGGCGCCGGTCAGGGTGGCGAAATCGATCATCAGCGCGGGCTTCTGCTCGGCGCCGTAGGCCAGCGCGTCGCACAGTATCAGCCGGCCTTCGGCGTCGGTGTTGTCCACCTCGACGGTGTGGCCGGCGCGCGTGGTGATGACCTCGCCGGGACGCATTGCATTGCCTGCCACCGCGTTCTCCACGGCGGGGATCAGCAAGGTCAGCCGCACCGGCAGTTTCGCCTGCATCACCAGAGCGGCCAGCGCGATCGCGTGTGCCGCGCCGCCCATGTCCTTCTTCATCCAGCGCATGCCGTCGGCCGATTTCAGATCCAGCCCGCCGGTGTCGAAACACACGCCCTTGCCCACGATCACCAGCTTCGGATCGCTGGCCTTGCCCCAACTGAGTTCGACCAGCCGTGGCGCACGGTGGCTGGCGCGGCCCACCGCGTGGATGGTGGGGAAGTTGGCGGCGAGCAGTTCGTCGCCCACCCATTCGCGCAGCTTCGCGCGATGCGTCTTGCCCAGCCGGCGCACGGCGTCGGCCAGCTGCTGCGGGCCCATATCCTCGGTGGGCGTATTGACCAGGTCGCGTACCAGGCAGGTGGCGTCGACCAGCGGCGCCAATTGCTTCAGCGCGTCCGCCGCCACTGCCAGCTTCGCAGGCGCTCGGCGCGGTTGGCGGTAGCGGCTGAACTGGTACGCGCCCAGCGCCCAGCCCAGCGCGGCCTGCGCGGGGTCGGCCAGCACGCCTTCGGCGGCCAGGTGATAGGTGGCCTCGGGCAGCGTGCAGGGCAGGGCGGCCAGCGCAGCCAGGCTGTCGCGCGGATCGACGCCGGCCAGCACCCGCACCAGCTTGCCGGACGCATCCGCCAGCAGGGCGAAACTGCCCGGCGCGGCATCGAAACCGGTCTCGGCCAGCCAGCGCCGCTGGCTCGCGTCCAGCCGGCGCCGGGTGGCGGCCAGATGGGCCGCGTCGGTGGTTTCGATGGCAATGCTGCGACGGTCGCCGGGCTGGCGTTCGATCAGGGCGGACATGCGGTCTCCTCGTAATTCGGTGATGCCGGCGCGTGCCCACGCGCGCGGTGAATCGCCCATTTTGCGCGCATTGCGCCGGGCTTGCTCAAGCTTGCGCGTCAAGCCAGTCGGCCAGCGCGGCCATGTCGGGCAGGTCGAGGTCAGGCCTTGCGCCCAATGCCTCGGGCCAGGGTTCGCCGTGGCGGTTGATCCAGGCCGTGCGCAGGCCGGCATCGCGGGCGCCGGCCACGTCCATCGCCGGGTCGTCGCCCACGTGCAGGATGTTGGCCGGTGCCACGCCAAGGCAATCGGCAGCGGCCTGAAAAATGCGCGGGTCGGGTTTGGCGAAGCCGGTGTCGCGGGCGCAGACGTGGTGGGCGAAATGGGTATGGATGCCCACGCGGTGCAGGTCGGCATTGCCGTTGGTGAGGCTGGCCAGCGGCACGCGGGCGGCGATGCGTTGCAGCGCGGGCAGGCTGTCGGCGTACAGCTCCACCGCGTTGCGGGCGGCGAAGTAGATTTCCCACAGCGCGTCGACCGGCGCCTCGATCACGCCGCAGGCGTCGAAGGCCTGCTGCAGGGTGAGCTGGCGCTGGGTGGTGAAGTCGTGCGCCAGGTCGGTGCGCTCGGCCGCCACCTGCAGGCGCAGCGCGCGCATCGCGTCGATCGGCCACTTCAGCGCCACGTCCGGGTGATGCTGGCGCAACCACGCGTCGACCGCCTCGTCGGCGCGTTGCAGCGCCGGCAGCACCGGCCACAAGGTGTCATCCAGGTCCAGCGTGAGCGCCAGGATATGCACCTGCGTTCAGCCGTCTATTTGTTGCCGAGGTGGAGCACCTGGCCGATCTTCAGGTTGTCGTTCTTCAGGTGGTTCCAGTCGCGCAGCTGCGCCACGGTGAGGTCGTGCTTCTTGGCGATCACCGACAGCGTGTCGCCCTTGCTCACGGTGTAGAGCTTGCTCGGCGCCGGCGCCACGGGCGGCGGGGTCGGGGCCTTGCGCTCCTCCATCGCCGTCCGGGCGGCCAGCGTCTTGGGCGAGGTGGGGGCGATCGCCGCGCCCGCGGCATAGGTGGCACCCGGCGCGGCCACCGGGGTGCGGCGGCGCGCACCCACGGCGGCCAGGATCTTGTCGCGTCGCGAATTGTCCAGCGCGGTCAGCGCGCTGCCATCCTCGAACGGCAGCACGGCGTGCTTGCGCAGCGCTTCCTTGGCCGGGTCGGTATGCATGAAATCGACGAACGCCTGCACCTGCGCGGCTTTGGGGCTGCGCGGGTTGGTCACCAGGTAGAGCGGGGTGAACAGCACGTAGCTGCCGTCGGCGACGTTGGCCACGGTGGCCGGCACGCCGTCGATCGACAGCGCCTTCAGCTTGCGGTTGCCCTGGATGTCCGACAGCGTGGCGGCGCCCAGCCCGTTCGGGTTCAGCGCCACACCTTCTTCCAGCTTGTGCGTGTTGACGTACAGGCGCGGCGCCGCCACCGGCTGGTTGCCGCGGCCGAACAGCAGGCTGCGCAGGCTGTATTCCACGCCGTCGCCGGGGCTGGCCACGGCGTATACGTCGATCGGCGCATTGCGGCCGCCCACCTCGCTCCAGTTGTGGATCCTGCCGTAGTAGATGTCGTGCACCTGTTTCAGGCTGAGGTTGTTCACCGGGTTGGAGGCCTGGGTAATCACCACCAGCCCGTCCCACGCCACCGGGGTGAACACCAGGTTGGCGTTCTGCGCGCTGCCGTCGCTGCCGCGGGCGCTGCCGGCCAGGTCGGCCGTGCCGCTGGCCACCGCGTCGATGCCCGAAGCGGTGTTGAACGGCTGCAGCTCGATATTGCCGTGGCCGGCCTTTTTCCAGGCGGCGGCCACTTCGCTGACCACGCCCTGCGCCGTGGCTACGTCGCCGCGCCAGATCAGGGTGGGGCCGGCGCTCTTGCTGGCGCTGGCCTTGTGGGCATGGCTTTTCTTGGCGAAGGACGGTGTGGCGAGGCTGGCGCCGATCAGGGCGACGGACAACAAACAGGCAAGACGGACAGACATGACGATGGAGAGCCCCGGCGTGGGTGGACGAGAAAGCGCGAGTATGTCGCTTCACCATCGCGAAATTGGTGAAGCAGACCCGGCATTTCAGCGGTCCGCCGGGGAAACATCAAGTTTTTCCCGCGGCTGGCACGATCCCGATGGCCTCCATGGCACCGCCAACCCTTTCCGCAGGCGCTCCCGCGGAAAGCTGAACAGCCGGCGCTTACTGGATCAGCACGTAATGGCTGCCGTCGGCATCGGCCACCACCAGCACCAGTTGCCGCAGGTGCACGCCGGCCAGTCCGCGCAGCATGCGCAGGCTGACGATGCGCTGGTTGCCGATGCCGATCAGCATGTCGCCGGATTCCAGCCCGGCCCGTGCCGCGCGGCTGCCCGGCTGCACCGCGCTGATCGCCACGCCGTGGATGCCCTGGTCGCGCTGGCGCTGGCTCAATTCGCTGAAGCGCACGCCGGCCAGGCGTGGGTCGAGCTGGCTGCCATCCAGCGTGGCCAGTTTCTCCGGACTCAGCGTGGCGTTCACCTCGCGTTGCTTGCCATCGCGCAGCAGGCCCAGCCGCACGCTGCTGCCCAGCGGCAACAGCCCTTCGGCGTTGCGCAACTGCTGCACGCTGCGCAGCGGTTCGCCGTTCAACGCGGTCAGCACATCGCCCGGTTGCAGCCCCGCGCGTTCGGCGGCGCCGTCCGCGGTGACGCTGGTGACCACCACGCCCTTGCTGTCCTTCAAGCCCAGCGATTGCGCAATGCGCGGCGTGATCGTCTGCGTCTGCAGCCCCAGGCTGCCGCGCTCCACCTTGCCGTGCGCCAACAACTGGCTCATCACCGAGCTGGTGAGGTTGCTGGGGATGGCAAAGCCGATGCCCACATTGCCGCCCGAGGGCGAGAAAATCATCGTGTTGATGCCCACCAGTTCACCGCGCAGGTTCACCAGCGCGCCGCCGGAATTGCCGGGGTTGATCGAGGCATCGGTCTGGATGAAGTTCTGGTAGCCGCCCATGCCGGACGCGTCCTGGCCCAGCCCGGAGCGGCCCAGCGCGGAGACGATGCCCGAGGTCACCGTCTGCCCCAGCCCGAACGGGTCGCCCACCGCCACCACGTAATCGCCCACCCGCAGCTGCGATGAGTCGGCCAGCGGCAGCGCCTGCAATTTCACCGCGGGAATCTGCACCACGGCCACGTCGGTATCCGGGTCGGTGCCGATCAGCTTGCCCTTCATCGTGCGCCCGTCCTGCAACGTCACGCTGATGTCGTCGGCGCCGCCCACTACGTGGTTGTTGGTCAGCACGTAGCCCTTGGCCGCATCCACGATCACGCCCGAGCCCAGGCTCTGTTCCACCCGCTCGCGCGGCGAAGCGGGCAGGCCGAAGAACTGGCGCACCATCGGGTCGTCGAAATACGCATCGCGCACCTGCACCCGGGTGCGGGTGGAAATATTCACCACGGCCGGCGTCACCCGCTGCAGCATCGGCGCCAGCGACGGCATTGGCTGGCCATCGACCGCCGCCGGCAGCGCGGCACGCCCCGGCGCCGGCAAGGCCGTGCTGGCCAGCGCAATCAGCAGGGTTGCCAGCCAGCGATGGACGCGAAAAAGGTGGCGGGACATCGGGTTCTCCTTGACGTGATCGGCGCAGTTTCGACTGCAGGCGCGCCGCGCGGTTCCGGCGTCGCAGTTTCCTGCACCCATGCTGCTCAGCCACTTTACATCGGCGGTTGTCGGGGTTACCTTCCTTCTCCGTTCGCAACCACAACATCTTGTGTCTGCCTTACGGTAATCAAACAAGTGCTGGTGCCGGTTGCGCTATCCTCGGGGGAGGGCAAGGCCGCTGCCAGCAGCCATCAAACACCGCAGAAAACCGCGCCGAAACGCCACTTTCGGCCGTGCCGATCATCCAAAACACCGCATCAACACCAACGGGGCCGCAAGGTACCGGGAGGTCAGGAAATCCAATGAGCACAGTCCGTGCACCAGCCGCAGGTACCGCCGTGAGTCGTGACGCCGTGGACATCCCGCTGCAGCCCGCATCGCAGGATATCTGGGACAAGAAATACCGCCTCAAGAACAAGGCGGGCGAGCCCGTCGATGCCAACGTCGACGCCACCTGGCAGCGCGTGGCGCGCGCCTTGTCCGACGTGGAAACCACGCCCGAGTTGCGCGCGCACTGGTACGAGCGCTTCGTGTGGGCGCTGCGCCGCGGGGCGATCCCCGCCGGCCGCATCACCTCGAACGCGGGCGCGCTGGCGCACAAGCCGGCCACCTCCACCATCAACTGCACGGTGTCGGGCACCATCCGCGACTCGATGGACGACATCCTGGAGAAGGTGCACCAGGCCGGCCTCACGCTGAAGGCCGGCTGCGGCATCGGCTATGAATTCTCCACGCTGCGCCCGCGCGGCGCGTACGTGTCGGGTGCCGGCGCGTACACCAGCGGCCCGCTGTCGTTCATGGATATCTACGACAAGATGTGCTTCACCGTGTCCTCCGCCGGCGGTCGCCGCGGCGCGCAGATGGGCACGTTCGACATCAGCCATCCCGACGCCAAGGAGTTCATCCGCGCCAAGCGCGAGGACGGCCGCCTGCGCCAGTTCAACCTCAGCCTGCTGATCACCGACGGCTTCATGCAGGCGGTGGAGCACGACCAGGACTGGCCGCTGGTGTTCCCCGTGCACGTCAAGGAAAAGGACGAGGTCGACCTCGCCGACCCCACCAAGGTGGTGTGGCGCGAGTGGCCCATCCATGAGAACTACGTGGACCGCGAAGACGGCCTGGTCGCCTGCAAGATCTACGGCACCATCCGCGCGCGGCACCTGTGGGACATGATCATGGTGTCCACCTACGACTATGCCGAGCCGGGTTTCATCCTGATCGACAAGGTCAACGAGATGAACAACAACTGGTGGTGCGAGCACATCCGCGCCACCAACCCCTGCGGCGAGCAGCCGCTGCCGCCGTACGGCTCCTGCCTGCTGGGCTCGATCAACCTCACCACCTTCGTGCGCGACCCGTTCGGCCCCAAGGCGCGCTTCGACTGGGACGAGTACCGCGAGGTGGTGAAGGTGTTCACCCGCATGCTCGACAACGTGGTGGAGATCAACGGCCTGCCGCTGGAGCAGCAGCGCAACGAGATCATGGGCAAGCGCCGCCACGGCATGGGTTTCCTGGGCCTGGGCAGCACGCTGACCATGCTGAAGCACCGCTACGGCACCGCCGACGCGGTGGCATTCACCGAGGACGTGTCGCGCGAGCTGGCCGTGGCCGGCTGGGAAGTGGCGCTGGAGCTGGCCAAGGAAAAAGGCCCCGCACCCGTGCTGACGCAGGAGTTCACCGTTACCGGCGACATGCTGCGCAAGCGCCCGGAAATGGTCACCGACGGCTACAAGGTGGGCGACGCCATCCCCGGCCGCGTGCTGCACGCCAAGTACAGCCGCTACATGCAGCGCATCGCCACCGTGGCGCCGGAGCTGGTGGACGCGCTGGCCGAAACCGGCGCGCGCTTCACCCACCACAGTTCCATCGCGCCCACCGGCACCATCTCGCTGTCGCTGGCCAACAACGCCAGCAACGGCATCGAGCCCAGCTTCGCGCACAGCTATTCGCGCAACGTGATCCGCGAGGGCAAGAAGTCGAAGGAGCGCGTCGAGGTGCTCAGCTACGAACTGCTGGCCTATCGCGCGCTGATCAACGCCGACGCCAAGCCGTTCGCCGAAGAGGTCGAGAACAAGCTGCCCGCCTACTTCGTGGCCGCCGACGACATCAGCCCGAAGGAACACGTGGACATCCAGGCCGCCTCGCAGAAATGGATCGACTCGTCCATCTCCAAGACCGCCAACGTGCCCACTGATTACCCCTACGAGGACTTCAAGGACATCTACTTCTACGCCTACAAGCAGGGCCTGAAGGGGTGCACCACGTTCCGCTTCAACCCGGCCGCGTTCCAGGGCGTCCTGGTGAAGGAATCCGACCTTGAAAACACGCTCTACCGCTTCGAACTGGAAGACGGTAGCGTGATGGAACTGAAGGGCAACGAGCAGGTGGAATACGACGGCGAAATGCACTCCGCCGCCAACCTGTTCGACGCCCTGAAAGAAGGCTATTACGGCAAGTTCTAGGCACGCGCGCCCAGCCGGGCGCGCGTCCGCGTCGCACCCTCATCGACGGAGCACGGCATGCCAACCCCTATCGATACACCGGCCAACAAAGGCGACGCATTCAGCGCCGACGAGCGCACAGGGCCATTGGTATTACCCGTGCTGCCCACGATCGAATCGATGGGCGCCGCGCCGCTGGACGCCAGGGCCCACGCCGCGGCGAAACGCAAGGCGCCGGTGAAGAAAGCCGTCGCAAGAAAGGCCGCATCGCCGAAGGCTGCCGCGAAAGCGGCACCGAAAGCCGCGCCAGCCAGGCGCGCGGTCGCGAAAAAGGCGGCCGCGAAACCGGCCACGAAAGCCGCGGGCAAGGTCGTACCGCCGTACATCGTGAAAACCGCCAGCAAGAAACCTGCGGCGAAGAAAGCCGCCGTCGCCAGGAAAGTGGCCGGCAAGCCGCCCATCAACAACACAGCGAAAGTCAGCAGCAAAGAGACGGCCAAAAAGGCCGCGCCAGTGAAGGCGGCAAAGTCCGCCAGCAAGAAGGCCGTCGCCAAGACGGCCAAGAGGTCCACTGCCAGCAGCAAACCGAGCGCCACGACGGCACGCAAGACCGCCGCCAGAAAAGTCGCCGGTCGAGGGAAATAGCCACACGCCCGGTCCGGCCCCGCGCCGGGCCGGGCATTTCTCCGCGTAGCGCGGAGCCGAACACCAGTGCAGCGATCCGGCATCACGCCGGCGGCACGCCACCCATTCAAAGAAGCGAAACCATGGCAATCAAGATCAACAAGAAGATCACCGGCTACAACGTCGTGAAACCCGAAGACAAGGCCGTCGCCGCGCCCGCGACCCCCGCCGCGCCCAAGGCCGCGCCGACCGCCGAAGTGATCCAGATGCACGAGAGCGTCCAGCGCCCCGAATCCCTGGTCGGCTCCACCTTCAAGATCAAGTCGCCGCTGTTCGAGCACGCCCTGTACGTCACCATCAACGACATCGTGCTCAACGCCGGCACCAAATACGAACAGCGCCGCCCCTTCGAGATCTTCATCAACTCGAAAAACATGGACCACTTCCAGTGGATCGTGGCACTCACCCGCATCCTGTCCGCCGTCTTCCGCAAGGGCGGCGACGTGACGTTCATCGCCGAGGAGATGAAGGCGGTGTTCGATCCGCGCGGTGGTTATTTCAAGGCGGGCGGCGTGTACATGCCGAGCATCGTGGCCGAGATCGGCGCGGTGATCGAGCAGCACATGAAGAACATCGGGCTGATCCATGATCCGGAGATGGATGAGGCTACGCGCAAGCTGATTGCCGAGAAGCGCGCCGCTTATGAAGCTGCTGGCACGAAGAAAAGCGCCGATGCCGGGGCTGCGGCCGGGGAAGCTGGCGCGGGGGAGGCGTTGACGTTTCCGGCGGGGTCGATGATGTGTGACAAGTGCAATACGAAGGCGCTGGTATTGATGGACAACTGCCAGACTTGTTTGAATTGTGGGTATTCGAAGTGCGGGTGACCACAAATGATCGGAAACGGGCGTGCTCTAGCAAATTTCGTCCTGGATGAATGCCAGCGTGAAGGACGCCCCATTACCAATCTCGCATTACAGAAAATAGTCTACTTCTGTCATGTATGGTCGCTAGTCAAGCTCAGGCAGCCCCTTGTTAAACAGCGGTTCGAGGCCTGGCAGTTTGGTCCAGTTCTTCAATACCTTTATCGCGATTTCAAAGAATTCGAGCGTAAACCAATAACTACAAGATCAAAAGGATTAGATCCGATCACTGGTGAGCTACAGGTCGTTCCATATCATTTTGACATCAAAGTTACGCAGCTTCTTCAGCAGGTCGTTCGCGTTTATAGCAAGTTGAGTCCTGGTTCGTTAGTTGATCTAGCTCATGTTACGGATGGACCTTGGCAGAGAGTTTGGTGCCATGACGGCGATGTAAATCCAGGCATGACAATTACCGACGAATCGATTCTTGATTTTTACGCGTGTAGGCAACCTGCGTTTTGCTAATTCAATGGAGCTGTGATGGTTAAGCTAAAAGTTCCTTCACTTCAGCATCTTTCTAGAATTTGGCATCCTGAACCCAAGGTGATAGCGCGAACTTTAATCGCATTGACGAGAAATTCGCCAACATTCAGCTACGCCCCGTTGTATGACGCAGTGCGTGACATGTGTCTCTTCAAGATACCGTATCAAGATGTCATTCGTGGATTTGAGCAGCGAATTCAACGGAAACAGGTTAGGGATAACTTTGTTGGACTGATGCCTTTGATATCTGAGTATTTTGAAGGAGCTCATCCGACATTCTTCCAGGACATAACGCCAAGGCTCTACCCAGTTGGTCGGGACTTGCAGATTCCGTTTAATCCACCATTTCTATTTGGATCCGAGAACGGGATATGCTTTCCTTGGCTTATTTTCTGGAAGAAAAATCCGCTTACTGGACAGCGCCTTTCGCTATTTGCGACGGTTGTTGACAATGTCTTGCTCCAAGATCCTGATCTCGACACCGCTAAGTTCCAGCTCGTTGATTTCAGCGCGCCAGGTCCAAAATTCAGCCGAGAGCTGCGGGTCGTTGATGCATCTTTGGTTCCGCGAGTGAGTGCCGCAGAGTTGCGCGAGATGCTTGGGGTGTTCGCCGAAGGATACAAGCTGGCTATGGCGGAATTCGTGCGAGATATGCATGAAAACGGTAGGTCGAGTAATCGGCGCATTGATTACGACCAGAATCAGCTCGGTCTGTTTGACTGATCGTAACGTGCGCGATTGAAAAATGGGCGGAAAGTTGATCGGTCGCATTAGCCATAAGATGGGGCGTCATCTTGTGAATAAGATGATGAAGGCTTTTTGTTTCTTTGGCGGCTAATAAATTCCGCCTATTTTTGTTATTTTCGATCTCTCGGAATTGCGGTTGTTGGGAGCGTGGATAACTTGATGCATCAGATGGCGAGTTTCACGCCACGGTACATGCTTACAGGAGATCAGGGATGGAAGATATAACGGCGACCCTATATGGGATATCCGTGTGTCGGTACCATGACGAGGATGCCGCCGATAGTTTTTGCGATCTTGGCTTGGTCTTAGAGGATATTCAGGAATGGCTAGGCGGCTTGGCATCCATTGGCGAGTCGTGCACTTATGAGCCATCGCAAGATGACTCTTTTCTTCGAACATTTTGTTTGGACATTAAACCACTGGCTTCAGATCGGGCTGTCTTGGTAGTGACGTGGAACGAACTTTCTAGTGTCGAGGACGGGGTTCAGTTAATCTCAGCCGGCTCGGCGATAGGTGAGGCTGAAGTTAGCACTGTGGCAATTGATGCGTTATCGGTGCCGGGCTATCCGGCATTTTTTGTTTTGCTGCCGCAGGAAAATTTATTGCTCAATCTTCGTTTCGAGCAACGATTGAATGGTATGAGCGCTTTTAAGCGGTTCGTGCTCGGGTTTATGCAGGAATCAGCAAAATGGTGCGTTTGGCAACAGAATGATAAGCTGCTTGGTTATGCCGAGGACCAACAGAGCGTCACCGGAAATTTCCTCCCCGAGTTTGCTACGTCGATGAGTCGAAGGGCGAGCAATTTGGATTGGTTTAGACGGGAGGTTGGCAACATCAGAAAGGTTGTGCACAGGAAATTAATCCGGCCGGTGATAGAGTCTCATCGAACTTACCTCGATATGACTTTTGGGTTTCTTGGTTTAGAGCCCAATCGACGGTTGCGGGCAGATATTGATTTTGAGTACGACTTTAAAATTCGCCTTACTGAAGATAAGTTGCAAAAAATATTTGACGAGTATGAACAAACCGCTCTTGATGATGGATGGACCGATGTCGGGTTCATCTTGGCAAGAGATGCTCAAAAGAAACATTGGTTGAGTGGATCAATTTGCCGCGAGAAAATATCAAAGGACATTCGTAGGACTGAGTCGGGAACAATTGATATTGATCACTTGGTTGAGATCCTGAATGAAAGCCTTGGCGATATTATACAAAGGGTCAGTTAAGTATTCCCTAGTACGGGTGGCGCTGCTTGTCGGGCTCACCATTGTGTCCTTTGCTATCGATTATTTGGATTTGGGGAAGATTTCGACTTTTCTAGGAGTGATTATTTCTGTTGAAGGGGTGGTGGTTACGATATTTGGGATATGGATCGCGATTATATTTCCTAGATTATTTGGTGTTATCCAGGATGGCGAGGATTTTAGGCACGTCCGTGATAATGATAGGTATAATGCGCTCGTCGAGTCGCTTTATCGTTCGTGTTTTGTCCTTTGTGCGGCGTGTTTTGTTTTCTTTCTTGTAAGCTTTTTTGATCAATACGCTTCATTTTTTTTTCCATCGGTCTTCTGTTTCTGTGCGTACTCGCTGTTTTCTCTGTATGAATCTCTATGGACCTCGGTGTGGATGGGAGAGGCAGCATCCGTTGAGCGCTTAAATGATGCGCGTACATCGGGGGCCCTGCGTAGACGCCGCCGCGGATGAGCGAAGGGGAAACAGGGGGCAGAAGAAACGGATGCGAAACTGGGACGGAGGAAGTTAAGCGCGATGCTTGGTCGCTCGCTCTTGACGTCTTGTGGAGCAAGGGCGTTTCGTGCGCCTGCGGCGCGCGGGTAACTTTCTCTTGAGTGGCCAAGAGAAAGTCACCAAAGAGAAGGCCACACTCCTCGGCGCTTGCCGGGCTTTGCCCGGCAAGTCCGTGAGCCGCGGCCGGGCTTTTCGACAGGGCATCGTGCCCTGACGAAAAGGAGCCGACATCCATGTCGACTCCCGCTGCGCGGCCTTGTCGACCGCGCCTCACCGCCTCACAAGGGAGTGAAGATCAACGGCAACGGCAACGGCAACGGCAACCGCAACCGCAACCGCAGTTCCATCCCCGTCTTCAGGTCGCCGAGGTCGCGAAGCCCTGGTCTGGCGCGCGGGAGCGCGTTGCTCTTGATCTTCATTCCCCTGTGCAGCGGCGGGCGGGTGGAGGATCAGCCCGCAGGGTGGTTCGCATGGATGCGAACCAGTTTGGCGTCAGTCCATGGCGAGGGCATGGATGCCCGAGTTGAGGCAACGCAGGAGCGGTTGCCCGATGGACTGTCGACAAACCCCGCAACCCGCACGCGGACTTTCCGGGCATTTATGCCCGGAAGGCGCGGAAGTGGGGTGGCCTCTCTTTTGGTTACTTTTCTCTGGCCACGTGTATGGACCGGAGACACAGGTAACAGATGTGCCAGGACATGGGTTACACCTCGCTGCTGATTTCTGACGCGGTCGAGGTGCCACTTCATGCCCTGGAAGGAAACCACATCCATGACCCTGCGTAC
>NZ_JBHSMM010000007.1:0-133747 GCF_042655685.1 Rhodanobacter ginsenosidimutans | reverse complement strand
CGCGATCTTGGCACCGCATGAAACACAGCGGCTGGTGGTCAGCGACAAGACGGGCACCTACTCCTCGCGATCACCGGGGAAGAGCAAGTGCGGGCCTATTGACTACGGACGGCGAAATGGTGACCCCTGTTTCCATCAAGGCTCAGAATGATAAAGATCAGAAAACAGATTTGAAAAAGTGAGTAGGTCTATGAAAACGTTAATTATGGGATGCACATTTTTTGTGATCGTCCTGCTTTTGTCGTCATTTATAGCTTACTTAAATTGTCTGATGAGAGGTATAAGCTTTAATTACTTAATTGCTCTTAAAGTTGGATCCAAAGGAGGGGCTATGGCCGCTTTTATCGCAATGCTTATATTTAGCGTTAAAGGTCCACGTCCACGGGACTGAGACAATCAAAGGGGACGGAGGTAATTAAATCCCAATCTTTTAATCTTGACCAAAAAAGGGGTGGCCGTCTCAAACTCCACGTTGTCCCGTCCAAGGTGTCCAAAGCCCCGCCCGCCATTTCCACGCCGGGTTTTTGAAGGGCCGTCTCAAACTCCACGTGCAACACCTATCCCGATCTGACATAGGCTGTTGCGATGAGAACCTATAACGAACTGACGCTGGAAGAGAGAGTGGAGATCCAGCAGCGGCTGGAGTCTGGCGACAGTCTGCGTGCGATCGGGCAGTCGCTGGGTCGTGCGGCCAGCACGATCAGCGGGGAATGCCGCAGGATCGGCCCGGAGGGTGGCCGCTACAAGGCGCAGGAAGCGCATCGGCGCAGTCAGCGCTGCCGAATCAAGCCTCGTGTCCCGCGCAAACTCGATGACCCGGCGTTGTGGGAAACGGTACAAGCGTTGTTGCGCGCGCAGTGGTCGCCGGAGCAGATCGCCGGGATACTGGCGAAAGCCTTTCCTGCTACAGCGAGCTATCGGGTGTCCCACGAAACGATCTACAGTGCGGTGTATCTGGTGCCACGAGGGACGCTGCGCACCGAACTGATCGCCTGTTTGCGCCAAGGTCGCAGCACGCGCAAACCACGCACGCGCGGCACCGATCGACGCGGCCAGATACCGAACATGCAGAGCATCCACGTGCGACCGCCGGAAGTGGCGGATCGTTTGATCCGTGGGCACTGGGAGGGTGATTTGATCAAGGGCGCCGGCAATTGTTCGTCCGTGGGGACGCTGGTCGAACGCACCAGTGGCTTCGTGGTATTGGCCAAGATGAGTAGCGCCAGCGCGGCCGATGCGCTGGAGAGTTTCGGCAAGGCGCTGAAGGGCATCCCCGAAGCCCTGCGCAAGACGCTCACCTACGACCAGGGCAAGGAGATGAGCTACCACGATGCCTTGACCTTGCGCACGGGCGTGCAGGTCTACTTCGCGGACCCGCATAGTCCGTGGCAACGCGGCAGCAACGAGAACACCAACGGCTTGCTGCGCCAGTACCTGCCCAAGGGCATCGACCTGTCCGTCTACAGCCAGGCTGAGCTCAACCAGATTGCCCTGAGCCTCAACACCCGACCGCGCAAGCGCCATGACTTCCGAACTCCGTTGCAGGTGTACAACGAACATCTTCAGCTTGCCGAAGCAAGCGATAGTACGGTTCACTGATTATGTTGCACGTGGACCTTGAAACCGCCTTCAATAAAGGTGATTCGTGAGCCAGGAAATTAATAAGTATATCGTGCAAGCCCTTGTTGAAATGGCTTTGTTTCTAGAGTTTTCAGAGGATGGGATCATAGACCCTGATGCCGCAGTACAGGCACTTGAACAATTGTCATCAACATTGCAAATGGCAAACGTGGAGACTAAAGCGTCCTTATGTTTGCATTTTGAAAATATCGCATCGGAGTATCAGGGCGATAAGGCAGAGTTTGTGAGGTGCATGGGTGAAGAGTTGGGATTGGTTGACGAATAGTATTAGCGGAAACGGGGCTGTCCCGTTGTGTTGTTATCCAAACAAAGGTGTCCGTCAAACCTGGGCCAGCTCACTTCGTCCCCTTATGCTCTATTTACCCGCGTTTGCGCTTGCGGCGTCTTCACTGACCGTGATGTCGGAACTGCCACGGCTTTGATAGCCCTCAGTCGCCAGCACCTGGTAATCGGGGGTGCCCAGTTTCAGGCCTTTGCTTGCCCAGAACTTGACGTGGTTGGCGAAGGTGATGGTGCCGGAAATGGCGCCGAAGCCTTTCTTGGGAGTGCGCACGCTGAAATATTGGTAGAAGGTCTGGGTGCCGTCGATGGACGGCTGCTGGACGCGCTGGCAGCGGCGCACGTTGTAGGTGGCGCCATCGCTCTGGAAGCTGCCGTAGTCGGTGCCGCCTTCGCAGTTGGCCGGGTTGTACGAGCCGTAACTTTCGATCACGTAGTACTCGATCAGCGGGTTCCTGGTCCAGCCGTAGAGCGCCAGGTACGAGTTCTGGCTGTCATCCACCCCGAAGGTGCCCGAGTAATGGACCACCCGGTCGATGCTGCCGGTTTCCCAGCCCTTGCCGCCGACCCAGTTATTGGTACTTTTCGTCCAGTGGGAGGTATAGCGGCCACCGGCCTTCAGGCCGAACGAGGCGTCGCCGGAATCCTTCCAGAACGAGTAGTAGAACCCGTCGTGGGTTCCCGTCGCATTCGATGTGAGGGTTTGCGCGCTGGCACCCAGTGCCAGGCCAACCCCGACCAGCCCGGTTAGAACGGCCCTGCCGATGTTGTGCCATTTCATTGTTGGATCTCCGCAATTCATGAAACAGGGGCGGCGTGCACTTTCGCAAGCCGTGTCACCTGAGGTGGTGCAACCAGGAGGTTCGGATGTTGCTCGGCGGCCGCGGCGGCAACCTCTGCCCGGATCGTACTTGATGCACCCGGTGAATGAGCCGATCGCCAGCAGGTACAACGGCAACGACCGTACCAGCTGCAACGATCCGGCGCGGATTACTGACATCGTCGACGCGACCTCAACGAATTGCTACAGCCGGCAAGCCATGCGGGTGCGGAAGACGTGTGCGAGTTCTTTGTGTGAACCAGCGCCTGTTATGCATGCGGGCGGCGCTTTAGAATAGACGTCCAAACGGATTCCATCGGGCCATGCGTGCCCGGCGGGTGATCCGTCATTGTCGTTGGGAAGCGTCAGGGCGCACTGTCCTCACGCCGCCGATTCCCGCGAGCGCCCCCAGGGCAAAGGAGTGGCATGGCATCAGGATGATGGTCCCGGTATTTCCGCACGTATGTACAACTGCCGGACTCCGCGCATGGCGCAGGGGCGGCATCGCTCTTTTCACAAGGATTGATCATGAAGAAACACATTCTGGCCGCCAGCCTGGCCGTGGTATTGGCAAGCGTATCGACGGCTTCGTTGGCTGCTGACACGGGCAACTTCTACGTCGGTGCCGAAGTGGGTCAGGCGCAATATCGGCTGGGCGTCGCCCCTGGCGAACACTTGGACGCGAAGGACACGGCGGCAGCCGTGCGCTTCGGTTACGTGTGGCATTGGGCGGTCGATTTCGGCGTGGAAGGCGGCTACGTGAGCCTGGGCAAGGTCACGGATGATTACACCAGCAGCAATAACGACTATCCGTCGAACATGTCGGCCGAGACGTCGGGCCTGTTTGCCGGGGCCAAGGTGAAGTATCACTTTGCCGACGCCTGGTACGTCTCCGCGCGCGCCGGTGCGTTTCAGTCGCACGTCAAGTTGCGCGACCACGACGGTTCGCCCGAGGGCGGCAGTTTCAGCGCCAGCAGTACGAATGGCAGCTGGTATGCAGGTGCAGGCGTCGGCTACGAGCTGACGCCCGAGTTCAGCCTGGGGTTGAGCTACGACAACTACCGCAGCAAGGCTGGTATCGACGAATTCAACACGGCGATGTTCGCCCTGTCGGCGGAATACCGCTTCTGATCGCTGCTGATCCGAGCGAGTAGCAAGACGGTAGCGCCGTCGAAGCCGAGGCTTTCAAGTCGACGGCTTCGGCGGCGCTTCGTTTGTTTGTGCGGGTAGAAATAATCCGCCCGGTGGTCGGTGAAGCACCGGGTTGGATCTCCGCCATTCATGAATCGGGGACAGCCTGCACGTTCGCAGGTCGTGTCTCCCGAGGAGGTGCAACCATGGAGGTTGTGGTGGTGTCCGTCGGTCGCCCGCACGCATGGCTTCCGCGGCCACCGGGCGGCGGCGCTCGGGAACGACCTATGCCTGCGGGATCGAAGCCGGCTCCCGCCCGGGTTGCTCGTCATGGATTCGCGTATAGACACCCTCCATGACGAGGACGTACGTCGCGCCGCCGTCGAACGAGCTTTCGAGCCGCATCCCGTAGGTGTCGTCGTCGATGAAGGTGTACGTGTGGCGGCTTTGCCCGCGCGGCGAGGTGCGGATGAAGGCAAGGTCGTGGCCGTCCCACGTTCCCTGCGCCGGTTCCTGCGGGGCGAAGCCGAGGCTGTCGAACCAGAACAGGCTGTAGTCCGCGGCCTCGGCGCGGCGGGCGAAGATGGCGTGCGCCTGGAGCCAGGTTTTTCCGTCGCGCTCGGCCTCGTAATCCTGCACGAACGCTTTGCCGTCAAGCGCCTCGCGACAGGCCACCTGCGCCTGCGCCGGGCCGCCGGCACCCCATTGGGACGGCTGGATCGTTTCCTTGCCGCGCCAGTGGCCGACGAGTTTGTGCAGCGGGTTCGAGCTTGTGTCCGGCATGGCTTGTGTCCGTGGCGCGGGTCGAGGCGTAGCGGCGTTACCCGGCCGGGGCGTCCGCCGTGGCGAGCCGGGCGGCCGCGCTCAGCACGGCCAGTACGGAGGCGGTGGTGGCGTCCGGGTGCAGGCCCACGCCGAAACGCGATCCGGCGATGCCGGATCGGGCCATCTCCACGATGGCGAGCGCCGCGTTGCCCGCCTCGGCGCTGGGGCCGCGTGCTTCGCAACTGTCGATGCGCAGCGGCATGCCAAGCGCGGCCACCGTGGCGGCGGTGGGGTCGTTGCCCGCCGCCCGGTACGTTTTCAGCACCCCATCGGTGTCGGCCAATTGCAGTTCGATGCCCTGGCCTTCGGGCGCGTCGAAGCATTGGTGGGCGCGATAGATGAAACCGGGCCGCTGCCGTGATGGCTCCAGGTACGTCTGCTCGAACAGCGCCCAGATCTGCGCGCTGCTCAGCTCGGTCTCGCTGGCGTCAGCCAGGGCCTGCACGATGGCGCTGAATTCGACCTGCATGCGGCGCGGCATGACGATGCCGTGGTCGCGTTGCAGCAGGTAGCTGATGCCGCCTTTGCCCGACTGGCTGTTGACCCGCACGATGCTGTCGTAGGTGCGGCCCAGGTCCTTCGGATCGATGGGCAGATAGGGGACGCGCCAGATGGCATCGTCCTTCTGCGCCGCGAAGCCCTTGGCGATCGCGTCCTGGTGCGAGCCGGAGAACGCGGTGAACACCAGGTCGCCCACGTACGGATGGCGCGGGTGGATCGGCAGGGCGGTGCTTTCCTCGGCGATGCGGGCGACGGCGGTGATGTCGGAGAAATCCAGCCCCGGGGAAACACCTTGTGTGTAGAGATTCAGCGCCAGGGTCACCACGTCCACGTTGCCGCTGCGCTCGCCGTTGCCGAACAGGCAGCCTTCCACGCGCTGCGCGCCGGCCATCATGGCCAGCTCGGCGCAGGCGACGCCGGTGCCGCGGTCGTTGTGCGGGTGCACCGAAAGCACGATGTGCTCGCGCCGGTCCAGCCGCCGATGCATCCACTCGACCTGGTCGGCGAAGACGTTGGCCGTGGCCACCTCGACGGTGGTGGGCAGGTTGATGATCATCGGCCGCTTTGGGCCAGCGTCCCACGCCTTGATCGCGGCGTTGCAGACTGCCAGCGAGACATCCAGTTCGGCCATGCTGAAGGTTTCGGGTGAATACTGCAGCACCCACTCGGTCTGCGGCTGCTGCGCCGTGAGCATCTTGAGGAAGCCGATGCGCTGCTCCACCATCTCGACGATCTGCGGCAGGCTCATGCCGAACACGATCTCGCGCCAGGCCGGCGCGATGGCGTTGTACAGATGCACGATGGCGCGCCGCGCGCCCTGCACGCTGCGCACGGTGGTTTCGATCAGGTCCTCGCGCAGCTGGGTGATGACCATTGGCGTGACGTCGTCCGGAATCAGGCCGTCGTCGATCAGGTGGCGCACGATCTCGAAGTCGGTGGTCGAGGCGGACGGAAAGCCGATCTCGATCTCCTTGAACCCGATGCGCACCAATTCCTGGAACAGGCGCAACTTGCGCTCGCGGTTCATCGGCTCGAACAGCGCCTGGTTGCCGTCACGCAAATCGGTGGAAAGCCAGATCGGCGGCTGGGTCAGCGTACGCGAGGGCCATTGCCGATCCGCCAGGTCGATGGCGCGGAATGGACGATAGCGGGTGCCGGGGTTTGCCAACATGATGAAGCCTCGAACAGGGTAATGACCGATCCGGTGTTTCGACCATGCGTCAGCGTCGGGATCAGGGTGAATCGGAAAGGGTTGCGCCGGTGAATGTGCCGGGATCGACGGCGGGGATCAACGCCAGCCGTCGCCATTGAAACATCGGAGCATACATGCCGCACTGCGCGGAACGGTTTGACCATGGGAATATAGGCTTGTTCGATATGGCCATCCATAAAATAATGGACAACCGCTCTATCGAAATGGACACCGGCCGCCGATGGGATTTGCCTCGCCGCAGGATGGCAACCGGGCGCTGGACCTGAGCGTCCACGAGTCATCGGGCTTGCCGGTGACGGGTGTTGTCGAAACGTATCCGGCGCATCATGTGGTGCCCTCGCACCATCACGGCCGGGCCCATCTGCTGTATGCGGCCGAGGGCGTCATGCTGGTGCAGGCTTCCACCGGTCAATGGCTGGTGCCTCCCACCGCGGCGGTGTGGTTGCGCCCGCATGTGGAACATCGCCTGGTCATGCACACGCCGGTGCGCGTGTACGGCATTTTCGTGGACGAGGAGGTGGCCGATGGCCTGCCTTTCATGGATGGCGTGCTGCACGTTTCGGCGCTGCTGAAGGCGCTGATTGGTGAGCTGGCGCAGCCGATAGCCGGCCGCTCCGATTCACGGCGCGAGGCGCTGTTGTCGGCGCTGTTCCTGGAAGAACTGGGCGGCCAGCGCCCGCTGTCTTTTCATTTGCCGTGGCCGGTCGACGGCCCGATGCAGCAGGTGTGCGGCAGCCTGGTCAGGGACCCGGCCCACGTCTTCTCCGCCGACGATTGGGCGGCATCGCTGGCCATGAGTTCCAAGACGTTTCACCGCCACTTCCGCAAAGGCACCGGCATGACCTTCGGGCGTTGGCGCCAGCAACTGCGCTTGATGTCGTCGATCACCACGCTTCTCGGTGGCGCGCCCATCACGCAGGTCGCGTTGGGTAGCGGCTATGAAAGCCACAGCGCATATGCCGCGGCGTTCAAGAAACACTTCGGCGTTCCGCCCTCGAAATTTCTCTCGACGGTTTACCGTCCGTAGCCTCGCCAAACCCACTCCAGCGCCTCAGGTAGCGTCTGTTCGCGCACCTTGCGGTCGCAATGGCCTGAATTGCGCGCAAACACATATTGATACTGGTAGCCCTTGTCTTTCAGCACGGCGGCCATCCGGTGGTTGGCGCTGACCCAGTCGTGCATGCCGTCGCGCATGATGTTGGGATTGAACAGGTCGCGATCGCCAACATCCATCCACAGCCGGATGGGCTTGGTGGCGCTCGTCGCGATCAGGCCGTCTTTGCCGTGATAGCCCCATGCGCCATCGGGCGTTTGCGGGTTGAACGGCCACTGCTGGTTCACGAACGTGCCCGAGTAACTGATGACGCGGTGGTACCACTGCGGGTGATACCAGGCCATGGTGAAGGCGGCCGCGGCGCCGGAGCTGCAGCCCATCGTGGCGCGGCCGTCCGCATCGTCCGTCAAGGTGACGCCGTAGCGTTTCTCGACCTGCGGCAACACTTCCGCCTGGATGAACTCGGCGAACTTGCCGGACAAGGTGTCGTACTCGAGGCCGCGTTCGCTGCCCTGTGCGTCGCCGCCGCCGTTCTGGATCATCACGGCGATCATCGCCGGCACGCGCTTGTCGGCGATGAGGTTGTCGAGCACGTGGGGCAGCATCATGTCAGGCGTGCCGAACGCCGGCCCGTCGTGCGTGACGATGAAGGGCGCCGCGGTGCCGCGCCGGTACTGCTGCGGAATGTAGACGGTGATGGTGCGCTGGTACGGCGCGGCATGGGTGGTCACGATCAAGGTCTTCGGGTTCGCGGGATCGATGGTGCCGAACACGTCGCGACCGATGCCCGGGTAGAACTTGCTGTCCTTCGAATCCATGACGAACTGCTGCACCGTTCCCTGCGGCACACCCTGGCGCACGGCAAGTTCGGGTGCCGGCACGTAGTCGGGGCCGATCACGAAGTTGCCGTTCGCATCCACCGGCGCATTGGCCCCGCGGCCGTCGATCACCGTGAAAGGCGGTGCGTCGGGCGCGTCGTACAGGCGGGTTGGCGGCGGCGCAGGCGCGGCATCGACGGCATTCGCGGCAAGGGGACAGAGCATGGCGAACAGGGCGCCGACGGCGGTGGCACGGACGAAGCTGGGCGTTCTCATGGATTCCTCATCGCTACGTGGCGGCGGAAACGGGGATCATTCGGGGGCTTTCGGCCGATGGGCGTTGCCACTCAGCCTTGTTCCATATAGCCCAGGCCAGCCATCCAGCGGGCCAGAAGCTCGGGCCAGATGCTCAGCAGCGGCACGTGCTGGCCCAGGCCGCTGCCGTGCTTGCCAGTGCGGAACACGTGCAGTTCGGCCGGCACATGTTGCCGGTGCAGCGCGAGGTAATACGCGATGCTGTTTTCCGGCGGCACCAGGGTGTCGGCGTCGGTGACATAGATGAAGGCCGGCGGCGTCTCCGCGGTGACCTGCGTTTCGTTGGACAGCTCGCGCACCAGCGCCGGTGACGGGTGCAGGCCGATCAGGTGCTCGCGCGAGTCCAGGTGGGTAAAGGCCTCGTCCATGGTGATGACGGGATAGGCCAGTATCGTGAAATCCGGTCGCGCCGACGCCTGCCCCACGGCGTCGTGCAACAGCGCCGTCGTCGGGTCGTAATGGGTGGAGACAGTGGCGGCCACATGCCCGCCGGCGGAGAAGCCCATGATGCCGATGTGTTGCGGGTCCAGCTGATAGGTCTTCGCGTGCTCGCGCACCCAGCGCACCGCGCGGCGGCCGTCGTCGATCGGCTGCGGGTAATGGTGTCCGTCGCCATGGCGGTACTGCAGCACGAAGGCCGCCACGTGGTGCTGGTTGAACCACTGCGCGACCAGCACGCCCTCCCAATCCAGCGCCATCGCGTGATACGCGCCGCCCGGGCAGATCACCACTGCGGTTTTCGTGGGATTGGAGGCGGGGATATAGGCCGTCAGTGCTGGCAGTTGTCCCTGCCTTGCGCCGTCGGGCAGCGCGACGCTGGGCCACAGCGGCACCGCGGTACCGGTTGCGTGGGCGGCGGTGGCCATCGAGAGCAGCGCAAGCAAAGCCAGGGAAAGCGATGGAAGGCGCATCGGCGTTGTCTCCTGAAGGCCGGAAAAAAGCATAGCAGTGGCGGCCTGGCGGTCGGTTCGCGATCAAATGAAGGCGAAAAAAAGGGAGGGCGATCAGTCCGTGGACTGACCATCCTCCCCGCGGGAAACGGTTATGCCGGAGCGGCCAAGCTCGTCTACCGCGCCGGCTGGTTGCCCTCGACCAGGGTGTCGGCGGCGTTGGCCAGGTAGATGTAGTACGCGCCCAGGTCGGTGACGTATTCGTTCTCGCCCCAGAAGAAGGGCCAGTTTTCCTTGTTCTCCGGGAAGTCGGGTTTCACGATCAGCACGCCCGGCACCACGCCGCCGGCGATGAAGCTGAAGTCGGCGCGGTTATGGCCGTAGGCCACTTCCTTCGATCGCGCGCCGACGGCCGAAACGAACGACAGGTTCGAGCCGGGGTGGGTGCCGTAGAGGTAATCCAGCCCGCGGAACACGCCCTTGTCGTCGACGATGTCCGGGAACGCCTTGTGCAGCACGTAATCGGTGATGGCCAGGCGCACGACGGCGCCATTGCCGGCCCAGCCGCCGTCCGTGATCGGCACGCCGTACGGGTTGGCCTGGCTGATCGACGCCCGCTGCTTCGCATACGCGCGGACGGCCGTTTCGAGCTGGCCGCGGTAAGCGGCCGGCATGTGCGGCAGCGCGCGAACGGCTTCGGTGGCGGTGAAGATGAAATGCTCGGCGATCCACGGCCACAGGGCGGTGATCCGGGTGGCGTATTGCTGGTCGCCGGTGGCGATCAGCAGTTCGACCGCGGCGTTGAATTCCTCCGCCTGCAACGGGCCGCCGGTGGTGTTGCCGTGGCGGTAGAGATCCGGTGCATGCGACTGTTCCTGCGCCCACACCTTCTGCGCGATGGCCAGCGATTTCTTCGCCAGCGCCGGGTCCATGTCGTGCAGGGCGCGCGAGGCGGCGGCCAGTGCCCCGATCGAGCCGTAGTTGAGCGCACTCGATTTGCTGGTGAACGCCCAGCGGTCATCCGGCGTGCCGCTGCGGCCGTCCTTGACCTCGCCTTCCTTCAGCGACGGGTCGTAGACCAGGCCATCCGTCTTGGTCACCGCATCACCCAGGTGGCGGTACTGGACCAGGTCCGGCGCGATGATGCCGTGGATGGCATGGCCGACAGCGTCGAACTGGGCGACCAGTTGCACGGTGCCGTGCTTGATCTGCTGCAGGATGTCAGGCACGCCATCGGGGCGGTGCATGTCGACGCGGCGGGCGGTCCAGTTGACGCTGGTGGTGTCGCGTTCGGGGTGGAAATCCTCCCAGGTGTGCACCAGCGTGCGCACGATCGCGTACTGCGTCTGCGTGCGGATGTCGTAATCGCCCGCATCCAGCCAGCCGCCCACGTTCAGGCCGGGAATGTGCTGGCCGGGCTTGAACGCGGTGTCGGTCGTGGGGCCCTGGGCGTAGAGGTCGAAATGCTCGTGGTTGACCGGTGCCTGCCGCGCGTCGTCGCGGTGCGGGTCGCCATGCCATACGCGATAGGCCTCATTCACCCGCATGTGGTCCATCTGCTGCGGCAGATAGACGTCCAGCGTGGGATGCCAGGCCGCCGAGAAAACGTCCTTGGCGATGGGGAACGGCGCGGTGCGCTGGCCGTCGTAGTCGATGACGTAAAGGCCGGGCTGGGTCACGCTGCTGAAATCGAAGCGGGCGTAGCCGTAGCGCAGGTAATCGCCCCAGGGCTTGGGTGCGGCGCTGAACACGGCCGTTTCCTTGCCATCGGGCGTGACGCGCAGCAACCGCGCCTCGCCACTCATCGGCGCCTTCGGGTCGTGCTCCAGCACGGCGACCTTCGGCTGGGCGGGCGCGTAGCCCACCTGCGAGTGGCCGATCACGGTGGGGCGTATCCAGTTCGGGTCGGTGCTGCCGGACAGTGTCCACTGCAGCACCGTGCCGGTCTTGCCGGCGGGAATCATCTGGCGCAACACGAACCAGCCGTTCTGCGCCTGGTTGCGTCCGTCGTAGAAACTCATCGTGCCGTTCGCGGCACTGACCGTCACCCGCTGCTGCGGGTCGGTCGGCGCCAGCACGAAGCGCTGGCCGCTGGCCATGGGCAATGGCTCGGCGCGCTGGCCCTCGGTCGGCTGCGTCATGGCGCTGGCGGGGTAGAGCGGGAACGGGTGCGCCACGCCGTCGGCGAAATAGCTGTGGTGGAAATACGTGGCGGGCAGGAACTCCAGGTTGAACCCGGCCTTGCCGTCCAGCGCCGCCGGCAAAGGCTTGTCCAGGATCACGCTGATGACGACCTTGTCGCCGTCCTGGCGCGCGTGGATGCGGTAGTCGAAGTGGTAATCCGGATAAGACAGGTGGGTGTCGATCGTGCCCTTGGCCTGATCCACCTTGCGGCTCACCAGTTTGCCGATCGGGTCCCACTGGTCGGGCGTGGCCGACAACCGGATGTCGCCGTTGGTGGCCGTGCGCTGATCGTGGTGGATGATCTCCACGCCGCTCATCTTGGCATCGCTGAACAGGCCGTCGTACCAGTTGCTGTACACCAGTACGTCGAAACCGCGGGACGCGAAGTAACCCTTGTCGTTCAAGCTCAGGGTTTGGCCGTCTGTTTCGGCAGACGTTGCCATTGCGGGAAGTGCGGCGACGGCGGTCAAGGCGCTGGCCGTCAGCAGGAGCAACCGCGCGCGATGGATCAGGTTGAATCGATGGATGGGCATACGGTTCCCCCAAAATGTTAGCGGTAACCGTAGCAGTGTCAGGGGCGGTTCGGAAGGGCCGAAGTGCCGGGGGGATGGCATGGTGCGGCGCACCGTGCGGCGCGTCGCACCGCACAACGATTGTTGCATTGCGTCGACGATCAGCCGGCGGTGTCGACATCCTTTTTTCCGGACCGAAACGGAAACATCTGCTGCTTCACGAAGCCTTCGGGCATGTAATCGCCAACCACGCCATAGCGTTCGGGAAACTTGTTCTTCGACTTCACCGCGGTGCCGAACAGGTAGTCGAGAAACGCGTAGTGCGCGGCGTAGTTCCTGTCGATCGCCTCGTCGTCGGAGGCATGGTGCCAGTGGTGGAAATCCGGCGTTACCAGCAGGTACTTCAACGGCCCCCACGGCAGGTGCACGTTGGCGTGGTTGAACACCGCCTGGAAACCCACGATCAGGATGTAGCCGTTCATCGCCGCCTCGGAAAAACCCAGGATGTACAGCGGCGCCAGCACGCAGACGCGGGTGAAGATCAGCTCCAGCATGTGCTGGCGTGAGCCGGCCAGCCAGTCCATCGTCTTCACGCTGTGGTGCACGGCGTGGAAGCGCCACAGGAACGGCACCTCGTGGTACGCGCGGTGCGTCCAGTACTGCGCCAGGTCGGCCACCAGTACGCACAGCAGCAACTGCGGCAGGAACGGAATGTGCTGCACGGTCTGTTGGAAATCGCTGCTGACCAGCCAACCGAACATGTGGTGCAGCAGGAAGTTCACCGTCAGCAGCGCCAGCCCCACGATGAAATGATTCACCGCGAAATGCTTCAGGTCGGTCTGCCATTCCTTGCGGAAAATCGCCTGGCCCTTGTACAGCGGAAACAGCTTCTCGATCACCACGAAGATCAGTGTGGAGCCGAGCAGGTCCAGGATGAACCAGTCCAGCCCGATGTACGGTGTGTGGTCGGGAAATTCGCCCACCGGCACCCGCGAGCCGCCCAGCGCCACCGCCGCGATCACCAGCACGAACGCCATGATGTTGAGATTGCGCTGGCGGCCCAGGATCACATTGCCCAGCGACATGCCGCCGGCCACCAGCAGGCCCACCAGCAACACCTGGCGCAAGACGTCGACCGAGTATTTGTGGCGCAGGTCCGGCGTGGTCAGGTATTGCGGAAAGTGGAAGGCCGCCACCGCCAGCAGGCACAGGAAGCCCAGCGACAGCGCGATCACGCCGCTGATCTTGCCCAGCCCCGGCTTCAGCTCGCCGTCGCGGTGCAGCAGTTCGCGCGTCTCCGCCACGGGTTGCACGACGCGCTCCAACGCGTCACGGGCGGTATCGCGCCTGGAATGTCTGCTCATGGTGATCCTTCACTGAAAGCGCCGGCTGGCGTCGGCGCATGGTAATCGAAGCGCTGCCTGCACGTTCCCGCTGTCGGCGGCCAGGGCGCGATTTGTCATGGACGGCCATTTCCATGCGACGATTGGCGGGTACCTGTCGCGCCACCCGCTCCATCTCACCGCCGATCCAGGACGTGGGCGCTTTCCACGGAAAGCGCGCGCCGACGTCGTGTTTTGCCCGGAGAGCGCTGAAGGGAGGACTTGTCGCAATGCACTGCGGCCGCGAAACCGGCCGATACGCGACCGCACATCCAACGTACCAAGCATCGGGAGACGTCAACGTGGCGCAAACAGAGCACGAGTTAGCCAGTGTCAGGATCGGCCTGAAAGAGAAGATCGGTTATGGCATCGGCGATGTCGGCTTCAACTTCTACTGGGCCAATATCTCCGCGTTCCTGCTGATCTTCTATACCGACACCATGGGCCTGCCCGCCGCGGCGGTCGGCACCATGATCCTGATCACCAAGATCATCGACGCCTTTACCGACCCGGCGATGGGCGCCGTTGCCGACCGCACCAGGTCGCGCTTCGGCAAGTTCCGCCCCTACCTGCTGTTTGCCGCCGTACCGATGGCGGCGGCAGGCGTGCTGACCTACACCACGCCCGACCTGGGTGAGGGCGGCAAACTGATCTGGGCGTACGGCACCTATTCGCTGATGATGCTGATGTACACCATCCTCAGCACGCCCTATTCGGCGCTGTCCGGCGTCATCACCGCCAACAGCCAGGATCGCACCACGCTGATCAGCTTCCGCTTCATCGCCGCCTTCACCGGCACCACGCTGGTGAACTACTTCACGCTGGACATGGTGAAGTGGTTTGGCCAGGGCGACGACAAGCTCGGCTGGCAGCTGACCATGGCGGCGTACGGCGTGGCCGCGGCGATCATGTTCATGACGGTGTTCTTCACCACCCGCGAGCGCATCTCGCCGCCGCGCGAACAGAAGTCCGCGGTGATGGGCGACATCAGGGATCTGCTGGACAACCGTCCGTGGCTGGTCCTGTTCGCGCTGGCGTTGATCATCATGACGACGATCGTGATGCGCGCGGGTGCCTCGGTCTATTACATGAAGTATTACGTGGGGCAGGCCGACCTGACCGGCGCCTTCCTCGCCACGTACTCCATTGCGCTGGCCATCGGCGCCGCCTGCACGCCGTTGATGACCCGCTTCATCGACAAGAAGAAGTTGATGATGCTGTTGATGGCGGCCGTCGGCGTGCTCAGTTGCGTGATGGTGTTCGTGCCGAAGGACGCGATCTGGCTGATGTTCGGCATCAACACGCTGATCGGCTTCTTCCTCGGGCCCAAGTCGCCGCTGGCCTTCTCGATGTTTGCCGACACGGCCGATTACACCGAATGGAAAACCGGCCGTCGCGCCACCGCGATGACGTTTGCCGCGGCCACGTTCTCGCAGAAGCTGGGCGGCGCGATCGCGTCGGCGGTCATTGCGTGGATGCTGGCGGCGATGGGCTACGTGGCGAACGAAGCCCAGTCGGGCGCGTCGCAGCTGGGCATCGTGCTGCTGCTGACCGTCATCCCCGGCGTCATCGCACTCATCGCCGCATTCGTCATGCGTCTGTACACGCTGGACGACGAAACGCTGGTGCGCGTGCAGACGGAATTGCTGGCGCGCAAATCCACGGTTTGACCATTCTTTAGATCAGCGGAGCGGTTTCAGATGCTTAACCCCAGCGCCGATGGCGAACGTTTCGAATTGCACAGCGCGGTAGCGATGCCGCGCGCGGCCGGCTTCCTGTGGAACCGGCGCATGATGATGCAGATGAATTGCCGCGGTTATGCCGTGGCGCAATTCATGCAGCCGGAGCCGGCCAAGTACGCGCATGCGCCGAACCTGGAAGCGAAGACGTTCATGCAGCCGGAGCAGCCGTATTACGCGCATCATCCGGGGCGCTTTTTCTACATCAAGGACGAGGAGTCCGGCGAGATCTTCTCGGCGCCGCATGAGCCGGTGCGGGCCACGCCGGAAAGCTTCACGTTCTCCGCGGGCAAGGGCGACATCGCGTGGCGCGTGGTCTGTGCGGGCATCGAGGTCGAGATGGCGGTGTCGCTGCCGGTGAACGACGTGGTGGAGCTGTGGACGCTCACGGTGCGCAACCTGTCCGGCCGTGCGCGCAAGCTGAGCATCTACCCGTACTTTCCCATCGGCTACATGTCGTGGATGAACCAGTCGGCGGAGTACCGCGCCGACTTGGGCGGCGTGGTGGCCAGCAGCGTCGCGCCGTATCAGAAGGTGGCCGATTACTTCAAGCAGAAGGACTTCAAGGACAAGACCTTCTTCCTGCATGAACGCGCGCCCGACGCGTGGGAGGCGAAGCAGGAAACCTTCGAGGGCGAGGGTGGCCTGCATCATCCCAGCGGCGTGCAGCAGGAGACGCTGGACGGTGGCGATGCGCGCTACGAAACCCCGGCGGCGGTGCTGCAGTACCGCCACGGCTTTGCGCCGGACGAGTCGCAGCAGTACCGCTTCATTTTCGGCCCCGCCTTCGACGACGCGGAAATCCGCGCACTGCGCGAGAAGTACCTGAGCGAGGCGGGTTTCGCCGATACCCGACGCGAGTATTCGGATTACGTGAGCCAGGGGCGTGGCTGCATCCAGATCGACACGCCCGATGCCGCCTTGAACAATTTCGTGAACCACTGGCTGCCGCGCCAGATGTTCTATCACGCCGACGTCAACCGGCTCAGCACCGATCCGCAGACCCGCAATTACCTGCAGGACAACATGGGCATGAGCTACATCCGCCCGGCGGTGACGCGCTCGGCCTTCCTGCATGCCCTGAGCCAGCAGGAGGAGAGCGGCGCCATGCCCGACGGCATCCTGCTGATCGAAGGCGCCGAGCTGAAGTACATCAACCAGATCCCGCACACCGACCATTGCGTGTGGCTGCCGGTCTGCCTGCAGGCCTACCTCGACGAAACCGGCGACTACGCGCTGCTGGACGAGCCGGTCACCGGCGTGACCGACGGCCGTACCCTGAGCGTGTTCGAGCGCATCAGCGCCGCGATGCGCTGGTTGCTGGACGTGCGCGACGAGCGCGGCTTGAGCCTGATCGCCCAGGGCGACTGGTGCGACCCGATGAACATGGTCGGCTACAAGGGCAAGGGGGTATCCGGCTGGTTGTCGGTGGCCACCAGCTACGCCCTGAAACTGTGGGCCGCCGTGTGCGACGCGCGACAGCAGCCCGAGCTGGCGCAATCGTTCCGCGAAGGTGCGCAGCAGCTCAATGACGCCGTGAACGGCCAGCTGTGGGATGGCGAATGGTTTGCCCGCGGCATCACCGACGACGGCGTGATCTTCGGCACCCGCAAGGATAACGAGGGCCGGATCTTCCTCAACCCGCAGAGCTGGGCGATCCTGGCCGGCACCGCCGACGACGCGCAGCGCGAAAAGATGCTGCAGGCAATCGAGCAGCAGCTCGAAACGCCGTATGGCGTGATGATGTTTGCGCCCGCGTTTACCGCCATGCGTGACGACGTGGGCCGGGTGACGCAGAAGTATCCGGGCTCGGCGGAGAACGGCGCGGTCTACAACCACGCGGCGATCTTCTACATCTACAGCCTGTACGACATCACCGAATCCGAGCGCGCCTACCGCCTGCTGCGGCAGATGATCCCCGGCCCCGATGGCGACGACTACCTGCGGCGCGGCCAGCTGCCGGTGTTCATCCCCAACTACTACCGCGGCGCGTATTACCAGTTTCCGCGCACGGCCGGCCGCTCCAGCCAGCTGTTCAACACCGGCACGGTCTCGTGGGTCTACCGCTGCCTGGTCGAAGGCCTGTTCGGTTTGCAGGGGCAGGCCGACGGCTTGCGCATCGCGCCGCAGTTGCCGGCGGCGTGGCCGTCGGCCAAGGTGGTGCGCACGTTCCGCGGCGCGGAGTTCGTGGTGGAGATGGTGCGCGAGGCGGGCCTGGAGCAGACGCGCATCACCGTGGATGGCAAGCCCCTGCAAGGCGCCGTCATCCACGACATCGAACCCGGCCGGCGCTACCAGGTTTCGGTGCGCCTGCCGGCCTGAACTGCCGCCCGGAATCCTGCCGGAACCCACTGTAGGAGCGACTTCAGTCGCGACGCTCTTTGGTTCGCGCCATCGAAGCAAAAGCGTCGCGACTGAAGTCGCTCCTACAGGAGGGGTGTGAGTCGCGCCGCGGAATCCTGCACATCGCGTGGCGGGTTTGGCCGTCCATTCTGTTTTGCGCGTAATCGCTGTTGAGAACGCGCCCCCTCTACTGACCACATGCCGCAAACGCCGGGGATATCCCGGCGCCGTCGCTGATGGCCCGCATATTGCAGCGCACCATGGCCCGGCGGCCGAACCGTATTCCGCGAATTCGGCCCGAGCCCGGGTGTGCTGGCATAACGGGAGTCGCAACGATGAAACGAACCAGGCAACTGATCCACCTTGGTGCAGCAGCGCTGGCCCTTTGCACCGCACCGACCCTCATGGCGGCCGAAAGCGCCACCATCGGCAATGTCACCGTCGTCAATGACTATCTGTTCCGCGGCCTCTCGCAGAGCGACCGCGACCCGGCCTTGCAGGCCGGCCTGGAATACGACCATGCCAGCGGCTGGTACGTGGGCGGCTGGGGCAGCAGCATCAGCTGGCTGTCCGATACGTCCGCGCCGGGCGCGCGGGTTTCCAGCAGCGTGGAACTGGACGTCTATACCGGTTACCGCACCAAGGTTGGCGACGACTGGACGCTCGACGGCGGCCTGTACGAGTACTACTACCCGGGCAGCTATCCGCACGGCTACACCCGGCCGTACACGTTGGAGGCCTACGCCGCGGTAGGCTGGCGCGCGCTGACGCTGAAATATTCGCAGACGCTGGGCAACGCGTTCGGGGTGGCGGACAGCCGCAACAGCAGCTACGTCGATCTCTCCTGGAACTGGGAGTTCACCCCGGGCTGGCTGGTCAACGCCCACGCCGGCCGCCAGCGGATCGCCGGCGCCAGCGCCGCCAGCTACAGCGACTGGAAGCTGGGCCTCACCCGCAACTTCGACCACGGTTACGCGGTGGCGCTGGGTTATTACGACACCAACGCGCGGCGGTCGGTCTACACCAACGCGATGGGCCACTACCTGGGCCGGGCCACGGCGGTGATCAGCGCCAGCAAGGCGTTCTGAATCGGGGACGCCGCGCCACGTCGTCCTCGGCGTGGAACGGCGTCGGCGGCAGCACATGCACCAAGCTGGTGAAATGAGGCACCATGCTGCACCGTTAAGGGACTTTGCTGTCAGCCTCATGGCGCGCGAAGCCCCACGGCATGCGGTTTTCCCGCTACTGTGCCGTTGGCACACCGTTTGCTAAAGCTCATCCGCCCATTCCATTCGAGGTTGCTCCATGACTGCTCAGAAAGTGCTCGACCTGATCCAGGAACACGACGTCGAGTTCGTCGATCTCCGTTTTGCCGACATGCTCGGCGTGCACCACCACGTCACGTTCCCGGCGCATCAGATCGATGAGTCCACGTTCGAGGACGGCAAGATGTTCGACGGCTCGTCGATCACCGGCTGGAAGGGCATCAACGAGTCGGACATGGTCCTCATGCCGGACCCGGAAACCGCGCATCTGGATCCGTTCAGCGCGCACGTGCAGCTGATCCTGCATTGCGACGTGCTGGAGCCCAGCACCATGCAGGCCTACGGCCGTGATCCGCGCTCGATCGCCAAGCGCGGCGAGGCGTTCCTGAAATCCACCGGCATCGCCGACACCGCATTCTTCGGGCCGGAGCCGGAGTTCTTCATTTTCGATTCCATCCGTTTCCAGAACGATCCGGGTCGCGTTTTCTACGAGATCGGCTCCGAAGAGGCGGCCTGGTCGTCGCGCTACAAGTACGACGGCAACAACACCGGCCACCGCCCGGGCGTGAAGGGCGGCTATTTCCCGGTCAGCCCGGTCGATTCGCTGGGTGACCTGCGCGCCGACATGTGCAAGGTGCTGGAGTCGCTGGGCCAGACCGTCGAAGTGCATCACCACGAAGTGGCCAACGCGGGCCAGTGCGAGATCGGCGTCAAATTCAACACGCTGGTGAAGAAGGCGGACGAGCTGATCACCATGAAATACGTGGTCAAGAACGTGGCGCACCAGAACGGCAAGACCGTCACCTTCATGCCCAAGCCGCTGGTCGGCGACAACGGCAGCGGCATGCACGTGCACCAGTCGCTGTCGAAGAATGGCGAGAACCTGTTTGCCGGCGACCTCTACGGCGGCCTGTCGCAGATGGCGCTGTGGTACATCGGCGGCATCTTCAAGCACGCCAAGGCGATCAACGCGTTCTCCAACTCCACCACCAACAGCTACAAGCGCCTGGTGCCGGGTTTCGAGGCGCCGGTGATGCTGGCCTATTCGGCGCGCAACCGCTCCGCCAGCTGCCGCATCCCGTACGTGGCCAGCCCCAAGGGCCGTCGCATCGAAGTGCGTTTCCCCGACCCGATGCAGTCGGGCTACCTGGTGTTCACCGCGCTGATGATGGCCGGCCTGGACGGCATCATCAACAAGATCGACCCGGGCGCCCCGGCCGACAAGGACCTGTACGACCTGCCGCCGGAAGAAGAGAAAAACATCCCGCAGGTCTGCTCCAGCCTTGATGCCGCGCTGGAAGCGCTGGACAAGGACCGTGACTTCTTGAAGGCCGGCGGCGTGTTCACCGATGACTTCATCGATGCCTACATCGAAGTGAAGATGAAGGAAGTCACCAAGTACCGCGCCAGCACGCACCCGCTGGAGTTCCAGATGTACTACTCGCTGTAACAGGCGATTCATGCGGGAAGACCACGGACGCTGCGGCGTCCGTGGTCGTTTTGGGGCGGCGGATTCGGGCACACTTTCGCCCACGTTTCATGTGGTCGGCGTAACCTTGGTGGTTGCCGTTGGCCGCATCTCGTGGCGCGGCCGCCCCTCACATCCCCGCAGGAACAACGCCATGGCCAACGCAAACGCCGCCTCATCGGGCACTTTCAAGATCGGCGGAAATACCGCCATCCATCGCCTTGGTTTCGGCGCCATGCGCATCACCGGCAAGGGCATCTGGGGGCCACCGGCGGACAAGGCCGAATGCCTGCGCACGCTGCGGCGGTTGCCCGAGCTGGGCGTCAATTTCATCGATACCGCCGATTCCTACGGGCCCGATGTGTCCGAGGGGTTGATCCGCGAAGCGCTGCATCCGTATCCCGGCATGCTGGTGGCCACCAAGGCCGGGCTGACCCGCAGCGGGCCGGACCAGTGGCAGCCGCTGGGTCGCCCCGAATACCTGCGTCAGCAGGCGCTGAAAAGCCTGCGCTGGCTGGGTGTGGAGCAGATCGGTCTGTGGCAGTTGCACCGCATCGACAACAAGGTGCCGCGCGATGAGCAGTTCGGCGCGATCAAGGCGTTGCTGGACGAGGGCATCATCGCCCACGCGGGCCTGAGCGAGGTGTCGGTGGATGACGTGGTCGCGGCGTCCGCCGTGTTCCCCGTGGCCACCGTGCAGAACCGCTACAACCTGGTCGATCGCGGCAGCGAGGACGTGCTCGACCATTGCGAAAAACACGGTATCGGCTTTATCCCGTGGTATCCGCTGGCCGCCGGCAGCCTGGCCGGCAAGGGCGGGCTGCTCGATCGCATCGCCGCCGCGCATGACGCCACGCCCGGCCAATTGGCGCTGGCCTGGCTGCTGCGGCGCAGCCCGGTGATGCTGCCGATCCCCGGCACGTCGAAGGTCAGCCATCTGGAACAGAACGTGGCCGCGGCCGGCATCACGCTGTCCGACGAGGAATTCGCGGAACTGGACGCGGGCGGCAAGGCGGAGTCCAGCTCCGCCACGCCCGACTGATCAGCGACGTCGGCGCGAGCGTCGCCAGCGCAGCCAGCGGCGCTCCACCCACAGCAGGGTCCGCAACATCGGGCGGCGCAGAAAGGGCAGGTCCTCGGCCAGCAGCAACAGCCCCAGCGGCAACATCCACAGGCCCAGTATCGGCAAAACGCTGAAGATGCCCCCGGCAATCAGCAGCAGGCCCACCGGCACGCGGACCCAGCGCGACGAGGGCACGCGCAGCCATCGTATCGGCCGCGCAATCCACCCGGGCAACTGGGTTTCCATGCGATGGAAATGGCGGTTGAGCCGTGTCTCGTCCTTGTCGATCATGCGGCGCGGCAATCGGCGGTCATCATGCAGGCATTGTATGTCGCGACCTGTCCGCTGACCGGCTGCGGAGGGAGTGGCAGATGCCGTGGTTCATCTATCGAACCTTGTCCGGACGCCGCTATTCCTCCTCATCGACCCCGTTGCCGCGCGCCTGGTAGGAGGGGTCCGCCGCATCGCGCACATGGCGTGTCGCCTCGCGCAGCCGTGGCTCCAGCCGCGCGCAGTCCAGCACCACCTTGCCCGAATGCACGCCGCGCACCGCCGACAGCGGCAGCTCGAAGTCGCCCGCATTCTCGATATAGATCACCAACTCCGGCGGCTCCGGCCGGATTTCCCGCACCGAGCCGATGCCCTCGCCCCCGTCGGAGACGAAAACCATGTCGCCCAACTGGATGGATTCGTGCATGGCCAAGGCCCTCTTTTTTGTGGTCGCCGCATGCCGCCCGGATGCGCGGTTGCGTGCTTGCAGCATGGTTCGACACAGTGGCGGCAATGCGGTGAATGGCCGGTAAAAAAAGCGCGCGACGGCGCCGTGACAGGAGGTCGTAGCCGTTCACCGGTCTTCCGGATGCCGTCGTACGGCACTTATAGCGCCGCACGAAACTCCACACCCCAGCGGCGTGGCGGTGTGATGTACGCCCACGGCGTGCCCAGCACATCGTTGGTGACGTTGCCCAGCGATTCCACGTAGCGGTGGTTGAACAGGTTGGTGGCGTAAAGCGCCACGCCCCAGTGCTCGTTCACCGCCGACCAGTCCAGCCGCAGGTCGGTGCGCTGGCGTGCGCCGCCCACGGCGAACGGCGTGGCGGGCGCGCACTGGCCCTGCAGGCGCGAATCGGCATTGCAGCGGTTGGGGCCGCGGTAAGCGTGGCTGGCAGTGAATGTCACGTCGCCGCCGGCCACGTCGTGCCAGCGGTAGTGGCCATCCAGCGCGTAGGCCAGCGTGGGCTCGCCGGCGGGCTGGCCGGCCAGGTCCAGGCCCGCCGCGGTGACGGCGTGGCGATACGTGGCATCGGTCCAACTGGCGCGCAGGCCCAGTTGCAACGCCTCCAGCGGCTGCCAGCGGGCGGCCAGCTCCATGCCGTGGGCCTGCTGGTCGGTGTTGCTGACACGGTATTGCGGCACCCCGGCGCCGCTGCTGGTGGGGATCAGCACCAGCGCCTGGCGGTCGTTGTAGCGGTAGGCGAAGGCGGCCACATCGAGCAGCAGGTGCAGGCCCGGGTACGCGGTCTTGAGGCCGCCCTCGAGGTTCCAGACCTGCTCGGGCGCGAACACCGAATTGACCTGCACCGCGTTGTAGCCGCCGGCCTTGTAGCCCTTGGCCAGCGAGGCGTAGGCGGCGGCGTTCGGGGCCAGCGCCCAGTTCAGCGCCAGCCGCGGGCTGACGTCCCGCCAGCGATCGTGCCGCCGCACGTGCTGGCCCACGGCGTCGGCGTACAGCAAATTGCGCGACAGCGCCGCGCGCAGCATTTCCGGCGTGGTGTGGGCCGCCTGTGCCGCCAATGCCAGCACGCCCGCCTGAGCCATCGCGTCGAGGCTGCGGTCCAGGCCGGGGGCCAGCCGCATCGGCGTGAACCAGGAAAAGCGCCGCGTGTCGCGGGTGTAGCGCAGGCCCGCGGTGAGGTCGAGGCGGGTGCCCACATGCCAGGTGGTGTCGGCGAACGCGGATACCGCGTGGCTGCGGCTACGATTGTCGATGCGCTCGGTGATGGGCTCACCCAGCAAGCGCCACGGCAGGCCGAACTGGCGCAGCAAGCCATCGAAGTAGGCGTACACGCTGCCGTCGGGCGTGCCGGTGGGCAGGCCGCGGTTGCGCGCCAGTGTGTCCACCGTGTCGGTGTTCGAGCGGGCCAGGCTGGTCTGCACCGCGTCCTCGTACCAGAGGCTGCTGCCGACGGCCCAGTCCAGGCGTGTGGTAGCGCCGGAGAGCCGCAGCTCCCCGTAGCCGCTGTGCCCACGCCCTTCCACGCCGGTGTCCAGATGGGTGACTACATGGTTGGTGGCATCGGCGTCCTCGGTATGCGAGAGCGTGTAGCCGGTCCACGCGGCCAGCGCCTGCAGCGTGGCGTCGCCGAACCGGTGGCGGACGTCGAGTTTGAATGCATCGTAGCGGCGGTCGGAGTGGCCATTGCCGCTGTCGTCGTGGAATGGGGCGTGCCGCGGGTCGCGGTAATCGCGGGGGGCGGCGGGGAATGGCGCCGGTTCGCGCGGGTCATCACCCAGCGGCGCCACGCCGATGCCCACGCTGGCGGGTTCGGCCAGCCGATCGTGCGTCCACGAGGTCAGCACGCGGGTCGCCGGAGAGATGTCCCAGCGCCAGGTGGCGCGGGTGCCCCATTCGCCGTTCCTGCCGTAGCGACGGCCGCTGTCAGCGTCGCGGATCCAGCCGTCGCTGCGGTTGTCCAGCACGCTCAGTCGCAGCGCCTGGTGGGTGGACAACGGCAGGTTGAGCAGGGCGTCGGCATAGCGCTGGCCCTGGTTGCCCAACCGCAGCCGCGTGTTCGCTTCCAGCGTGTCGGTCGGTTCGCGGGTCACGATGGCGATGGCGCCGGCGGCACTGTTGCGCCCAAGCAGCGCGCCCTGGGGGCCCTTCAGCACCTCCACCCGCTCGACGTCATTGAGCGCCAGCAGGGCGCCGCCCGCGCGGGTCTGGTAGACGCCGTCGATGTACACGCCCACGGCCGGCGCGGTGCCGATGCCGTAATCCAGCGTGCCGATGCCGCGCAGGCTGAACATCGGTTCGGTGGGCTGGTGCGCGCGGATGTCCAGCCCCGGCACCAGCAGGTCGAGGTCGGAAAGATCCACCGCCGCGGCATCGTCCAAGCGTTCGGCGCCGATCACGTCCAGGGTGATCGGCACGGTTTGCGCGTCCTGCGCGCGGCCCTGGGCGGTCACCAGTACCGGTTGCAGTGCGGTGGCCTGCTGCGCGCGGACGGGCGCGGCGAGTGCGGTGGCGAGAAAGGGAAGCAGCACAAGGCGACGCGTCATGGCATGTCCGGGCAGATCAAACGGTGGTGGCGAGCACGCCCTGCGCGGCCATGCCGTCGAGGTAGCGCCGCGCGAATTCGATGAAGGCGTCTGCGGAGGTGGCTTTCCGCGCGCTTGCATGGAACGGCAATGGCCGCGCCTCGAAACCCTCGAACAGGGTCTGCAGGCGGCCGGCCTGCAGGTCGTCGTGGCAGGCGTACATCGGCAGTTGCACCAGGCCCATGCCCGCACGGGCCGCGAGCAACAGCGCCGGCAGGTGGTCGCTGACCAGTCGCGGCTGCAGGGTGCGGGCGGCCACGCCGCGCAGGTTCCAGGGTGCGCCGGCGAACGCCAGCCAGTGGCGATCCTCGACCAGCTCCGGCCGGGTCGGGTTTTTCAGGAGCTGCAGCAACGCCGGGCTGGCCACCACTACCAGGCGCAGACTGCCCAGCGGATGCGGCTGCAGTCCGCTGGCCTGCGTGGGCACGCCCACGTCGAGCAGCAGGTCGGCACGTTCGCCCTGCACCGCGGCCACGTCGGCGTCGGCCCAGCGCGACACCAGCCGTTCGTCCGGATGGGCCGCGCCCCAGGCGCCCAACAGTTGATCGAGCAGCGGTCGCAGCAAGGCGTGCGCACCGACCCGCAACAGCCCGCTGCGGCCACTGCCCGCCGCGTGCAACGCGGCCTGCGCGGCCTCACACATCAGCACGGCGTGGCGGTAGACCTCCTCGCCGGTGGCGGTGACGCTGAGCCCGCGGGTATTGCGATTGAGCAGTTTCGCGCCCAGCCGCGCCTCCAGCGCCAGCAGCCGACGGCTTACCAGCGACCGGGTGGTGCCCAGCGTTTGCGCGGCGGCGGCCAGGCCGCCGGCATCGATCACTTGCACGAGCAGATGCAGGTCGGCCAGATTGTCGGCCTGTTCCATTTCCATCCCCGCACGATAGCAGCCGACGATGCGAGGCTAGAATGATGGGCTCGCATGGGGGAGCCATGACCGCTACGCCGCCACACATCCTGGTGATCGACGACGAGCCCGACTCGCTGGGCGCGGCATTTGCCGCCATGCGCGCCAGCGGCTGGCGCGTGAGCCTGGCCACCGATGGCGCGCAGGGTTGCCGCCGTGCGGAACTGCTGGGGCCGGACCTGATCCTGCTGGACGTGCGTATGCCGGCCATGGACGGCTACGTGGTGTGCCGACGCCTGCGTGAATCCTCGCGCACCTGTGCAATCCCGGTGTTGTTCCTCACCGCCGCGGGTGCGTCCGAAGAGCGCCTGCAGGGGCTCACCCATGGTGCGGTCGACTACATCGTCAAATCGTGCGCACCGGCCGAACTGCTGGCGCGCATCCAGATCCACCTGGAGCTGGCCCGCCGCAACGCCGCGCCGGTGCGGCAGGCGATGGCGCCGATGCCCGATGCCGAAGTGACCTTGCGCGCCGCGATACGGCTGATCGACGAGGAGCTGGCGGCGCTGCCGCCACTGGCCGACATCGCCGCCCGCGTGGGGGTCAGCGCGCACCAGCTTTCCAACATCTTCCGCAGCCAGCTCGGCACCACGGTATTCGCGTGGATCCGCGAGGAACGCCTGCGCCAGGCCCGGCGCCTGCTGGCCGACACCGCGCTGGACGTACAACAGATCGCCGGCGCCGTGGGCTTCCACGGCGCCGGCAACTTCAGCACCGCGTTCCGCGAACGGCACGGACTTACGCCCAGCCGCTACCGCGAGGAACTGCGCGCGGGACAGCCCGCGGGAGATACCGGGCCGTGATGGCAGTGCCGGCGGGGCGGATGGTAAGAGGTCTGCTGCTTGCCCTGATGTTGGGTCTCACGCCGCTACTGGCGCACGCTGCCGTGCCCTCGTGCGCGGTAACCAGCCGCGACCTCTCGCCGATGACCGAGGTGCTGGAGGACCCGCAGGGCGTACTTACCCCCGACGCCGCGCTGCATGCCGCCGACTGGACCCCTGCCAGCGTACGCACCTTGCAGCCCGGTTACAGCGCATCCGTATGGTGGTTGCGCATCCGGTTGCGCAATCCGTCGCACACTGCCTGCTCTGCCTGGTTGCTGGCCGGCCCTGCGCAACTTCACGATGTGCGCGCCTTCCTGCCACGTCCGGCTGGGGGCTGGACGGAAAAGGTCGCCGGCGCCGGCCATCCGTTGGCGGCCTGGTCGGTGCCGGTGCGGCAGCCGGTATTTCCCCTGGTCTTGCCGGATGACGGCGATTCGACCGTGTTGTTGCGGATAAGCAGCCCCGGGCGACGCATGGCTTTCACCCCGCAACTGTGGTCGGAACACGCGTTCGAGCGTGCGGCCGTGTTCGAGAGCCTGGTCGACGGTGCGGTGTTTGGCGCCATGCTGCTGCTGGTGTGTTTCGGCGTGGCGCTGGGCCGGGTGTTCCGCCGGCCACGGCTTATCTACCTGGCGCTGGCGGTGTTGTCGTACACGATCTACGTGGCGGTGCTCTACAACTATGGTTACGTGCACCTGTGGCCCGGCAATGGCGCGTTCAACAATTGGCTCACCCGCTGCGCGGTGGCGATGACGTTTTTCGCGGGCAACCTCTATTTCTGCGACGTGTTTCGGGTGGCGCGCCTGCACCGCGGTTTTGGTCGTGCGTTCGCGGCCTTCCGCTTCGCCTATCTGCTGCTGGCGCTGGCCAGCCCCTGGATCGAGCCGGGCTTGTGGCAGCTCATGGTGCATAGGATCGACCGGGTGGCGGTGCTGTTGTTCATCGTGGTGCTGGTGATCCAGTGGCGCCGCCGTGCGCTGGGCTGGTTTCCACCCACCCTGCTGGCATTGGGCCTGATGGAGCCCCTGATGCGGGCGGCGTATCGCGTGGGTCTGCATACGTTCTACACCGCCGACAACCACCTGTTTTCGGTCACCGTGTTGCCGGGCGGAGTGATCCTGATCGCCACCCTGATCAGCCAGATCGCCAAAGCGCGACGCAACGAGCTGCGCGCCAAGGCGGCGCTGGAGCGCAAGCGCGAAACCGACCGCATCCGCCTGGAGCAACTGGTGAGCCTGCGCACGGGCCAGTTACAGCAGGCGTTGCGGGCGCGCAGCGGCCTGCTGGCGCGCATCGGGCACGACCTGCGCGCGCCGTTGGCGGCGATGCTCGATTCAGCGCGGCAATGGCAAGCGGGCGTGGACAGCAAGGACTTCCCACGCGCGATCGAGCGCAGCGCGCGCCAGCAGATGGAGCTGATCGACGAACTGGTCGAATTTTCCCGCGACGAGCTGGCCGAGCTGGAGCTGGTGGAGGCACCCGGCTATCTGCACAGCTTCCTGCACGACGTGGCGGACCAGGCGCAGCGCGATGCGGCCCGCCGCGGCAACCGTTTCGAGTGCCGCCTGGATCCGCGTCTGCCGCACGTGGTGGTGGCCGACTTCCGCCGCCTGCGGCAGGTGCTGGCGAACCTGCTGGGCAACGCGGCCAAGTTCACCCGCGACGGCCGCATCGAGTTCGCGGTGGACGTACAGCCGGCGCCGGCGCCGGACCAGGTCCGGTTGCGGGTGACGGTGCGGGACAACGGCATCGGCATCGCGCCGGACGACCGCGCCCGCCTGCTGCTGCCGTTCACCCGCGGCAGCAATGCACTCGGCCACGAAGGCAGCGGGCTGGGCCTGTCGATCGTGGCGCAGTTGCTGCAACTGATGGGTTCGGCCCTGCAGATCGATGCCGCGCCCGGTGGCGGCAGCCGGTTCTCGTTCGAGCTGCACCTGTCGCTGGCGGGGGAGGAGGCGATCGAGGCGGGTACCGACCTGCCGGCCGGCACGGTGGATGGCGGCGGCCGGGTGGTGCTGGTGGTGGACGACCAGGTGCAGAACCGCGAGCTGCTGTGCGACCTGCTCGATGGCAGCGGCTTCGTGGCCCTGGCCGCGGCCGACGGCCACGCCGCCCTGCGCCTGCTGCATGAAAAGGAGGTGGCGCTGGTGCTCACCGACCAGCGCATGGATGGCCTGGATGGCTGGGGCCTGCTGGCCGCGGTGCGCCGCCAATGGCCCAGCCTTCCGGTCGTGTTGTGTTCCGCTGCGCCGCCGCAGCGTCCAGTGGGTTTCGATTCGGCGCTCTCGTTCGACGATTGCCTGCTGAAGCCGGTGGCGTCGAGCGAACTGCTGGTGCGGGTGGACGCGCTGGCCGCCAAGCTGGCGATCGATGGCCAGGGCGACAAGGAGTCTTCTCGCGCCCGCGCGGCCGGCTCGGCCCGCCGCTCCCAGGGTGGAGCCGGGCACGGCGATACCGACGGCTGAAAAAAATTGCCGCTTTTCGCGCCTGCAGGCGTGTGTTGCGGCAAAAGTGGGGTGCTCCGCCAAATCGCGCGGATAGTGAACTCCGTCCATTTCAGCTTTTGAGATTCGCAAATATTGTCACGACCTTCGTGACATAGAGTCGCCCAATAACGCGTTCTTTACGCTGCGCAATACGGCTAGGATGCGCCAGCGCGGCATTGCGTGGTCGATTCCATCGTCCACGCCCGCGCCTCGGGCAAAGCCTTCAGGGGGCTCCTCCCAAGTCATCCAACCGGCCGGCAACGGCTGGATGGGCGTGTTTTGTCGATCGAAAACCGGCACGTCGGAAGGCGCACCGGTTTGCCGTGCAGGCCAGCCTGCGCGCGCGCAGCAGCGAGAGCCGGGTCCATGTCCAGTCAATTGCAGGGTTTGTTCCGTCGCCGCGGTACCTCACCAGCCGCGCGCAGACCGGCCAGGCACACGTGGCGCGCCGTCATGGCGCTGGCCGCGATGTTGTGCAGCGCGCAGGCGTTCGCAGCGGTGGACCTGGTGCTCAACCACAGCGATACCGGCTTCGACCCGGTACCCGCCGGCGGCATCGTGGAATACGTGCTGCGAGTGGACAACAACGGCAGCACCGGCGCCAGCGCGGTGGTACTGACCGACAACCTGCCGGCCGGCACCAGCTACGTAGGCAGCACCAGTACCCAGGGCACCTGTTCCGCACCCGTGGGCGGCGTTCTGACCTGCAACCTGGGTTCGATCGCCGCCAGCGGTACGGCCACGGTGACCGTACAGGTGCGCGCGCCGACGGCGGGCCTGATCAATGCCATCGCCTCGGTGGTGTCGATCGAGTCGGATACGGATACGTCCAACAACTTGAACATCGGCCAGCAGACGACGGTCACGCGCGGCGCGGACCTGGGCCTCTCGCTGGCGGCAAGCGCCCCGGACGTGCAGGCCGGCGGTGCACTGGCGTATACCTTCACGGTTGCCAACGCCGGGCCGGACGACGCCACCAATGTCCGCGTAAGCGGAGGCTTGCCCACGGGCTTCGTCCCTTCCGGTTCGCTGCCCGCCGGCTGCAGCGTGGCGGGCTCGACGCTGACCTGCGACGTGTCGGGCACGATCGCCAGCGGCGGCTCGCGCATGATCGGCCCCATCAACGGCATCGTCGCCACCGCGGGCGGCTCCACGGTGACCTTTGCCGCGACGGTCACGGTGACCTCCGGCGCCGCGCCGCAGGACCCGAACAACGCGAATGACACCGCCACTGTCGATACCGCGGTCACTGCGGGCAGCGACCTCCGGTTGGTCAAGCAGGCCAGCGTGTCCCCGGTGGTGCTCACTGGCACCGACTTCACCTACACGCTGAAGACCTTCTACACCGGCGACATCCCGCAAAACCTGGTGGTGAACGACGCCGTCCCGGCCAACTTCCAGATCCTCAGCCCCGCGTCGTTCAACAGCAACGGCTGGGCCTGCTCGGTCAGCGGACAGAACCTCAGTTGCACGCGCGCTTCCGGCGGCAGCGCCGCTGGCAACAACGTGAGCATCGGCGACATCGTGCTGTCGGTGAGGGCGGTAGGCACGGGCAACGGCGTGATCAACCAGGCCGAGGTCTCCAGCAGCACCGGCGACCCGAACCCGGTCAACAACAACGGCCAGACCACGCTCGATGTGCTGGCACCCACCGCCGACCTGCGCGCCAGCAAGACCGGCCCCAACCCCGCGCTGGCCAGCGCCGGCTCGCACTGGAGCTGGACTATCGGCATGGGCAATGACGGCCCCGCCGCGCTGGTCGGCAATGCGGTGATGACCGACACCTTGCCGCTCGGCATCACGCTGGAGAGCTACACCGCCCTGAACGGCTGGAGTTGCCTGCCGGCGGCGCCGTTCACCGCCACCGCGGGCAACCGCACCATCACCTGCACGCGCGCGTACACCGGCGCCGGGCTGGCGGTGGGCGGCAATACGCCCAAGGTCAGCTACGAAGTCAGCGCCGCCAGCGATGGCAGCTACAGCAACTCGGTCTGCGCCTCGGCCACGACCAACGGCAGCGACATTCCCGCTGCCGACGGCAACAGCGGCAACGATTGCGCCAGCTCGGGCGTGGGCGTGCAGCCTTCCACCGAATCGGCCGACCTGCAGTTGCACAAGAGCGTCAGCCCCGCCACGGTGCCGGCTGGCGACGTGCTCACCTACACGCTGGAGATCGTCAACGCGGGCCCGGTCGCCGCGGCCAACGTGGTGTTGAGCGATACGCTCGACACGCTCATCAACAACGGCGCCGGCGCCACCGGCCAGGGTTTCATCGACGCCACCATCGCCGCGGGCAACGCCACCGGCGGCAGCTGCAGTTCCAGCGCCGCAGGCACCAACCGCCGCGCGCTGAGTTGCAGCTTCACCAGCCTGCCGGTTTGCGTGCAGGGCAGCACCTGCCCGGTGGTGACCGTGCGCGTGCGCCCGGGCGGCGACGGCGGCACCCGCACCAACAGCGCCCTTGCGGTATCCAACACCACCGCCGATCCGGATTACGCCAACAACGGCGATGACGCCTCCAGCCAGATCGATCCGCGTGCCGACGTCAGCGTGACGAAGAGCGCCACGCCCACAACCGCGGTGGCCGGCCAGACGCTGACCTACGTGGTCACCGCGCGCAACGCGGGCCCCAGTCGGGCAGCAAACGTCGGCATCATTGATACCTTGCCGCTGGACGTGACGTTCGAATCCGCCGTTGCCAACGGTGGCGGCACCTGCGGCACCCAGCCGGCCGCCGGGGCCACCATCATCGGCGCCAACAACACGCTGGCGTGCAGCTGGGGCAGCATCGGCAATGGCGGCCAGCAGACGGTGACGGTGAAGGTCCGCCCGAACACCGGCACGCGCGGCACCACGCTGAGCAACAGCGTGACCATCAGCACCGCCACCGTCGAAACCGACGCCACCAACAACAGCGCCTCGGTCGACACGCCCGTCTCGGTGCCCGCGCTGGACCTGCTGGGCAACGTGGTCGACAACCCCGACCCGGTGGCCGTCGGCGACCAGATGACCTACACGCTGCGGGTCACCAACAACGGCCCCTCGTTCGCCGAGAACGTGCACATGTCCGATGTGCTGCCGGCGACCAGGCTGAGTTTCGTGTCGATCGCCGCCCCCGCTGGCGCCACCTGCACCACGCCGGCGGTAGGCGCCACCGGCGGCACCGTCGACTGCCAACTGGGCGGTCTGGCGTCCGGCGCCAGCCTCAACGTCACCGTGACGATGAAGGGCGAAGCCAAGGGCACCGAGGACAACGTATTGACCGTGAGCTCGGACGAGACCGTTGCCGGTTTCGACAGCCAGCCGGGCAACAACGTCGTCACCGAAAAGACCACGGTGCGCCCGAAAGCCGACATGGCAGTGGTCAGCAAGACCGCCACGCCCGGCACGGTGGGCCTGCGTGAGGCGTTCAACTACCAGATCAAGGTCACCAACCACGGCCCCGGCGTGGGCGACGCCGTGCAGGTGAGCGACAACCTGCCCGCGGGCATGGTGCTGGCCGGTGTGCCCAGCGTGACACTGGGCAACGCGTCCGATTTCCCCTCGCTGCCGCCCACCCAGTGCACGGGCAACGCCGGCGCGGCCAGCTTCGTGTGCAGTTTCGGCGACGACGTCGCGATTGACGCCAGCGCCACGATCAACGTGCCGGTGATCATCACCGCGGCCAGCGCCACCAGCTTTACCAACAGCGCCACGATCAGCACCGTGTCCAAGGACGAGGTGCCCGGCAACAACACCAACTCCGGCGACGTGCAATTGCAGACGGCCAGCCTGGCCGGCCACGTCTACAACGACGCCAACAGCAATGGCAGCCGCGATGGCGGCGAAGCGGGTATCGCCGGCGTCACGGTGAAGATCGCCGGCACCGCGCCCGACGGTACGGCGGTCACGTTCACCGCCACCACCGCGGCGGACGGCAGTTACAGCTTCAGCAAGCTGCCGGCTGGCAGCTACACCGTCACCGAGACCCAGCCGTCCACCTGGCTGGACGGCGGCGACAGCGCGGGCAGCGCCGGCGGCACCGCCCTGGCCACGCCGGGCGACCAGATCAGCGGCGTGACCCTGGCTTCCAACACCAGCGCCACCGGCTACAACTTCGGCGAGTACACGCAGGGCACGCTGGCCGGCGTGGTCTACCGCGACCTCAACAACGACGGCGCACAGGGCGGTGCGGGGGAAACCGGCATCGCCGGCGTGGCGCTGGCGCTCAGCGGCACCGATGACCTGGGCGGCGCGGTCAGCCTCACCACCACTACCGCCGCGAACGGTAGCTACAGCTTCGGCCCGCTGCGCCCGGGTACCTATACGGTGACCGAAACCCAGCCCGCCGGCTTCCTGCCCGGCCGCGCCACGCCCGGCACCGGCACCGCCACCGCGGGCACCGCGGCCGCTGACGGCAACAGCATTGCCACCATCACGCTGACCGCGGGCCAGGCCGGCGCCGCATTCAACTTCGGCGAGCTGCCGCCGACCGGCATCTCCGGCTTCGTCTACGTCGATTCCAACCGCAACGGCAGCCGCGACGGCAGCGAAACTGCTGGCATCGCGGGCGTCACGGTGACCCTCACCGGCACCGACGACCGCGGCACGGCGGTCAGCCTCACCACCACCACCGACGCCAGCGGCGCCTACCACTTCGACAACCTGCGCCCGGGCAGCTACACCGTCACCGAGACCCAGCCGCCCGTGTGGGACGACGGCGGCGACAGCGTCGGCGTCGTGGGCGGCACGCCGCGCGGCACGCTGGGCAACGACAGCGTCAGCGCGATCACGCTGGCCGCCGGCGAAAGCGGCAGCGGTTACAACTTCGGCGAACTGGGCCAGGGCCTGGGCGGCTTCGTCTACGTCGACAGCAACGGCAACGGCGTGCGTGATGCCAGCGAGCCGGGCATCGCGGGCGTGACGCTTACCGCCACCCCGCTGGGCGGCGGCGCGGCCGTCACCATCAGCACGGATGGCAGCGGCGCCTACCTGTTCGCCGACCTGCCGGCGGGTAGCTGGCGCATCGACGAAACCCAGCCGGCCGACTACCTCGACGGCGGCGACAGCGTGGGGTCGCTGGGCGGCTCGCTGGCGGGCAACGACCGCATCACCACCATCCCGCTGGGCGTGGCCCAGGTGGGCACCAACTACAACTTCGGCGAACGCGCGGGCCGCGTGGCGGGCAGCGTCTACATCGACGGCAACGGCAATGGCGTGCGCGATGCCGGTGAGCCGGGCATCGCGGGCGTCAGCGTCAGCCTGACCGGCACCGACGTGCACGGCACGGCGGTAAGCCTTACGGCGATCACCGATGCCAGTGGCGGCTACCTGTTCAATGACCTGCTGCCCTCCAACGGCGCCGGCTACACGCTCACCGAAATCCAACCTTCCGCCTATGCCGACGGCCTGGAACACCCGGGCAACCTGGGTGGCAGCGCGGGCGCCGCCGGCACCAGCACCATCGGCGGCATCGTGCTGGCGGCGGGCGGGCAGGGCAGCGCGTACGACTTCGGTGAATTGACCGGCGGCATTGCGGGCAGCGCCTACGTGGATGCCAACAACGACGGCGTGCGCGATGCGGGCGAGAAGGGCATTGCCGGCGTCACCGTGCGCCTCACCGGCACCGACGTGGACGGCAACGCGGTGGATCGCAGCGCGGTCACCGGGGCCGACGGCAATTACGTGTTCGACGGCCTCACCCATGCCGGCCCCGGCGGCTACACCGTCACCGAAACGCAGCCCGCGGGCTACCTGGACGGCAAGGCGGTGCCCGGCATGGTCGACGGTGCGCCCTGCGCCAGCTGCGACATCGCCACCACCAATCGCATCGGCACCATCGCGTTCGATCCGGCCAAGGCGTTTGCCGGTTTCGACTTCCCCGAGCTGGCGCCGGGCTCCCTTGCCGGCAGCGTGTATGACGACGTGGACGGCAACGGCGTACTGGGCGCAGACGAGGCGCTGGCCGGCGTCACCGTGACCCTCACCGGCACCGACGACCAGGGCCACGCGGTCAGCCAGACAGCAACCACCGCCGCCGACGGCAGCTACCGCTTCGACCACCTGCGCCCGGGGACCTACGTGGTCACCGAGACGCAACCGGCCGGGCTGGCCGACATCGGCAGCCACGCGGGCAACCTCGGTGGCAGCACGGCGACCAACGCCATCTCCGCCATCGTGCTGACGTCCGGTGCGGCCGGCACCGGCTACGACTTCCTCGAACAGGGCGGCGTGCTGGCCGGTTCGGTGTTCTTCGACAAGAACGCCAATGGCCAGCGCGACGCCGGTGAACCGGGCCTGCCCGGCATCGCCATGACGCTGTCGGGCGACGCCAGCCGCAGCACGGTCACCGATGCCGACGGCCGTTACCGCTTCGTGGGCCTGGTGGGCGGCAACTACGTCGTGGGCGAGACGCAACCGCTGCTGTACAAGGACGGCGGCGTGCACGTGGGCAACGTGGGCGGCACCGCGGCGACCAACGCCATCGTGGCGATCGCGCTGCCGGCCGGCGGCCACGCCAGCAATTACGACTTCCCCGAACTCACCGGCGCCGACGGCAGCATCGCCGGCACCGCCTGGCTCAACCAGCCCACTGGCAACCCGGTGGCGAAGGATCCGGGCGAGACCAGTCTCGCCGGCTGGCAGGTGGAGCTGTACCAGAACGGCAAGCGCGTGCCCGGCGTGGATGCGGTCAGCACCGATGCGGCCGGCCATTACGTGATCACCGACGTGCCGGCGGCCAGCGGCTACGAGATCCGCTTCCTCAGCCCCAATGGCGTGCATTACGGCTATCCGGTGTCGCAAGGCCCGGATCCGCAATGGAACGGCACGGTCGATCATGACGCCGCCATGCCCGCGATCACCGGCGTCACGGTAGGCTCGGGCGTGGCGGTGATCGGGCAGGACCTGCCGGTCGATCCCAGCGGCGTGGTCTACGACAGCGTTACCCGCAAACCGCTGGCCGGCGTGCGGGTGACCCTGATCGACCCCTCCGGCCAGCCGGTGCCGCCGCAATACCTTGCTGGCGGCGCGGGCAACGTCACCCAGACCACTGATACCGACGGCTACTACCAGTTCCTGCTGTTGCCAGGCGCGCCGGCAGGCGCGTACAGCCTGCGCATCGAATCGCCCACCGGCTACCTGCCGGCGCCTTCGGGCATCCATGCACCGGCGGCCAACGCGCTGACGGTACCGGCGGGCAATACGCCATACCACGTGTCGCCGCTGGCCGGTCCGCCGTCCGAGGGCGAGCTGCCGCCGTATTACCTGAGCTTCGTGCTCAACGGCCTTTCGGCTGGCGTCACCGGCAACCACGTACCCATCGACCCGGTGCTGCAGGGCGCGCTGCGCGTGCGCAAGTCCACGTCGAAGGTCAACGTGACCAAGGCCGACCTGGTGCCGTACACGATCGAGATCACCAATACGCTGGCGGTGCCGCTGGGCAGCATCGCGGCGCGTGATCTGGTACCGGCGGGCTTCAAATATCGCAGCGGCAGCGCACGCGTGGACGGCGTGGCCCGCGAGCCGCAGATTCGCGGTCGCGAGCTGAGCTGGCCCGACCTCAGCTTCGGCCCCAATCAGACCCGCAGCGTGCAGTTGGTGCTGATCGTCGGCACCGGCGTGGGCGAGGGCGAGTACACCAACCAGGCGTGGGCGCTCAACACCATCGCCGACCGCGTGGTGTCCAACGTGGGCACCGCCACCGTGCGCATCGTGCCCGACCCCACGTTCGACTGCGCCGAGCTGATCGGCAAGGTGTTCGACGACCGCAACGGCAATGGCTACCAGGACCAGGGCGAACCCGGCCTACCCGCCATCCGCCTGGTCACGCCGCGCGGCCTGCTGGTCACCACCGACGCGGATGGTCGCTACCACATCCCTTGCGCGGCAGTGCCCGAGCATGAGCGTGGCGCCAACTTCGTGATCAAGCTGGACGAACGCACGCTGCCCACCGGCTATCGCCTCACCACCGAGAACCCCGGCGACGCGCGCGTCACCGCGGGCAAGATGGTCAAGATCAACTTCGGCGCCACCATCCACCGCGTGCTGCGGGTGGACGTGAACGCGGCCGCGTTCGACGGCGAGCACCTGCTGCCGGCGTTCGAGGCGCAGCTCTCGAAGCTCTACGCCACCTTGCAGGGCACGCCCTCGCTGGTGCGCATCGCCTACCACCTGACCGGCAGCGAAAACCGCGACCGCGCACAACCGCGGATCGACGCGCTGCGCCGGCGCATCACCGACGACTGGAACAGCCAGGGGCGTCAGTACCCGCTGACCGTCGAGCAGGAAATCATCGAGGTACAGCCATGATCGCGGTTCCCCGCAAGACCCTTGCCGCGCTGGTGTGCCTGGCACTGGGCACGCCGCTGGACCACGGCTTTGCCGTGTACGCGCAGGCCGCGATGCCGGCCTGCGCCGATGGCGATGCGCTGTGTCATGAGCGGCACCACGGCCGCGTGGTAAACGATGCCGACGTGGTGCGCGCGGATGCGCCGCCTTCCAGCGAAGCGGAACTCGCCACGCTGGCGGCCAGCGGGCTGGCACCCAGCGAACTGCGGCGCATGCGCGCCGATGCCGTGCAGCCGCCCCCGGCCACGCCTAGCCAGGTGTCGGCCCAGATGGGTGACGACGCGCAGGCCAATTTCATCTCCGGCCGCGCCGAGCTCACCCAGGCGGCGAAGGCCTCGCTGGAGGCGCTGGCCGCGGAGCTGGATGGCTATACGATCGAGCGCGCCATCGTGGTGGGCCACACCGACAGCCAGCGCATCAGCGCGCGGCTGAAGCCGGTCTATCCGGACAACCAGGCGCTGTCCGAAGCCCGCGCCGCCGCGGTGGCCGGCTATCTCAAGCAGCGCCTGGGTCTGTCCGCCGACGCGTTCGCCATTGCCGGCAAGGGTCCCAGTGAGCCGCTGGCCAGCAACAACACGCCCGCGGGCATGGCGCGCAACCGGCGCGTCACCATCGAGGTATGGGGCACGCGCAAGGCCGCCGTTGCCACCGCGCCCGCATCGTCGGCACAAACGCCGTGTGGCCCCGCCGACGGCAGCGTCCCCACCACGCTGGCGCAACCGTTCCAGCTCAGCGTCGACGGCGCGCCACTGGACGGCCAGGTGCCGGCCGAGGCTGATCGCGAGCGCTGCGTGGACGTGGCGCTGGCCAGCGATACGTTGCAGGTGCGCTACGACCCGATGGATATCGCACCGGCACTCAACGCCTGGGCCGCCAGCGGCGCCGAGCGCAGCCAGCCGGTGGTCTTCCGCAGTTGGAGCAACTACGCCGCCTGGGTCGAGCACGCCGAGATCCGTGTGTTCGAACGTGGCCAGAGTACGCAGGACACGCCGCTGGCCGTGCTGCCGATCCCGCTGGGTGGGCAGGCGCCGTGGCAGGCGCCGGTCGACGCGCCCGAGCAAGTGTTCTACGTGCTGCGGGTGAGCGACGCCAAGGGTCGCTTCGACGAAACCACGCCCAAGGCGCTGACCCTTGTCGAGCACCTCACCGCGCACGGCGACGTCGAAAGCGCCGAGCGCGAGGCATTGATCGGCTATGGCGAGAACACCCGCGAGGTGGCCAACATCCCCGTGCATGGCGGCACCGTGACCGTCAACGGCCACGTCGACGATGCCGCCACCACGGTGGCCGCACTGGGCGAGCAGGTGCCGGTGGGTCGCGACGGCAAGTTCGCCATGCAGCAGATCCTGCCCGCAGGCAGCCACGCGGTGGTGGTGACCACGCGCACGCCCGACGGCACCGAATCCAGCTACCGCCGCAACATCGTGATCCCCGGCAACGACTGGTTCTACGTGGCCGTGGCGGATGTCACCGCGGGTCACGGCAGCGCCAGCGCCAACGCGCTGGTGGTCGATCCCAGCCTGAAAGACGAGACCAAGCACAGCTTCGTCGATGGCCGTCTGGCCTTCTATACGAAAGGCCAGTTCGCCAACGGTTACCAGCTGACCGCCTCGGCCGATACGCGCGAGCAGCCGCTGTCGGACCTGTTCAGCAATTTCGCCAGCAAGGACCCGCGCTACCTGCTGCGGCGCATCGACCCGGACCAGTACTACCCGGTATACGGCGACGATTCGACAGTGGTGGACGACGCGCCCACGCAGGGCAAGTTCTTCGTCAAGCTGAAGAAGAACGACAGCGAGCTGATGTGGGGCAACTTCCTCACTGCGTGGACCGGCAGCGAGCTGGTGCAGTATTCCCGTGGCCTGTACGGCGCCAACCTGCTGTGGAAATCGCAGGACAGCACCACGCAGGGCGAGCGCCGCAGCAGCCTCAACGCGTTCGCGGCCGATCCCGGCACGGTGGCCTCGCGCGAGGATTTCCGCGGCACCGGCGGCTCGCTGTACTACCTGCACCGGCAGGATGTCACGGTCGGCTCCGAACGCATCTGGGTGGAAATCCGCGACCGCGACTCGGGCATGGTGCTGCAGCGCACGCTGCTGGTGCCGGGTGCCGATTACGACCTCAGCTACCTGCAGGGCCGCATCCTGTTGCGCGAGCCGCTCTCCTCGGTGGCCGACGGCAGTGGGCTGGTGCATACCGGCAGCCTGTCCGGCAACCCGGCCTACCTGGTTGTGAACTACGAGTTCGTGCCCGGGATCACCGCGATCGACCAGCTCGCCACCGGCGCGCGCGGCGAGCACTGGTTCAACGACCATTTCCGCCTGGGCGCCACCAGTTACCACCAGGCCGGCGATGGCACCGACCAGAGCCTGGGCGGGCTCGACGCCACCCTGCGCTACAAGCCGGGCACTTTCCTGCGCGCGGAGTCCGCACGTTCGAAGGGCGACGGGTTGGGCAGCTTCAACTCCATCGACGGCGGTTTCGGTTTCCAGCAACAGGCGGCTGGCGATGTCGGTGGTTTGTCCTGGGCGCAGCGCATCGAGGGCGCGCTGTCGCTGGCTGATTTCGTCAAGAACTCGCGCGGACAGGTCAGCGCCTATTGGCAGGACCGCGACGCGGGCTTCTCCGCGCCGGGCCAGATCACCCTGGGCGGCGAAGCCACCCGCCAGGCCGGCGCCCGCGCCGACCTGCCGCTGGGCGAGCGCACCGATATCTCGCTGAAGGCGGATCGCCGCGATGCACCCAGCCAGGACATGCGCGTGGGCGAAGCCTCGGTACGCCAACGGCTGGCCCCGCACTGGACCGGCAGCCTGGGGATGCGCTCGGAGAACCGTGGCGTGGCCGACACCACGCTGATCCGCAGCGACATCCTGGCTGAAAACGGCACCCGCACCGACGCCATCGCGCGGCTGGATTACGCCTCCGAAGCGGTCGATGCAACACCGGTGGTAACCACACCGTCCGCGCTCAACGCGTGGAATACCTACGGCTTCGTGCAGCAGACGATGGTGCGCACCGGCACTCGCAGCGACAACGACCGCGCCGGTCTGGGCGGGGGCTGGCAGGCCACCGACCGCATGCATCTGGATGCGGAGGTGTCCGACGGTGACGGCGGCGTGGGCGGCAAGCTGGGCACCGATTACCGCATCAACGATCGCAGCAATGCCTATGCGCAATACCTGATGGAAACCGAGCGGCCGGACCTGGCCTATCGCGGCCGCTTCGGCACCTTGCTGGGCGGCGTGCGCAGCAAGCTCAACGACCGCGTCAGCGTGTACCAGGAATCGCGCGAAACCACCGGCAGCGGGCAGGACAGCCTGGTGCATGCGTTCGGCATCGACCTGGCCGCCAGCGACCGCTGGACCACCGGCCTCAAGCTGGAGCAGGGCACGGTCAGCGATCCGCTGGCCGGCGACATGCACCGCCAGGCCGCCGGAGTCTCGCTGGCGTACAAGGACGACGTCACCAAGTGGACCTCCAGCCTGGAATACCGCTACGAGGACGGCAAGCTGTCCGGCCGGCGCACCTCCTGGCTCACCCGCAACACGCTGGGCAACCAGCTCTCGCCCGCGTGGCGCCTGCTGGGCAAGCTGGACATGGCGCGCTCGAGTTCCAGCCAGGGCGTGTTCTTCGATGGCGACTACACCGAAGGCGTACTGGGCGCGGCCTACCGCCCGGTCGACAACGACCGCTGGAACACGCTGGTCAAATACACCTACATGTACGACCTGCCGTCGCCGGGGCAGCTTTCGCCCTCGTCCGGCTATGGCGGCGGTTCCAACCTGTATGCCAGCACCGTGGCCGACTACAGCCAGAAGAACCAGGTGTTCTCGATCGACACCATCTACGACGTCAACCCGTGGCTGTCGATCGGCGCCAAGTACGGTTACCGCTGGGGCAGCCTGAAGCCCACGCGCACTGCCGGCGATTGGTTCGACAGCACGGCCGACCTGATGGTGTTGCGCGGCGAGTGGCATTTCGTACGCCACTGGAGCGGGCTGGTGGAGCTGCGCCGCCTGCATGCGCGCGAGGCGGGCGACACCAAGAAGGGCGTGCTGGTGGGTGTGTACCGCCAATTGGCGAAGCACGTGAAACTGGGCGTCGGCTACAACTTCACCGACTTCTCCGACAGCCTCACCGACCTTTCCTACGACCATCGGGGCGTGTTCGTAAACGTGCTGTCCACCTTCTAGCGAGAGGTCTGAAGTCGCCCTATTGCACCAATCGAAGGCATTGCCCACAATGGTGCAATGAGCGACCTCGACTGGCAGGCGTGTGCGGAGCAGATGGCGACCGGCCTGGCCGTGGTCGACACGGACATGCGCCTGCAATGGATCAACCCCGCGCTGGCCGAATGGCTGGAGTGGGGGCCGCGCAGCGCGCTGGGGCAACCCCTGGCCGCTTTGCTCGGCGACGCCTCCCGTCAGGCACAGCGGAGCCTGGCGCAGCAGCGGCCGGTGCAATTGCGTGGAGTGGTACTGACCGCTGTGAGCGGCCGGCAAACGCGGGTCGACATCGCCCTGCAACCACTCGATGGCGGCTTGTTGCTGGAGGCGCACGCGCTGGCCGAATCGCCGTCCGGCCAGTCGCCGCTGTCGGCCACACTGCGTGGCTTCGCGCATGAAATGAAAAATCCGCTGGCCGGCCTGCGCGGTGCTGCGCAGTTGCTGCAGCGGCGCGTGACCAGTGAGGACCTGCAGGCGCTGGCCGGCCTGATCATCGATGAGGCCGATCGCCTTGGTGCGCTGGCCAACCGCCTGCTGCATAACGACGGTGCGCCGAAGCTGGCGCCGATGAACATCCACCAGCCGCTGCAGCGCGTCGCCGACCTGTTGCAGGCCGAGCCGCAGCCGCCGCGGCTGCGGCTCGATTACGACCCCAGCCTGCCCGACCTGCACGGCGACGCCGACCGCCTGCAGCAGGCGCTGTTGAACCTGGCCCGCAACGCGCTGGAAGCCGGCGCCACCACGCTCACCCTGCGCACCCGCGCCGAGTACGGCCTGCGCCTGGGCGAGGGCGTGGCGCGGATGGCGCTGCGCGTGGACGTGGCCGACGACGGCCCCGGCGTACCCGCGGCCTTGCGCGACACCTTGTTCGAACCGCTGGTGTCCGGCCGCGTCGACGGCACCGGCCTGGGCCTGGCGCTGTCGCGCGAAATCGCCCACGAACATGGCGGCGAACTGCGCTACATCAGCCGCGCCGGCGACACCGTGTTCTCGCTGTACCTGCCACTGGAGTCTGGCCATGACTGATACCCCGGCACCGGAAATCTGGATCGTCGACGACGACCGCGGCGTGCGTTTCGTGCTGGCCGAAGTGCTGCGCGACGCCGGCCTGGCAGTGCGCGAGTTCGGCGAGGTGGAGACCGTCCGCACGGCGCTGCACGACGACCGGCCCGCGCTGCTGCTGACCGACGTGCGCATGCCCGGCGAGGATGGCCTGAGCCTGCTGCGCGAACTGCAGGAGTTGGGCGTGGGGCCGGTGATCGTGATGAGCGCCTTCACCGATGTGGCCACCGCCGCCGCCGCCTACCGTGCCGGCGCGGTGGACTACCTGGCCAAGCCGTTCGACCTCGACCACGCCGTGGCGGTGGTGCAGCGCGCGCTGGCCAGCGCCGCGGCACCGGCTGAACCGATCGTCGAACCGGTGGCATCCAACCATGCCCTGCTGGGCGAAAGCGCGCCGATGCGCGAAGTCTTCCGGCTGATCGGCCGCGTGGCCGCCAGCGACCTCAACGTGCTGATCACCGGCGAAACCGGCACCGGCAAGGAGCTGGTGGCGCGCGCGCTGCACGAGGAAAGCGCACGCCGGCAGAAACCCTTCGTGGCGCTCAACACCGCCGCCATCCCCAGCGAGCTGCTGGAAAGCGAACTGTTCGGCCACGAGGCCGGCGCGTTCACCGGCGCGCTGCGCCGCGTGGCCGGTCGCTTCGAACAGGCCGAGGGTGGCACGCTGTTCCTGGACGAGATCGGCGACATGCCGCTGGCGCTGCAGACGCGGCTGCTGCGTGTGCTGGCCGGCGGCGAGTTCTACCGCGTGGGCGGACGCGAACTGATCCGCGGCGACGTGCGCATCGTGGCGGCCACCCACCAGGACCTGTCCGCGCGCGTGGCCGCGGGCCTGTTCCGCGCCGACCTGATGCACCGGCTGGACGTGGTGCGCATCGAACTGCCCGCGCTGCGCAACCGGCGCGGCGACATCCCGCTGCTGGCGCGGCATTTCCTGGCGGCGATGGCGCAGGATCTGAAGCTACCGCCGAAGCGGTTCTCCAAGGCCGCGCTGAAACTGATCGCGCAACGGGATTTCCCCGGCAACGTGCGCGAGCTGGAAAACCTGTGCCGGCGACTGGCGGTGATCGCGCCCGGCAGCGAAATCCTGCCCACCGACCTGGACGGCATGCGCAGCGCGCCCAGCGGCGGTGACTGGACCGACGCCCTGCGCGACTGGGCCGCCGAAGCCCTGGCCGCCGGCGAAGTCGAAATCCACGCCCGCGCCCGCGAGGCGCTCGACCAGACCCTGCTCCAGGCGGCATTGCAGGCCTGCGATGGCCACCGGCAGAACGCGGCGCAAGCCTTGGGCGTGGGCCGCAACACGCTGACCCGCAAACTCGGGACGTCGCGGACGCGCAAGTCGTCTTGAGGGGGCTTCCCGCAAACGCTGCACCTCAACGCCACAAAGAAACCGTAATCCCCTCTCCCCTGCGGGGAGAGGGTAGGGAGAGGGGGCACACGCCGCGGGGAAGCTCAACGAAGCTTGCTCGCATCGCCGAACCCCCCCGGCCTCCCCGCAAGCACCGACCCCTCTCCTCAATCCTCTCCCCCAAGGGGGAGAGGAGTCTTAGCGCCCAGCGTGACCCGCAACCGGTGCACCCGCCCATCGTCCACCAGCGCCACGGCCTTGCCGGCATCCAGCGTTTGGCCGTCCATTTCCATCGCCCGCACGCCCCGGCAAACCCGTTGCGGATTCTCCACGCTGACCTCGTAACAGCTGACGTGCTGCTTGCCACGATGCCGATAGGTGAGCGTGAAGCCTGGCCAGTGCTTCGGCATACACGGGTCGATGCGCAACTGCTCGCCGCGTAATTGGAACCCCAGCAATGCTTCCAGCCCGGCGCGATACAGCCACGCGGCGGAGCCGGTGTACCAGGTCCAGCCGCCGCGGCCGACGAGCGGGGGTTCCGCATAGACATCGGCGCAGACGACGTAGGGTTCGACCTTGTAGCGCTGCACGGCCTCGGCGCTGGCGCTGTGGTGGATCGGGTTGAGCAGGCTGAATAAATCGCCGGCGCGGTCGCCGTCGCCCAAACCGGCCCAGGCGAAGATCGACCAGATCGCGCCGTGCGTGTACTGGCCGCCATTCTCGCGCACGCCGGGCGGGTAGCCCTTGATGTAGCCGGGGTTCTGCGGGCCGCCGTCGAACGGTGGGGTGAACAGTTTCGCCACCTGATCGGTGTGATCGACCAGCAGCCGATCGACTGACGCCATGGCCTGCGTAGCGCGTTCGCGGTCGATCGTGGCCGGGTCGCCCGCGCTGGCCATCACGCTCCACGATTGCGCGATCGTGTCGATGCGGCACTCGTCGTTTTGCGCCGAACCCAGCGGCGTGCCGTCGTCGTAATAGCCGCGCCGGTACCACGCGCCGTCCCATGCCTGCGCCAACGCCTGGCGCAAGGTGTCGGCATGGTCGCGCCAGCGGCGGGCGCGTTCACCATCGCCGCGTTGCTCGGCGACAGGTGCCAGCGCCGCGATGGCGGCCAGCAGAAACCAGGCCAGCCAGCTGCTTTCGCCGCGACCGGCGGCGCCCACCGCGTTCATGCCGTCGTTCCAGTCGCCGGTGCCGATCAGCGGCAGGCCATGTGCGCCGATGGCGAGGCTGCTGTCGATCGCGCGCGCCGTGTGTTCGTACAGGCTTGCCACGTCGTCATTGTGGCCGGGCAGGAAGAACGCGTCGGTCGCGCCGTCCTCGATCGCCGGGCCGGTCAGCCATGGCAGCGCTTCGTCGAGTACGGCGTCGTCACCGCTGACGCGCACGTAGTGCATGGCCACGTAGACCAGCCAGAGTCGATCGTCGCTGATGCGGGTGCGGATACCCTGGCCCTGCGGCGGCAGCCACCAGTGCTGTACGTCGCCCTCGGCGAACTGGCGACCGGCGGCGCGCAGCAACTGCTCACGCGCCACGTCGGGGCGGCTCACGCACAGCGCCATCACGTCCTGCAATTGATCGCGGAAACCGTACGCGCCGCTGGCCTGGTAATAGGCCGTGCGCGCCCACAGGCGGCAGGCCAGCACCTGGTACAGCAGCCAGTCGTTGAGCAGGATGTCGAGGGCGCGATCGGGCGTGCGCACCTGCACCGCGTCGAGCACGTCGCTCCATTGCGCGGCCACGGCGACCAGCACGTCGTCGATGTCGATGCGCCGGTAGCGGTCGATCAGCGTTTGCGCCTCGGCTTCGGCACTGGCGTCGCCCAGCAGGAACAGCAGGTCGACCTGGGTGTGCGGCGGCAATTCGATGCGCGTCTGCAGCGCGCCGCAGGGGTCCAGCCCGGCGCCCACGCGACCGGCCAGCGGCGCGCCGTCGTGCAGCGCGGCGGGATGTTCAACCGTGCCCAGTTCACCCAGGAATTCGCGCCGGTCGCCGCTGATCGATTGCTGCTGCCCCGCCATGTCGAAAAACGCCACGCGCTCGCCGAAATCGGGCCGCCACGGGTTGCGCGCCAGCATCGCGCCGGTGGCCTCATCATGCGCGGTGATCACGAACGGCGCCGGCGTGCTGCCGTTGGCGCCCAGCGCCCATTGCACATAACCGGTCACCGACAATTGCCGCGTGCGCGCCGAATGGTTGCACAGGCGCAGTCGCGACAGCTTGACCGGATCGGCCAGCGGCACGCATTGCACGAGGTCGGCTTCGATGCCGTGGGCGTCGCTGCGGAAGCGACTCCAGCCCTTGCCGTGAGTGGCGGTGTAATGGGCGCCGGGCACGCGGATCGGCAATGCCGTGGCGCTCCACACATCGCCGGTGTCCTGGTCGCGCAGGTAGATCACGTCGTGCGGCATGTCGCTGACCGGATCGTTCGGCCACGGCGTCAGCGGGTTCTGCTGGCTGTTAAGCGACCACGCGTAGCCGCCGCCCTCGGCCGACACCAGAAAGCCGAACGCAGGGTTCGCGATCACGTTCACCCATGGCGCCGGCGTGGTGCGGCCGTCATCGAGATCGATGCGATAGGCGCGGCCATCGTCGACGAAGGCGCCGCTGCCGTTGGCGAATTCCGATCGTTCGGCGCTGGCGGCGGCCGGCGGTGCGGCCGGGGTGCTGGCGCGGATCGGCGGTGCTGCGACGGCGGCGGCCGGTGCATCGGGCATGTGCGGTACCGGTTCGGCGGCGTCCAGCACCAGCCGTGCGACGGTCAGCAAGCCTTGCCGCAGTTCGGTGGCGAGAGTGTCGTCTTGCAGCACGAACAGCTGCGCCTTCGGCCCACCATCGTCGACCGCCAGTCGCGCCTGTTGCGCCTCGACCAGTGGCGTCAACGCCTGCTGCAGCGCGCTGTCGCCGGCGGCGGTATCGAGCAGCACCACGTCCACCGCCAGTCGCTGGCTGCGCCACCAGGCCTGCGCCTGCAGCAGCTCGCGCACGCGCACCAGCGTGTCGGTGCCGCGCACGTACAGCAGGGCGATCGGTCGATCGCCGGAAATGCCGGCGGCCCACAAGGTGGGTGGGCCGCCGCGGCCGCGGGGCAATTGATCGACGGGCGCGCGTTGTGCGGTGTCGGCCACCAGCAGCGCGCTTAACCACTGCGCGCAGCGGGCCGCGCAGGCGGTGTCGATACCGTGCCGCGCCCGTTCCGCCTCGGCCTGGCGGGCGGCGCCATCAAACAAGGCCGCGGCAGCGCCGGCTTCGGTCAGCCGTGCGGCCAGCGCCAGCGCACCCTCGCGGGTATCGGAAAGCGTGGTCCACAACAACAGCGTCACGCTGCCGCGAGGCACCAGGGTGAGCGACTGGCGCAGCGCGAAAACCGGATCGAGCACGCAGCCCACCGTACCGGACAGCGCCGCGCCGGGCGCCATCGCCTGTGCCCGCGCCAGTGTGCGGCCGCGTCCAAGGAATCGTGCGCGGTCGGTTTCAAAGCTGACGCCGTCGGCGCGCTGGCCTTCGATCTGCAGCGCCTGCGCGCACCACGCCGCGGGGGGAGCGGCGTCGCGCGCGCGGCGATGGGCCAGCAGCAGGCCACGCGCCGCGTCCCATTCGGTCTGCACGAACATCTTGGAAAACGCCGGATGCGCGTCGTCGGTGGCCGCCGTGCCCAGCACCAGTTCGGCGTAGCTGGTGAGCGTGAGCATGCGTGTGCGGTCACCGTGATTGCTCAGCGTGACGCGGCGCAGTTCGGTGTCCGAGTCCGATGCCACCGCGACCTCCAGCTCGCTGTGCACGCTGTGGTGGCGGCGGCTGAAGCGGGCGTGGCCGATGCCGAATTCCACCGCGTCGTCGGGTGTGCGGCTGGCGCCGGGTTGTTGGGTCAGCGACCACACCTCGCCGCTGTCCTCGTCGCGCAACAACAGGTAGCTGCCCCACGGGTCGCTGACCGGGTCCTCGCGCCAGCGGGTCACGGCCAGGTCGCGCCAGCGGGTGTAGCCGGAGCCGTTCGCGCTCAGCATCACGCTGAGCTTGCCGTTGGACAGCAGGCAGTGCTGGCGCGGGTCGATGGTGCGGGAAGATGGCGACATCGGGGTTCCTGTGATGAACAGGTCCCCGATGATGCGCCGACAACAGCATCGGCCGCGTCAACCTGCGTTTCATCGCGGTGGGGGGTACCATGCCGTGCTCATCGGCCACGCGATCCGCCGCCGACTTCCTGCAGCGAGACAGGCCACTCCCCGATCCATGCGTTCGTCCCCGTCCAGCCCGCCGCTCCGGCCCGACCCGTTGTTCCAGCGGCTGCAGAGCAAGGCGTTTGCGTATTTCCAGTACGAAACCAACCCGTTGAACGGCCTGGTATCGGACAAGACCGCGCCGGACTGGCCGTGCAGCATCGCCGCCACCGGGCTGGCGCTCAGCGCGTATCCGGTGGCGGTCGAACGCGGCCTGCTAAGCCACGCGGAGGCGTTGCAGCGGGTGCTGACCACGCTGCGTTTCTTTCGTGACAGCCCGCAAGGGCCGGAACCGGACGCCACCGGCTACCGCGGCTTCTACTACCACTTCCTGCACATGCAGACGGGCCGGCGCGCCTGGCAATGCGAGCTGTCCACGGTGGACAGCGCCTTCCTGTTTGCCGGCATGCTGACCGCGGCCGCGTATTTCAACGACGACAGCGCCGAGCAGAAGGAAGTACGCGAGATCGCGCACGCCTTGTACGAACGCGCCGACTGGCTCTGGGCGCAAGCCGCCGATGGCACCATCGGCCATGGTTGGCATCCGGAAAGCGGCTTCATCCCGCACCGCTGGCAGGGCTATGACGAAGGGCTGCTGCTGTACGTGCTGGCGCTGGGTTCGCCCACCCATCCGCTGCCGCCCAGCGCGTACGCGGCCTGGGCCAGCACCTACGAATGGAAGCACTGCTACGACCTCGATTACCTGTACGCGGGGCCGCTGTTCACCCATCAGCTGTCGCATGCGTGGATCGATTTCCGCGGTATCCAGGACGCGTTCATGCGCGGCAAGGGCATCGATTATTTCGAGAACAGTCGCCGCGCCACCCTGATCCAGCAACGCTATGCCATCGACAACCCGCTGGGTTTCAAGGGCTACGGCGCCGACTGCTGGGGCATCACCGCCAGCGACGGCCCCGGCCCGGCCACGTTGAAGGTCAACGGCATCGAGCGGCACTTTTACGATTACCAGGGCCGCGGCGCACCGTTCGGTATCGACGACGGCACGCTGGCGCCATGGGCGGTGGTGGCCTCGCTGCCGTTCGCGCCGGAGGTCGTGTTGCCCGCGGTGCACCACTTCATCCATACGCTGCAGCTGCACGATCATCATCCCTACGGCTTCAAGGCCAGCTTCAACCAGAGCTACGTCGACAAACCCGGCATGGCGCTGGATGGCTGGGTGTCGCCGTACTTTTTCGGCCTGAATCTGGGGCCGATCCTGCTGATGGTGGAGAATTACCGCAGCGGCCTGCCGTGGCAGCTCATGCGTGGCTGCCGCTACATCATCGATGGCCTGCGCCGCGCCGGTTTCAGCGGTGGCTGGCTGGATACCGATCGGCATACGCGATAATGCCTTCCCGGGTGCTGCCGTGTGGCGCGCCCTTTTTTTGTTTTCTGTGACGGAGTAGTGCGATGGAACTTGGCATGGTGGGTTTGGGGCGCATGGGCGCGAACATGGCCGAACGGTTGCTGCGTGGCGGCCACAAGGTCACCGGCTTTGACCCGAACGTCGACGCGCGCAAGGCGCTGGAAGGCAAGGGTGCGGCCAGCGCCGATTCGCTGCAGGCCCTGGTGCAGGCGCTGCCAGCGCCGCGGGTGGTGTGGCTGATGGTGCCCGCCGGCGCGATCACCGATGACACCGTCAACACGCTGCTGTCGCTGCTGTCCCCCGGCGACACCGTGATCGATGGCGGCAACTCCAATTACAACGACACCTTGCGTCGCGCCGCGCTGTACCGCGAGCACCAGCTCGACTACGTCGACTGCGGCACCAGCGGCGGCGTGTGGGGCCTGGCCGAGGGCTACAGCATGATGGTCGGCGGCGACGAGGCGGTGGTGAAACGTCTGCAGCCGATCTTCGAGACGCTGGCGCCGGGCAAGGATGCGGGTTGGGGCCGTGTGGGTCCGGTCGGCTCCGGCCACTTCACCAAGATGGTCCACAACGGCATCGAGTACGGCATGATGCAGGCCTATGCCGAAGGCTTCTCCATCCTGGAGCATAAGCAGGAGTTCGGCCTGGATCTGGCGCAGATCGGCGAGATCTGGCGCCAGGGCAGCGTGGTGCGTTCGTGGCTGCTCGACCTCACCACCGACGCGCTGACCAAGAACCCGAAGATGGACGGCATCGCGCCCTACGTGCCCGATTCCGGCGAAGGCCGCTGGACGGTGGACGAGGCGATCCAGCTCAACGTGCCCGCGCCCGTGATCACCTTGTCGCTGATCGCCCGCCTGCGCTCGCGCGACACCGAGTCGTTCACCGACAAGCTGCTGTCGTCGATGCGCAACGAATTCGGCGGACACGCGATCAAGAAGGAATGATCGGGTTCGCTGGGAGGTTCCTCTCCCTGTAGGAGCGGCTTCAGCCGCGACCGTTTCAGCTTTGCAGTTTCGGAGCAAAAGCGGTCGCGACTGAAGTCGCTCCTACAGGCGCGCTCCCATAGTGCGGTTTAAAGCAGATCCGCTTGCGCCGGCGCATAGCTCAGCTCGCCATCGACGATGCGCGCGGGCGAGGTGTAGGGATGCTCGGTGCTGTGGGTGGCGTCCATGATGTGGATGACCTCGATGCCGCGCAGCTTCAGCACGTCGGACACCAGCGAGCGATGGCAGCGCCACCACACCGCCTCGGCGCACATCATCGCCGTGCGTCGCTGCGAGGCCAGCGCCAGCAGCGCCTCCAGCCCTTCGGCGAATTCGTCGGTGGCGGTGTAGTCGGCGTAGCCCTGGAACGAGGCATTGCGCCACGCCGTATTCGGCGAGCCCGGTTGCACCTTGCGCCGCCCGCCCAGTTTGGGCATCCATTGATAGGCGATGCCGTGGGTGGGCAGCGACTCGGCCAGTGCCTCGCTGGCGAAATAGGGGTAGCGACGCGAACCGGGGAAGCGGCGTACGTCCGCGATCGCCTCGATGCGGTAGGTCTGCAGCAGGCCAGTGAACTCCTCCAGCGTGCGGGTGGAGTGGCCGATGGTCCACACGGTGGCAGGCTTGACCACCATGCTCAGTCGATCTTGTGCAGCGCGGCGCCCTTGTGCATCGCCACGTGATCGGTCTTGTCGCTCTTGATCTCGTACTGCGGATCGTCCTCGCTGCAGCGGCGCATGTGGCCTTTGTATTCCGTGTCGCGCGTGTGCACCTTGGTGAGGGTGCCACTGACGTGGCCGGCTTCGGAATTCCAGCGCACGTGGTCGCCGACTTTGAATGCGTGGGACATGAGGGCCTCCGGTGGATACCGCACGCATGAAAGCAGAGACCGCTTCATGCGTGCGTGAAGCCGCGATTACCCCTGCAGCAACGCCTTCGCCCGCGCCACCACGTTGTCCACCGTAAAACCGAACTCGCGCAGCAGCACATCCGCCGGAGCGGAGGCGCCGAAGTGGTCGATGCCCAGCACGCCGCCGCGGTCGCCCACGTAACGGTGCCAGCCTTGCGGCGAGCCCAGCTCCACCGCCAGCCGTGCGTGCACGGCCGGCGGCAGTACTTCGTCGCGATAACTCTGCGGCTGCGCGTCGAACAGCTCCCAGCTGGGCATCGATACGCAGCGCACGGCGATGCCTTCGGCCTGCAGTTTTTCGGCCGCCTGCAGGATCAGGCCCACTTCGGAGCCGGTGCCGATCAGGATCAGCGCGGGCTTGCCGTCCTTCGCGTCGCTAAGCACGTAGGCGCCCTTGCGCAGGCCGTCGGCGCTGGCATAGCGCTGGCGATCCAGGGTGGGCACGTTCTGCCGCGTCAGCGCCAGCAGTACCGGCGCGTGGCGGGTTTCCACCGCCACCTTCCACGCCACCGCGGTTTCGTTGGCGTCGCCGGGACGGATCACGGTGAGGTTGGGGATGGCGCGCAGGCTGGCCAGTTGTTCCACCGGCTGGTGGGTGGGGCCGTCTTCGCCCAGCGCCACGCTGTCGTGGGTGAACACGTGCACCACGTGCAGGCCCATCAGCGCGGCCAGGCGGATCGCCGGGCGCATGTAATCGGAGAAGATCAGGAAGGTGGCGTCGAACGGAATGAAGCCGCCATGCGCCGCCAGGCCGTTGCTGATCGCCGCCATCGCGTGCTCGCGCACGCCGTAGTGGAAGTTGCGCCCGGCGCGGCTCCAGCCGCCGCCGTCGGAGCCTTCGGTGTCTTCGCCCGGCGTCGGCGCGGGATTGAAATCGCCCAGGCCCTTGAGCGCGGTGTGGGTGGAGGGGTCCAGGTCGGCCGAGCCACCGCACAGCGCCGGCACCGCGGCCGCGAACGCATTCATGATCTTGCCGCCGGCTACGCGGGTGGCCATGCCCTTGGCGTCGGCGGGGAAGGTCGGGATATCCGCGTCCCAGTTCGGCGCCAGTTCGGCGCGCAGGCGGCGGTCGAGTGCCTTCGCCTCGTCGGGGAAGGCCTTGGAATAGCCGTCCATACGGCTGAGCCAGTCCGCTTCCGCCTTCGCGCCGCGATCCCGCGCCTGGCGCATGTGCGCCAGCGCCGGTTCGGGCACCAGGAAATCCGGCTCGGTGGGCCAGCCCAGGTTCTGCTTGGTCTTGGCCACATCCTCGGTACCCAGCGGGGAACCGTGGGCCTTGTAGCTGTCCTGCTCGGGCGAACCGAAGCCGATGTGGGTGCGCACCAGGATCAGGGTGGGCCGCTCGGTATCGGCGCATGCCGCCTTCAAGGCGTTGTCGATGGCGGCCACGTCGTTGCCGTCGGGCACGGTGATGGTCTGCCAGCCGTAGGCCTCGAAGCGCTTGGCGCGATCCTCCGAAAACGTCATGTCGGTGCCGGCGGACAGCGTCACGTAGTTGTCGTCGTACAGGCACACCAGCTTGCCCAGTTTCAGGTGGCCGGCCAGCGAGGCCGCCTCGCTGGCCACGCCTTCCATCAGGTCGCCATCGCTGACGATGGCCCAGGTGCGGTGGTCGATCACCGTGTGCCCGTCGCGGTTGGTGCTGGCCGCCAGTTGCGCCTCGCCCAAGGCCATGCCCACGGCATTGGCCAGGCCCTGGCCCAGCGGGCCGGTGGTGACTTCCACGCCGGGCGTGTGGCCGTATTCGGGATGCCCTGCCGTCTTGCTGCCCCACTGGCGGAAGTGCTTGATGTCGTCCAGCGACAGGTCGTACCCGGTGGCAAACAGCAGGCTGTAGAGCAGCGCCGAGCCGTGCCCGGCCGACAACACGAAACGATCGCGGTCGGTCCACTGCGGGTTGGCCGGGTTGTACTTCATGTGCCGCGTCCACAACACGTAGGCCATCGGCGCCGCGCCCAGCGGCAAGCCGGGATGGCCACTGTTGGCGTGCTGCACCATGTCCACCGACAGGAAGCGAAGCGTGTCGATGCATTGCTGGTCGAGGTCGTTGGACATGGTTGTTTCTCCGGAGGGATGAGGTTTTTGTAGGAGCGACTTGTAGGAGCGACTTCAGTCGCGATGCTCTTTCTCTGGGCTCCAGGGCAAAAGCGTCGCAACTGAAGTCGCCCCTACAGTGCACAGGGCACAGGCCTTGGCGGAATCAGGCCAGCGCCGCATCCACGATGCTTTGTGCCTCGCTCAGCAGCGCCTGCAGGTGCGCCTCGTCCCTGAAGCTTTCCGCGTAGATCTTGTAGATCGCCTCGGTGCCGGACGGCCGCGCCGCGAACCAGCCGCTGGCGGCCACGGCCTTGATGCCGCCGATGGCCGCGCCGTTGCCGGGCGCACGATCCAGCACCTGCTCGATCTTCTCGCCGGCGAGCTGGTCGGTCTTCAGCTGCTCGGGTGAGAGCTTGGACAATTTCGCCTTCTGCGCCGGCGTGGCCGCTGCCTCGACGCGGTTGGCGAACGGCTTGCCCAGTTCATTGGTAAGCCGCGCATACAGCTCGCCCGGGTCCTTGCCCTCGCGGGCGGTGATCTCGGCCGACAGCAGCGCGGGCACCAGGCCATCCTTGTCGGTGACCCAGGCCGTGCCGTCGCGGCGCAGCAGCGAGGCGCCGGCGCTTTCCTCGCAGCCGAAACCCAGCGAGCCGTCGAACAGGCCCGGCGCAAACCATTTGAAACCCACCGGCACCTCGTAAAGCTGGCGACCCAGCCGCTTCGCCACGCGGTCGATCAGCGCGGTGCTGACCACCGTCTTGCCCACCGCGGCCTGCGCGTTCCACTGTGGCCGGTGCCGGAACAGGTAGTCGATCAGCACCGACAGGTAATGATTGGGTTCCAATAATCCGCTGGAACGGGTGACGATGCCGTGGCGGTCGTGGTCGGTGTCGCAGGCGAACGCCACGTCGTAGCGGTCCTTCAGCCCGATCAGCCGCTGCATCGCGTATTTCGACGAGGGATCCATGCGGATCTTGCCGTCCCAGTCCACGCTCATGAAGGCGAACTGCGGGTCGACCACGTCGCTGACCACGGTGAGGTCCAGCCGATAGCGCTCGGAGATCGGGCCCCAGTAGTGCACGCCGGCGCCGCCCAGCGGGTCCACGCCCATGCGGATGCCGGCGCCGCGGATCGCGTCGAAATCGATCACGTTGGCCAGGTCGGCCACGTAGTGATTGAGGTAGTCGTGCTCGTGCGTGGTGGAGGCCTTGCGCGCCTGCGCCAGCGGCATCCGCTTCACCTCGCGCAGGCCGCCTTCCAGCAGCGCGTTGGCGCGGTTCTCCACCCACTTGGTGATGTCGGTGTCGGCCGGGCCGCCGTTGCTGGGGTTGTACTTGAAGCCGCCATTGTCGGGCGGGTTGTGCGACGGCGTGATCACGATGCCGTCCGCCAGGCCGGATGTGCGGCCCCGGTTGTAGACCAGGATGGCGTGCGAGACCGCCGGCGTGGGGGTGAACTCGCCGCCGGTGGAAACCATCGTCTCCACGCCATTGGCGGCCAGTACCTCCAGTGCATTCTCGAACGCCGGCTGCGACAGCGCGTGGGTATCGGCGCCGATGAAGAGCGGGCCGTCGATGCCCTTGGCTTTCCGGTAGTCGCAGATCGCCTGGCTGATCGCCAGGATGTGCCAGGCGTTGAAGCTGCGCTCGAACGAGCTGCCGCGATGGCCTGAGGTGCCGAACGCCACACGTTGGGCAGGTACGGAGGGATCGGGTTGCAGGTCGGTGTAGGCGGCCAGCAGCCTGGGGATGTCGACGAGTATCGATGCGGGCGCCGGCTTGCCGGCGAGTGGGCTGATCTTCTGACTCATGTGCTCTCGAAAACCTTGCGGTGACTTTCTTGGTCGGACGTGATGTCCGGGATTCGTGCTTCAAGGCGGTAAGTGTGATCCCTGCAGCGCGAAAGAAAAGGCAATGTGGACGGGTATGGGCTGGTGACGCCGGGGATTCGCATACGCGCTGCGACTTCTGGCCGGCCCCCGAAAAAAGCGCGACCCCGCAGCAGAATGGCTCCTATCGCCCGCCCGACATGGGCCCCGGCTGCCCCTGCTGGCTCAGTTGCGCATTCTGCGCCTGTATCTGTGCCATCCACTGCGTTTGCTGCCGATCGTATTGCTGCACGTCCTGCATGGTCTGGGCGATGGTCGGCGGAGGGGTCGCGATGTCCATCCGGCCGTATCCGCCGCCCAGTTGGGACGAGCCGAAGTGGATGGCGCCATCGTTGGTCCCCATCGCCGAAAGATGCTCCGGTTGCCGGATGCCCGCCTTGTAACAGGCGGCGGTGGCCTGATGCAGCCGTTCGTTGGACGTGCCGGCAGGAAACATGTCGTGCAGCTTGTTGAACAATGCATGTTGCGGATGGTCCGGGTCGCCGAAAGGGCGCAAGGCCTGCATTCCGTCGGAGGCCTGACCTTGTTCCCGCTGGGGTTGCGCAACGCGTCGGGTGGCATCCAGCTCGCGGCGCAGGTTGCCCTCGGCCGCGTTGGTGCCCCAGAGCAGGCCGGGCGTGTTCCATTGGCCATCCATGCTGCGGGTGTAGGTGTGGCCATCCGATGCCCGCAGCGTATCCGACGGTTCGTGCAGGGCATGGGAGACGGCTTCGGGTAGATCACCGTACTGCGACCAGCCGCGTTGTTGATAGGCCGTCTGATACCGTTCGGCGATGCCCCGACGGGAGCCGGCCAGGTTGGCTTCGATGGTCTGCCGCGCGGCCTCGTCGAGCTGCGCGGCACGTGCCGCGCTGGCGTGCTCGATGTGCGTCGCGGCCATGCCATGCTCCAGCATCCGATCGGTGACCACGCGCGACCATTGCTGCGTCTGCGCATCGCGCTTCCAGGGAGCGGCGACGTGGCTGTGCGTATCGTGCGGTGCCGCTGGCTGGGTGTAGGGATCGCGCGGTTCGGCCGGATGGGCCAGCGCAAGGTTTACCGCGGCGTTGTTGGCGTGAAACGTCAGGCGATCGGCGAGTGCCGGATCGGCGCTGATCGTGCGCATCACCGGCACGGGCAGGGCGCCGTATCCCAGCGTCGGAGCCTTCGCGAGCTCGCTCGTTGGCACCTGCCGTGTCCAGCCTTGTTGCGGCTTGTCTGGATCGTAGTTCCAGGCCACGCCGTGCGGGTCCGTCTGGCTGTAGATCTGGTGCTGGTCGTAGGCCTCGGCCAGCTTCTCGCCGCCTATCGCGCCACCCATGCCGCCGAGGCCTGCCACCAGCACATCGAACGGCCCGGATTCGATGCCGGCCGCGCCCAGCACTTGCGCACCCAGCACGGCGCCGCCCAGCGCCCCGAGATTGCGGCCGCCGAAATGCATGATTTCCGATTGGGCGCCAACGCGGTTGCCGTGCTCGCGCAGATCAGCTGCCCGTGACGCGGTGGTGGTGGCGTCGTAGGCCACGGCGGCGCCGCTCACGGCAGCGAAGCCGCGAACAGCGTTCCGCGCAACTCCGCGTTCGGCTTCCGCCGCGATGGCGGGCGTGTTGTCGACAAACCGGACAAGTTCCGGGTTGTCGAACAACTTGCGGTTGGGCACAAGCACCTGCTCGGCCCCGCCAGCTTTGGTGACCAGGCCGTCCAGCTCGGAGGTGGGCGCGACGGTGGTGATGAACACCTGCGTGGGCTCGCGTGCCGTCATGCGGTACATGCCATAGCGCGGTGCTTCGCTGCCAATGGGAAGTCCGTAGAACTGAGAAATGTTCTCGCCGGCCTCGACAGCCGCGTTGCCTGCCGATTCCCTTGCCCAATATGGTGAGAATTCGCCTGGTTCAAAACCGTCCGCGACGAATTTGACGAGCACTTCGTTGGTGCCGATGGTTTCCATGCGCGGAAGTTCGCGGCCGGACTTGAGCTGATTGACTGCGCGCTCGGTGATGAACTTGGAGTCAGTGCCCGGAGGAAACCCCTCGGCGATCTGGGACCAGTAAATAGCGCCGTCGTCGGTATCGAGATAAGTGAGCGCCGCCTTTTCGCTTATGCCTTGGGGTTTGAAGGTATTGGCCCTCAATATCTGATCTGCGTATTGCTTCTTGATGGCGTCGGAAAGGAGGCTAAGGCCGCTCATCGCTTGGAACCATTACGCATGGCATCCATGCGTGCATTGATTCGAATTTCCTGCTCGGTCAATCCTCCGCGCACTTCGATTGAGAAATTGACGTAAGCCTCGTCAACACTCGGGTTCCCATAGGGAATGTAGCGACCGTCCCCAAAGTTGTATGCACCGGGAATATCCGCTCGATCCTTCGGCTCCGTTATTTTCGCTTCCTTGGCATCCTCGATCAGCGGCACCAGCGAACGCAGCAGGCTTTGCACCTCCTCGCTCTCGGGATACTGCTGCAGCACCCACTCGAGATGCTCGGCGGCGGCCTTGAGCTTGACGGGATTGATGGTCTGGGCCATGGCTCAACGTCCTTGAAAAGCTTGGGAGGGAAGCGTTGTTATACCGCGATCGCCGCGTAGGCATCGAGGCCGTGGTGCCCTCTCCGATGCGGGATCTGGTCGCGGCCGTCGTACGCGGAGCCTGACGCGTTCCAGCTGCGCCGGTTTAGGTGACCGTATGGCGGATCAGCATGCCGCGCCGTGTCGAGGGCACCGGGCTGAGCATCGGGCCATCCTTGGCCGATGCCGGTCATCGTTTTGGCCGCGTGTATCAGCCGCTGCTGGCGGACGTGCCGTCCCGCAATTGCCGGTAGCGGCGGATCAACGCATTGGTGGAGCTGTCGTGCGCCAATGCCGGCAGCTGGGCTGCGGTGAGTTCGGCGATGGTGGTCTTGGCCAGTTGCTTGCCCAGTTCCACGCCCCACTGGTCGAACGAGTCGATAGCCCAGATCACGCCCTGCACGAACACGCTGTGCTCGTACAGCGCGATCAGCGACCCCAGCGCGAACGGCGTCAGCTCGGCCGCCAGCAAGGTGCTGCTGGGGCGGTTGCCGTCGAAGGTGCGGTGCGGCACCAGCGCCTCGGCGGTGCCTTCGGCGCGCACTTCGTCGGCGCTCTTGCCGAACGCCAGCGCCTCGCCTTGCGCGATCAGGTTGGCGATCAGCAGGTCGTGCTGGTTGCCCACCGGGTTGCGCGTCTGGCCGAAGCCGATGAAGTCGCACGGCACGATGCGCGTGCCCTGATGGATCAGCTGGTAGAACGAGTGCTGGCCGTTGGTGCCCGGCTCGCCCCAGTAGATCGGGCCGGTAGCGTAATCCACCGCCTGGCCGTCGAGGGTGACGCTCTTGCCGTTGCTCTCCATCGTCAGCTGCTGCAGGTAGGCGGGAAAGCGCTTCAGGTACTGCTCGTACGGCAGCACCGCCACCGTGGCCGCGTCCAGGAAGTTGGTGTTCCAGATCCCCAGCAGGGCCATTGTCACCGGCAGGTTGCATTCGAACGGCGTGTCGCGGAAATGCACGTCCATCGCGTGGAAACCGGCCAGCATGTCGCGGAAATGCTTCGGCCCGATCGCCAGCATGGTGGACAGGCCGATCGCCGACTCCATCGAGTAGCGGCCGCCCACCCAGTCCCAGAAGCCGAACATGTTGGCGGTGTCGATACCGAACTTCGCCACTTCGTCGGCGTTGGTGGAGACCGCCACGAAGTGCTTCGCCACCGCGCTGTCATCGCCCAGCGCCTGCACGGCCCATTGCCGCGCGGCCTGCGCATTGCTCAGCGTTTCCAGCGTGGTGAAGGTTTTCGAGCAGACGATGAACAGCGTCTCGGCCGCGTCCAGGTCGCGCACGGCCTCGGCGAAATCGGTGCCGTCCACGTTGGAGACGAAGCGGAACACCATGTCGCGCTGGCTGAAGTCGCGCAGCGCCTCGTACGCCATCACCGGCCCGAGATCGGAGCCGCCGATGCCGATGCTGACCACGTTGCGGATGCGCTTGCCGGTATGGCCGCGCCAGCTGCCATCGCGCACCTGGTCGCTGAACGCGGCCATGCGGTCGAGCACCGCGTGCACGTCGGCCACCACGTCGTGGCCGTCGAACAGGATCTGCTCGCCGGCCGGGGCGCGCAGGGCCACGTGCAGCACGGCGCGGTCTTCGGTGGTGTTGATGCGCTCGCCGGCGAACATCGCGGCGGTGCGCTGGCGCACGCCGCGGTCTTCGGCCAGCTGGCGCAGCAAATCCATGGTGTCGGCGTTGACGCGCTGCTTGGCGTAATCGAAGTACAGGCCCACGTCCTCGATCACCAGCCGCTCGCCGCGCTGCGGATCGGCGGCGAACAGCTCGCGCAGGTGGCGTGAGCCGACCTGCGCCGCGTGCTGTTTCAGCGCCAGCCATGCAGGGCTGCGGGTGAGGTCGGCGCTCATGCCTTGGCGGCGCCGAGGCTGTCCACCTTGTCCGACAGACGTCCCAGCAACTGGTGCCACGACTTCACGAACGCTTGCGCGCCATCCTGCTGCAGCTTCAGCGCCAGGGCGTCGATGTCCACGCCGGCGGCGGCGATCTTCGCCACGGTCGCGTCCGCGTCGCCGCCGTCCTCGGGCATCACGCCGTTCAGTTGGCCGTGATCAGCCAGCGCCAGCAGGGTTTTCTCCGGCATGGTGTCGATGGTGTCGGGTGCCGCCAGGGCGCTGATGTACAGCGTGTCGGACGCGTTCGGGTCCTTGGTGCCGGTGCTGGCCACCAGCAGGCGCTGCGGCTGGGCGCCGGCGGCGGCCAGCTTCTGCCAGCGCGGCGAGGCCAGCAGTTCGCGGTAGGCGCGGTAGGTCTGCTGGATCACGGCGATGCCCAGCTTGTTGTGCAGTTCCGGCGGCAGCTGCTTGTTGCTGGCCACGTCCCAGCGGCTGACGAAGACCGACGCCACCGAGCCCACTTTCGGGTCCAGTCCGGCGGCGATGCGGCGCTCGATGCCGCGCATGTACGCCTCGGCCACGGCCAGGTACTGCTCGCGGGAGAACAGCAGGGTCACGTTGATCGGGATGCCGGCGAAAATCGCCTCCTCGATCGCCGGCACGCCCTCGGGGGTACCCGGAATCTTCACGAACAGGTTGGGGCAGTTGCCCTGGTCGTGGATCTGGCGGGCGGCCTCCAGCGAGCCGGCGGTGTCGGCGGCCAGCAGCGGGGAAACCTCCATCGACACCCAGCCGTCGACCTGGTTGGTGGCGTCGAAAACGGGCTTGAACAGCTTGGCGGCACGGCGCAGGTCTTCCAGCGCCAGTTCGGTGAACAGCGCCTCGCCGGACAGCCCGGCCCTGGATTTGGCCTTGATGCCGTCGTCGTAGGCGTCGCCCTCGGCCATCGCCGCTTCGAAGATGCTGGGGTTGGAGGTGAGGCCGGTCACCGAGAAATCGGCGATGTAGCGGGCCAGCGTGCCGTCGTCCAGCATCGTGCGGGTGATGTTGTCCAGCCACAGACTCTGGCCGAGTTCATGCAATTGTTGTGTCGCTTTCATGCGGACTCCATGGTGCCTTGTTGCGGATTGATCGGATGGGGTATTCATTATGGACGTATGGACGGCTCAACCGGATGGCAAGCTCGTCGACGGCAAACTGATGACCGCCCCGGTGGGCAGGAAACTTCCAAGCTTACGCCCGCGCAGGTCACCGATGCACGCAATGGTGATGTCGGGGGCCGGATCGATGGTGTCGCCGGCGGCATTCTCGGCGTAATGGCCCTGGCGCACGAACACGGTGGTCAGCCGGCTGCCCATGTGCTGTTTCATGCGCGCCAGCAGGTGCGGCTTGTCGTCCACCATCACGTAATGCGCGGCCGGGTAGCGCTGCTGCATGGCCACCAGCATGCGCTCCTTGTGCAGGTAGACCATGACGTGGCCGCCCAGCGCCTGCCACAGCCCGGAGCGGTGGATCTTGCGCGGCTGGAACACGATGTCGCCGTCGGACAGCAGCGCCGTGGGGCCCAGCGATTGCAGGTGCGCCACCGTTTCCAGCGCCTGCGGGTACAGCCGGTCGGCGAACGGGTAATCCAGCAGCCAGCCGGACATGCTCAGCAGCTGCGGGTCGTTGTCCAGCCCGGTGCGGAAGCATTCCAGCGTGCCCAGGTAGTCGGCGTAGCCCAGCTCCTCGCGGCGCTGGTCGTAGATCGTCCAGTAGCGGTCGCGCGCCGCGGTGCCGAACAGGCGCTCCAGCTCGTCGCCCAGGTCGTCGCGAAAGCGGTCGTTGTCCAGCAGGGTATTGTCCACGTCGCACAGGAAAACGACGGCCGGGGTAGCGTCTTGGGTATCGGTCAACATGGTTCGCTGGTCTCCGCTTGCGGGTCGTGCCAGCCCTCGGCGCTGGCGACGACGTCAGCGGCGGCGGCGGGCCCCCAGGTGCCCGGTTCGTAGAGCGCGACCGGGCTTTCGTGATTCAGCACGCGGTCGACCACGGCCCAGGCCGCCTCCACGCACTCATCGCTGGTGAACAGCGAGTTGTCGCCGCGGATCGCGTCGCCCAGCAGCCGCTCGTACGGCGATTTCTCCGGCGTCGTGTCGTGCCGCGCCACCAGTTCCACCGGGTTGCCGCGCATCGCCTCGCCCGGCCGCTTCACCCGCGCACCCTCGGCGATCACCACCTCGGGGCTGAGCCGGAAGCGGAAGTAATTGGATTCCGGCGCACGGATATCGTCGAAGATCGACATCGGCGGCGTCTTCATGTCGACCATCACCTCGGTGGTGGTGATCGGCAAGTTCTTGCCCGCGCGGATGTAGAACGGCACCCCGGCCCAGCGCCAGGTGTCGATGTACAGGCGCAGCGCCACGAAGGTTTCCACGTCCGAATCCGGCGCCACGCCGTCCACGTCGCGGTAGCCGGTGAACTGGCCGCGCACCACGTCGGCCGGTTCCAGCGGGCGCATCGCGCGGAACAGGCGCAGCTTCTCGGCGTTGAGCGAGGCCGGGTCGTTGCCTACCGGCGCGTCCATCGCCAGCAAGGACGTCACCTGCAGCAGGTGGTTCTGCAGCACGTCGCGGATCGCCCCCACGCTTTCATAGAACCCGCCGCGCCCGTCCACGCCGAATTGCTCGGCCATGGTGATCTGCACGCTGTCCACGTAATGGTGGTTCCACACCGGCTCGAACACGGTGTTGGCGAAGCGGAAATACAGCAGGTTCTGCACCGGCTCCTTGCCCAGGTAATGGTCGATGCGGAAGATCGACGGCTCCGGAAAAACCTCGTGCAGCGTGGCGTTGAGCTTGCGCGCCGAGGCCAGGTCGCGGCCGAACGGCTTCTCCACCACGATGCGCGCCTCGTCGGCGCAACCGGCCTGTTTCAGGCCGCGCGCCACCACCCCGAACAGCGCGGGCGGTATCGCCAGGTAGTGCAGCGGCCGCTGCGCCTCGCCCAGCGCCTGCTTCAACAGCGTGAAGGTGGCCGGGTCGTTGTAGTCGCCATCGACGTACTGCAGCTTCGCCGCCAGCTTCGCGAACGTAGCCTCGTCCAGCGTGGTGCCCTGCGCCTTGGCCGCGTGCGCCAGGCTGTCGTGGGCGCGCTGGCGCAATTGCTCCAGTGTCCAACCCGAATGCGCGATGCAGATGATCGGCAGGTCCAGCCCGTCGCGCTGGATCATCGACTGCAGCGCGGGGAAGATCTTCTTGTAGGCCAGGTCGCCAGTGGCGCCAAAGAACACGAGGGCATCCGAGCGGGAAATCGGCATAACGGGGACTCACTCCATGCGGGTGGGAAGGCAGCCGGTCAGCTGCCCGGCGCGGAAAAACGCCATCCGCCGATGGTTGCACTGTCGCGGCGGCAACTCCACTACGCAGCCTGCGCGAGGCACGGTTAAGGCGGCGCATAGGGAATGGGGACTTGCGAAACCGCCGCTTCTGCCCCTCCCCCTGCTTGCGGGGGGAGGCTGGATGGGGTGACGCTTTTCGCTCCGCGTGACGAAGAGCGACCCCTCCCCAGCCCTCCCCTGCGAGCAGGGGAGGGAGCCAGTTCGGCTATGGCGTGGCGCGAAGGCGGGCGAGCCGGTGGGTTGTCCAGGCCAGCACGCTGGCAACGGCGCCGAGGATGAACGCCCACAGCGGCATGAAGATGAAAGCCAGCGCCGAGGTGGATGAGCTGGTTCTGGCGCCGCCCCAGTCGAACAGCCACGAGAGATGGAACCAGACCATGAACAGCGTGGCGACCACGGCGAACGCCAGGCGTCCCCATGGCATCGCGCGGCGGCTGCGATGCCCGACCAGGAGCATGCCCAGCCCCGCCAGCATCGGCAGCGCATTCCACAGCGCGAACCCGATGGAGTCGCCGCCCTGCACATAAACGGCCAGCGCCATCGCCAGCAGGAAGGGAGCCACCAGCAGTGTTGTTTTCATGCGTGTCTTCCGAGGGTATTGGCGTGAATCAACACGTCCAGTAAGTGTGGTTCACCAGGTCGACCACTTCCGGCCCCTCGCTGCAGCCACCGGCCTCGGGGGTGGTGCTGTCCGACGCCGCCGTGCCGATGACCCACTGCCTGATCGCCACGTTCCACATCAAGGTGCCTTCGGCCACCACGCCGTGCGGAAAGATGCGGGCCTTGCCCGGGTTGATCAGCACGATGTGGTGGCCGCGGATTTTCGCCGTGAGGGAGATGCTGGGCAGGTCGGGCTGCTCCGCGAACCGGTGCCGGAACGTGTACTGGCCGGACGCTATCGGCAGCGGTGGCGCCGAACCCGCGACAGCGGCAGACATCGCGAAAAATACGAGGACGAAAAGCGGTTTGCGCTTCGTGCCGATCCTGTCGTGCCGTGTCATGAGCAAATCCTCAGCGGTGTTCGGCCCACAACTCGGGATGGTGCGTCGGAGAAAAACAATGCCTGCTGTCGATCGGTGGTTCCAGCAGCGCGCCCGCCAACGGCGTCAGTAGCGACTCCAGCTCGATCGAGGCCTGCAGCGAACGCGGCGTGACGCTGTATGTTTCCGCGTCGGTGACGCCGATGAGAACGCGGTCGTCGAACGTGTCGATATGGGGCGCTTGCCCCTGCGCCCGGGCCCTGGCGAGCAGTTGTTCACCGAGCTCGCGCGTAAACGCATCCGGTGCCAGCGCCACCACAAACTCGTCCTCGATGATGGAGTGGCCGCCGTAGTGACGGTAGTAACGAAAAAACTTCAGCAGGCGTGCCCACTCGACCAGCGTCGAGCGCGCAGGCGGTGACGGGCGCGTCCATGATTCGCTCATGTCACGCGTCCTGATCCGCCGCTTGCGGTGCGCTGAGGCCCTTGCTGTAGAACCCGGAGGGATCGAAGCAGCAGACGCGTCGCTGTCCGCCGCCGAGCTTGTCGCAGGCCTCATCCACCCGCTTCTGCCGCGTTTTTGCCTGCTTGGCCGATTCGATCCAGTGAATCCAGTCCACCCGCGCCAGCGTCGTGGTGCCGTCCCAGACCGCGCGCGCCTCCGGGCACGCGGCCAGTGCGTCGCGCAGGTCGGATGGCAACTCGGGCTCCGGCTCCTGCGTCACCGGATCGATCCGCACCGTGACTGTCTCGCCCACCTGCACGCCAGCGACCTTGCGCAACGCCTCGTCCACCTTCAGCCAGTGGCTCAGCTGCCCGTCCGGCTCCAGCGTGGCCTGAAAGGCGTGGCCGTTGAGGTGGCCATCCACCGTGGTCCTGCCGCGTCGCGGAAGCCGATCGCTGGCGGCTTTGGGCAATATCAGGAACGCCCATGACGCACCCTTGCCGACCTTGGCGGGGCCAAGCAGCCTGGCCTTGAACGTGGATTTTCCGCCGGCGTCAGTCATGGGATCGCCCTGCGGGTATCGATCGGGTTGCCTGATGATCGGCGTCGGCACGACGAAGTTCACGCCCCGATTCCGACAGGACCGTGATCGCGGACCGGGTGAACAGTGCCGCGATGGCGACGCCCACCACCATGTCGGGCCACCCCGAGTGCGTCAGCAACACGCCACCGGCCGCGGCGATGACCGACACGTTGGCAATCAGGTCATTGCGCGAGCACAACCACACCGAGCTCATGTTGATGTCGTCGGTGCGATGGCGCCACAGCAGGGCGAAACACACACCATTGGCCAGCAACGCCAACAAGCCCATGGCGCCCATCGCCTCGAAAGCGGGAACCTGCGGTACCAGCAGCCGGTAGACCACCTGGCCAAACGCCGCCAGCGCAAACGCGGCCATGATGAGACCCTTGATCCGGGCCGCGAGCGCCTTCGTCCGCAGGCTCTCCGTTACCGCGTAAAGGCTGAAACCGTAGACCAGCGCATCGCCGAGCATGTCCAGCGAGTCCGAGACCAGGGCCACCGACCCCGCTGCCCATCCCGCGGCGAATTCGGCGAAAAACATCGCCGCGTTGATCAGCAACACGATCTTCAGCGTCGATGTCTGCCGGCGACGCAGTGCGTCGAGCTGGCATGCCTTGCTGGAGCAGCAATCACTCATGGGGTCTCCGTTTCGGACCGGCGATGGAGCCTGCCGGCGACAAACAACACAATGGCCAGCAGCGCGAACAAGCCTGCCGGTACCGCGAGCACCGCGTCCTGTGCGTGATGCACGACCAGCTCCTGCGGGTCGAGGTAGCGGCCTTCCTCATTGAACAAGCCGCGGTAGCGCCAGTAAAGCGCGTAGTAGAAAAAGCCGAACAGCACCGCCGCCATGGCGCATGCGCAGGACGCGCCAAACAGCAGCCGCGACGGAAGGCGTGGTCGGTGCATCAATGCCGAAACCGCGTCGGCCGGCAACGCATCAACGATGGCCTTCGACGTACCTGACGAAGTTGTCCAGGATGGCCTGCCAGCCCTGGCGCTGCATCTCGGCCGGGTTGTCCGTTTCCGCGTCGAAAGTGACGCGCACCATGATCCCTTCCGGAACCGCCACGAACTCGACCAGGCCCACCCGGTCGCCAAACGTGTATTCGATCAAGGCGTGGGGCTCGACCCGGGTATAGGTGCCGGCGAAGTCGAAGCCGACGCTGCCGTCCTTCGCCTCCATGCGCGACGAGAATTCGCCGCCCACGCGCAGGTCGACGTTGGCGCGGGTAGTGTGCCAGTCGTCGGACGCGGCGTTCCACTGCCTGATGTCCTGCGGCGTGGTGTAGGCCGCCCACACCCTGGCGATGGGCGCGTGGGTGACGGCTCCAACGGTGATCTTCATGTTGTGGTTCCTGCTCGCTGCGGTCGGGCGCGGGCTACCGAGGCTAGAACATGCCGAGCTGGTTTGGGGAATCCCGCGGGATTTCCTGGGCCACGTCCCACATCTCGGCAATCCTGCCTTGCTCGAAGCGAAGGATGTGGACCACGGCGTACTCCAGATCGACCTGCGCGCGGCGCAGGTGCGACATCACCGCGACGCGATCGGCCGACTCAATCGTCTGCCGCACGGTGAACGACTTGTTCGGCTCGGACTGCGCGCTTTGCTCCATCGCGGTCAGCAGGGCATCGCGATCGCCGGGGAAATACGCATTGTGGTGCCGGAAGTTTTCGGCGACGTGGCGGTCGTAGGCTTCCCGCACCTTTCCGGATGCGCACAGGGACAGAAACTCGGTGGCGATATCGGCTTTGCTGGCCATGGCCTGCTCCTCGTTGTCAGGTAGGGAACGCTACGCGCTTCCGGGTATTCAGCCTGAACGCCGCGCCGGATGCGTGAACCTGCAGCTCGTGCCTCATTGCCCCGGCGGCGCGGCCACCACGGTATTTTGATCCTGCATGATCAACCACCGCGTACCGCGTTTGGCCAGGACAAACGTGCGTATGTGCTGCTCGTTCACGTGCCTTATGCCGTCCGGGCTGGTGAACGTGCTCATGCGGCTGGTCACGGTCGCGACCGCGGCGTCCTTGCCCGCAAACCGCACGTCCAGCTGCTCGATGTTGTCCGACACGCCCTTGAGAAAGCTGCCGTGCACCTGATGCAGCTCCTTCAGGACCTGCGCGCGGCCGTGGGTCCTGCCGCCATACGGGTTGATGTGGTTCCAGTCGTCGGTGGTGAAATCGGCCGCATGGTCGAACCCGTGGGCGTTGAAGGCCGCATAGAAGGCCTGCACCGTCTGCCGCACGGCGGCTTCGGCATTCGAGGGTTGTGCCGAGGTCGCCATGGACACGGCCAGCAAGACGATTCCAGTGATCAGCGCTTTCATGGTGCCTCCGTGGCTCAGTGGCCAGACGTTGCAGCGAAGCGGCGGCGAGCCGCCCATCGCACGGAGACTACGCCAGCGTGCGCTCGACTTCCTGCTGAATCCGGTTGATGAGCTCCGCCAGCTCGGGCCGGTCGCCGTACATGTCCAGCTCCCGCGTGGCGATCAGCCCCATGGAGAACGGGCCGGGGCGATCCGGGCCGGGTTGGCCGGACGCCAATGCCACGCACCAGCGCAACTGCCGGGCGATGCTCTGCGCCGGCGCCCAGCCCTGCGCCGCGAGCGGTTCGATCTGCTCCAGGGCCGACCGGGCCATCGTCAACAGCGGCTCGTGCGTGGCCGGCGTCATGCTTGCGGTACGCCGCGTCCCTTGCGGGTATACGGCAGCGCAAACAGGTACAGGCCGGTAAACAGCTGCAGGAAAAGCGGCGGCAGCGGCGCGTAGGTCAGCCATGGCGATGGCTCGCCTGGCGCCAGCGCACGGGCGATGAAGTTGGCGGCCACGGCTGCCGTGAAAACGATGGACAGCCAGCGATGGCTCTGCCGCATCCAGCCGCCCCGTTTCATTGCGCCTCCCGCGACGGCGAGCTTTCGATCATCTTCCATCCATTGCCAGAAGGGTCGCGGAAGCCGGCGTCCACGGTGCCGTAGCGATCCACCGGCTCCTGCATGAACTCGACCCCGCTGGCGCTCATGCGCTCGTAGGCTGCACGGCAGTCATCCACCACCAGCACCAGCGGCGGCATCGCGCCCTTGGCCACGGCCTCGCACAGTGCCTGCGCGGTGGCTGCGTCGTGCATCGGCGGCCCCGGCTTGAACAGGCCGAGCTGGAACGAGGGTTGCTCCGGGTGCTGCACCGTGAGCCACCGGTAGTCGCCGTTGCGGGCATCCGTGTGCACGCGAAAACCTAGTTTGTCGACATAGAACGCCAGTGCCTCGTCCTGATCGCGCACGTACACGCCCGCTACATTTATGCCTTGATTCATGGAGCCTCCGTTGGTTGGATCCCTGTTTTACCGTCTGCCTCCCGCCGCCGCTTCTCCGAAACTGCGGTCTTGAGATCCGGCCGATGCGCGGCACGCACCAGGCATTCGGGCGCCTCATCCCGCCCGTGCGGGGCTGGCCGCTCGCGGGCGCGAAGTTCGCCGGGGCTCTCGCCGGTGATGTCGCGAAAAATGCGCCCGAACGTGCCGAGGCTGTTCCAGCCGGTCCGGTACGCGACCTCGGTAACGGGCAGGTCGGTATCGCGCAGCAGGGCGATGGCGCGCTCGATGCGGCGCGTAAGCAGGTAGCGATGCGGCGGCACGCCGAAGGCCTGGCCAAACTGGCGTGCAAAGTGCGCTTCGGACACCGCGCTCACCTGCGCCAGCCGGCTGATCGGCCACGGCTCATGGGGCGCGGCGTCCATCCGGTCCTTCGCGCGCAGCAATCGCCGCAATAGTTCGGGACTCTGACTCATCGTGTCTCCGTGCCCGGTGCCGGAGTCGCGCGGCGCAGGCCTTTCCGCGCGTTACACCGACATGCCCATGATGTTGTCGTCGTAGCTCTGCCCGCCGACGTCGAACTGGCGGCTGCCCAGTTTGCCGAAACCGACCCGCTCATAAAACCCGATCGCGGCCGCATTGCCCGCATAGACGCCAAGCAACAGGCGCGCGGCGTGGCTGGCGCGTGCATGCGCCAGGGCTTCGGCCACCAGCTTCTTTCCCGTGCCGCCACCCTGGAACTTGCCCAGCATGTAGATGCGCTTGATCTCCCGATCCCGCGGGGAGAGATCGGGCAGGGGCAACCGCGCCGGCGCCACCACCATGAAGCCGACCGGCGCACGGCCCTGCGGCGTCTCGACCAGCCACAACTGGTAATCGGGATCGGCCAGCCAGTCCCGATACAACGCCACCGCATGGGCGTTGGCGCAGTGGGCGATGATGTCCGGGCCGGCCAGCAGGCCCGCAAAGGTTTCGAGGAACGTGGCCTGTCCCACAAGCGCAAGCGCGTGCTCGTCGCCGGGCAGGCAGGGTCTGATCAGTGTCTCGGGCGGCATAGGTTTCCAGCGGTGTCGGACGATACGGTGAGCAGCCATGGACCGGCCTGCCCGGGATCAGGGTCGTGCCCCATCGTCGGGCCCCGGTGCGCTAACGACGCCCGGCCCGAGCCATGCGGGAAGCACCGATGGCGATGAAAGCGGCCGCGATTCCGTAGAAGGCGACCTGCGTGCCGAGATACGCCGCCAGAAAGAACGCGCAACCGGCTGCCATGAAGAGGTAGCCACTCCGTTTTGCACCGCTCATGTCGCTCTCCTGTTGAAAGCCCGCAACCTGGGTTGGGACGGGCAAAGCCACCGGTGTCTCACGTTCGGCCCGACGCAATAATGGCCGGCACCTACGACGGGAACGCATCGAAACCAGGTGCCAATGCCAGGTCACGATCCCAGGCGGCCCTGCTCGCCATGAAAACATGGGCATCGGGGACGACGGGAGACGGCGTATCCAGACTGCCCGCGGGAACCACCAGCATCCCCGGTGAGGCGAAGGGTAGCGCCGAGCCACAGACCGAACAAAAGCACCGCAGGTGCCGCGTCCGTGGCAGGTTGAAGGTGTTCACCTGTTCCCGACCGGAGAGCCACTCAAGCGTAGCTGTCGACGAGAAAAGATTGGCGGCGTGCGCCGAACCGGTGTCCTTGCGGCAATACGCGCAATGGCAGAGATAAAAGCGCTCAAACGTACCGGTCACCTTGAAGTGCACGGCACCGCAAAGGCACGACCCACGATGTTCTGCTTGCATGAAAACCTCCAGTGCATGAAATGCCGCACATCACCACCTCCACGCCGGCCGAGCGGTCAAGGCCGCTTGATGTTCTCGATCACGAACGTGGCGCCGCTTTGGCTTTCAATGACGGCCCGGCCCGGTTGTGGCTTGGGGCGAATAGTGAAGCGATCACCTGAGGCCTCGCTATGCCGCCGGCTTCAACCTCAGGGACAGCAGCAACAGCAAGACAGAAGCCAGTGCGGTTGCGCCACCGCCCAGCCAACGATGCAGCACCAGGGAGAGGGCGATCACGGGGATGAACCACAGCGCTACCGACGCGAACCTCACCCCGAGCGTGACGCCCTCACCGCAGTGGGGACAGATCTTGCGTTTTCCGAAGCGGTTCATCTCTTTCGAGAACACGCTGATCGAGGTGTTGCAGTGAGGACATTTCATCAGGGACCTGCTCCGTGTGGTCTGGGATGTGGATGGGCACGCCGAGTCCTGCTGCCACGGCGAGCAGCCATACAGAGCGCGTTGATCTCTCCGCTTTGCCCAGTGCTGCAATCAATGAGTGGCGAGTCGCCGATTGAATGAGCTGTTGGCGCGCAGCAGCAGCACGAGCGCGACAACCGCAAACAGGTTCAGGCCGATGAAGAGCTCGGCGGCTTCATCGCCGAAGAAGAACTGGCCATTGGCACCCAGGTTGACGCTCAAGCCCAGTGGAACGCTGCCCGTGCCAAGTTGCACGGTCGGTGAAAGTTCGGCGCCCGTGAACCATTGATACCGGATGCCTTGCAGCGAGAACATCGGGATCTGCGACGCAAACAGAATCGGCGCCCAACGCCGACCGTAAGGTGTGCCCTGCCACAGGCGGATGCCGGTGAAGGCTGCCCACGCGAAAAGTGCGGCAAGCCCAGCCAGTGGAACGAGCAGCAACCAACCCTGTGGAAGAAGCTTGAGACCCAGGATCATGACCATGGCGACACCGACGCCGCCGCCGGCCACGAGCATGACGCTGAAAAACCGTGTGGTCTTGTTGAATTGGCTCACGAAAGATTCCCCTGTGCACTACAACCCTGAGATCAGCCATGCCCGTCCGGTGATGGCCGCCCGAATGAACGGTCAGGCGGCAGCAGCCACCCATGCAATAGCCGCAAGCGCCGCCATCACGGCCGCCACCAACCACTTCGCCGGCACCCTGATTTCGCCGGCGGACAACGGCTCCCATACCAGCGACTCCTTCCATGCCGAATCACCTTGGGCATATTTTTCAAATACGTCCTGGATCACGTCGAGCGGCAACGATTTGTTGCTGGCTTGAAAATGAGACGCCTCATCGCCGTCCCGATACTCCAGCACAAACCCGCTCGAGCCGGAGCCGGAGGTCTGGACATAAACCTGATCAGCGCGCGCCAGGATCGCGAACGCATTCGATTTTCCATCGAGAGAGGAGAGAGCCTGCGCGATTTGCCCGGAAGACGGGTTGGTCAGCGTCGTTCCGTGCTCTGTTTCCAGGCGTAATGTCGTCATGTTCTACCGCCTGATAACCGAATTGAACCGATCCGCGAAGCGGCTTCATCTGAACGAACATCATGCGTGAAGGTAGCCGGCGAATTGACGCCGTGCAACGGCTGCCGCAACGAACTGGAATCCCCCCGGGAGTGGTTGGCTTTCACCGCTGCATGCCAATGATTTGTCGCCATGCGCCACACAGCCGGAAAGCAGTACGCCACGTGCGCTGCAACGGGCGACAAACGGTTTCGATGTTGCTGCCATCCTGATCCGGAACGAAAGCGTCGTGATAACCGGGCGGGTAACCCTGGCGGGTGTCCCGACATCCAGGAGCACCTTTTGTCGCCGCCGCCAGCAAACGCTGTCATGTGGAATACATCGACCATGTCGCGGCTTTGCGTGCGATTCAGGGCAACAGTTCCTTGACCGTTTTGCCCTTGGCATCCAGAACGGAAATGCTGGACTCGCCGTTCTCCGCGACCTTCATGACGATACGCTTGTTGCCGGCGCCATCGAGCAGCGCCAATGAGGCTTCGCCATCATCGCCGCGCCCGAGCCAGATCCTGCGGCGAACGTCGTTGCCCGACGGGCTGTCGGAGATCGCCAGCCCGGCGAAGCGGTCTTCCGAATCATCGACGCCAAGCAGTTGCACCACCTGGTTTGCTTCATAGCGATCGAATGAAAGGCTGCCGCCGGAATCACGCACCTTTCCGTCCTTGTCTTTTCTGCCGCCGAAGATCAGCCCGCCAATCTCGGAGCCCTCGTCATTGAGGAAGATCAGACCGGCCTGGGGTCGATCCAGCGGCTTCTCCTTGCCATGTACCAGCACGCCGGGCAGCTTCGCGTGGTTGGAAATAATCAGCCGTGGCGTGCCATCCGGTTCGACAATGTTGATGCGTTGAACCGTTATCTCATCGGTTGTGATGGCGCGCTTTCCAGCGCCATAAGCCAGGCCTCCCAGCAGCAAAACAGTCAGCAGGCCGGCGTATACGGAAAGAAATCCATTTGCTTTCGACATGGGCGTTTCCTGGTGTGGGTGCAGGGTGCAGCGAATCGTTGGGTGACATCACTGCCGTACATAGCGCAAATGGGTGGCGGCCGAACCGTCAAGAATGCGGTCGATGCGAAACGCCGGACCGGGCTCGTGCAGGTTTTCGAACAGGCGTCGGCCGCTGCCGAACAACACGGGCGCCAGTGCGATCTCCAGTTCGTCGATCACATCCAGGTTGAGGTATTGCTGGATCACATCCGCGCCGCCCGAAACCCGGATGTCGCGGTTGCCCGCGGATTCCCGGGCCAACTCCAGCGCACGCTCCGGCCCGTCGTTGACGAAGTGGAACGTCGTGCCGCCGGGGCGCACCCACGGCTCGCGCTTCTCGTGGGTAAGCACGTAGACCGGCGTGTGGAACGGTGCCTCCTCCGGCCAGGCGATCTCGCCCTGGTCGAACATGCGCTTGCCCATGATGTTGGCGCCGCTGCGCTCGGCAGTCTGGCGAACCAGATCATTGACCGGGCCGGTTTCTCCCCCATCGAGCTTCAGCAGCTTCTCGCGAAAGTACTGCTGGTTGAGTATCCAGGCCATCATCGCGCCCCATTTGGCGCCCCAGCCCTTGTACTCGGGCCTGCCCATGGTCATTCCTTCCGGTGCCATGTAGCCATCGAGGCTGAGTCCGATATTGACGAAAACCTTGCTCATGATTTCCTCGCGCTATCGACGCGTTGCTCAGGCACCCGGGCCCACCGGCGGGTACTTCCGGAACTCGGGCGTGCGCTCCAAGCGGGTGGACAGCGCCACCAGGCCCGGATACTTCTCCGCCACCACGATCGACGCCAGCATGGACTGCGTGAACTGCCAGACGACCGCGGTGGTGATGCCGGCCTGACGGCGTGGCTCCACGAAAACAGGCTGACGTGTCTGCACCTCGCGCTCCAGGGCGGCACAGGCTTCCAGCAGTTGCCCCTGCACCCGCTCCACCCACGGCTCGTACTGCGCGGACGGCGGCCGCAGCTTGCGCTCGTAGACGATCTGCACACTCTTCTCGCAAGCCGCCAGCGCCAAGCTGACGGCGCGCATCTCGTGCTGCATGCGCGTGGCGTCGCCGAGACTCCACAGCGAATCGCCGCCGCTCCGGGTCGCTTCGACGAACTGCAGGATCAGCGAGGAATCCATCAACACCTCGCCGTCATCGCACACCAGCGTCGGCGCCTTCACCACCGGGTTAATGCGCTGAAACTCCTCGTACGTGCTGAACACCGAGATCGGCTCGAGCCCGAACGGGATGCCCAGGCATTCCAGCGAAATGGCAACGCGCCGCACGTAGGGTGAATCCAGCATGCCGATCAGTCGCATCACTTTGCCTCCGGATGGGATGGCGCCGCCGCGTCGGGCAGATTGGTACGATCGCCGGCCGTCGTGGGTGACGATATGACGAGGAACACCACGTCGGCGTCCGAACGGTTGGCGAAACGGTGCCGCGTGCCCGGCGGCACATGCAGCCCCTGGCCGGCAGCGAACGTCACCGCCTCATGCTCGAACTCCATCGTCGCCGTGCCCGAAAGCACGTAGAAGAACTGGCGTGCCTGCGAATGAAAATGCGACGTCTCGCTCGCCCCCGGCGGTACGCGCTCCTGGATCACGCTGAGCGTGGGGTCCTTGAGCAGGTGCCAGCCATCGCAGACGCCGCCCCATGTGTAGTGCTCCGCCGTGTCGATGCCTGAAATACGATGATCCATGATGCGATCCAGCGTGGGAGTTGAGTGGCGGCGAAGCCATCCGCTACGGCATGGCGGTGTAGACATCCGGCGCATAGCGCTCCATGAGCGTCTGCGGATGTGCAGGTGCCGTAAACCCGAACCGGGCGTACAGCCCATGCGCATCTCCGGTGGCGAGGGTGAAGCGGCGCAGGCCCTGAAGTTGCGGGTGGGCAAAGACCGCGTTCATGAGCGCCTTGCTGTAGCCCTTGCCGCGATGTTCCGGCAGGACGAAAACGTCCACCAGATTGGCGAACGTGGCGTAGTCGGATATGACGCGGGCAAATGCGACCTGCCGCTTGCCGAGAAAGCCGCCAAAACAAAGTGAGTTGGCAACGGCCCGCTCGACCACGGCGAAAGGAATGGCTTTGGCCCAGTAAGTCTGTTCCGAGAGAAAGCGATGGATGAGCTGGAGATCCAGCTCGGCCGCTTCTGTGGTGATCCGGAGTTCTTCCATAGGGCGAAAATACTTGAGGGGTTGATGCCTGGATCAAGTCGCGCGAAGGAACGCGAGCTTGAGTGACTCGTCAGCCCTGGCCCAGATCAAGCGCCAGATGGTGGCAATTCAACTGCAGTCCCTTGTGCAGATACAACCGGTGCGCCGCATGCCGGGTATAGCCCGTGTCCAGGTGCACGCCCTGGCAGCCGTTGGCCCTGGCATGCGTCACCATCCAGTCCATGAGCGCGCCGGCAAAGCCCTGTGACGTGGCCCCGGGCAGGGTCGTCAGGTCGTCTATGTAGAGGACTTTTCCCCACGCCAGGAACTCCGCGAACCGAAAGCCGGCGGCGCTCTGAACCTTGCCGTCATGCTTCAACGCCACGATCTGGTAGGACTGTGCCTGCTGCCGACGTACCTGGGACAGGAACGCCTGCTCCTGAAGGTGCGGCCGCAGCGCACTGAAGGCGGCAAAGCACGACAGGATGTCCTCATCCGAATGGGCCACGAAGATGTCGCCGGTCATGTGAAATCCTTCATGCGGTGCCCGATGCCGGAGTGAAAGACGGCGCAGTCCGTCGGAATGAAGCGTCAGGTGTGCATCTTGCGAAATGCCCACCAGCCGACCCCACCCAGCGCCAGAACCCACAGCGTAACAATGAAAACCGCCATGACGCGACTCGTTGGCCGGGTGGCCGCGGCCAGCGCCCGCTCGCTTGCGGCGGCCATTACGTCGGCGGGAATGAGGCGGAGCACCAGCGCCAATCCGAGTGGCACGATGATCAGGTCATCCAGGTAACCCAGCACCGGAATGAAGTCCGGGATGAGGTCGATGGGGCTGAGTGCATAGGCCGCCACTGCCAGCGCCAGCAGCCGGACAAACCACGGCGTGCGCGGATCGCGGGCGGCGTAATACACCACCGTGGTCTGATGCTTGAGTCGTTTCGCCCATTGCCTGATCGGCATCACGACCGCGCATGCCGAGTCGTTCGCGGCGCTCTGGCCAACCCGGACAGGCGCGGACCCCGATGCGTCACCACAGCCATCGCGCCAACCGCATCAGGGTGTCGCAGATCCAGCCAAAGACGTTCGGGGCAAGACGAGGGAAGGCGAACGACAGGGCGGCGAACCCGACGATGGCTGCGACCAGCGCCGACAGCGGCAACACGCTGTCCGAGATGGGCGCGATCTGGTTGTTGATGATCAGCCAGATCAGGCCCATGAGCGGCACCGAGAACAGACACGACGCGACGGCGGCTATAGCGCGTCCGCCAAGCGTGAGATCCGAATCGGTGCTTCGACGTACCCGGGTGTTCGACATGCGAGTGGATGCTGAAGTTGAGCGGAGGCAGAGCCGGCGCCGGCGCAAGCCCGTTGTCAGCCGTCGTTGAGCCACCGGCAGCTGCCACCGCCGATGGTACCTGCTGACCAGGAGCCGGTACCGGAAGCATCGAGCGAAGCAAGGAAAGACAGCTCGGGTGTCACCGCGAAGGAAATCCGGCCGCCTGAATCGCCGATGGTGAAGTCCGCCTTGAACTCCGCATGCTTGAACCTCTGCAGAAAGGTTGCGTTCGGTGACGTGGTGGGGGATGGCAGCGCCATGAGCACGACGTCACGCGTATCCATGGCAAACACGGCCTCGCTGCCGGCCACGAGCAGGAAGCCCTGATCCCGGTTTTCGTGGTCGCGTAACACGATGGTTGGCATGGACGGCTGACACCCGGGTAAAGCTGCCTGAGTTACGCCGCGTCAAGAAGTGGCGGCAGCGTGAACGCCGCTGTCGATGATAGTGCGTATACCGCGGCTACCCGGGGCTTGAGAATGGCCACGAGAACGACGTGGAGGCAGAAGAACGCCAGGGTAGTGAAAAGGCATGCGTCACTCACGAGACTATTCAAGTGGCTTGAGGCTCAAGTGAAGCTTCGGGCGGAGCGTATCCGCTAGTCCCCTGGATGATTGTCAAACGCCAACGCTCTTGCCCAGCGCCGCCCCGATCACGCGCTCGGCGGGTGCCAGGTTGGCGACAAACTCGGGCGGGAGTCCATGGCGTTGGACGATGGTTGCCGCCGAGGTAAAGCACACGACAACCTGCCCCGGCACGGCCTCGCTGACAAGTACCTTGAGCGGCAGATCAACGCCCACTTGCGGATTGGCGAGCATGAGCGGTGTACCCGCCTGAGGGTTGCCGAAGATCACCAGAGTCGTCGGCGGCATTGCCAACCTGGCCGCACTGGCCTCGGCCTGCTGATCAATGACCGCGAAAACCTTGATGCTCTTCGCGGCAAACGCAGCAAGCAAACGCCGAACCGTGTCGGAGAAGGTGTACGGACTTTCGAGAGTGACAACGCTGGATGATGACATGGGTCTGTGGGTACCTAGTGTTTGAATCAGGCCTGCCGCGAAATGGCATCGCCTTGAACGAATGGTCAGGCATCAGCGTGCTCTTCCGCTCGCAACGCGCAAAGCAGGGCGTAGCCCTCCGGCCATGGGCCAAACCCGCTGGACGCATTGATGTGCCCCGCACCCTGCAAAAGCACGAAGCGGCTGCGCCAGGCGTCGGCGTACTGGCGGGCTCGCGTCGGCTCTATATACCGATCATCGGCGCTTGCGACGACGATCGAGGGAAAAGGAAGCGGCAGCAGCGGGACGGGGCCGAAACCGACAGGGCCCGGCGGGTAATTGGCGCCGTCAGGATCACTCGGGGCTACAAGAAGGGCGCCACAGACTCGCTCCAACTGCGGCGATGACGCCGAGGCGGCCCAATGGGCCACCAATGCACAGGCTGAACTATGCGCAGCGAGAACGACCGGGCCATTGCGTTGCCCCACCACATGGTCGAGGCGGTCAACCCAATCCCGGCAACGAGGCGTATCCCAGTCATTTTGTATCACCCGCTCGCATGAAGAATCCTGACGCTCCCAATGGCTCTGCCAGTGGTCAGGGCCGGAGTTGCCAAGGCCTGGCAGGATAAGTACAGGATGCATGCTTCTCGCCTTTGATGATGTCGGGTTTGATGTTCGGCGCCGGAGTTGAGCACCGCCTTGCGCGAAATGTCAGGTTGCGCCTGCAGGCCAGCTCAGGAACTTGCCCGTGCCGGCGCCATCCCGGCGGCGTATGCGTGCGTCCTCAAGAGCATGCGTTGGAAAGAGCCGCGCATTGATGCCGCGCCGATCGCGTTTTGCGTCGCGAGGCACCCAGTGCGTGACGCAGCCGCAGGTACGGCACCGATGAAAATCGACATTGTGCCCAGCCCACGCATAGGTGTCGGTCAGCGAGCTGTCCGGCACGGAGATGACGTCGCCAGCCGCGTAGTAGGACCAGAGCACGCCGTAACTGTGGCAGAGCGAGCAGTTGCATTCGGTCACTTCCGTCGGAAAGTGCGCAACGGCTATCTGGACGGCGCCGCAATGACAGGAGGCGATCATTTTCATGGGCATGATGACTGGTGGTTCGGGTGGTCAGATCGAGACGTGTAGTGGAGCAGGGCGCAGGGCAAGCCGCATCCACCGGGTGCTTTGCAGAACGAGGAGGCTCCGGCTCGAGCGCATTGTCAGTCCACGCTCGCGCGCACCTGAAAGACGTTGCCCTCCGGATCGCAGGCATTGCGAACCACAAAGCCGGGGCCTTGCCATTGCTCCGGAAACACGTTCCCGCCCAATGCTCGCGCTGATTCCTCAGCACCCGAAAGACTGGGGACGGTACAGAAGAACTTGATGGCGACATTGTCGCGCAGCCGCGGTGGGCGGGTGATTGCCACTTGCGACGCAATGTCCGCAGGCATCGCGTGAACGACGATCTGCAGATCCGGCGAGCAAAGCACGATCATCTGATCAGTGCGATGAGCGACTGTCATGCCCAGGACGGATTGGTAAAAGGCCGAAAGGCTTTCCGGATGCTTGGCGTAGATGAAAATGCCGGCGCGAGCGGGTAATGGCACGATGACTCCACGGTGCGAGTTCTATTGGTGGCAAAGGTCATGCAAGACCCAATCCCTGAATCAAGCCGCACCGCATGGCGGCGCCGGCCTGAATGAATGGTCAGCCCGGCCGCGGCGCGAACATGATGATCGACATGCCCAGCAGGCAGAACCCGACACCGATGAAGTCCGCAACGGAAGGTTTGACGGAATCCACGGCCCAGAGCCAGAGCAGCGCCACGCTGATGTACACGCCACCGTATGCCGCGTACACGCGGCCGGCAGCTTGGGGATGGAGAGTGAGAAGCCACGCAAATGCGGCCAGACTCAGCGCGGCGGGCACAAGCAGCCACGCCGAGTGGCCCTGCTTCAGCCACAGATAGGGCAGATAGCAGCCGATGATCTCAGCCAACGCGGTGAGCGCGAACAGGCCCAGGGTTTTGGAAAGCTGGAAGAGCATCAGTATCTCGCTGGCATTCCCGGCGCTGGATCAAGCGGCGCCCGGCTTTTCGCGTGCGCCCTGCACAAACCGTCAGGCCGTAGCCTCGAATGACGCATGGTACGCGACTGTGCCGGACGGCATGTGGCCGTTGAAGGCGACAGCCTGGAAATATTGTTGTGGAACGTCGGGGAGCACCAGCGACGAAGCCGCAAAACCAAAGCGCTGGTAATACCCCGGCTCCCCCAGCACGACACAGCCGGCCGCGCCCAACGCCCGCAGCCGCGCGAGCGAGCCCTGCATGAGCAACGTGCCGACACCACGACCCTGATGCTCCGGTAGAACGGAAATGGGTCCGAGGCCGTACCAGCCAGCTGACATACCCGTGATGGCGACAGGCGACACCGCCACATGGCCGATGATGACACCGCCGTCCTCTGCGACGAGGGCGACAGCGAGTTGCCCGGCGTCGCGCAGCGCACGAACGATAAATTGTTCCGTGTGGCTTGCATGTGCGGCATGACGAAATGCGGCAATGGTGACCGCGTCAATGGCGGCTGCGTCGGAAGGAAGCTCGTCCCGTAGTTTCACCATGCCTCACCTGCGGCCTGACGCCAGAATTGAGCCGCACCGCGAAACGGCTTCGGCTTGCATGGATTCAGCCGCGCTCGCGCCGGTAGTGCAAGGCGACCGCGCCGTTGCGGAGCGGCTTCGCGGAAACCAGATCGAGCCGTCGCGTGCCAGGCAGCCCACTCTGATACAGCGTCGGGCCGTGGCCCGCGATCCTGGGGTGGACGAGAAACACGTACTCGTCGATCAGATCCAGCCGGTCCAGCTCGGTCGCGAGCTTGCCGCTACCCAGAAGCACGCCGGCCGGCGTCGCATCCTTCAGTTTCTGCACCTCCGTGCGAAGGTCGCCGGCGATGCGGTGGGTATGGTTCCATCGAAAGTCATTTCGCGTCGACGACACCACGTACTTCGGCTTGGTCTCCAGCTTGACCGCCCACTCGCGGATCGCCGGCGCTGCCTCCACGTCGCCTCGGGCGACTGCCGGCCAGTAGCTCTCCATCATCTCGTAGGTAACGCGACCCCACAGCATCGCCCCGCCTTCATCCATGAGGCGGGTGAAGAAAGCATGTGTCTCGTCGTCCGCGATCCCTTCCTGGTGGTCGACGCAACCGTCGAGGGTGACGTTGATGCTGAAAGTCAAAAGCCCCATGGCCGTGAATTACTCATAGCGGGTGACGCTGGAGTTGAGTGGCGGCGAAGCCGTCCGCCCCGCACGAATTATCAGATGGCTCCCGACAAGCCCGGCTCTGCCAAACGTAGTTTTTCAGCTTCCTGGTATGCAGCGGAATAGGGAGCGGGTTGCTCGAAAACCAATGCTTTGTTGTCTTGCAGAAAGCTGACCATGCTACTCAAGCCAAACATTTCCTGGCCATCTGTTGCCTGCAGCCCGTTGGGCTGGGCGTAACGCTCTGGTGCGATCTGGCGAGCCAACAGGCCAAGCTCATACGTTTCGCCGCATGCATCCCGGAGTGAGATGGACAGGCCGGAATAGTAAGGCTCACTTGCCACATGCAATGTGTGAGTGGCGCTGGAGAAAGTAGCGGCATAGTCCCGGTCCTCGATCAGCAGCAGCCCCAGGGAAGCGAGCTGCGGCTCAACCTTCTTCATGGCAACACCGGCAGCACCGATCATTGGGTGGTTCCCGTTGAATGACGAGAACGTGTAAACACCATCCAGCGTCCGAAATCAGCAGTGTGCACAGCGCATCCGCTGCATTGACTTGCTAGCTTGCCCGCTGGCCATTCTCGCCGCCATTCAGGGTGAGCGCAGACGGCCAGATGATGGCTTGCGCAACGATAACTCTCTCGCCATCGAAAGTTGCAGCAGGCGAACCGTAAAGCCGATAACCCAGCGCCAAAGCCTCGCTGACCCTGTGACAGAACCTGGCGTCATCCGGGCCGGTGAGGATGCGATAGATTGGCAACCCCTCGGGTGGTTGCTCCGTAACTTTCCGGGGCGGCATGTAGTTGACCTTGGCGGGTTGGACGGAATTTCTGGCAGGCTAACGTAGAGCTGAGTTGCGTACCAAGGCAGTCAAACCAAGCCGTCGTGGCGCATCAGCTTGAGCGCCGGGTCACGCCGCACTCGCCGGCCCTTGCAGCAGCGCCATTTGTACGCCCTCGTAAAACGTGTCGTCAAAGCGCAACGCGCACGGTGTTCGAGCTTCGATGCGAAACCCCACCTTCTCGTAGAGGCGGATCGCGGCCCGGTTGTCCGCGCGGGCCTCCAGCGTGACGCGAAAGATCCCCTTCTGTTCGGCATGCGTCAGCGTTGCCCGGAGCAGGCGTTCGCCGATGCCGCGGCCGCGATACTCCGCGCGAACCCCCATGCCAAGGCTGCCGACATGGGCGATGGCGTAAGCCCAGTGGGAGAACACATCGCACCATCCGATGACCATGCCGTTCTCGACGGCGACATACTGCGCGGCATCGGTGGCTACCGACTCGGCGACAAACTGTTCGATCTGCTCGATGGGCAAAGCCTCGACCTGGGCAAGAAATCGGCGCTCCCGAGCGACCGAATCCAGGCATTCTCGATAGCTATGTGCGTCGGCGAACTGAATTTTGCGGACTTCCAACGTCATGGCAAAAGTGGTGACTACGGTTCCCGGATGGTAGCGAGGTGAGGGCTGCGGCAACCGACAAGGCCGGGCAAAAGCTCCGCATCCCAAGCGCGACGAAGTGTTTTCCTCAGACGCCTGACGCCTGAATCAAGCCGGCCCGCCAAGCGGAATCAGCTTGAATGACTTGCCAGACCGCAAACGAGCGCATGCGGCGCGCAGGCAGAGCGAGCCAACAAGAAACAAAGCTAGTACAAGGAGCCTTACTTTTCATCAGACGATTCTTTGGCGGGCACGGCAATCGATTTGCGCTTATGAGCGTCAATCATGACGCCTAGGAAAAAGCCGAAGATCATTCCAAGCGCCAGCTTGCCGAGAAGTATTCCGATAAACGTTCCGAGGATCGTTCCCACAACAATCCAGTGGCCGGGTCTATAGGGCTTTTTAGTTGGTTGCATGGGGGTTTCCTTATCTGCGGTCCAACGCTGGAGTTAAGCGGCGCGCGGCTTTTCGCGCGTCCGCTTGGACGAGTTGTTAGGCTCCAACCCGGAGCCCATGATGGAGCCCAAGAGCACTAGCATGCCGGCGAGGCCGACAAACCAGATAGGCGTAGCCCAGTAAATACGTGCGGGCAGGATAACAAACGCGAGAAGGGTGGCCGCCGCTCCTGCGGCCAGGCAACCGACCAAAAGTCGTTGGCGCCAACGCGCTAGCAAAAAGAAACGTGGGCCGAGATAAATACGAATTGATGCCCCCAGCAGCCCGGCCAAACCACTGAAGCCGAGCAAGAAAGATGTCGGGGGACCCAAGAGTGCCAGTAGCGAAAGTGGTGCAAGCATGAGCCAAGCAAACAACAGAACGGCCACGAGGCAGCCATGGGCGATTCCGCGATCTACCAAACTGGCCATTTTTCTGAGCATTAATGTCTAACGCTTGAGTTAAGCGGCGGCGAAGCCGTCGGCCTTGGACGAACTGTTAGGGCGATGGTTTGTCGTAGTTGATCCAAACGCGATAAATCGTGACGCCTTTGACCGTGTAGCTGTCGAAGGAGCTGAATATGAAGCGGTCCTTGCTCTGCGATAAAGGAGCCATCTGAACCTTCGTACCATTGCTGACAAGTGCTTCTGCTTGATTGGCCAGTGCTCGGGCGTTCTCGCCTCTAAGCCCGGGAGTCTCCAACGCGCCGTGAAGCTTGGCGAGGCAATTATATGTGGAAAGCCAATTGTTTGTGGCTTCGTTAAGGCCCGTGCCCTCATACGTGACCACGACGATTCGCAAGAGATGGCCACCCCGGAGGTAGAACTGAACATTCTGCTTTTGGTCGCAAAGTGTTGCGTTGTATGTCTCGAGGTCGCCGTTCTTGAAGGTGCGATAAGGCCCATGGCTTGACACCGCACGAATCTCGGCAGCCGTCATCCCAAAATGCCACGGTCCAAAGCCGCTCGCGGATGCAGTAGATGCAATACTGGTCAGCGCGAAAAATATCAGAAGCCGCATTCTTGAGTCCTAACGCTGGAGTTAAGCGGCGGCGTAGCCGTTCGCCTTGAACGAGTTGTTAGGCGCCACTCTAGGTGAACGGTTTGATCATGTTGAAGCTTGAAACTTTGTACCCCACCGACTCGTACAAGGTCTGCGCAGCGGGGTTGGGGGCGAAGACTTGGAGCGCCATGCCGGAGAGTCCGCGCTGCCGAGCAAACTGCTCGACAAAGCCAAGCGCTTCGCGAGCGTGACCTTGGCGTTGCGACTTGGGATGGACCTTCAGTTGGATGACGAATGCCGCCTTGGTCGTTCCACTTGGCATCACGGCGACCCAGACGTAGCCAACCGGTTCTTGCTCGACTGTGGCGAAGATCTCGAATATGTACTGATCTGGGGTTTCAAGCCCCCGTGAAAGCATGTTCTCCGTTTCGCTCCTTGAAAGGCCAAGCGCTTCTTCGGCCCGCCAGCGGCCGACCGCAATGTTTTCTTCGGCATAGAATGCGACAGCCTCTTCGAAGAAGGCTGGGTATGCTTCGGTACGCATTGGGGCAAGAGTTGTCATGCGGATGGTCTCTGATGCCTAACGCTTGAGTTGAGCGGCGGCGAAGCCGTCCGCCTCGAACGGGTGGTTAGGCAGCCTGTGGCTCACCTGAGCTGCCCTGTGACTGCCGCAACAAGCAACGTACCGCCGACGCACGCGATGAAGATACACAGCGCCTTTAAGCATTTGCGACGATACCGCAAGCCATCGTCTGTGAGCGATGGTATCGCCGAGTAGCACGTTGGCAGGGTTCCACAACGTGTCGCGACCCCGGAGATTGACGCTCGGACGCGCGTGACGTATGGCCTTGATGGCGTAGAGGACACATGCAAACAAGGCGATGGGGGCCGTTGACCTACTGCTGCAAAAGCCACGAGTGCCACACCTGCGAGAACTTGGGACATTCCTGTCTCCGTGCCTGACGTTCAAACTCAGCCGCCCGCCTGCCGCCGCACAGCCGAGGCGTGCCGGTCGGCTGGATCGCCCTGTCGGGCGTCGCCTCATGTCCCTTTTACGTAACCCATTGCTTCAACAATGCGTCCGCCACAAACCCGCATCAAATTGATGCCGCGGATCGAACTGGCGTCGTCCGTGCCCCAGCAGTAACGCCACCTGATAACCGCCCGTTCACCGACGACAAACACCTCTTCGCGCACGAACCGGGCACTCGTCGAACTGGCGAGGCCTTGCCAGTTCGCCAGGCACGCAGCCTTTCCAAGGAGGCGGGCACCGTTTGGGGCGGGGTTGGTATTCTCAATGACGCAATCATCAGCCACGAGAGCTTCCATGGCTTGTGGATCGTGACGGTCGAACGCCTCGTGAAACTTGCGGATGACGTCCCTTGTCTCGCTCGCCGCATTATTTGCAGGCCCCAGAATCGCGATCTGATCCGGGGCGAGGGATGGATAGTTCATAAACTTTCTCCTTGAACGGGAATTGCGATGCCCGACACCTGAATTCAGCGGCCGCGCGGAGCGGGTTAGGCTTGAGTTGTCAGGCGTCACTCCGCACCGCTGGCTCAGTCAATCCTGTCCGGTTATCCGGCCTTCAAAGGCCCGGCGACCTTGTAAGTACTGAGGATGACGCCGGAAGGCATGGCTTCCGAGCCGAGGAGCTCGAATGAGCACGCCGGAGTCCCCTCCGCAAGGAGGCGCTTCCCCCTGCCCAACAGAACCGGATAGACGATCAGCAGGACCTCATCCGCAAGCCCATGCTCGAGCACCGGCGACGCAAGCGTGGAGCTACCCCAGAGAATCAGGTCCGGGCCGTCCTGCGACTTGATGCGGCGAACACTTTCGACAATGTCCGGTCCCAAGCCCTCGAACGGGCCCCATTCAAGGCTCTCCGGACGGTGGGTAGCGACATGTTTTGTTGCCGCATTGAGGCCGTCCGCCATCGGACTGCTCGGTGCCTTTGGCCAAAAGCCCGACCAGATATCGTAGGTGCGACGACCAAGCAGCAAATCGAAGCGCGCTCCCAGCGCGGCCGTGAGTGCGTCCAGGCCGACGGGGGTTCGATAGGGCGTGGTCCAGTTGCTGTAAGGGAAATCGCCGTCATCGGCGGAATGCTGGATCACGCCGTCCAGCGAGATGTGTTCGATGATTCTGAGCTTTCTCATTTGGCTCTCCGGGTTCTGGAATTCTGCGACACCGATGTACGGGCGACTCGGCTTGCGACCATACGACGAACCACAGTCGAGACTTTCGACAGTTCGAGGTGCTGGCTAACCCGGACAACTTCGAGCAGAGGCTGGACGGCCCGTGCGGCCTACCGCCCGAGTTCAGCTGCAAAGAATTCAAACAGGAGGGCGCGCGCGGCGCGCACAATCAATAGCGATCCTTTGTCAGCTGCAACGATCGTCAGACGCCGGGCGATTGGACATGTGCGGGTGAGCCCAGAATATGGACTCACTGCGCGAGTGGAATATCGCGTTCAGGCTGGGACACACGTCAGCTGAATCGCGTCCCTGCCAACGCGATCGCAGCCCACAATGCGGGTGGTGGGTCGGACGCCGGCAAAGTACGGCTTTCCCCCGCCCAGCACGAACGGCCGGAAGTAGAGACGATATTCGTCGATCAAGCCGAGATCGGTGAGGCTCCGCCGCCAGGGTGGGCCCGGCGACGTCGATCCCACCGTCGACGTGCTCCTTCAGTCTGCGCACAAACGCGTCGCCGTTCTCGGCGACGAGTGTCGCGTTCGGGCCGACCGATTTCGGCTTACGTGAGACGCCCCATTTCGGCTGCGCCTGCCATGCCGCGGACGTGATCGTTGAAATGAAGGCCACGTGCGGCGCCAGGGAGGAGGCAATGTCAGTCGCCCCGCGGCGTCATCGACGTATCCGTCGAGGGATTGCATCATGCCGAAAACGAGCTTGCCCATGCCTTCAGCCTCCGCATGGATGTCCGACGGGGTTTCTCGCGGTAATCGGACCTCAACGGCGAGAGATCGCACCCGCGAACAACACCCGCAGGCTGGCCGGGAGCGAAACGAAGAAACGATGCTTATTGCGAAGCCTGGTTGCGACGCTGGCGCTGACTTGGCAACAACTCCGAAAAGCTCTTGAAGCCTAACGCTTGAATCAGTGGCGCGCGCAGCACGTACGCTGGATCGAGCAGTCAGGTGGTCCGCAGGTACGCAGGTGCATCTGCATGTTCTTCGAAGCCACCATACTTGATCCCGGACGGATAATACTCAGCAGCGAACTGCACTTTTCCCGCAGCTTCTTCAGACGCGACGCTAGCAATGAACGCCAGCATGAGGTCAATACCAGCCGACACCCCCGCGGATGACCATATGTTGCCGTCACGAACAAAGCGTTCCTCCACGACCTTTACATCACCCAGTGCACGCATGCGCTGCAGCGAACCCCAGTGTGTGGTGGCCATCCTGCCGGTGAGAAGTCCAGCTGCATGCAGCAGGAATGAACCGGTACAGACAGACAAGATGGCTTGGCAGGATGCCGCTTGCTGTGCGATGAAATCAACGAGCTGTCTGTTGTTGACCTCTGTCCGCGTGCCCTGCCCACCGGGAATCAAAAGGTAGTTGAGCGCGGGGCATGTTTCGAACGACGCGTGTGGCGTGATTTCCATGCCTTTAGCACAGATCACAGGCTCCAGCGACTGGGCAACCATGAGGCAATGTTCTGGTCCTTGTGCGTGTTTGGCCCACATGGTGAGCATCTCCCATGGCCCCACAATATCAAGCTCTTCCGCCTGTGGAAAAATGAGAACACCAAAGTTCATGGACATAATATTGGGCACCTAACGCCGGAGCTGAGCGGCGGCGTAGCCGTCCGCCTCGAACGAATTGTTAGGTTGCACCCGCCCGATTGATGGCAGCATGCAACCGACGACCTACGGCAAACAATCCTGGCAACAAGGCCAACATACCCAAGACTACTGCCGGTCCCGCCCAATAGAAAGTTGGTAATGTGACGTGCGCCTCCGCCAAGGTACGCGACAGGTACAATAAGCCAAGCGGCAGATTGAGTAGGACTGCGGTTGCAGTGCCCGGCATGTACCTGCGCGTGGCGACCGTAGCCAGCACATGTGGCGCAAATACATTCAGAACCATGGCTAACGCATACCCCGCCATCAAGTACGCGGCAATACTGCCCGGGCGAGAAACTGAAGCTGCCACTGTAACCGTTACAAATAGCGCCGAAAGAATAATGACGGCTGTACGAAACACCTGAGCCGTGACCGGCTTGTAGAACCGTCCGGCGTGTTGAGACCAAGCAGGCAACAACAGGGCTTCCTCGGCGTTGTGCAACAACGCACCGAGAGTAAACAGCCAGCCAATTGCGATAAGTGACATGTGCAACCTAACGCTGGAGTTAAGCGGCGGCGAAGCCGTCCGCCTTGAACGAAATGTTAGACCGCAACCCCGCCATAGAACTGCTCGGTACACGTTAGCGCGAGCCGCCGCCACGGGGCGACCCGCGAAGACGCCGACCGACAAAGCGCCCAACTACGCGAACGCACAACAAGTACACAACCACCACGAGGAAGAACCAGACACCCCCATCAAGCGCAGCCTTTAGCTGAAAATAGAAGGCGCTGAAGAGAATGACGCCAGCAAGGTAGATGAGAAATTCCATGCCTGTCGCTTGCGGCCTAACGCTGGAGTTAAGCGGCGGCGTAGCCGTCCGCCTTGAACGAGTTGTTAGGCCGCTCCAGCGGAAGACGTGGGTAGCGGGTAGGCAAGAACATTTGAATATGCGTTGTGCCACAGCATATCTTGCGCATGTGCCATCAAATCGCGAGCATCCGCGCCTCGAAGGATCTCCTCAACCTGCGCTTCGGGCAAGAAAATTTGATGAGCGTTGCCCGCTTCGATTGCGACTGGACAACCGTCAGAAACGCCGAAGTATCTGAAGCTTGTATGCACCCAACCCAAGGTTTTCGGAAACCGCCGGTACTTGATGACGAATGCTAGCTTTTCGCGAATTGACGCGCATCCGGAACGGTACAGAGGTCCAACTGATGCCAAGTGAACCGTATGGCTCGACTTGTTTTGTACAAAAATATAGACCCCTGGACCTTGCTCGGGATGCAGACCAAAGGTAAGGCGCGCTTTTACCTTTGGCTTTGCTCGCAAGACGTTCCATGCGAAGACCACCGTTGAAAGAATAGCGGCATAGACCGCGAGCCAATCAGTTACCTTCAAGATGTGCCCCCGTGGCGCATTGAGCGGCCTAACGCTGGAATTGAGCGGCGGCGCAGCCGTCCGCCTCGAATGAGATGTTAGGTGCCAAAACCATCTCGGTTACTATTTCGGCGAGCACGAAAGTAAATGAATAATGGAACTAGAAACGCCCATATGAATGGGACTATGACGATACGGAAGAACAAAGCCAACCACCCGTTTGTTGCCCCAACAACCCTTAACGCCACCATTCCCGGAGCACCCCAAACTTCGAGAGGCAAAGCACCTGCAAATATCAAGGTGAGAGCGGCGTGAGCGCCAGACGGCGAAGGATGATCCATGGCGAGGGATCCCATGAACGTGACCACAAGTGCTAAGGCGAGAGCGGCAAACCCCAAGGCGACAGAGATGGCCAAACCTATGAAATATGCTCGTACGAGTCGACTCTTTTTCATGGCACCTAACGCTGGAGTTAAGCGGCGGCGCAGCCGTCCGCCTTGAACGAAATGTTAGACGACCTGCTCGATATCCTTGACGAGCCTTTGAGCGCCCAGCCTAAGTATTTCATATACGCCAAGTCTTGCTTGTTGAACGTCGAACAAATTGACCATCGCTTGGACGTCCGACAAATCATAGTTGCGATATCTAACGATTGCCGCCAATTGCATAAATTTCTCAGCGTCTAGGTTATCGATAATCACCACGTCCATCGACGTTTCTTTCCCCGCAAACGTTATATCAATAGATTTCTTGGATATGGGCTGTGATCCGACATGAATCTGATAGTTGCGTAGCAAACGCATGAAATGTAGTAGTGGGCTACACGACGAAAGGATACTGAAAGTGTACCCCGCAGTTTGAACAGATTCTTCAATACCTACGAATTCAACAAGCGCGGCTCTTATATATGCCGCTGCGTGCATTTCTAGTGTGTAGCCATCCCGATGTGTGTAGTTACCGATGTTGAAGAGCATGTGGAGGCACGAAGCGGCGCGCTCGTAGAGGTGCGGGACCTTCTTCAGCGTGTCCGGAGGCGGCCGCCAAAAAATATCTCCCCGAACTATGTCAGGGTAGTCTTGAAAGTCTAGTTGAACCTTCATCAAGTCGCCTAACGCTGGAATTGAGCGGCGGCGTAGCCGTCCGCCTCGAATGAGATGTTAGACCACGCGCTAGCCAACACTTGGAAATGACCAAGGTTCTAGAACATAGCCGCGTTCTTCAAGGCTTGAGCGGGCATGAGCTATAGCTGCCTCCAGTCGCCTTGAATTTGTTGCCTGTTGCCTGAGCATATCGTCTGCGGAAAGCAGAGGCTCGTCACCGTCGAATACGCGAAACCTGAAGCGATTGTCGTAGTCCCAGGGCTCCGCAACGCAGCGAAGAGGCGCGAACGCAGAAGCAAATATTGATGAAGCCCGCTCAATAGTCAGCTCATGGTTCATCGATAGCTCCGGAAGGGATCTAACGCCTGAGTTAAGCGGCGGCCCGAGAGGGCCGTCCGCTTGGACGAGGAGTTAGACGGTTGCGACGCAGCTTGCTCGGGCGACAACGACCGTCACGACGAGCGCAGAGCTTGAACAACCGACTACCCCAAAACAACCAGCTCTGAAAGCTGAGGCTTGCGACGACGCCGCGCGAAAAGCTGCTGCGACGACGGACGACAAGCCAGCGCGAAGCTGGGCGAAACACATGCAACGAAGAACCACCACGAGCTACCGACTAACGCTGGAGTTAAGCGGCGGCGAAGCCGTCCGCCTTTGAACGAAATGTTAGACGCCGTCGGCTAAACCCAAACAGCGCCCACCTGAATGAACGTGCCTATGACTATGAGCCAAAAACCCACTGAGGTGTTGAAGAACGCAAAGCCCTTTGACCAACTGCGGAAAGGCGTGTCAGGGTTGTAAATGATTTCGCGAGTGATGTACGACGGCGGCCCATAGGGATACTTTTTGTCGTCGCCATATTCACCGGAAATTTTGGCAAAAAAACCACTAACCTCCAGCTGCACGACACCGGCAACTGTGCAAAGAAGGCCCGACGTTGCAATGAGCTTGGAGGCGTTGGACCAGCCAAAAACTACACAATACAGTCCAAGCAATCCGGTTGCGAAGGTGGCGAGTAATAGCGCTACGAAAGCCTTGCGTTCGTTGCGCTTGAAGTAATTTGCCATTGTTCCGCGCTTGGACTGAAGGAGTGGTGACGGGTCTAACGCTGGAATTAAGCGGCGGCGAAGCCGTCCGCTTGGATGACTGGTTAGGGGTTGCCTCAGTTTTCGAGGACGACAACACCTTTACCAGCAGCTGCGATTTGCACCAGCTCATGCGTCGGACGTAGCGCTAGGCCGGTGAACGTGACCTGCGCACCGCTGCCTTTCGCAGCGGCAGCAATTTGTACAAGCTCATGTGTAGGCTTCAGACCCGCCTTAAGACTGAAGCCTCCGCCAGCGGCAGCGATTTGAACCAGTTCGTGTGTTGGTTTGAGTTCGAAGCTCATGGATTACCCCCTAACGCTGGAGTTAAGCGGCGGCGAAGCCGTCCGCCTTGAACGAACTGTTAGGCCTGCCGGTACGTTACCGATTGAGTTCATGCGGCTCTAGAACACGCTCGATCTTGATTTGGTAGACCAAGAATATTTCTCGCTGTATCCCTGCACGATCTTTGACGGATGGATGACACAAATGTTCTCGGGCAGACGCTCCAGAGGCTGACAGATAGTAAGACCTGCCCTGCTTGTAGACCCATACACGATCTGGCTCACCAGAGCCGTTGGTGCCTTCTGCTACGAACAACAAGCTTCGTGATTTAGCCAAGAACAGCCTCCGTGTGTAAGGCCTAACGCCGGAGTTAAGCGGCGGCGCAGCCGTCCGCCTTGAACGAAATGTTAGGCGGCTAACGTTACGGCCAAAAATTGCTCGCGGATGGTATATAGCCTTGCTTTACCCACCTAGAACCAAAGTAACCGACACATACGACCGAAACGATAAGGTCGCCAAGATAGATAAGTAGAGGCTGACCAAGGGCGGTGATGATCCAGTCCAGTAGAAAGTGAATCGCCAATACTGTTAACCCAACTAGGGCTGCTTGGCCTGGTGGAAGCTTTGGCGCGGCCCACTTCATTCCTAAGACTGCGATGACCGTCAAAATGGGAATGGCGAGTGGGTATGCTGAATAAGTGGTGCTAAGCGAAACATAAGCAATTGTCGCCAAAGCGAGCATTTGAAATGCAACGGTTAGCTGGATGCGACGCGGATAGAACGGAGGCTGGCTCATGATGAATCCTTTCAATACGACGGTTGTGAAGCCTAACGCTGGAGTTAAGCGGCACGCGGCACGCGCGTCCGCTTGGACGACTGGTTAGAGTGCGTGCCACAGGGACTGTTACTCGCCATCCTTGTCGATGCCGCGACGCACGCGCTCTATGCGAGCAAGACCAGCGGCCATAGAGGCAAGCTCAAAGAAATGCATGTCGTACGCATCTGGATGGCCGGAGGATTGCCATTCTTCGATTGCGGATAAAAGGCCCATGACCACGCCATGCTCGCACGCGGCGTCTTCGAGCTTTTTGACAGTTTCGGCGTCGAAGCCTTTGAGCGTCGGTGACATGATTTGATAGCACTCCCTGGGAGCTCTAACGCTGGAGTTAAGCGGCGGCGTAGCCGTCCGCCTTGAACGAAATGTTAGACGGTTGCGACGCAGCTTGCTCGGGCGACAACGACTGCCACGACCAGCGCACTGCTTGAACAACCGACTACCCCAAAACAACCAGCTCTGAAAGCTGAGGCTTGCGACAGCGCTGCGCGAAAAGGTGCTGCGGCGACGGACGACAAGCCAGCGCGAAGCTGGGCGAAACACATGCAACGAAGAACCACCACGAGCTACCGACTAACGCTAAGTAGATTTCAAAGTGCAGTCTAATCCTGCAGCCTAATCCCTGCATCCCGCGGCTTGCCAGGGCCGGCAGCCTACACGAATCAATGGGTTGCGCTTCTTGGGCCCGCCTAATCTGGCAACCTAATCTCGCCGTCTATTGCAGACTGGGGACACGGATGACTTCCTTTGGCGACGCGGGGAAACGGACGGATGGGGCAGCGGCGGCATCGTCGCCGAAGCTGCTCGACCAGGTGCGCGACCGGATGCGGCGGCTGGGCATGTCCAGGCGCAGTGAGGACGCTTATGTCGGCTGGATTCGCCGTTTTATCCTGGCCAACGACAAGCGCCACCCGGCCGGACTCGGTGCGCCGGAGATCGAGCGTTTCCTCACCGCGCTGGCGGTGCATGCCCATGTCGCTGCGGCTACGCAGAACCAGGCCTTGTCGGCGCTGCTGTTCCTTTACAAACAGGTGTTGGGCATCGAGCTGCCGTGGCTGGACGGGATCGAGCGGGCGAGGCGGCCGCAGCGTCTGCCGGTGGTGCTGACCCGACCGGAGGTGACGGCGCTGCTGGGCGAATTGACGGGCCTGCCGTGGTTGATGGGGAGCCTGTTGTACGGCACCGGGATGCGGTTGATGGAGTGCATGCGCGTGCGCGTGAAGGACGTGGATTTCGAACGTCACGAAATTCTGGTGCGCCAGGGCAAGGGGGCGAAAGATCGTCGCACCATGCTGCCACGTACGCTGGCCGAGCCATTGCGGGCGCAGCTGTCGGAGGCGGAGCGAATCCACCAGCGGGATCTGGCGGCCGGCTTCGGCCGGGCCTGGATGCCTGACGCGCTGGCGCGCAAGTTTCCTGGCGCTGCGGCGGAGTGGGGCTGGCAGTACGTGTTTCCCGCGGCGGCGCGCAGCGTGGACCCGCGCGACGGCGCGGAGCGTCGCCATCACGTGGACGAGTCGCGGCTGCAGCGCGCGGTCAAGTCGGCGCGGGAGCGCGCGGGCATCCTCAAACCCGCCACATGCCACACGTTGCGCCATTCGTTTGCCACGCATCTGCTGGAGGCTGGCCAAGACATCCGCACGATCCAGGAACTGCTGGGCCACAAGGACGTGGCGACGACGGCCGCTCTTGCGCATCCATGCGCCCGCGGCATTGGCACATCCGTGTGCAGCACAGATCTATACGCATGTGCTCAATCGGGGCGGGCAGGGAGTGGTGAGTCCGCTGGATCGTTGAGCGGATTGGCTGGGGTGAGGGTGGGGTGGGACTGTTCGCGCTGTCGGGCCCTCACCCCAACCCCTCTCCCCGAGGGGACAGGGGCTATTCGGGCATGGGGTGGGGGTGTGCGTGCTGTCGGGCCCTCTCCCCCAACCGCTCTCCCCCGGGGAGGAGAGGGCTATTCGGGTGGCGAGTCAGTGGGGGCGGGGGTGGTTGATCAAGACGTGATGGTCCGCGCCATCGTCTTTCAGCGGGATATGGGCGTCGGGTCGCGCGATGCCGTCGAGGTGGACGGTGGCGGGGCTGTCGGGCGGAACCACGCGCAGTTCGATCCGGTACGTGGTGTCGCCGTGGCGATAGGTCATCGAGAAACCTTCCCACTCCGGCGGCAGCACGGGCGCGAAGCGGAGGTGGCCGGCTTCCAGTTTCAGGCCCAGCAACGACTCCACCATCAGGCGATACATCCAGCCTGCCGAGCCGGTGTACCAGCTCCAGCCGCCGCGGCCGGTGTGGGGTTGGACGGCGTAGACGTCGGCGCAGATGACGTAGGGCTCGACCTTGTAGACGTCCATCTCGGTGGCGTCGTTGGTGTGGTTGAGCGGGTTGATCATGCGCAGCAGTTCCCACGCGCGGGTGTGGTCGCCGCGTTCGGCGAAGGCCATGGTGGTCCAGATGGCGGCATGGGTGTACTGGCCGCCGTTTTCGCGCACGCCGGGCACGTAGCCCTTGATGTAGCCGGGGTCGTGCGGGGATTTGTCGAAGGGCGGGTCGAGCAGCTGGATCAGGCCGGCGTCGCGGCGCACGAGATGGCGGTCCAGTGATGCCATCGCCTGTGCCTGGCGTTCCGGCGTGGCCACGCCGGACAGCACCGACCAGCTCTGCGCGATGGCGTCGATGCGGCACTCCATGTTTTCGCTGGAACCCAGTGGGGTGCCGTCGTCGAAGTAGGCGCGGCGGAACCACTCACCGTCCCAGCCGTGCCGTTCCAGTGCGGCGGTGAGTTTTTGCACTTCGTCATGGCAGCGTTTGGCGAAGGCTTCGTCGCCGCGCAGCTGTGCCACTTCGGCGAAGCGGTTCATCACTTCGCAGCTGAAGAAGCCCAGCCACACGCTTTCGCCGCGGCCTTTTTCGCCGACGCGGTTCATGCCGTCGTTCCAGTCGCCGCCGCCAATCAGCGGCAGGCCGTGCACGCCGCGGCGCAGGCTGTGTTCGATCGCGCGCACGCCGTGCTGGTACAGCGTTTCGATGAGGCCCGAGGGTTGCGGCAGGTCGTAATAGGATTCCTCGTCGGGATGCAGCGCGCGTCCTTCGATATAGCCCACGCGCTCGTCCAGTACCGCGGTGTCGGCGGTGGCCAGCACGTAGCGGCTGATGGCCAGCGGCAGCCACAGGTAGTCGTCCGAACAGGTGGTGCGCACGCCGCGGTCGAGCGGCGGGTGCCACCAGTGCTGCACGTCGCCCTCGGGGAACTGGTGGGCGGCGCACAGCAGCAGTTGCGCGCGGGAAAGCTCCGGCGCCGCGTGCAGCATCGCCATCGAATCCTGCAGCTGGTCGCGGAAGCCGAACGCGCCGCCGGACTGGTAGTAGCCGCTGCGCGCCCAGAAGCGGCAGGCGATGGTCTGGTACATCAGCCAACCGTTGGCCAGCATGTCCAGCGCGGGCTCGGGCGTCCTGATCTGCACCGCGCCCAGCGTGCGTTGCCAGTGTGCACGCACCTGGGCCAGCGCGTCGGCAGCGGCGCTGGTGCCACGGAAGCGCTGCACCAGGGCGCGGGCGTCGGCGCTGTCGCGGCCCAGGCCCAGCCGGAACACGATCTCGCGCTGCTCGCCCTGTTCCAGCGGCACGGTCATCTGCAGGGCGCCGCAGGGGTCCATGCCGGCGCCGAGACGGCCGGAGAGATGCGCGCGCTCCAGCGCCGCCGGCGTATGCATGCTGCCGTTGCGGCCCAGGAACTCGGTGCGGTCGCCGCCCACGCGGCGGTCGGGGTCGTCGACGTCGAAGAACGCCACGCGGTCGGGGAATTCGCCGTTGTAGGCGTTGCGCGCGAACAACGCGCCGGTGGCGGGGTCGGCTTCGGTGACCACGTGCATCGAGGTTTTTTCGCGCAGGTCGCCGAGCAGCCATTCGACGTAGCCGACGATGCTGAGCCGGCGCGGGCGGTCGGAGCCGTTGCGCAGTTTCAGTACCGAGAATTTCACCGAGGCATCCAGCGCCACGTACATCCACAGTTCGCCGTGGATGCCGTCCTCGGTGTGCTCGAACACGCTGTAGCCGAAGCCGTGGCGGGTGACGTACTCGCCCTCGCCGCGATGCGGCAGCGGGGTGGGCGACCAGTGCTGGCCGGTGTCCTCGTCGCGCAGGTAGATGGCTTCGCCGCTGCTGTCGCTGACCGGGTCGTTGTGCCACGGCGTGAGCCGGAATTCGTGCGCGTTCTCGCCCCAGGTGTAGGCGCCGCCGCTTTCGGACACCACGGTGCCGAAATGCGGGTTGGCCAGCACGTTGGACCACGGTGCCGGGGTAGCGTCGCCGGGGCGCAGCACGATCACGTACTCGCTGCCGTCCGCGCTGAAACCGCCGTGCGGGTTGGGCAATTGCAGCGTGCGCGGCTCGGGCGTGGCCGTGATGGTTTCGGTGGGGGCGGCGGCGCGGCGGGTGCGGTCGGGTTCGAAGCGCGGGGCGTGGGTTTCCACGCGGCGGCGGCTGATCTGCTCGGTCAGGCTGCCGCGGGTGTCGCCCAGGATGATGCGGGCGCTGGCCTGCACCACCATCCGATCCTCGCTGGACAGTTGCTGCGACGGCCGCACGAAGATGCCACCGGGGCGATCGAGCAGGCTCGCTTCGCTGCCCGACGCGATCAGGCCCATGATCTGGTCCTGCAGCTCCTGCCGGTAGCCGGCGCGGTCCTCGTTCCAGATCACCAGGTCCACTGTCAGGCCTTTCAGCCGCCAGTACGCGTGGGCCTGCACCAGTTGGCGCACCAGCTCGATCCGCGCCGGGTCGGAAATCTGCAGCAGCACGATCGGCAGGTCGCCGGAAATCGATTGCCCCCACAGCCCCGACTGGCCGCGCCGGTTGCCGCGCAACACGGCCGGGTCAGCGCGCAACTGCGTGTTCGGGTAGATGATCGCGGTGGCCATGTGTTCGTACAGCTGCGCATCGGCCAGGCTGGCGTTGAGCTGGCGCAGCAGCACCTGGCTGTGCGTCCAGGCCAGGTCGAACACGCGGTCGGCCAGGTGGCGGTCGCGGTATTTGCCGATCAGCTGCAGGCAGCCGTCGCGGCTGTCGGCCATGCCGGTGACCAGGTCGATGGTGGCCGACTGTTCGGGCTCCAGCGTGATGCGACAGCGGATCGCCACGATTGGATCGAGTACCGAGCCCTCGCTGTTGGACAGCCGGGCCTGCTCCAGATCCAGCACCTGCGGTTGCGCGGTGCTGCGGCCGCGGCCGATGAAGCGGGCGCGATCGGTCTCGTAGGAAATCTGGTCGATGTGCGCGTTGTGCACGGCCAGCAGGTGGCACATCCACGGCACCGCCTCACCTTGCGAACGCGGCCGGCGGCTGCACACGATGGCCTGCAGCTCGGGCAGCAGCTCGGTCTGCACGAACAGGTTGCTGAAGGTCGGGTGCGCGGCGTCGGTGATCGGCGGCGCCAGCACCACTTCGGCGTAGCTGGTCAGCTCGATCGTGCGTCGGCCACGGCCGCGATTGGTGATGCGGGTGCGGCGCAGTTCGATGTCGTCTTCGGGCGAAACCACGATCTCGGTATGGGCGTGGAAATCCTTCTCGCGCACGCGGAACTCGGCCCGCGCGTCGGAGAAGATCGCCTCGAACAGTTCGGTCTTCTTCAGCGTGGGCTGGTAGGTGGTGGCCCAGTACTCGCCGCTGGCCACGTCGCGCAGGTAGCAGAACATGCCGTAGTGGTCGCGCGTGATGTCCTCGCGCCAGCGCGTCAGCGCCAGCTCGCCACGGCGGCTGTAACCGCCGCCGGCGCTGCTCACCATCACGTGGTAGCGGCCGTTGGACAGCAGCTGCACGGCGGGGCGCGGGCGGTCGGGGTCGGTGAAGATGCGCAGCCGCGACTCGGCCATGCGTGGTGTGCCGTCGAATTCGGGGAAGCCCGACGCATGCAGGTATTCGGCTGCGGTGCGCGGGATGCGCTCCTGCAGCAGCAGGCTGGTGGCCTGGAACGGCGGGTACGACTCGAACCGCCGCTGCATCGGCTGGCCCAGCAGCGCGTGCGCCAGCGCCAGCAGGCTCATGCCCTGGTGATGCGCCATGAACGACTGCACCAGCGCCGAACCTTGCCCCACCGGCAGCCGCGCCGGGGTGTAGTCGATCGCCTCGTACAGGCCAAAGCGCCCCAGCGCGCCGGCTTCCGTCGCCAGCCGTTGCAGGTTGGCGGTGGCGGCGGCGGGCCGCACCATCATTGCCAGCGCGGTGGCGTAGGGCGCGATCACCACGTCCTCGCCCAGCCCGCGCTTCAGGCCCAAGCCGGGCACGCCGAACGCGCGGTATTGATAGTTGAACTGCGCGTCGCGGGTGTTGTAACCGGATTCGGAAACGCCCCACGGGACATTCAGCTGGTTGCCGTATTCGATCTGCCGGCCCACGGCCGCGCGGCAGGTCTGGTCCAGCAGGGTGTTCTCGTAGCTGGGCATCACCAGCATCGGCATCAGGTACTCGAACATCGAGCCGGTCCACGACAACAGCACCGGCTCGCCCGCGCTGGTGGTCAGCAACCGGCCCAGTGCGAACCAGTTTTCCTGCGGCAGCTGGCCCTGGGCGATGGCCACGAAACTGGCCAGCCGCGCCTCGGAGGCCAGCAGGTCGTAATAGCCTTCGTCGCGGCGGCGTTCGTCCACGTTGTAGCCGATCGCCAGCAGGTCGCGGCCGGCGTCGTACAGGAAGTGGTAATCGACCACGGCCATCTCGCCGGCCTGGTCGGCCAGTTGCTCCAGCAGGGCGATGCGCTCGCGCGCGCGTTCGCGGATCGCCTCGGCGCCGGCCTCGCAGGGCCAGCACAGCGGCTCGATACGACCCAACTGGGCCAGGGTGGGAATGCCGCTGAAATTGATCTTCTCGTCGGCCGGGGGATCGAGCTGGAAGGCCTGCACGTCGTCGTACAGCTCGTGGCATTGCTGCACCAGCGCAGCGCTCCAGAATGCCACCTCGTTGTCCGGTTCCTGCGGCAATTCCAGCGCCAGTGCGTTGGCGTGGTCGCACAGGCGTTGCAGCAGCGCGACAGCCTCGCCGAGCGTGGCCGGTGGCGTTTCCACCGCGGCATCCAGCGCGCGCCGCATCGGTTGCAGCACGGTCGGGCGCACGCTGCCCAGCGCGTCGCGCAACACCGCCACGGTATCGCGCAGGCCGTGCAGCAGGCGCGGGTGGAACAGCGGCTCGTCGACCAGCGCCAGCAGGCCTGGCTGCAGCGTCAACAGGTGGCCGGCGAGGTTGCCGCTGTCCACCGTGGAGACGTACAGCGGCTGCAGCGGCTGCAGGGTCTGCGTGTCGTACCAGTTGTAGAAGTGCCCGCGGTGACGCGTCAGCGCGCGCATCGTGGCCAGCGTGTGGCGGGTGCGGTCGAGCAGCCGGCCCATGCTGAGGAAACCGAAATCGTAGGCCGCCAGGTTCGCCAGCAGCGCCATGCCGATATTGGTGGGCGAGGTGCGGTGGGCGACCACCGGCTCCGGGTCTTCCTGCATGTTGTCCGGCGGCAGCCAGTGCTCGGCCGGGCCCACATGGGTATCGAAATAGGCCCAGGTGCGCCGCGCCAGCGAGCGCAGGAAACGCTGCTGGCTACCGCTGGGCGCAAACGCGCTGGCGCGTCGTGGCTGGCTGATCCACCAGGCGAAACCTGGCGAGCACAGCCACAGCAGCAGCAATGGCTCGGCCAGCAACAACACCATCGGCCGGTGCAGCGCCAGCACCACGGTGAGCACCAGCGCCAGCAATGGCCCGATCCACATCAGCCGCCACAGCGCGCCCAGCGCGTTGCTGCTGGTGCGTTCGGCATCGCTGGAGGTCTGCCATTGCAGCAAATGGCGACCGCTGAAACCCATGCGCCACAGCGTGCGCACGATGGCGTCGAGGCTGTACAAGGTTTCGTGCGGCAGCCACGCCAGCCCCAGCAGCATGCGCGCCAGGTGTTGCGCGGCCGAGCGGAAGGCCGCGCGCAGATGCTGATCCAGTTGCACCTCGGCCGGCTTCTGCACCAGGTCCAGCAGCGCCGCCAGCATCGGCGGCAGCACCACCATCGCCAGCACCGCCAGCATCCACGACAGCGGCGGCGACAACATCAGCCAGCCCACCGCCAGCAACACCACCAGCGACGGCGGCACCAGGCTGCGGCGCAGGTTGTCCAGGATTTTCCAGCGCGACAACGCGGTCAGCGCATTGCGGCGCCAGCCGTCGTGCGCGGTCGGCGCCCACGGCAGCAGCCAGGGCAGCAGTTGCCAGTCGCCGCGGATCCAGCGGTGGCGACGCTTGACGTCGGCGCTGTAGCGGGCGGGGTATTCCTCGTACACCTGCACGTCGCTGAGCAGGCCCGAGCGCGCGTGGCAGCCTTCCACCAGGTCGTGGCTGAGGATGCGGTTTTCCGGGAAGCGGCCGTCCAGCGTCAGCTCGAACGCATCGATGTTGTAGATGCCCTTGCCGATGAACGAGCCTTCCTGGAACACATCCTGATAGACGTCCGAAACCATCCGCGTATACGGGTCGATGCCGGCGTCGCTGCCGTACAACTGCGCGTAGCGCGAGCGTGCGGTGCTGGGCAGGCTGACGCCCACGCGCGGTTGCAGGATCGAGTAGCCGGCCACCACGCGTCGCTGCTCCGGGTCGTACACGGCGCGGTTCAGCGGGTGATCCAGCGTGGCCACCATCTCCTGCGCGGAGTCGCGCGGCAGCTGGGTGTCGGTGTCCAGCGTGATCACGTAGTGCACCGGCCCCAGCGTGTCGATGTCGCCCACGATCAACTGGAAGCGGTCGTGGCCGTTGCCGCGCAGCAGGGCATTCATGTCCGCCAGCTTGCCGCGCTTGCGTTCGTGGCCCATCCAGCATTGCTCGGCATCGTTCCAGCGGCGCGGGCGATGGAACAGGAAAAAGCGGTCGCTGTCGGTGGTGGCGTAGCGCTCGTTGAGCGCCTCGATGCGCCGCTGCGCCAGCGCCAGCAGCGCAGCGTCGCCGGGCAGGGTTTCGCTGGCCGCGTCGGTGAAATCGGTGAGCAGCGCGAAGTGAAGATTCGGATCGCGGTTGCCCAGGAAACGCACCTCCAGCGTCTCCACCAGATCCTCGATGTCCTGCGCGTTGGCGAACAGGCTGGGCACCGCCACCAGCGTGCGCGCGCTGGCCGGGATGCCGGCCGAATAATCCATCCGCGGCAGCCGCTGCGGTTCCACCATCAGCGTGGCCAGCCAGTTGAGCAGGCTCATGCCCAGCTGGCTGGCCACGATGGCGGCGGGGATGGCGATGGCGATGATCCCCCACAGCGGCAGGCCGTCATGGAACGCGGTGAGCACCAGCGGTCGCGCGAACAGGAACGTCAGCAGCGCCAGCAGGCCCAGGTGCACCGGTAGTGGCGTGCGGTCGAACTGGCGACGCAGCGCCTCGCCCAGCAGCGGGCGCACGCCCAGGCGTTGCTCCAGCGTGCGGCGGCCCTCGTCGATCAGGTAGAAACCGACATGCTGTTGCAACGCGGGCGGCTCCGCACGGCCACACAATTCCAGCGCCGCGTCGGCCACCTGTTGTTCGGTCAGGTGGTGATTGCGCGCCATCGACTCGACCACGTGGCGATAGCGGTCGCGGGTGGCGAAATCCATGGTCGGGTAGATGCCGGCCGGCTCCTTGCGCAGGCGTTGTTCGACCAGGCTGGTGTGCTCCACGAAATCGCGCCAGTCGATCGCCGACAGCGCGCGCAGGCTGCCGATGCTGTTGCTGATCGACACCTGGTGCGCGGCCTGCTGCTGCGCCTCCAGTTGCACCAGGTGCTCGATGCTCTGGCCCGATTCGGACAACCGCTGTTCGATCCAGCTCAGCGGCAGCGCCAGCGCGGGGCTCTGGCCTTGCAGCCGGCGCGTCATCTCGGCCACGAACGAGCTGGCCATGGCCGGGTCCGAGCGCGCCATGTCGGCCACCACCAGCACCACGTTCTTGGGGTCGCTTTCGGCGCTGGCGGTGAGCGCGTCGGCCCAGCCCACGGCTTCGCTGCGGTGGCGCCAGTCGGCCATCACGCGGGCCGCCACGCGGCGCAGGTTCTCGATCAGCGCCAGCCGCAGCATGATCGGGATCGCCCACAACTCGCCCAGCTTCAGCGGCGTGATCGTCTGGTAGGCCATCACGAAGCGGCTGAGGCTGGCGATGTCCACCCGGCCATCACCGTGCGAGATGATCTCCAGCGCGATGTCGTACACGCGCGGCAGGGTGATCGACGGCCCCTGGCTCAGCCGCGGCAGTTCGCGGCTGTAGCCCTTGGGCAGGTGGCGCCGGGCGAGGCGGATCTGCTCCTCGATCAGGTACAGGTTGTCCAGCAGCCATTCGCCCGCCGGCGTGACCCGGCTGCGCTTGCGCGTGGCCGCGGTGAGGCGTTCGCAAGTGTGCAGCAGCACCGCTTCGTTGTCGGCCAGGCGCGCCAGCAGCAGGTCGGCGTTGGAGCGCTCGCTGATCTTGTGCTGCGCGGCCAGCACCGCGCCGTGGCGCTCCATCTGTTCGGCGCTGAACAGCTCCGAGCGCAGTGCCGGCTCCTGCTCCGGCCGCGCATGCGCCGCGACGCGGCGGCGGCGGAACGCGCGCAGGCGACGCAACTTCAACAGATCGAGCAGGCTTGCGATTTTCAATTCCGGTTTCCTTGGGCGCTGGCCACGCGCAGGCACCGGCGTCCGCTGCGTGCGATCGCCCGACCCTGTCGTGTGAGGAGCAGACCGCCTCGGCGGCTGACTCTGCTGCCAGCGTACGCGTCGGCGTGTGAAGACGATGCGCTAGCATGGCCCGCTCCCCCTCCACCGGAGCCACCCATGCCGCCCCTGTCGATCCGCCCGGCCACGGTTGCCGACATCCCCGACCTGCTGGCCTGGAACAGCGCGATGGCGTGGGAAACCGAGCACAAACGGCTGGACCCCGCCGTGCTGGAACGCGGCATCGCCGGCGTGCTGGAGCAACCGCGGCGCGGCTTCTACCTGATCGCCGAGCGCGACGGCGTGGCGGTGGGCGGCTTGTTGCTGACCTACGAATGGAGCGACTGGCGCAACGGCGATTTCTGGTGGATCCAGAGCGTGTACGTGATCCCCGCCGCGCGCCGCAGCGGCGTGTTCCGCGCGCTGCACGCGGACGTGGCGCAACGCGCCCGCGCAGCCGGTGCGGTGGGTTTGCGGCTGTATGTGGAAACCGAGAACGAGCGCGCGCAGGCCACCTACGCGCAGCTGGGCATGCAGCGCTGCCCGTACTGGATGTATGAGACGGATTTCACGACGGGCGACCACAGGTGATTTTCTGTGGGAGCGGCTTCAGCCGCGATGCCTTTTGCTTTTGGCTTTCAAAGCAGGAGCATCGCGACTGAAGTCGCTCCCACAAGTGGGGCTGAGGACCGCTATTGGGTGGGTGCCGACAACCGCCCGCTCTCATCCAGCACGACCTCACCACGTGCCTGCAGCTCGATGGCCATGCCGTAGCGTTCGGAAAGTCGGCTCAGCAGCGCGTCGCGCGCCTGCGGATGCAGCGGGTAACCGTGCGCCAGAACGCGCACCGAACCGTCGGCATCGCGCTGGCTCAGCGTGATCGCCACCACGCCCAGGCCCGGCGCCTCGTGCGCATACAGCGTGGGCGTGCTGCCGTTGGCGGCGGCGGGCGCCAGTGTTTCCAGCAGATAGCCGCGGCCGGCTTCGCTGTCGTCGCCGGCCATGGCCAGCGGCAGTTGGTGGGCGTCGAGCAGGGCGGCGTACTGGCGCAGTTCGAACACGATGCCGGCGAAATCGTGGGCGCGTTGCTGCGGCTCGCCGTGCTGCGTGGCCAACCATTGCGCGGGCGATTGCGCGGTGATGGTGCCCTGCGCGTAATGCCAGCCCAGGCCGCGGGCGCTCATCGCAGACTCGTCGCGCTCGGGCGTCAGCAGGGCCGCTTCCAGCAGCGCCCACAGCGGCGCCAGGTTGACATGCTCGTACTGCACGCAGGTCAGCGCCATCAGGTCGTGGCGGGTGAGGTAGCGCACGTGCTCCAGCGGAATGCCCAGCGTGCGCATCAGCCAGTCGGCGGTGTGCGCGCCGGCTTCACCGCGGCCGATCAGTTGCAGCTCCCACTGCTCGGACAGCGTCTCGGCCAGCTCGGCGGGTGCCAGCAGGCTCAGCGGCAGCAGGCGCATCGGGCCGTCGGCGTAATGCGGTGAGGGCTCCAGGGCAGGCGCCGGCATCTGGCCGTCGTTGCTGCCAAAGGCCACCACGTTCTCCAGCTGGCCGCGCGGCACGCGGCGCGCCAGGTCGCCCAGCGTGGACCACACCGGGAAATTCGGCCGCAGCAATTCCACCGGATCGAACAGCGCGCCAGCCAGCGCCAGCCGCGCCGCGTCCACCTGCGGTACCAGCCCGCGCAGGTCGGTGGCCACGTGCTCGGCCAACTCATCCGCCTCGTCGCGCGTCAGCGTGAGCCGGGGCGGCGTCTGGCCGGCAGCGATTTCGAGGGCGAGTACAGCGGGCAGGTCGAGCAGCGTTTGCGCTTCCACGTGGGGAATTCCGGGCGGGAAGACCAATTCTAGCGGGTATGGGGGATGGGGGCCTGGGAGTCGAAGGACGATGACCACAGAAGCCCGAGGGCACTGTGATCTCCTCTCCCCATTGGGGAGAGGACACAGGAGAGGGGGCTGGTGCTTGCGGGGGAGGTTGATGGATGGAGTTTTCGGCGGTGTGGTTTCGCTGGGGTTTCCCTGCTGCGTGTTCCGCTTCGTCGCGGTTTCCCCGCGGCGTGTGCCCCCTCTCCCTGCCCTCTCCCCGCAGGGGAGAGGGGGATTACGGCTTTTTTGTGGTGCCGAGGGGTGGCGGTTGCGGTTCGCCGCGGCTGAATGAACCTGCCACCCCGCGCCGTGGTGGGGTTTCCCCCGGATGCACTGCGGGTTAGCCTTGTGAGACTTGATATTTTCGGATCGTCCTGAGCATGGAGAACACGCAGAAGCGCGTCGGTGTGGTTGGCGGGGTACGTATTCCGTTCTGCCGCAACAACACGGCCTACGCCGAAGTCGGCAATTTCGGCTTGTCGGTAAAGGTGCTCGGCGCGCTGGTGGAACGCTACGGACTGCATGGGGTGGAGCTGGGCGAAGTGGCGCTGGGTGCGGTGATCAAGCATGCGGCGGACTGGAACCTGGCGCGCGAGGCACTGCTGTCGTCCGGGTTGGCACCGACCACGCCGGGCATCACCACGGCGCGCGCCTGCGGCACCTCGCTGGACAACGCGATCATCGTGGCCAACAAGATCGCCGCCGGGCAGATCGAGGCGGGCATCGCGGCCGGCTCGGACACCACCAGCGACGTGCCGATCGTCTACGGCCGGCGCCTGCGCAAGCGCCTGCTGGCGATGAACCGGGCCAAGACGCCGCTGGACAAGTTGAAGGTGGCGCTGCACGGCTTCTCATTCCGCGAATTGAAACCCGCGTTTCCCGGCGTGGCCGAGCCGCGCACCAACAAATCGATGGGCGACCACTGCGAGCTGATGGCGAAGGAGTGGCACATCAGCCGCGAAGCGCAGGATCAGTTGGCGCTGGACAGCCACCGCAAGCTGGCGGCGGCGTACGAGAGCGGCTTCTTCGATGATCTGGTAGTGCCGTTCCGCGGGCTGAAGCGCGACGGTTTCCTGCGCCCGGATTCCACGCTGGAAAAACTGGCTTCGCTGAAGCCGGCGTTCGACAAGCGCTCCGGCCAGGGCACGCTGACGGCGGGCAATTCGACCGGTTTGTCAGACGGCTCGGCCGCGGTGCTGCTGGCCAGCGATGACTGGGCCGCTCGCCACGGGCTGAAAATCCAGGCCTATCTGCGCGATGCGGAAGTGGCCGCGGTGGATTTCGTGCACGGCGAGGGCCTGCTGATGGCGCCCACCGTCGCCGTGCCGCGCCTGCTGGCGCGCAACGGCCTCACCCTGCAGGATTTCGATTACTACGAAATCCACGAGGCGTTCGCGGCACAGGTGTTGTGCACCTTGCGCGCGTGGGAATCGGCCGAGTACTGCAAGAACCGGCTGGGGCTGGAGGCGCCGCTGGGTTCGATCGATCCGGCCAAACTCAACGTGCACGGCTCCAGCCTGGCGGTGGGCCATCCGTTCGCCGCCACCGGCGCGCGCATCATCGCCACCTTGGCCAAGCTGCTGGAGCAGAAGGGCAGCGGCCGCGGGCTGATCTCGATCTGCACCGCCGGCGGCATGGGCGTCACCGCGATTCTCGAGCGGCCGTGAGTCGCGGCCCGTATCGACATGCCACGCCTTCGCACCACCACCGGTCTTAGCTTGCTGCTGCTGGCCGGAGGCATTGCCGGCACCGGCTGGCTCAGCACGCTGACGGCCGGCTGGAGCGGCCCGGTGGCGAAGACGCCGAGCCGCCATTCGGCCACCATCGCCAAGGCACCCGTGCAGCGGCATGCGCGTGCGCCGGTGCACGTGGCGAAGGCGAAGGTCGTTCGCACCGCGCCGCAGGAAGTGGCGCCTGCGGCCACGCCATCACCGCCCGCTCCGCTGGAGCCGGTGGCGATGCCGTATGACACCACGCAACCGTGGTACAAGCTGCGCGGCCATCTGGACGGCCGCGTGGTGGTGCACGTCGATACCGATGGCCGCGGCCAGGTCGACCGCGCCAGCCTGGTCGAATCCAGCGGTGACCCGGTGCTGGACGAACACGCCTTGCGCAGCGTGCGCGGCTGGCGCTTCGCCGTACCGGCCGATCACCCCGCCGGTGTCAGCGGCGAACTGCCGATGCGCTTCTCCTCGCACCAGGACAGCCTCGCCCGCGCACCGTAAACCGCGCTGCGACCGGAGCGCGCCGCCCTCCGATTCCCATTCCCTGCTTCCTCAAAGAATCCCTTTCGCACCCACGCCGAACGCGGTAATCAGCCGCGTGATGATCAGCTTCGGCGACAGCGCCACGTCCGGGAAATCGCCCACCGGCCGGTAGCAGTTGAAGAAGTTGGGGTCGCTGGCCAGCAGGGGCTGGCAGCCAGCCTTCAAGTCGTAGCTGGTGGCGTAGCGGAACGGCCACAGGTCGAACAGCGGCAGGTGTTCGGAGACGGTGCCGATGGCCTGGTTGATGTCCGTCAGCACCGGCACCACGGGGCGGCGTGGCGCGATCACCCAGGCGTTTTCCGGTTGCGTGTCGCGCAGGATGGAGCTGCGCAGTTCGTCGGCAAAATGCCGGTCGTAGACGATGACGCCCGATTCGGTGTTGTAGTGATCCGAGCGTGGATCGAAGTTGTGCGAGCCGACCATGGCAAAATTGTCGTCCACCACGATCGACTTGGCGTGCAGGCCGAAGCGGCGGCCTTCGCTGAGCAACGGCGCTGGCCGGCTGCTGCTGCCGCGGCTGCCCAGCAGGTGGAAGCGCGCCTGGCGGGCGCTGGCCGGCGTGGCGGTTTCCGGTGCCGGCGTCGGCGAATCCATGCCCAGGTTGGCCAGCTCGTTGTCGACCGCCGCGGCCACCGCGTGCGGCTTCATCTCGTGGATCTCGAAACCGAATTTGGTGAGGTAGCGTTTGCGGTGCTTGTACGACATGGCGTACACGGCGAACGCGTCGGTGGACGCCAGCGAGTTGGTGGACACCACGATGCGCGGCGGTTCGGCGCGCTTGTGCAGTCGGCGGAAAATCTTCTGCGCCTGGTCGCTCATCACCAGGTACGGCGTCTGCAGCAGTACCTCGCGTTTCGCGCTGGCGATCATGTGCATGATGTGGCGGGTGAATACCTGCGCGCGTGCCCGCTTGGGCGCGCGGGTCTTGGTCGGCATGTCGCTGAAGTAATCCACGTTGCCGACCTCGATGCCCGGCGCGACCAGCCACGCATGCAGCCACGACGGATCCTCCGCGGCCTGTTGCACCTGCGCCACGCGCAAGGGTCGTCGGTACTGCGGTGGGCGCCAGGTCGGCGCCTCGGCGTCGGACAGGATGCGCTTGTTGAGATCGCGCAGGTGGGTCAGCGGCACGGAGCGGCGGTGGTTCCAGAACAGGTCGAAACTGTCGGCCATCTCGCGCGCCGCCGGCCCGGCGACCATCACGTCGCGGTCGACGTAATTGAAGTCGTCATCCCAGTTGAAGTAGCGATCCTCGTAGTTGCGCCCGCCGGTGATGCCGATGCTGTCGTCCACCAGCAGCAGCTTGTTGTGCATGCGCTGGTTGAATTTCATGAAGCAGCAGATCACGCCCGCGGCGAACTCCAGTGGCGGCGTGCGCGCGTTGTGGAAGGTGGGGTTGTACAGCCGCACGTGCAGATTGACGCTGGCGCGCACCAGCCGGTCGAGCAGGTCGAGGTCGTTGAAGGAGAACAGCTGGTCGGCCAGGATGCGCACCTTCACGCCGCGTCGCGCCGCCTGCACCAGCTCGTTCAACATCAGCTGGCCGGCGTCGTCCTGGGCCCAGATGAAGGTCTGCACGTCGATCGACTTGCGCGCGGCGCGCACCAGGTTCACCCGCGCGGCCAGCGCCGGCTCGCTGTCGTCGAGCAGGGTGACCACGTGCACCGGTTGCTCCGGCGTGGATTGGGCCAGCGCGCTGTCCGCCGCCTGCAGCAGCGGCGAGGGCTGGGCGCAATGGTCGGCTTGCTGGCAGGTGAGCTGGCGGTCGATGGTGTCGGCCACCGCCAGGTCGGCCTGGTGGATTTTCGCGCGCGACACGGCGCAGCCTTGCAACAGCAAGGCTGCGAGTAGAAGGGACAGGGAAAAGAGGCGTGACGACATGCACGCATGATACGGGCAGTGTCGTGAGGGCGTTGATGACGGAGGCGCGGTGCCGCGCCCGGTGCTCAGCCCGACGCGGCGATCACGGCGACCAGAACGCGTCCAGCCGGGCATTCCCCGGCTCCAGCATGCCATCCAGATGCAATACCGCCAGCGCGCCCGGCGGCATGCCGCGGAAATCGTCCGAGCGGCCTTCCACCAACAGGGCCACCAGCCGCTCGATGCCGGGGTTGTGGCCCACCAGCATCACGGAACCAATATCGCCATGCTGGTCGAGCAGGGCCAGCAGCTCGCCCGGCGAGGCGTCGTAGATTTCCCCAGCCAGTTGCGGCACCGGCAGTGAATCCAGCGCGGTCAGCGCCAGTCGCGCGGTTTCGGTGGTGCGCCGCGCCGGCGAGCACAGCACGCGCTGCGGACGGATATTGTGGCTGGCCAGCCACAGCCCCGCCGCCTGGGCCTCCTGCTCACCGTGGCTGCTGAGCGGGCGCTGGCGATCGTCGCCGCTGGTTTCTATGGGGACAGCCTCGGCGTGCCGCAGCAGGATCAATTCGTGCATGAGTGACTCCGTGATGGTGGGGGCGTGTCGATCGATCCTGCTCCGAGGGTCATGGGTGGCGCTTGATCCAACGCAGCAATGCTTTCCAGTCCTGTTGGTGGTTGCGTACCTGCTCGGATTGGTAATCGAAAATGCCCTTGCCCAGCGCGCTCAGCAGCACGTAGGCCTGGCTGTCGCGCAGTTGCGCGGCGATCGGGAAAGGCGACTCCTCGGCCAGCCGCGTCAGCGCGTCCTGGCTGGCGTGGGTCCACGGCTTGAGCCGGTTGGCGACCAGCGCCACCGGCAACTTGCCGCGCTTGATGCGGTTGATGGCCTTGAGTTCGTCCAGGAAACGCAGCGTGGCGTCGAGGTCGAACGACGACGGCAACACCGGCACCAGCAGCACGTTGGCCAGTTCGAGATAGGGTTCGAGTTCACGCTCGCCGACGCCGGCGGGGGTGTCGATCAGCAATTGCTGCGTATCGTCCGGCACCCGCTGCAGCCCGCGGCGGCCGCCCTCCAGCGCCAGCACGCCGGGTACGTTGTCGGGTCGCAACTCGGCCCAGTGGAAACTGGAATGCTGCTTGTCGGCATCGACGATGGCGGTACGCTGCCCCGCCTGTGCCCAGTGTGACGCCAGTTGCGTCACCAGCGTGCTCTTGCCGCAACCACCCTTGCTGCATGCCACCAGCGTCGTAAGCATCGGTTGACCCTTGCCCCGGAAGGTGGATCAAGCCTAACCCGCGGAAGGGGTAAAGGGGAACGGGCGAGCGGAAAGCGATATTGAAGATGGCGAACCGGGGAGCCGGGAATGACAACGGCGTCGCACAACTCCACCATTCGCCCTGAGCGTAACCGTGCCAAGCCGTCAAACATCGAGGCTCGAAGGCACTGTGACGTCCTCTGCCCTTGGGGGGAGGACACAGGTTTGGTGTTTGCCGCGTTGTTGGTGGCTGGGTCGATGAACACAGAAGCCCGAGGGCACCGTGACCTCCTCTCCCCATTGGGGAGAGGACACAGGAGAGGGGCCGGTGCTTGCGGGAAGCGGCCCCTCAGCTCCCGGGTTTCCAGTCCGCTGGCGCTTCGGCGGCGATACTGGCGTTGCGCAGGGCGGCCAGCATCAGGCTCATTTCGCTGCCGCCGTTGCGGGCCAGGGTCAGCAGGTGCTGGGCCACGGCAGGGTCGGTTTGCGCGCGGGCGGAGAGGGCGGCGAAGTTCTGCACCTGCCACACGAGGTTGCGGCGGGCCTGGCGGGCGTCTTCCTGTTGCGCCGCATCGTCGGCCAGGGTTTCGCGCAGGTGCAGGCCCAGCGAGCGGGCCAGCGGGCTGGAGCCCCACTCCAGTACCTTGCCCAGTTTCAGGCAATCGGCCTTCAGCGCGGCATCGTCGGCCGCGCCTTCGCACAGCTTGGCGGCGGCCGGCAGGTTCGGTTGCGGTTGGGCGCGGGCGCTGCCGAACACCATCATCACCTGCAGGCCGGCGGCGCCGGCGGTGTCGTTGGGATCCAGCGTGGTGGCCGGTGGCGGCAGCACGGCGACGGTGCTGGCGAGGGCCTTCAGGCTGATGCCGGCGTAATCGTCATACAGCTTCGCGCCGGCGGCGCGTGCCAGATCCTGGCGTGCCGCGTCGTCGTGCAGCTGGCGCTGGTCGTCGCCGAGTTTGAGCAGCCAGACGGCGGCATTGTCGGGCGCCTTGGCCTGCAAGGCGCTCAGCGCCTCGCGGTTGGGGCAGGCATCCGCCTTGGCGTCGCAATCGGCCAGGCGCACCCAGTCGGTGGCCGGGCCCGCGTCCTGCGCCTGCGCCGCACGCTCGATCAACGCGTGGAAGCTGTTGTACTTGGGCTGGTTGGGCAGCGGTCGGGCCAGCAGGGCGGCACCGAGCAGCGGCAAGGCATCGGCGCGCGGCGCCAGCACGCTGACCAGATCGCGCTGGAAACCGGCCAGCGCCTTGTCGCGGGCCACATCGGCCTTGTGGTTTGTCGCGGGTTTTGGATGGCGAGCGGCCCACGCCGGCGCCGCCATCGTGGTCAATGCGCAAGCCAGCCATACATAGCGCAATCCGCGCATGATGCTCTCCAGACAAACAAAGTCCCCAGCTTAACGGCTGAATCTTAAGCGCGGCTGATCGCACGGTTTGCACGGCGAGCGCGCTTGCGCGAGGCTTGGCGGTACGAATATGGCCGTCTGTTCAGCGCGAAGGCGCAGCGGCAACCCAAAGGAGACCGCCGTGAGTCAATTTCCCACATGGGCCGACGGTGCGCCGTGGTTCGCCGGCTGGGGCACGCTGGCGTTGATCAACGCCGCCCTGGCACAAGGCAAGAACCGCAGCGGCCTGCTGTGGTTCCTGCTGTCACTGATACTCGGACCGCTGGCGACACTGGTGCTGGTGCTGCTGCCCAAAGTGCGATCAAAGATGTTCTGAAGGCACCCGCGGCCGGCTCATGCGTAGCCGTAATTGCCAAACCTCAGCGCCAGATCAAGCCGTAATACCCTCTCCCCTTGGGGAGAGGGTAGGGGAGAGGGGACACGCCGCGGGGAAGCCCCAGCGAAGCTGTCCACGACGCCGAAAAGCTGCGCCAACAGCTCCCCCGCAAGCACCGTCCCCTCTCCTGTGTCCTCTCCCCAAAGGGGAGAGGAGATTACGGCCCCGGCGGGCTTTTCCGTTTATCGATAAGGCAAGGACACGCCGCGGGAAAGCCCCGCTACTCCCCCAACTCCTCGCGCATGAACTCCGGCTGCGCCAGCGCGCCCTTGTGCACTTCGGCGTTGTAGTAGCGGGTGGGGAAGTTCTTGGCGGCGGCACCGCGCTCGCGGAAGCCGGACAGGTCGCCGCCCTTGCGCGCCATGGTGCAGCTCCACCAGCCGGTGGGGTAGCACGGCTGCGGGAACGGCAGCGTCTTCACCGCGCTGAAACCCGACGTGCGCATGGCCGAGCGCATCGACTTGATCAGATCCAGGTGCGCCAGTGGTGATTCGCTCTGCTGCACCAGCAGGCCGCCGTGGCGCAGCGCCTTGTAGCAGCTGGCGTAGAAGGCCACGTTGAACAGGCCCTCGGCCGGGCCCACCGGGTCGGTGGAGTCGACGATGATCAGGTCCAGCGAGTCGGGCTCGGCGTCGGCCATGTACTTGATGCCGTCGATGAACAGCAGCTCGGCGCGCGGGTCGTTGTTGGCCTCGCACAGCTCGGGGAAATACTCCTCCGCCAGGCGCGTCACGCGCTCGTCGATTTCCACCTGCACGGCATTCTCGACTTCCTCGTGCTTCAGCACCTCGCGCAGCGTGCCGCAGTCGCCGCCGCCGATGATCACCACGCGCTTGGCCCGCGCATGGGTGAACAGCGCCGGGTGGGTCATCATCTCGTGGTAGAAGAAGTTGTCGCGCGTGGTGAGCATCACGCAGCCATCGATCACCATCAGGTTGCCCCAGTCGGTGGTCTGGTAGATCTCGATGTTCTGGAACGGGGTCTTCTCCGCGTGCAGCAATTGCTCGGTGCGGAAACCGATGGAGGAACCGGAGGCCTGGTGGGCTTCGGTGAACCAGCTGAGCTGCTGCGACATGGCGGGTGTCCTGAAAACCGTGGGATGCAAGGCCGCTCATTGTAGCGGCAACGCCTGCGGGCCGCCGTGTCCCTATCGTCACGAGCCGCCATTACAATGGCCGCTGGCATCCGGGCGCAGAACGCGCTGGTGCCGACAAGCCCGATCGGCCCCGCGGCGTGCGAGGCTTCCGGTCGTACGGGCCTGGTGGCTACACCGAAGTACTCCGTCAAGGTCCGCCGCTGCGACGATCATCCGTGGAAACGTGGCCCGCGACGGTGGATGCCGTCAGCGCCGGCTGCACAGGAGATGACATCGATGGCGAAACAGTGGACTACCGACGACGCCCGCCACACCTACGCCGTGCCGCACTGGGGCGATGGCTACGTGGACGTGAGCGCCGACGGCGAGATGGTGATGCAGCCGCGCGGCCCCGGCGGCCCGGCGCTGTCGCTGCCGGCGATCGTGGAACGCGCCCGCGCCGACGGACTGCGGCTGCCGCTGCTGGTGCGTTTTCCCGACATCCTCGCCGACCGGCTGGCGCACATGCAGGCAGCGTTCGCCCAGGCGATTGCCGAGTACGACTACGCCGGTGGCTATACCGCCATCTACCCGATCAAGGTCAACCAGCAGCGCGGCGTGGCCGGCGAGCTGGTGGCCGCCGGCACCCACGGTTTCGGCCTGGAAGCGGGCTCCAAGCCCGAGCTGATGGCGGTGCTGGCGATGGCGCGGCCCGGTTCCATCGTGATCTGCAACGGCTACAAGGATCGCGAATACATCCGCCTGGCGCTGATCGGCAAGAAACTCGGCCTGCGCGTGCACATCGTGATCGAGAAACTGTCCGAGCTGGACCATGTCTTCAGCGAGGCCAAGGCGCTGGGCGTGGAGCCGCTGCTGGGCGTGCGCGTGCGCCTGGCCTCGATCGGCGCGGGCAAGTGGCAGAACACCGGCGGCGACAAGGGCAAGTTCGGGTTGTCGCCGAGCCAGGTGCTGACGCTGATCCAGCGGCTGGATGCGGCCGGGCTCAAACACACATTGAAGCTGCAGCACTTCCACATGGGCTCGCAGATCTCCAACGTGCGCGACATCGCCAACGGCATGCGCGAGGCCACGCGGTATTTCGTGGAGCTGAGCCGCATGGGCGTGCCGCTGGAGATCGTGGACGTGGGTGGCGGCCTGGGCGTGGATTACGACGGCTCGCGCTCGCGCAGCTACAACTCGATCAACTACTCGATCGAGCAATACGCCTCCACCATCGTGCAGTCGCTGTCCGAAGCCGCCGCGGCCGAGGGCCTGCCGGCGCCGCACATCCTCACCGAATCGGGCCGCGCCATGACCGCGCACCATGCGGTGATGGTGGTCAACGTGACCGAGGTCGAACAGGTGCCCGCCGGCACGATTCCACCCCCGGCGGCGGACGAGCCGATGGTGCTGCGCCACCTGCGCGAGATCTGGGCCGAACTCGATCACCGCCCGCCGCTGGAGCTGTTCCACGAAGCCCAGCACCACCTGGCCGAAGGCCAGACGCTGTACGCGCTGGGCCAGCTGGCGCTGGCCGACCGCGCGCGGCTGGACGAGATGTACTACGCGGTGGCCAACGCCGTGCGCACGCGCCTGCTGCCGGCCGAGCGCTCGCATCGCGGCGCGCTGGATGAGCTGGACGAGAAGCTGGTCGACAAGTATTTCGCCAATTTCTCGGTGTTCGAATCGATCCCCGACGTGTGGGCGATCGGCCAGATCTTCCCCATCGCGCCGATCGCGCGGCTGGACGAGGAGCCGACGCGTCGCGGCGTCATCGTCGACCTCACCTGCGACTCCGACGGCCGCATCGACCACTATGTCGATGCCGAGGGCGTCGACGTGAGCCTGGCGCTGCATGCGCTGAAAGACGACGAAAGCTACCGGCTGGGCATCTTCATGGTCGGCGCCTACCAGGAGACCCTGGGCGACATCCACAACCTCTTCGGCGACACCGACGCGGTGAACGTGCGAGTGGAAGGCGACGGCTTCGTGTTCGCCCACCAGCGCCGCGGCGACACCACCGACCTGATGCTCGATTACGTGGGCTACGATCTCGAAGCCCTGCGCCGCAGCTACCGCGAGCGCATCGCCGGTGCCGACGTGACCGGCGCCGAGGCCGATCAGCTCTACCGCATGCTCGATGGCGGCCTCACCGCATACACCTATCTGGCCGAAGACACGCATTGATCGCAAGCCCACGATTCACGCAACGCAGGAGCAACGCATGACAAGTCTCAATGGCAAGGTTGCATTGGTCACCGGCGCGGCCAGCGGTATCGGCAAGGCAATCGCGGAGGTGTACGCCGAACGTGGCGCGAAGGTGGCGATCGCGGACATCCGCCAGGAGGCGGCCGATGCCGTGGCCGCGCAGATCAACGCGGCCGGCGGCACCGCCATGGGTGTCGCGATGGACGTGACCGACGAGGCCTCCGTCGATGCCGGCACCGACCAGGTGGTGGCGGCATTTGGCCGTCTGGACGTCCTGGTTTCCAACGCCGGCGTGCAGATCATCAACCCGATCGACCAGTTCAGCTACGCCGACTGGAAGAAGGTCATGGCCATCCATCTCGATGGCGGTTTCCTCACCACCCGGGCCGCGCTGCGCCACATGTACCGCAAGGACGAACAGGGCCGGAGCCACGGCGGCATCGTGATCTACATGGGCTCGGTACATTCGCACGAAGCGTCGCGGCTGAAGGCGCCGTACGTGGCGGCCAAGCACGGCCTGCTGGGTTTGGCGCGCACGCTGGCCAAAGAGGGCGCGCCGCACAACGTGCGTTCGCACGTGATCTGTCCCGGTTTCGTGCGCACCCCGCTGGTGGAAAAGCAGATTCCCGAGCAGGCGAAGGAGCTGGGCATCAGCGAGGACCAGGTGGTCAGCGACGTGATGCTGAAGGACACCGTCGATGGCGTGTTCACCACCGTCGAGGACATCGCCCAGACGGCGCTGTTCCTGGCCACCTTCCCCAGCGCGGCGCTGACCGGCCAGTCGGTCGTGGTCAGCCACGGGTGGTTCATGCAGTGAGCAACCCGTCGCTGGCCGAGACGGTAGCCCGCGATTACCGCACCGTCGCGCTGGTGTTGCAGGGCGGCGGCGCGCTCGGTGCCTACCAGGCCGGCGTGTTCGAGGCGTTGGACGAGGCCGGCCTGCAACCGAACCGGCTGGCCGGCATCTCGATCGGCGCGCTGAACGCGGCGGTCATCGCCGGCAATGCGCCCGGACAGCGGGTGGAACGGCTGCGCGAATTCTGGGAGGCGATCTGCCGCCCGCCGCTGTGGCCGGATGTGCCGACGCTGCCGTGGTTCGATGCGGTCGCCTGGCCCACGGCATGGCTCAACGGCGTGAGCGGCCTGGCCGCGTGGCGCGCGATGACCGAGGGCCAGGCCGGCTTCTTCCATCCGCGCCAGCCACCGCCGTTCCTGGGCGCGCATGCCACGCCCGGCAGCGTGAGCTGGTACGACACCACGCCGCTGCGCGCCACGCTGGAGCGGCTGGTCGATTTCGATCGCCTCAACGATGCGCGCACGATGCATGTGGCGGTCGGCGCGGTGAACGTGCGCACGGGCAACTTCGCCTACTTCGACAACCGCCGCGAGCGCCTGCGGCCCGAGCATTTCATGGCCTCCGGCGCGCTGCCGCCGGGCTTTCCCGCGGTGGAGATCGACGGTGAGTTCTACTGGGATGGCGGCATGGTCTCCAACACGCCGCTGTACGAGGTGCTGAGCGAGCGCCCCGGTTGCGACACGCTGGTGTTCCAGGTCGATCTTTGGAGCGCCCGCGGCACGCCGCCACGCGACCTCGCCGACGTGGCCGAGCGCAGCAAGGAAATCCAGTACTCCAGCCGCACCCGCCTGGTCACGGAATTCATGCGGCGGACGCAGGAGCAGCGTCGCCTGCTGCATGACGTGATGGCGCTGGTGCCGGAGGACCGGCGCAACGACCCGGCGTACCGCCATGCCGAGGCGCGCGCCGCCGAGGCACTCACCAACGTGATCCACCTGATCTACCAGGACCGGCCGCACGAAGGCCACTTCAAGGATTACGAGTTCAGCGCCACCAGCATGCGCAGCCACTGGCAGAGCGGCCTGGACGACATGCGCCACACCCTGGCCCACCCGCACTGGCTGGCCGTGCCCGACCCGGAGCGCCCGTTCGTGACGCACGACGTGCATCGCAAAGGGGCTGGCTGAGCGGGTTCAGCTGTCGCGATGCACCTGCAAGCCGGCCGCTGACTGGTTGACAGGCATCACTTCGACCCGGTTGATGTTGAGGTGCGGGGGCAGGTTGGCGATCCACCAGATGGTGTCGGCGATGTCGCCTGCGGTGATCGGGTGGACGCCGGCATAGAGCTGGTCGGAGGCGGTCTGGTCACCGCCGGTGCGTACCAGGGTGAATTCGGTTTCGGCCATACCCGGCTCGATCGACGACACCCGCACGCCGGTGCCAAGCAGGTCCACGCGCAGGTTCTGCGAGAACTGGGTGACGAAGGCCTTGCTGCCGCCGTACACGTTGCCGCCGCGGTAGGCGTAACTGCCGGAAATCGAGCTGATGTTGACGATGGCGCCACGGCGTTCGATCAGTTGCGGCAACAGCAGGTGGGTGATCGTGACCAGCGCGGTGACGTTGGTGTCGATCATCTGCTTCCACTGCGCCAGGTCCGCCAGCTGCGCCGGCGCGGTGCCCAGCGCCAGGCCGGCGTTGTTGACCAGCAGGTCGATGTCGGCAAAGGCCGGCGGCAGCGCCGCATGCGCCGCGCGCATCGCGGCTTCGTCGCGCATGTCGAACGCGGCGATATGCACGTTTTCGGCACCGTGGCGGTCCACCAGTGGCTGCAGTCGCTCGGCGCGACGGCCGCTGGCGATCACCCGCCAGCCACCGGCCACGAAGCGTTCAACAGCCGCGGCGCCGAAGCCGGAGGTGGCGCCGGTGATCCATGCAGTCTTGGTTGTCATGAGCGAAAGCCTGGCAGAAACGTGAGACTCAGCGACCTTCCTTCAAGGCGATCGCATTGATACCCGCGCCGGCCAGCCGTTGCTTGGTTGATTCCAGGTCGGTGGCGGACGGGAACGGGCCCAGCCGGACCCGGTGGTAGGTCTGGCCGTTGACATTGACGGTCTGCACGTTGGCGATGAAACCCTGCATCGCCAGCTTGGCTTTCAGGGTCTCCGCGTCAGCGGCGTTGGGGAACGCGCCGACCTGCAACAGGTAACCGCTGCCCGCCGCCGCTGCGGCCGGAGGCGTGCTGCGCGGCGCGGCGACCACGTCTTCGCTGACCGCAGCCGGCGCATTCGGGTTGCTGACCGGCGCCGTGGCCACCGGCGTGGTGCCGGCCGCCGCTTGCTGCTGGGCCTGCGTGGCCGCCTGCTGTTTCTGCAACTGCTCGGCGCGCGCCTGGGCGCTGATTTCGGCATCGGGGATGCGCACTTCGCGCTCCGACAGCACCGAGTAGAAATCGTATTGCGGCTTTTTCGGCGCGTCGTCGTTGTTGCCCGTTTCGAGCAGGCCCGGTTCGCTGGCGTGCTTGGCGGTGGCCTGCGGATTGGCCTGCGGGCCCTCGGGTTTGTGCAGGCTGGTGAGCAGGCTGCCGCGCAGCATCATCACCATCAGCACGGCACCGACCAGCAAGCCGACGATCGCGTAGCCCCAGGCGGGGAAACCACCCTTTTTGTTGCGCACGGCCTGCCGGCCCTTGCCCTTGCGTGTTGCCATTACATCTTCTCCGGGGCGCCGAGGCCCAACAGGCCCAGGCCATTTTTCAAGACTTGTTGCGTGGCCACCACCAGCGCCAGGCGCGCGTTGCGCAGCGCGGCGTCCTCGACCAGGAACTGGTGCGAGTTGTAATAGGTGTGGAACGCGTTGGCCAGTTCGCGCAGCCAGCCGGCGACCAGGTGCGGCTCCAGGTTGAGCGCGGCGGTCTCCACGATTTCCGGGAACTTCGACAGCTCGGTCAGCAGGATCTGCTCGTGCTCGTTGTCCAGCCGCGCCAGCTGGGCGAGGCCGTCGGCGAGGTCGAAGCTGAAGCCCTTTTCCGGCGCCTGCCGCAGCACGCTGCAGACACGGGCGTGGGCGTACTGGATGTAATAGACCGGATTGTCGTTGCTCTGCGAGCGTGCCAGGTCGATGTCGAACACCAGCTGCGAATCGCTCTTGCGCGAGATCAGGAAGTAGCGCGTGGCGTCGCGGCCCACTTCGTCGATCAGGTCGCGCAAGGTGACGTAGCTGCCGGCGCGCTTGGAGATCTTCACCTCCTCGCCGCCGCGCATCACGGTCACCATCTGGTGCAGCACGTATTCGGGCCAGTTCTTCGGGATGCCCACGTTCAGCGCCTGCAGGCCGGCCTTCACCCGCGCCAGCGAGCCGTGATGGTCGGAGCCCAGCTCGGTGATGGCGCGCTCGTAGCCGCGCTGCCACTTGCTGAGGTGGTAGGCCACGTCGGGCAGGAAGTAGGTGTAGGTGCCGTCGGACTTGCGCATCACGCGGTCCTTGTCGTCTCCGAAATCGGTGGTGCGCAGCCACAGCGCGCCGCCCTCTTCATAGGTATGGCCGTGCGCCACCAGTTCGCGCACGGTTTCCTCGACCTTGCCGTCGCTATACAGCGAGGACTCCAGGAAGTACGTGTCGAAGCCCACGCCGAACGCCTGCAGATCCAGGTCCTGCTCGCGGCGCAGGCTGGCCACGGCGAAGCGGCGGATCGCATCGAGGTCGTCGACGTCGCCGTTGGCAGTGACGGTTTCGCCATCGGCGACCACCGCATCGCGATCGAGGAACGCCCGCGCCACGTCGGCGATGTAGTCGCCGCGGTAGCCGTTTTCCGGCCAGTTGCTGTCATCCGGCGTGACGCCGCGGGCGCGCGCCTGCACCGAGACGGCGAGGTTGGCGATCTGCACGCCGGCGTCGTTGTAGTAGAACTCGCGCCTCACGTTCCAGCCGGTGGCTTCAAGCAAGCGGCTGAGGCAATCGCCGATCGCCGCGGCGCGGCCGTGGCCCACGTGCAGCGGGCCGGTCGGGTTGGCCGAGACAAACTCCACGCCCACGGTCTTGCCGCCGCCGGCGCTGCGACCATAGGCGTCGGCTTCAGCCAGGATGCGCCGCAGTTCGGCGTGGTACGCGCTGGCGGCCAGGAAGAAGTTGATGAAACCCGGGCCGGCGATCTCCACCTTCGCCACCAGATCGTTCGCCGGCAGCGCCGCCACCAGCTTCTCGGCCAGCTCGCGCGGTTTGGCGCGTGCGGGCTTGGCCAGCAACATCGCCACGTTGCAGGCAAAATCGCCGTGTTCGCGGCTGCGCGCCCGCTCGATCACGAAGCCCGGCAGGGCCAGGTCGGCGGGAAGAGTGGCATCGTCCTGCAAGGCCTGAATTGCCTGCAAAATCAGTTCACGCAGCTGTTCTTTCACGGGCTTTCAATATCGTGATGGAACCGACAATCCTAGCAGACCGCCACCATCGGGCGGAGCCGATGCCGCAGCCGTGGTGCGGCGAGGCAATCACCTCGGGTTTTTGCTGCACTGCAGTGGACGGGCCTGTGGATAAGTCTGTGGGGAAAGCTTCGCCCGCTGGCGGGCCGCCGAAGCGGTGAGCCGGTCAATCCACGATTTTTTGGGAAAAGCCTTTGATAATCATCACGGTATATCGATAACCTGTGGTGAAGAGGGCGACATGACCGCCAAGTGACCGTTCCGCGGATTTGTGCATAAGTTTCGACGACTTGCCGCGCCTTGATGCACCCGGAATGCAGTAGTTGGCTGACGCCGGCAGCCGCGGCAGGGGTCCGCGGCACGGGATTGGCCAGGTCAGATCAGCCCGCGCGCGGCCATCGACACCGGCTCGCCGCTGCCGATCACCAGATGGTCCAGCACGCGTACGCCGATCAGGCGCAAGGCGTCGCGCAGCTCATGGGTGATCGCACGGTCGGCGGCGCTGGGCTCGGCCACGCCCGAGGGGTGGTTGTGGGCAAAGATCACCGCGCATGCATTGTGCTGCAGGCAGGCGCGAACCACCTCGCGCGGATGCACGCTGGCGCCGTCCACAGTGCCGCGGAACAGCTCCTCGAACGCCAGCACGCGGTGGCGGTTGTCCAGGTAGAGGCAGCCGAAAACTTCGTACGGCAGGTGGCGCAGGCGGGCGCGCAGGAAATCGCCGCTGTCGCGCGGGTTGCCCAGGCTGGGCCGCTCGTGCAGTTGCTCGGCCAGGCTGCGACGGGCCAGCTCCAGCGCGGCGGCGATGCGTGCCCGTTTGGCCGGCCCCAATCCACCGACCCGGATCGGATGATCGGGCCGCCCGAGCAGGGCGCCCAGGCTGCCGGCGCCGGCGATCAGTTCGCGGCCCAGCGCCAGCGCATCCTTGCCGCGGCTGCCGCTGCCCAGCAGCACCGCCAGCAACTCCGCGTCGGACAGCGCGCCGCTGCCGCGCGCCAGCAGTTTTTCACGGGGACGTTCGCCTTCGGGCCAGTCGCGGATACTCATCGTCATAGCGTGTCCGGCCGGCGATCGGGGCGATAGCAGACAGCCGGAATGATTCCGGTAAGCTAGGCGTCTGCCCGTCTGTCAGGCCCGCCTTACATGTCTCTTGCCCAACGCCGCATTCTGCTGGGAGTGTCCGGCGGCATCGCCGCCTACAAGTCCTGCGAGCTGGTACGCCGGCTACGCGATCTCGACGCCGAAGTGCGCGTGGTGATGACCGAAGCGGCCACCCATTTCGTCACCCCCACCACGTTCCAGGCGCTGTCCGGCCAGAGCGTGCGGGTCAGCGGCTGGGATGCGCAGGCGGAAGCGGCGATGGGCCATATCGAGCTGGCGCGCTGGGCCGAACGCATCCTCATCGCACCGGCCAGTGCCGACCTGCTGGCGCGGCTGGCGCACGGGCTGGCCGACGACCTGCTGTCCACCCTGTGCCTGGCCAGCGCCGCGCCGCTGTACCTGGCGCCGGCGATGAACCAGCAAATGTGGGCGCACGCGGCGGTGCAGGCCAACCTCGCCACGCTGCGTCAGCGCGGCGCGCATGTGCTGGGGCCGGCCAGCGGGGAGCAGGCCTGCGGCGACGTGGGATCCGGCCGGATGCTGGAGGCGCTGGAATTGCGCGATGCCCTGGTCGGTTCGTTCGGCAGCGGTGCGCTGGCGGGGCTGAAGATCATGGTGAGCGCCGGCCCCACGTTCGAAGACATCGACCCGGTGCGTTTCATCGGCAACCGCAGCTCCGGTCGCATGGGCTTCGCGGTGGCGCAGGCCGCCGCGCAACAAGGTGCGGAGGTCACCCTGGTCGCCGGGCCGGTCAGCTTGTGCACGCCACCGGGCGTGGCACGGCGGATCGACGTACGCAGCGCCGCGCAGATGCACGACGCCGTGTTGGCGGGCGCGAAACAGGCCGATATCTATATCGCGGCGGCGGCAGTGGGCGACTATCGCCCCAGCGAAGTCTCGCCGCGCAAACTGAAGAAGCAGGCCGGCGCGGACCTGTCGCTGCAGCTCAGGGAAAACCCGGACATCCTGGCCGCGCTGTCGGCGCAGGCCGCGCATCCCTTTCTGGTGGGTTTTGCCGCCGAAACCCACGACGTGGCGCACTACGCGCAAGGCAAGTTGAAGCGCAAGGGCCTGGACATGATCGCCGCCAACCAGGTCGGCGAGGGCCTCGGTTTCGAAACCGCCGACAACGCCATCAACCTGTATTGGGAGGGCGGCATGCTGGAACTGCCGCGCGCGGGCAAGGCCGAGCTGGCGCACCAGTTGCTGGCCTGCGTGGCCGAGCGCTACCGGGTCGCACGCGGATGAGCGCGCGCCCCGTCGTCGATATCGAACTGAAAATCCTGGACCCGCGCCTCGGCGACAGCATCGCCCTGCCCGAGGCGGCCACTGCCGGCAGCGCGGGCATGGATCTGCGCGCCGCGCTGGAGCAGCCGCTGACCCTGCAGCCGGGCGACAGCGCGCTGGTGCCCAGCGGCATCGCCATTCATATCGGCGACCCGGGCTGGTGCGCGGTGATCGTGCCGCGTTCGGGGCTGGGCCATAAACACGGCTTGGTGATGGGCAATCTGGTAGGAGTGATCGACGCCGACTACCAGGGGCCGTTGATGATTTCATGCTGGAACCGCGGCCATGCGCCGTACACCATCGAAGTCGGCGATCGCATCGCCCAGTTGCTGCTGCTGCCGGTGGCGCAGGCGCGGATGAACATCGTGTCCGCGTTTGCCCCGAGCCAGCGCGGCGACGGCGGTTTCGGTTCCACCGGCATCAATTGAGTGGCGGCCCGCGCCGCGGGCCACGCTGCGACAACCTGCGGGGGCGGGCAACAACGATGAAGATGGCGAAGGGGATGTCGTTCGACTGGCGTGGGCTGCTGCCGTTGGCGGCGGGCACGCTGCTGCTGCTGCTGGGATTGTTCTGCGGCTGGCAGGCGTGGTTGATCGCGGACGAGGGACAGGCGGCGGCACGCGTGCATGTCGCCCAGGATCAGGCGGTGAAAGCACTGGCGCAGGAGCTTGCCACGCAACGTGCCACGGTGACCGCTGCGGTGGCCACGCTGGATCCGGCCGTGGCCATGCAGGACCCGGCGCAGGCCACCGCCACGTTGCGCCAGCGTCTGCCCCAGGCGCAGGCGCTGGAGCTTTACAGCGGCACGCTCAATGAAGTGCTGCACGCCAATTACCGCGAATTCGGTTACGCCAAGGCGGCGCAGTTGATGTCGGCGCAAACAGCCGATGGCACGCCGCCGGCGCAAAGCGTGTCGCACGGCGGCAGTGATCGACGGCTCAGTCTCGTCGTGCCCCTGGGTGCCCCGGATCGGGCGCAGGGCTGGGCCTGGGTCGAGTTGCCTTTTGCGCCGTTGCGCCAGCGGCTGGATGCGATCGACCCGGCCGGCGGCCGCCTGGATCTGCGCCAGGGCGATGAGCGCGGCGACATGCGCCTGCTTTCCCACGGCGCCGCCTCGGCCGAAAGTGAAACGGGCGGCAAACCGGTGCCCGGAAGTGCGTTCAGCGTCGGCGCCGCCCTGCCGCGCGCATTCATCGTGCTGCCGCATTCGGTGCTGCTGGCCGCCTTGCTGGCCCTGTTCGGCCTGGGCGCGGGAGCGTTCCTGCTGTGGCGGCGCACGCGCTCGGTGGTCGAAATATCATCCGAACCCGAGGAGCCAGTAGTGCCCACAGAAATTCCCCAGATTGTCCGCGAGCCGGCGAAGGTGGCGGCCCCGCCGACAGCGCCGGCGCGGTCCGGCGGTGACGCCAGGGCTGCCGTGGATCCTTCCATTTTCCGCGCGTACGACATCCGCGGCATCGTCGGCAAAACCCTCAGCCGCGACGTGGCTTACCTGCTGGGCCAGGCGATTGGCAGCCTGATGCGGGAGCGGGATCTGCACGAGATCGTGGTCGGGCGCGACGGGCGGCTGTCCGGCCCCGAGCTGGCTGGTGCGTTGTCGGATGGTTTTCGCGCGGCCGGCATCGACGTGATCGACATCGGTGCGGTGCCCACGCCGGTGGTCTATTTCGCCACCTTCCACTTCGAAACCGGCTGCGGCGTGGCGGTAACTGGCAGCCACAATCCGCCCGACTACAACGGCTTCAAGATCATGGTCGGCGGCGAGACGCTGGCCGAGGATGCGATCCAGGACCTGTACCAGCGCATCGCCAGTGGCGCGCTGGTGGCCGATGGCCAGGGCGCTTATCGGCATGTGGACGTGGCCCCCGACTACATTGATCGGATCACCTCCGACGTGCAGGCCGAGCGCAGCCTGAAGGTCGTGGTCGACTGCGGCAACGGTATCCCCGGCGCGCTGGCGCCGCAGGTGCTGGAGGAGATCGGCTGCGAGGTGATTCCGTTGTATTGCGAGGTGGACGGCACCTTCCCCAACCATCATCCCGACCCGTCCGAGCCGTCCAATCTGCAGGACCTCATCGTCTCCGTGCAGAAGTCCGGCGCGGATCTGGGCGTGGCGTTCGACGGCGATGGCGACCGGCTCGGCGTGGTCACCCGCACCGGCGAAATCATCTATCCCGACCGCCTGCTGATGCTGTTTGCCCGCGATGTGCTGTCGCGCCAGCCCGGCGCCACGATCATCTACGACGTCAAATGCACCGGCCACCTGAAAGGCCAGATCCTGGATGCCGGCGGCAGCCCGCTGATGTGGCGCACCGGCCATTCGCTGATCAAGGCCAAGATCCGCGAGACCGACGCGGAACTGGCCGGCGAAATGAGCGGCCATTTCTTTTTCAAGGAGCGCTGGTTCGGCTTCGACGACGGCATCTACGCCGCCGCGCGGCTGCTGGAAATCATTGCCGGTGACGCGCTGGGGCGTTCGCCGGACGAGATCTTCGCCACCTTGCCCAAGGGCGTGTCGACCCCCGAGCTGAAGGTGGAAATGGTCGAGGGCCGCAACTACCGCTTCATGATGAATTTCCGCGCCAAGGCGGCTTTCGAAGGGGCCACGCTGATCACCATCGACGGCGTGCGCGCCGACTGGCCCGATGGCTGGGGCCTGGTGCGGGCGTCCAACACCACGCCGGTGCTCGTGCTGCGTTTCGACGCCGACAATGCCGCGGCGCTGCAACGGATACAGGACGTGTTCCGTGAGCAGATGCTGGCGGTCGATCCGTCGTTGCAGCTGCCGTTCTGATCCGCCTGCCGCCCGCCGTGGCTACGGTTCCGGCGGCGCGTCTTCGGCGGCCTTGAGCTCGCGATAGCGGGCCAGCTGCTTCGCCTGCGCGGCCACGGTGCTGTCACGCTCGGCCTGCTGCCGGGCCAGAGCATTGCGCTGCATTGCCACCACGTTGCGCTGCTTGGAAATGTTGTCCGCCATGAACTTGGGCACCGGCTGCTTGGCCTGCTCGAGTTCCGCGGCGCGGTCGAGCAGGCCGGTGAGCGCCTTCTCCTGGCTTTGCAGGTTGATCCGCGTGGTGCGGATCTGCTGGTCGAGGGCGTCGACCGTTTGCTGCAGGGACATCTTGTAGGAGGCCTCGTCCGGGTAGGCGCTCATCATCTGCGCCTCGGCGCGGGCGACATCCTGGCGCGCGCGCTCCTTCGCCGCGGCTTCCTTCGCCAGCTTGTTGGCCACCACGCGCTCGGCGGCGGTCAACTGGCGCGGCACCCGCTGCACCACCATGCCGCGATCGTTGACCACGTCGTAGCCGGCCTTCATCGCCTCGGCGGTGAGGCTGTCGCTGTAATGCGGCAGCCCCTGGGGGTCGACCCACTTGTAGCGGTTGCCATTGGCTTTCTGGGCGTGCGCGGCCACGCCAGCCAGCAACGTGCCCGCGATGATGACTGACAGAAACTTGCGCATGAATCCCCCCTTTGCGGGCCAGTATAGCGGTGGCGATTGCGCGGGCGGCGGTGGACAGGGGCCTCGCCGTCACGTTTTCGAGTACGAAGCGGCGGTTTCGCCACCGGCGGGTGGGTGCTTCGTTGGGATGCTTTCACAAACCTTGTGATGACGATTGCACGCCGTAGCGTTCGCGATAGCTCAGCAGACGGCCATGCTCGGCGGCCAGCTGCGGTTGTTCGCCCGCGTACGCCAGTACGTCGTCCAGGCTGGTGATCGCGATCACCGGGATGCCGTGGTCGGCGGCGACTTCCTGCGCGGCGGAGCGCTCGCCCTGGCCGCGCTCCTGCCGATCCAGCGCGATCAGCACGCCGGCGGGTGTGGCGCCTTGCGCCCGGATCAACGCCAGCGATTCGCGCACGGCGGTACCGGCGGTCATCACGTCGTCCACGATCAGCACGCGGCCTTTCAACGGCGCGCCCACCAGGGTGCCGCCTTCGCCGTGATCCTTCGCTTCCTTGCGGTTGTAGGCCCAGGGCAGATCGCGCCGATGCTGGTCTGCCAGCGCGATGGCGGTGGCGGCAGCCAGGGCAATGCCCTTGTAGGCGGGGCCGAACAGCATGTCGACCTGAAGCCCCGAATTCACCAGGGCATTGGCGTAGGCGCGGCCGAGCTGGGCCAGCGCGGCACCGGAATCGATCCGGCCCATGTTGAAGAAGTAAGGGCTGAGGCGGCCTGATTTCAGGGTGAATTCGCCAAAGCGCAGCACGTCGCGCGCCAGGGTGAGTTCGATGAAGTCGCGCTGGTAATCGTGCACGGGCGGTCTCGCGGCAGGAGGGTCAGGGGAGGGCGCGCAGCAACAGTTGCTGTGGCCCGCAACGGCCGCCATGGTAGCGCGCGCCGCCGTCGACGAAGCCGGCGCGTTGGTAGATCCGGGTGGCGGCGCGGTTGTCGCAGTCGACGGTGAGCACCAGCAGCCGCGTGGCCGGATGGCGCACGGCCAGATCCTCCAGCAGCAGGGCGACGGCGCGCGCGCCCAGCCCGCGGCCCTGCCAGTCGGCATCCACGAACAGCGAGCGCAACCCGCGCGCCGGCTGCGCGAAATCGCGGCCGGCCACGCTGCGGGCGCTCGCGTCGATGCGGTAGTAACCGATGGGCGCGTCGCCGCGCATGATCGCCATCGGCTCACTGCCCGGGCATTGCGTCACGTCGGCAAGCAGGTCGGCCATGCTGCCGACGCGATCGCGTTGTGCCGGCCGCACACGCAGGCGCAGCAGTGCGCGATGCAGCGACGGTTCCACCGGCACCACGCGCAGGGCGTCCGGTGGCGTTGCCGCGGCGTCACGGTTGTTATGATCGGGGATCACTTTCGGGAGATTCCATGCGCATCATCAGCCTCAACGCCAACGGTATCCGTTCGGCCGCCAGCAAGGGCGTGTTCGAATGGTTGCGCGACCAGAACGCCGATGTGGTGTGCCTGCAGGAAACCAAGGCGCAGGAGCATCAACTGACCGATCCCATGTTTCGCCCCGACGGCCATCATTGCTTCTACCGCGACGCCAGCAGCAAAAAAGGCTACAGCGGCGTGGCGATCTACGCCAGGCGCGAACCGGACGAGGTGCTGACCTCGCTGGGCTGGGATGAATTCGACAACGAGGGTCGCTACATCGAGGCGCGGTTCGGCAACCTGTCGGTCGTGTCGCTGTACTTTCCGTCAGGCTCCTCCGGCGATGAACGGCAGCAGTTCAAGTTCAAGGCGATGGAGTGGATCACGCCGATCTTCGACGCGTGGCTGAAGAGCGGCCGCGACTACGTGATCTGCGGCGACTGGAACATCGTGCATACCAAGAACGACATCAAGAACTGGAGCTCCAACCAGAAGAATTCCGGCTGCCTGCCGCAGGAACGCGCGTGGCTGGATCTGTTGTTCCTGCAGCGCGGCTGGGTGGACAGCTTCCGCTCGATCCGGCCCGAGGCGGTGGAATACACCTGGTGGTCCAACCGCGGCCAGGCGCGCGCCAACAACGTGGGTTGGCGCATCGACTACCAGGTGTGCACGCCGTCGCTGCGCGAGCGGCTGCTGGATTGCTCGATCTACCGCGACCAGCGCTTCTCCGATCACGCGCCGTATATCGTCGACTACGCTGACTGATCAAGCCGGTTGATTGGGCTGGCCAGTCAGGCCGAGGCGCGAACGTCGACCTCGGCGATGGCGCGATCGACCAGGCCGCGGTGCATCATCCAGGCGAACAATGCCACGCCCGGCAGCGCGACGATGGTCGTCATGAGATAAAAATCCACGTAGCCCATGCTCTGGATCAGGCCGCCGGCCGTGGTGCCGGTCACCAGCCGGCCCACCACGGACGCGGCAGCGGACAGCAGCGCGTATTGCGACGCCGTGTAGGAGAGGTTGCACAGCGCCGACAGGTACGCCACCACGACCACGCCACCGATGCCGCTGGCGATGTTTTCAAAGCCGATCGTGAACGCCAGCATGTCGTTGTTGTGGCCCATGTGCGCCAGTACGGCAAACGACAGGTTCGACACCGCCATCAACACCAGGCTCAACAGCACCGCGCGCTTCATCCCCAGCCGCACGTACAGCATGCCGCCGATGAAGATACCGATAAGGTAGGCGACAAAACCGAAGCCCACGTCGTAAGTGGCGATTTCCTCGTTGCTGAAGTGCAGGTCCTGCAGCAGCAGGCGCACCGTGAGGTTGGCCAGCGTGTCGCCAATCTTGTGGATCAGCACGAACAGCAGCACCAGCCACGCGCCGCTGCGGCGGAAAAATTCCGCCAGCGGCCCCACTGCCGACGACAGCGCCACACCCAGGCCCTTCACCGGAATGGGGTCCCGGTGGCGGGCCGGCTCGCCCAGCCAGAAACCCACGAACACGGCCGGCAGCACCAGGAAAGCGCACAACGTATACGCCAGCGCCCAGCCCGATGACGCGGCCACCAGCAGCGCGATGGCGCCGGCGCTCACCGAACCGATGCGCCAGCCGTACTGCGACATGCCGGAGCCGACGCCCAATTGCCGTGGTTGCAGTATCTCGATCCGGTAGGCGTCGATCACGATGTCGAACGTGGCGCCGGCCACGCCGACCAGCACGGCCGCCAGCGCCACCGTCTCAAGACTGGCCTGCGGGCTGACCACACCCAGAAAAACCACCGATGCCGCCACCGCCAGCGCCGCCAGCCACAGCCACGAGCGGCGTTGGCCGTACCTGCCCAGCAACGGCAGACGCGCCCGATCCACCACCGGCGCCCACAGGAATTTCAGGTTGTAGACCAGAAACGCCAGTGAAAACGCAGTCACGCTGCGCTTGTCGATACCGTCCTGGGCCAGCCTCGTGGTCAAGGTGGCACCGATCATGGCGTACGGAAAACCGGACGAGATCCCCAGCAGCAACGCGCCGATCGGCGCAGGCTCCAGATAGGGTTTGAGCGAGGCGAGAATGCCCGGGGAGCCGCGCGATGCTGTGGTGGTCATGGGCCTATGCTAACCAGCTGGCGCGTCGTTGACGGGCGCCGCGTGCAACGCGCCCAATACCCGCAGCCCGCGTGCGCCGGTAACCGCCGGCAGGTTGCCGGGTAGCCCCAGTACGCGCTGCCGCGCCAGCCAGGCAAAGGCGGTGGCTTCCAGGTAATCCGGATCGACACCTTCGCGCGCGGTGCTGAAAAACGCACGCGGCGCCAGCAACTCGGCCAAGCGATGCATCAGTGCGCCGTTATGCACGCCGCCGCCACAGGCCAGCACTTCGCCGGCGCTCGCGGCACGACGGTCGATCGCCGTCACCACGCTGCGCGCGGACAGCTCCAGCAACGTTGCCTGCACGTCGGCGGGGTCGATCGCTGCCTGTTGCAGATGGCCGTCCAGCCACGCCAGGTGGAAATACTCGCGTCCCGTACTCTTGGGCGGCGCCAGCGCGAAATAGGGATCATCGAGCAATGCCTGCAACAGTGCCGGGTGGACGCGGCCACTGGCGGCGAATGCGCCGTCACGATCATAGGCTTCGCCGCGGTGACGCTGGCACCAGGCGTCCAGCAGGCCGTTGGCGGGGCCGGTATCGAAGCCAAGAACGCTACCGTCGGCGCCGAGCACGGTGATGTTGGCAATGCCGCCCAGGTTCAACACGACGCGTGCGCGGCCGGGGCGTCCCAGCAACATCACGTGCACGGCCGGCAGCAAGGGCGCGCCCTGGCCACCGGCAGCCACGTCGGCGCGACGAAAGTCGGCCACCACATCGATGCCGCAACGCTCGGCAATGACGGTGGGGTCTCCCAGTTGCAGCGTGAAAGGGTGGGGGCCGGAGGGCCGATGCCGCATGGTCTGGCCGTGCGATCCGATCGCCCGGACATCACTAGCCGCGGTGCCGCTGTGCTGCAGAAGCGCCAGTGCGGCATCGGCGAAACAGTGCCCGATCCGGACGTCGAGACGTCCAAACGTATCCAGGTCCAGGGGTTCGTTGCCTTGCGCCAGCGCCAGAATCTGCGCACGCAAGTCCGCGGGCCACGGCAGATTGTGTGCCGCCTGCAGATGGGGTTTGCCTTCTGAAAAACGGACCAGCGCCGCGTCGATGCCATCGGCGCTGGTACCCGACATCAGGCCCAGGTAAAGGGCCTTCTCGCTATCCATGGGGCGTCGCAGGTCAGCTGTCGGAGTTGCGGGTGGGTTTGTCGCTGCGCGCCAGCCGCATGCGCGAATCAAGCGCTTCCAGGCGAGCCAGCTGGGGCTTGACGACCTGTGCCTTGAATTTGGCCAGCTGCGCGGCAGGCAACGGCTCGGGTTGCGGCAGGGTCACGGTTTGCGGATTGCGCTGCACGCCGTTGACGCGGAATTCGTAGTGAAGATGCGGGCCGGTGGCCAGCCCGGTCATGCCGACGTAGCCGATCACTTCGCCCTGGCGCACGTGTTCGCCCACGTGCTGACCCTTCACGAAACGCGACATGTGGCCATACGCGGTACTGATGGTCTTGCTGTGCTGGACCACCACGAAGTTGCCGTAACCGCGCTCCCAGCCGTGGTACTTGATCACGCCATCGCCCGCAGCGTGGATGGGCGTCCCGCTGGGTGCGGCGTAGTCGACGCCTTTATGCGCGCGCATGCGGCCAAGGACCGGGTGCATGCGTGCGGTGGTGAACTTGGACGAGATGCGGGTGAAATCCACCGGAATGCGCAGGAAGGATTTCTCGATCGGCCGCCCGTCTTCGCTGAACCAGCCGAACTCGCCACTGGCCTTCTTGAACCGGTAGGCAGTGTAGCGCTTGCCCTGGTTGACGAATTCCGCGGCAATGATGTCGCCGTGGCCGTAGCGCTGGCCATCGCGGTAGACGTCATCGTAAATCACGGTGAAGCGGTCGCCCGCGCGCAGGTCCTGCACGAAATCGATGTCGTACTTGAACAGGTTGGCGAGCTTGCCGACCATCGCGGCGTCCATGCCGGCCTGGCTAGCCGAGGCATAGAGACTGCTGCTGATGACGCCATGGGCGATCTGCTCGCGCACGTCCATGTCGCGCTTCTGGATGGCCAGCGTGGGCTGCACGCCATCGAATCGAATGGTTGCGCGGCTGGATGCGTCTTTTTCGAAACGGAAGCCGTCGAGGCTGCCGTCGTTATCCAGCAGAAAATCGAATTCCTGCCCCGGCCGGATGCTGTGCAGCGCGCTGCTGGCGCCGCCGGCGGCGTCCATCACCGTTTGCAGGTCACTCATGCTGAGGCCGCGGTCGGCGAAGATGTCCGACAGCGTCTGCCCGGGTTGTACGCGCACGGATTGCCAGTTGTCCTGTTCCGGCGCGGCGATGCGGGGCGTGATTTCGGGTACGGCGAGCGGCAGCAGCGCGTGAACTTCAGGCAGTGGCGACGGGCGCATCGCACTGGCCCAGGCGGGCATGATGAAGCCGGAAAGCAAGGTGATCAGCATGGCCGTTCCGGCCAGCACCCAGCGTTCCCGGTGCCACGAAATCGGTTCCACTTCACCGCTGCGGTTGAACGACCAATGCGCACAGCGCTCGTAGAAGTGGGAATGCCGCTGCTGTGCCTTTCGGCAAATGGCTTGCCTGCGCGCGAGACGCGCCCCCCGATTGTCTTCTGCCATGCCGTGCGCCCCGCGGTACAAAGTAACAAACTGCGCGTACCATAGCGGCCATGTGTAAATGGCGTCAACGCCTTTCCCATCAAGGGTTTGCGCGACATTTCTGGTTAACGCACAATTAACGCGAGCAGCACGGTCGGCGACGACTGCGGCTTGCCCCCAACGATCCATCAGAGAGGAATACATGAGCGAGCTGGAGCAGGCGCTGGCCACGATTGCGCGTGGCGCGGATGAAATCATCAAACGGGAGGATCTGGCCGAACGGCTGAAAAGCGGGCGTCCGCTGCGGATCAAGGCCGGCTTCGATCCCACGGCACCGGACCTGCATCTGGGTCATACCGTCTTGCTGAACAAGATGCGGCAGTTTCAGGACCTGGGCCACCAGGTGATCTTCCTGATCGGCGACTTCACCGGAATGATCGGCGACCCCACCGGCAAGAACGTCACCCGCAAGCCGCTGACCCGTGAAGACGTGCTGGCCAACGCCGAGACCTACGCCGAACAGGTCTACAAGGTGCTCGATCGGGAGAAGACCGAGCTGCGGTTCAATTCCGAATGGTTCGGCCAGATGTCGGCCGCCGACATGATCAAGCTCGCCGCGCAGCACACGGTGGCGCGCATGCTGGAGCGTGACGACTTCACCAAGCGCTACGCCGCTCAGCAACCGATCGCCATCCACGAATTCCTCTATCCCCTGGTACAGGGCTATGACTCGGTGGCGCTGAAAGCCGATGTCGAGCTCGGCGGCACCGACCAGAAATTCAACCTGTTGATGGGGCGCGCGCTGCAGGAACACCACGGCCAGTCGCCGCAGATCGTGTTGACGATGCCGCTGCTCGAAGGCCTCGATGGCGTCAACAAGATGTCCAAGTCACTGGGCAACTACATAGGCATCGACGAGCCGGCCATCGACATGGTCACCAAGACCATGAAGATCGGCGACGAGCTGATGTGGCGGTGGTTCGAGCTGCTGAGCTTCGATGTGTCACTGGATGAGCTGGTGCGGATGAAGAGCGATATCGCCAGCGGCGCGCTCAATCCGCGTGATGCGAAGTTGCGCCTGGCTCGCGAACTGGCCACGCGTTTCCATGGTGCAGCAGCGGCGGAACAGGCCATTGCCGGCTGGCACGCGGTTGTGCGCGGCGAAGGCGATACATCGTTGCTGCCCCAGACCGAGTTGTCCGTGCCCGCCGAGGGTCTGCGCCTGGCAGCGCTGCTCACGGCGGCAGGCCTGACCGCCAGCAACTCCGAGGCCAGCCGTAAGCTTAAGGAGCGCGCCGTGCGCATCGACGCCGAGGTGGTTGAGGATGCGCAGCGCTCCTTCGAGCCAGGTTTCGAAGGCGTACTGCAGGTAGGCAAGCGAAATTTCGCCCGGGTGAAGCTCGTTCAGGCCTGACAACCACGCCACCCGGGCTCGTCGGGTGCGTGAAGCTTGCGTGATTGGAAAGAAATATTTTCAGCCACACCAATGGCTTGCCGAACATTTCCGCTATTTCTCTCAACAATCGCTTGCCAAATTTCATCCAGCTCGTATTATTCGCGTCCCGCAGTCGCCCAACGTCGCAAGACGGACCGCCGGGACCTCGAAAAAAGCTTCAACGAGGGTGTTGACGGTAAGGAAAAGCGATGTAGAATGGGCGGCTCACCTAGGACGAAACGTCTTGGGGCGGTACCGGGAAAACCGGTGCCAAGCGAACGATCTTTGACAGTGTGCGCAGGTGAATTGTGTGGACGTCTTGTGTTGAATGGGTCACGACCTGTCCAAGCAATGCAAGCGTCCCACCAAGAA
>NZ_JBHSMM010000006.1:0-182395 GCF_042655685.1 Rhodanobacter ginsenosidimutans | reverse complement strand
ACAAGACGGTGTCTATGCGCTCTATTTTTCTCACCATCGGCTAACGCAAGTCGACCTACGCGACACCGCCTAAACTGTTACCCATGTCCTGGCACGTGTGTTACCCATGTCTCCGGTCCATACAGCCACGCAGAGAAAAGTGACTCGCCCTCCGAAGGAGGACGAAAGCTCTTGATCTTCGGGGGCTTGGGGCGGGTAAATTAGTTCGATGTAACCGCTTCCCGAAACGTCGCGGTTTGGATTGGGTGCTGGAAGATAGGCAGGAGAAGTCCACGTGACGCAGCAGGCGCAGTTCATTGACGACAGGATGGCCGCGCTACTCGAGACGGATGAGGATCTGCGGCGCATGGTGGCGGGGGACTGGATGCGGTATCGCGCATCGCCGGCTCTCCAGGCGTTGACGCGCGAGGCGAACGCGGTATGTGCGGTGATCAATCGCATCTACTACGACGATGCCGAGGAGGCGATGCGCCTTTTCCACGGGCTCGTTCCCGGCGCTGGCGCGGGGATCGATTTCCGCCCGCCGATCCGGATCGACTATGGCTCGCGCCTGGTCATCGGCGACCGTACATTCATCAACGCCGATTTCATGGTCATCGGCGGCGGTGCGATCACCATTGGGGCGGACTGTCTCATCGGGCCGCGCTGCGGTATCTACACCCCCAATCACGCGGAGGACATCGCGCGCCGCCTCGAAGGCTGGGAGCTGCCCAGGGCGGTCAGCATCGGCAACAACGTGTGGATAGGCGGCTCGGTCACGATCACGCCCGGCGTCACGATCGGCGACAACAGCATCATCGGCGCGGGCTCCGTGGTCACCCGCGACATCCCGCCTGGCGTCGTCGCTGCCGGGAATCCATGCCGCGTCATCCGGCCGATTGCTGGAGGGTGAAGAAATTTTGGGAGTGGCTACTTACACATGGTTGATCGTGTGTCGAGCACCACTGGATTAGTCACGTTCCCGTTTCCCCAACGTCCGCACGATCAGAACAGCCAGCAACGGAATGCTGATCGCGTAGATGTATTGCGTGCGCGATACGCCGATGTTGAACGGGAACCAGATGCCCGGCACGCCGATCGGATCGAGCAGTTCACTGCCGAACAGGGCGGCCAGCACCGTGGCCAGGGTGACGAGTGCCAGGATGCGGGGCGGGCTGCCGCGGACGATGCGCGCGATGAGCACGACGAACAGCGCGAGCGAACCCAGTCGACTGATGTTCGTCCAGGTCGGCAGGTCGGCCAGCGCGCCGACGATGCCGGCGATGCCCAGCGCGACGGCCAGCGCATCGACGCTTCGCGATGCGGGCAGGCGCCAGCGGTTCCAGGCCAGCAGCCAGGCGGTCATCGTCGGTACCCACATCACCGAGGCCAGCCACGCGTAGGTGCGCAGATCCTGCAGGTCGGTCCATGACACGATCGCGTTGTTGAGCCGCCGGGCTGCCGTCAGCGCCAGCGCGATGCAGGCGAACAGCAGGAAACCCCTGTGGTTGCTGCGTGAGCCGAACCCCAGCGCCAGGACGATGACCGCCAGCATGGCGGCCGGTTCGACCGCGTCGACGATGTAGCCGGCGATGGTCCGCCACCACTGCGCGCGGTGCAGCGCGTCGCTGGTGCGTCGCGGTGCCAGGATCGGCGCGGTATGCATGCCGCCGGCCTCCGCGCTGGAGCCGGAGCGGGCCAGCATGTAGGTGCGGACGGCGAGCACGCCGGTGGTGCCTGCCGCGTCGGCGGGCAGCGCGAACCGCAGCGGTCGTGTGCCGACCAGGCGCGGGTGGGGGCCGAGCCGGCCGGAGCCGCCCAGCAGTTGGCCGTTCCAGTACAGCGCATACCCGTCGTCGACCAGGGTCGGCCCCAGGATGTCCCATGACGCGCTGGTGTCCGGCACCGTCACCGTGCGTCGGTACCAGGCGTAGCCGTGATAGCCCGGGTGGCCGTGTGCGCTCCATCCGCCCACGTAATCGGGCAGGCCCACGTCGCCGTCGTGCTGGCCGGGCGGGGCGGTCAGATCCATCGTCTCCCAGCCGCTGTCGTCGATGTCGGCGGCCGCCCAGTGCGGATCGTCGCCGGTGTGGAACCGCCAGGTGCCATCGAGCAGAGTGGAGGCGGCGCGCAGCGGTGCCGGATCGGGACGGCCGCCGATGGCCAGGACAGCGATCATGGCGGCCACGGTCAGCAACGTCACGATGACGATGCCCGCGATCCATCGGCGTTGTGTCGCGTCGGCTGACGTTGCCGTCGAAGGGAGCGATGAAGACTTCATGCGGTGGCCTCTTTGCTGTGATGTAGATGTCGTCAAGCAGGCTGTCATCTGAGATGGGTGCGATGAGAGCTCCCGGATCTGGGCGGAAATTGACGTTTCACTGCCTCACCAAGGAGTGAAGGTCAGCGGCCATCAGCAACGGCGGATCACACCTTGTCGCCGAAGCTCAGGCCGCCGTGCGCACGGCCACCATCAGGCACATCGTGACGTTCAAGGTGGCATGCACCAGCCATGGCCCCAGGATGGAGCCCGACCTGATGCGCACCCAGCCCATCGCCAACGCCAGCAGGAAGACCAACGGCAGCAGCATCCACATCTGCGGCATCGTCTGCAGGATCAGCAGATGGGGCAGCAGGAAGATCAGTGCCTGCAGCAGGTTCGCCCACGCCAGCGGCAACCGTCGCGCCAGGCTCCCGGCGATCAGACCGCGGAATACCAGCTCCTCCACGAAACCGGTCTGCACCACACCGTAAAGCAGCGCCATCACGACAGCCTGCATGCCCAGCCCCAGCCCGGCAAAGACCCGCTGCGGCGATCCTTCCCGCAGGAACGGCGCCATCGGCGGTTGCCACAGCAGCAGCACGCATGCCACGACCAGCGCTGTCGCCGCACTGATCAGCAGATAGCGGGCGCTCGATCCCTGCAGGCCTGTGCGACGTGCGATGTCGGCGAGGTGCCGCCGATGTCGCCATTTATGCCAGAAGAAATAACCCAGGAACGGCACGCCCGCCAGCAACAGGACCGCCATCAGCGCATTCACGGCAGGTGATACAAGCCACATGGTTTTTCCCTGTTTTGCGAGAACGGGGATCCGGAGTGGCCGGGCTTTCGAGCTACCTTCCACAATCCGGCAGTTGCGCCGATGCTGTTACGGCCGTCACGGGCGCCACAACTGCCATGCGTCATACAACCCCGCATTCCATCGTCACGTTCGGCGCCAGGTGATTCGTCGAGCCCGCTATTTCGCCCGTGCCATGCATCGCTGCCAGCGCTGGTCCACGCGCCCGGCAAACCATGCGGTGGTGAGCTTGCGGGTGATCTTGGGGCTCTTCAGCGTGATGCCCGGCAACTGCGCGCGCGGCAGCGGTTTGTGGTCGATGGCATCGGCCAACGCATACACGCGGGCGTAGAGTTTGCTGTCTGCAAAGTCGAGACTCTCGCCCTGTTCCAGCGCGCGATGGATGGCCCGATCGCTCATGTCCAACGGCGCGGACAAACTGCGCACGGCCCGTTCCGTGGCACCGGGGCGGTCGCCGAAACCGGCGCCCGGCGGCAGCAGGTCGCCATCCAGCGCCAGCGGAATGCCGGAAGCGACGCTCACCGCCTGCTGGAACGCGGCGTTGCGGCTGGCGTACCAGCCGGCGTTGAAATCGGCGAAGCGATAGAGCGGCTGCGGGTAATCCACGGGGTAGCCGAGCAGGTGCGCGATGCCGAAGTACATGCCACCGCGCCGGCTGAACACCTCGTCACGGATCGAACCTTGCACCGGATACGGATAGTCCTGCGCGTGCGCCTCGGCGAACGCGATGCTCACCTGCATCGGCCCGCCGGTGTGCACCGGGTTGAAGTCGCCGAACAGGCGCTTGCCCAGCGGCACCATGCCGATGAAATCCTGGAAAATCCCGCTCAACTGTTTCTCGGTGCGCGCTGACGCCAGCCGTTCGCTGTAGCGGCGGCCATCGGGCGACTTCAACCACAGCGCCGCATCCACCAGGAAACCGGGCACGTATTTCGCCCCGGCGCGGCGGTCGATCTCCTGCCGCGCGATCTTCGCCAGCCCCGGCACCACCGGGTCGACCTTGAAACCCGATTCCTGCTCGGCCACCGCCAGCACTGCACACAGGTTGGACGCCTGCGGTTCGATATCTTGCGCCGCGAAAGCCACCTGGATGTCGGTGGCCCAGCCCTCGCGATCGGTCACGCCGGCGGGCATCAACCGCACGATCTGCGCGCGCACCTGTGCCGGGCTGCGCGGCGGCTGGGTTGGCTGGGAGGCGCAGCCCGCCAGCAACGCTGCGGCCAGCCATGCGGCTAGGTGGCGATGCAAGGCGGGTCGGGAAGGATGGTCGGGCGCTGCAGCGGGCATGTTCATGTCAGGCCGGTCATCCGCCAGAACAGGGGCAGGGATGTTCTGTACAGGGAGTGCAGTGAAGCAGCAAGTCGATGACTCGCGCTCACCGCACAAAAATCCGGCTGCGGACGGTGCCCGCCGCCGTGGCGTTTCTCTCGGGTGCATGCCGAAACCGTGGCCGCCTTGTCGCCATCACGATTCAACAAAACGCTGCAGCCGCGTCAGCGCCGCGCCCCACTGTGCGCTGATCGTGTCCAGCGCCTGGCGTGCCTCGTCCAGCCGGGCCGGCGTGAACTCCCACAATCGCTCGCGGCCCTGGCGCAGGTCCTGGACCAGGCCGGCGTCGGCAAGTACCTGCAGATGCTTGGTGACGGCTTGGCGAGTGATGTTGGTGCCCGCGGTGAGCTGGGCAATCGACAGCGCGCCGCCGGCACACAGCGCGACGACCAGCCGCAGCCGGGTGGCATCGCCCAGCGCGGCGAATACCGGCGCGCTGGCGGACAACGCGCCGGCCTTGCGCCGTGGGCGTTCAGTGCGCGGCGACATATTTCTCGATGTTGCCCATCTGCATGGCCCAGCCACCGGCGTTGGCGCGCAGCGCGGCGTCGCGGCGCGCGACCGGCAGCTGATCGAAGCCCGACTCGGCAAGCCGCAGCATGATGCCCTCCGTCACCGCTTCGAGTTCGAAGGTGACCAGGGTGGTCGGCTCCTTCTCGTAGTCCATGCCCGGCTCGATCGCGTAAGGATGCCAGCGCCAGGCAAACACGCGCATCGGCTCGATGCGTTCGACGTACAGCGTGAATGGCGTGCCGGCATGCGGCGCCTGCAACTTCGCGACTTCGGCGTCGACCTGGGTGGGCTGGATCGTGCCGGTGATCGGCTGGCCGGCGACGAAGGGGCCGTCCAGCGCCATGCCGAACCAGGCACCGAACGCGCGGGCATCGGTCAGTGCGCGCCACACCCGTTCGAGCGGTGCGCGCAGCAGGATGTGTTGTTCGATGCGATCAGTAGACGAACCCATGGGCGATCCTCGATGGCAACCGGGAGGTTGCATGATGCATGAGCCATGGCAGACATGCAACCTTAAGGTTGCCAAACTCCTGGCGTTGGTTCGGCGAATGAAAACAGAGCGGCTTCACCGAAAATCCTTTACGGGTTTGAGGCAGGGCCCATCACCGACAGTCGGGCAGCGACACGGTTTGCGCCCCGCCGTCATAGCTCAGGACGCGGCCTGCACTGCCCTGCTTGCAGGTGATGCGAAAGGCGAGTTTCGCTGCCATGTCCCGATAGTGCCCCTGACGCGCAGCAAGCTTCAGCGTGTGCGAGGTGTCGTTCCAGCGCATGGCGATGGTGGCGTACTGGCCCTTCTGATAACCGTAACCGTCGCCTGCATCATCGTAATAGGTGAGATCGCCATCCTTGCCGGGGAAAACGCGCAGTTCCGTCGGCTCATCACTCGGTGCGTCGGCATAGGGTTTGACCGGGCCCAGGGGCAGAATGGAACCCGCACGGATGAACAGCGGAATATGCGCCAGCGGTGTCGCTGCCGACACGGTGCGCCCGCCTGCTTGTCGCGCGCCAGTCCAGAAGTCGTACCAGCCATCCGGGCCAGGCAGGTAGACGTTGCGCGCGGTGGCGCCCGCTTGCAGCACCGGTGCGACGAGAACCTCCTTGCCGAACATGTACTGGTCCGTCACCGCCAACGCCTTGGGGTCGGTGCGGAAATCGAATGCCAGCGCGCGCATCATCGTGCCTTGATGGGCGGTGACGTCCCATGAGGTGGCATAGATATAGGGCAGCAAGCGGTAGCGCAGTTTCACATCGTCGATCAGGATCTTTTGCGTGGCGGGGTCGAACGTCCATATCTCCTTGCCGTTGCCGGCGCCGTGAATACGGAACATCGGATTGAACACACCGAACTGGTGCCAACGCACAAACAACTCGGTATAGCCGGGGTCCTTCGCCTGGTCGGGGCTGAAGAAGCCGCCGATGTCCGCCGACCAGTAAGGGATGCCGCTCATCGAGAAATTCAGCGCTGCCGGAATCTGACGCCGCAGCGTTTCCCAGCTGGCATGGGTGTCGCCCGACCAGGTGATCACGCCGTTGCGCTGCTGGCCGGCATAGGCCGAGCGCGACAGAATGAAAACGCGCTTGCCCGGCTGGTCACGCAGCATGCCGTCATGCACGGCCGAGGTATGCAGCAGCGGAAACGCGTTGTTGACGACGATGCCCGGACCGGCTGCCGTGGCGATTTCGCGCATCTCGCCGGTTGCGCCACCCAGTTCGGCCTCATCGCCATCGAGCCACCAGCCATCGAACCCGTAGACACCAAGACGCGCCATGACCTGCTGCCAGTAAAGGGCGCGCCCTTGCGGATTCCAGGCGTCGTACCAGCGCCCCCAGCCGGGCGGATAAACGTTCGGATAGACGCCGGGAAGCACCGCGCCGGCCTTGCTCAACGCGGCCAGATTGTCGATGCCCGGATCAAAGCGTGGCCACACGGAGATGATGGTGTGGACGTGCATGGCGTGGATGGCCTCCACCATTGCGGCCGGATCGGGGTAGCGAGCCGGATCCATGCGATGGCTGCCCCATTGCCCGTCCCGCCAGTACTGCCAGTCCTGCACGACGGCATCGATCGGCACACCCATCTTGCGGTAGCGCGCCGGAATCGATTCCAGCTCATCCTGCGTGGCGTAGTGCTCCTTGGATTGCCACATGCCCCAGGTCCAGCGGGCCATCATCGGCACATCGCCGGTCAGCCAGCGATACCCGGCGATGACGTCGTGGATTTCCGGCCCGGCGATAAAGTCGTAATCGATGCCCGGGCCCGCTTCGTTATGAACGACCAGCGGGGGCTTGCCCGCCACGCCGACATCGACGTCCATCACCGAGGCGTTGTTCCACAACAGGCCAAACCCCTGCGGTGACACCATCATCGGTACGGCGACATCGGTATTGGCCTGTTGCAGATGAACCCTGGCCCCGCTGTAGTCGAGCAGGCCATTCTGGTGCTGGCCGAGGCCATAGATGGGCGTGTGCGTCAGGAAATCCTGCCTTGTCCCCACGCCGATATCACGATCACCCTCCTGCAACAAAAGATGGTGCGCCTTGTCGAAAAAGCTGACGCGCGCAGTCGCCTTGTCGACCTCGACGTTCAGGTCGCTGGTCTTCAGTACATATGCGGCGCGGGTTTCGCTGATCTTGAATTGAACCTTGGACGCCGTGGCGATGACGGCGGGGTTGTAGTTGCCCGCATAGCCCGGCGTACCAAATTCGACGTGCACGATCCGGCTCGTCCACGGCGCGAGATGCAGGACGCCTTTTTCGGTGGAAAGCGCCAGCCCCGTGTTCGAGTCGAGCCTCGCCTTGACAGTGTCCGCATGGGCTTGCACACCAGTCATGAGCGCGAGCGAGCAAACCAGCGTGATGAATCGCAATGGGGGCACAGGCGTCTCCGTTATCTTTGAAGAACGTGCCGCCCCTGGACAGGCATCAAGCCGCGCGCCTTCGTGAATCGCACGATTCACCCGGCAGGAGTTCGGGCGGCGGGTGGTGCCCGCCGCCTCGGCGTGCGCGTTGTTTGCAGTCGGCGCTTGGGTACGAGACTCAAGCCGCCGGCTTGATCCAGCCGTGCATCGTCAGCCAGCGGGAGAAGTCGCCGAACCAACCGGTGCTGGTGGTTGTTTTCTGGTACATGCCGAAGCCGTGGCCGCCTTGCTCATACAGGTGGAATTCCACCGGGCGCTTGGCATCGCGCCAGCTCTGGATGAGGCCGAAGCCGGCGTTGCCGAAGAACGGATCGTCAGCGGCCAGCGCCACGAACATCGGCGGCGCGTCGGCCGGTACTTTCACCGCCGCCAGCGGGCCGTAGATGAGGCCGATGAAGGCGGGCTTGGCGGCCTTGACGTTCAGTTCGGTGGCCAGCGTCAGCATGGCGCCAGCGGAGAAACCCACCATGCCGACCTTGTCGGGGTCGACGTGCCATTTGGCGGCGTTCTTGCGCACCAGCTCGAAGGCGGCGCGCGAGTCGGCAAGCTGCGGCGCCAGATCGGAGATGACGTCGCTTGCCTTCGGCTCCGGTCGCTTCGCGGTCGACGAGAACATCTTCTTCATCGACTCTTCGAAGCCGGCCATGTCCTTGGGCGTCTGCTTGAGCCGGTACTTCAGCACGAAGGCGGCGACGCCCTGGGCGGCAAGCGCCTTGGCCACGTCCGAGCCTTCGTTCTCCATCGACAGCGTCCTGAAGCCGCCACCCGGCGCGACGATGACCGCTGCACCAGTGGCCTTGCCCGCATCGGGCAGGTAAGGCGTGAGCGTGGCGACGGTGACGTTGCGCGCGAAGGTGCTGCCGTACTGGCTGTGCCACGACTCGCTCGCCGTGGCATTCGGCAGCGCGCCCGTTCCCAGCTCGATGGCGTTGGCCTGCGCGGGCGTGGGGATCGGGGTCATCTTGTCGTTCTGCGCCTGGGCCGGGGCGGCGAGGGCGAACGCAAGTGCCAGGCCCAGGGTCAGGCAGGCGTTACGGCTGGAACGGCGCACTTTCGTCATGCTTTCCACTTGCTTCACGCGATCTCTCCTTCATGGTCGATGGTCCGTTTGATCTTACGTAAAAAATTGCGCGTGTGCGTTTGCAATCCATCAATCGACAGCGGTTTTGTACATTCTTTTCGAACTGCCATATTCGTTTAGCCATCTATATTTCGTCGGTTTTGTTATCACAGTCGCTGCTTGCCGAACATCACGGCCATCGGCCGCACACCCGGCCCGCCGCGGGTACTTTTTGGTCGGGGCTTCTCCACGGCGGGAGATACAACCAGTAGAGGGTTTTCCCGCGCTTGTCGCCGGGGGCATGGAGTCGGGATGGGAAGGCCGGCCGCGATGCGTTATACCTACGCGGAGGGCACGGGCGGCACGGCGCATGTGGGCGCCACATCGGACGCCGTCGGCACGGGCTTGCGTTGCCGGAGGCGATGGTTTCGCGCGCGGCTGTCGCAACGGCGGCCGGCAGCAAGGAGAGAACGGCATGACGATGACGAGGCGCGAGATGCTGGGCGTAATGGGTGTATTGGGCGCCGGTGCGGTGGCAAGTGTGTTGCCGCGTTTTGCGTGGGCGGCCGGCGGCGGTTATCCGTGGCCGCTGGGCGTGCAGCTGTGGTCGGTAAAGGCCGAACTGGATCAGGATTTCGAAGGCACCCTGGCACAGCTTGCGACGCTGGGTTACCGCGAAATCGAAACGGCGGGCCTGCATGGCCGCACGCCGCAGGCGTTTCGCGAGGCGATCGTGCAGGCCGGGTTGAAGCCGGTGAGCGCGCATTTCTCGATGGGCGACCTGTTCGGCGATGCCGCCGCCCGTATCGCCGAGGCGCAGGCGATGGGCGTCCAGTGGATCGTGGCGTCCTCCCCGCGGCCGGACAAACCACTGGGGGAGGGTGACTGGATCCCGGCGATCCGCGATGCCATGACGCTCGATGCCTGGAAGAAGAACGCGGCCGAGCTCAACCGGATCGGTGCGCTGGCGAAGGCGGCGGGGCTGAAGCTCGGGTACCACAACCACCCGATCGAGTTTGCCGAGTACGACGGACAGCGCGGCTACGACGTGATCCTGGAACACACCGACCCGACGCTGGTGAAGCTGGAACTGGATGTCGCCTGGGCGGTGGCCGGTGGCGTCGATCCGATCGCGCTGCTGAGGAAGCATGCCGACCGGATCCGCCTGCTGCATATCAAGGGTCTCAAGGCACGGCCCGCACCGGGCACCTATGGCAACGATTTCGCGAGCGGAGTGATCGGCACCGGCGACGTGATCGACTGGCCGCCGATCTTCGCCGCCGCACGCAAGGCCGGCGTGGTGCACGCGTTCGTCGAACAGGAGCCGCCGCATATCCAGCCGATCATGGAATCGCTGGCGGCGTGCCGCGACTATCTGCAATCGCTGTAATCCAGCCACCAACGGGGAAGCGCCATGATGGGCAGGAAATTCACGTTTGGAGCCGTGGTGATGGCAGGGGCGATGCTGCTGGGCGGAGCGACAAGCCCAGCCTTGGCGAAGGATGTGCGCCCGGCGATAACGGGCGTGTCGCATCTGGCCGTCTATTCGACCGACCGCGCGGCCAGCGAGCATTTCTACACCACCATCCTGGGCGCCAGGAAAGGCGCGGACCCGGAGACGGCCGCGGGCGCACGTTATTACTTCAGCCCCCAGCAATTCGTCGAAGTGCTGCCCGCACCGGCGCATCACGGCAAGAGCATGCTGGCGCACGTGGCGTACAACACCGCCGATGCGGCAGCCATGCGTGCCTATCTGCTGGCGCGTGGGGTGACCGGGACGAGTGCGCTGCATCACGGAGAAGACGGCGAGTGGTTCTCGGTGCACGACCCGGAAGGCAACGAAGTGCAATTCGTGCAACCGGCCACCAGCGACACCACCGCCGTGGCCGGTGCGATCAGCGGGCGCATCATCCACGTCGGTTACCTGGTCCACGACCGTGCCAGGGAAGATGTGTTCTACCGCGATATCCTGGGCTTTCGCCCTTACTGGCACGGCGCGATGAAGGAAGGCGCGGTCGACTGGATATCCCAGCAGGTACCCGATGGAACGGACTGGCTGGAATACATGATGGTGGGCCCGGGCTCGACGGTACCGCTCGACCATGTCGACGCCCATCAACTGGGCGTGCTCAACCACCTCTCGCTGGGCGTACCGAACATGGAGGCGGCGGTGACGACGCTGATCGACCAGGACCGCTTGAGCCCACGCCACGACGGCCCGCAAATGGGTCGCGATGGCAAGTGGCAGGCAAACCTCTACGATCCGGACGGCACTCGGGTGGAGCTGATGGAGTTCCAGCCCGTGGCCAAACCGTGCTGCTCTCCGTTTACGGCCGAGAGCCCGAAACAGTAAGGCGTTGTGCGGTGCACCCCGCTGCGTCGGGTTTGCCGCCGCAAGTTCCGTTGAATGGGCCGGCGGGGAAAAGTAATTCGCCCTCCAGCGGAGGGCGAATTACTCGAGCGTCGACGTCAACGAAGCAAGGTGCTGGTGGCGATCACCGCGGACTGTTCCAGCGCAGAAAATTTCGAGACGTCACACGATCCTGTTCTGCCGGATCACTTCCTTGTACCAGGCCGCGCTGAGTTTCGGGGTGCGCTTTTGCGTGGCGAAGTCGACGTAATGCAGGCCGAAGCGTTTGGTGTAGCCGTCTGCCCATTCGAAGTTGTCCAGCAGGCTCCACAGGAAATAACCCTTCAGCGGATAGCCTTCGGCGACGGCGTGCTGGAACTGCCCGACGTAGTTGCGCAGGTACATGATGCGGTCGGCATCGTCGATGTGGCCGTCGGTGACCGGATCGTCGGCGGAGGCACCGTTCTCGGTGATGTAGATCGCCTTGGGGTTCCACAGCTCGCTGGTCATGCGCACGCCCCAATACGCCACCTCGGGACCCACGACGAGCCACGGCGAGGCCATGCGCGGCGACGAGGGGATATGCGGGATGTATTTGTAGCCGGCGGGGCTGTCATCGGCGCGCACCCATTCCGGCGCGTAGATGTTGAGCCCCACGAAATCGAGCGGGCTGCTGATGATCTTCATGTCGCCGGGCTCTACCTTCGGTGCGGCGGTGCCTTCCTGTTTCAGGTATTCGTCGATGTAGCGCCCTTCCATGATTGCCGTCATGAACATCGCGTTGTTCTCGCGCGTGGCCTTTTTCGCGGCAGCGATGTGCTCGGGCGTGTCGAACGCGGGCAGGAAGAAGACGGTGTTGTCCGCCAGCCCCACCTGCGTGCCGGGCTTGCTGTGCGCGCGGATCGCCTGGACGGCCAAACCGTGGCCGAGGATGCCGTGGTGGCGGACCTGGTTGACCTCGGCCTGGGGCAGTTTCAACCCCGGCGCCTTGATGCCGGAGCCATAACCCTGATCGGTGAAGCAGCGCAGCTCGTTCACCGTCATGAAGTGGTGCACGCGGTCGGACAACTGGCTGGCGACGAAGCCCGAATAGTCGGCCAGCGCATAGGCGGTGTCGCGGTTCTGCCAGCCGCCGGGCAGCGCGGCGGGAAGATCCCAATGGAACATCGTGACGTGGGGCTCGATGCCCGCCGCCAGCAGCGCGTCGATCACCTTGTTGTAGTGATCCACACCCTTCTGGTTCGGCTTGCCGCGCCCCTCGGGGAAGATGCGTGACCAGGCAATCGACAGGCGGTAGTTGCGCACGCCCAGATTCTTCAGCAGCTCGATGTCTTCCGCATAGCGGTGGTAGCTGTCGCAGGCCACGTCGCCGTTGTCGTTGTTGGCCACCTGCCCGGGCGTGTGGGAGAAGATGTCCCAGTTGGTCTTGCCGCGCCCGTCCTCGTCGACGGCACCCTCGATCTGGTAGGCGGCCGTGGCGCAGCCCCAGCGAAAATCCTTGGGGAAGGTGTAATGGATTGGATGGATGCGCGGTCGCGCCGATGTGGCTTCCATGGCCTTGGCGGCCGATGCCGCGGCCAGGCCTTTTCCGAGTGCCAGGGTGGAGGTGGCGGCGCCGGTGCCAAGCACCAGGCCCGTCCGCAAGAAGTCCCGTCTTTTCATCGCTGTCCCTTCCTGTGAGTTTGCACGATAGGTAGTTGCCGACACCGGCGGTAAAGATCGCATGATGCATCCGAACGGGGCCGCTCCGCGATGGAGCGGCCCCGCACGGTCAAGGCTGCAGCGACACCACGGTCACCGACGCGGGTGGCAGGGTCAGCACGATGGCGCCGTTCTTCAGCGCGCCGCTGATCGACCGGGGCGCCACGGTGCGCGGATGGTCGAAGGTGTTGACGCTGTCGACCTTCGGCGCGCTGAGGGTCTGGCCGTTTGCCGAGGTCGCCTTGAAGCCCAGCGCGGCGGCGTCGACGTCCAGCGGCCGGTTCGGATCGAGGTTGGTCAGCGACAGCCAGACCTTGCCGTCCTTGCCCCTGGCGGCGATGGCGTCGAGGCGCGGCAGGGTGGTGTCGCCGTGCACGTAGGAGCCGGCGTCGTAGCTGACGGGGATGAAGGTGGCGTCCTGGAACGGTACGTACATCTTGAAGACGTCGTAGGTCGGCGTCAGCACCATCTTCGGGCCGTCGGTGAGGATCATCGCCTGCAGCACGTTGATCATCTGCGCGATGTTGGCCGCGCGCACGCGGTCGGCGTGGCGGGCGAAGATGTTGATGTTGAGGGCGGCCAGGATGGCGTCGCGCTGGCTGTTCTGCTGCATCAGGAAGGCGGGGTTGGTGCCCGGCGTCGGCGCCAGCCATGCGCCCCACTCATCGACCACCAGCGCGATCTTCTTCTCCGGATCGTATTTGTCCATCACGGCGGACTGCTTGTCGATCAGCGGGCCCATCTTCAGGGTTTCCTTGATCACGTGCGCGTAGGCCGATTCGTCGAAACCGGTGGACGGCATGTGCGGCGGCCAGCCGTCGTAGATGGTATACGAGTGCAGCGACAGGCCCTGGATGTCGAACGACCAGCCATGGCGTTCCTTCCATGTCTTCATCACCGCCTCGGTCCAGGCGGTGTCGTCGGTGCCGGGGCCGACGGCAATCTTCATCGACGGCTCCTTCGCGTTGTAGCTGCCCACGAAGCGGGCGTAGCGGCGCAGCTCGGCGGTGTATTCGTCCGGCGTCATCAGGCCGCCGCAATCCCAGCTCTCGTTGCCGATGCCCATCATGGCGACGCGGTAGGGCGCGGGGTGGCCGTTGGCGGCGCGCAGCTTGGCCAGCGTGGTGGGCTGGTCGGCGGTCATGTACTCCATCCAGTCCTGCGCCTCGGCCACGGTGCCGGAGCCGACGTTGAGCGAGATATAGGCCTCGGCGCCGACCTGCTTGGCGAAGTCCATGAACTCGTCGGTGCCGAAGGCATTGGAGTCGACCACGTTGCCCCAGGCCGTATTGACGCGCGTGGTGCGGTTGGGGCCGATGCCGTCACGCCAGTGGTAGCTGTCGGCATAGCAGCCGCCGGGCCAGCGCACGTTGGGCACCTTGATCGCCTTCAGCGCGGCCACGACGTCGTTGCGGATGCCGCGCGTGTTGGGGATGGAGGAATCCTTGCCCACCCAGATGCCGCCGTAGATGCCATGGCCGAGCTGTTCGGCGAACTGGCCGAAAAGGTGGCGATCGATGGTGGCGCCGGGCTTGCCGGCATCGACGGTGAGCCGGATCGCCCGGTCGGCGGCGTTCGCTGGCGCCGTGGCGGCGAAGGCGGTGGCCAGCGCGCACAGGCCGACGGTCATGAGATGACGCATGGGATGTCCCCTTGGATGGTCGGTGGATGGTCGGGTGAGCAAGGACGGGGGCACGATGGCGGGTTGGGGGTGTAGCGACGATTCCCTGATCCGCACCGGCGGCCGTCCGAACGGCTGAGCATGAAACAAAACACGGTGTCAGGGCCAGTTCCCGCCGCCGCCGGCCGTGCGGCGGCGCGGCGCGCTGCGCTTTAGGGTGGCGGCTGGGTAAGATGGGCGGCACAACCCTGGTGGGGTGCATCGGGGCAGGGGGGCCGCATGAGGTCATCGAATCGGACCAGCGCAGGGAGACTTCGGGTGGTCGTGGCCGGTACGACGTTTCCGGTGGGCGGTTCGCGGGCAGGGCGCGGGGATTCCGCCATGCACCAGATGTCCCATGGCGCGTAATCCGCCAGCCATTGCGTGGCGGCGGCGCCTGGGCGCGTTTGGCCTGGCTGTTGCCCTGCTTCTCTGCGGCACCGCGGCCCTGGCCGATGCGCCGGCGACGGATTCGGCAACCTTGCTGGCGCAGGCGACGGCGATCCGCGCGAAGGATCATCCGCGCTTTCTGCAGATGCTGGACCAGCTTCACCGCCGCCAGCCGACGCTGTCGTCCAACCAGCAATGGCAGCTGCGTCTGCTGGATGGATGGGAGGCGTTGTTCGAGGGGCAGTATGCGAAGGCCGAGCCGCTGCTTCGCGATGTCGTTGCCCACGGCGACCTGGATCAGCAGAGCCTGGCGAACGGCATGTTGCTCAACATGCTGGCCATCAAGCACCGCTATGACGAGGCTTTTGCGCTGGCCGAGCAGCTGTCGGCCGTGCTGCCGCGATTGCGCGACCGCCACGCTGCTTACGTGGTGTTGTCGCAACTTTCCCAGCTGATGGCGTCGGCCGAGCAGGTGCAGCCGGCGGTCGACTATGCCCGGCAGATGGAGCGGCTCACCCCGCCCGGCGAGTCGCTCTGCCGACCCTACGTCTACCTGTTCGGTGCCTTGAACGCCAAGGGCGACCTGCCGCCCACCGACCCGGCCTATCGCAAGGCGATCGACACCTGTGTCGCGGCCGGCGAACCGATTTACACCAATACGGTGCAGCTGGACCTTGCCCGGCGGCAGGCGGACGTGGGCGATGCCGCCGCGGCGCTGGCCTTGCTCAAGCGCATCGCGCCGGGCGTCATGGCGCAGAACTATCGCGCCCATGTCTACGTGCTTCAGAGCACGTTGGGTTATGCGTACTGGGTCAGCGGCGACGCGGCGTTGGCCAAGCGGTGGGCGCTGGCAGCGTTGGCGACGGATGCGAAGGGCGATTTCGAAGGGCTGTCGGAAAACGTCTATCGCGTGCTTTACGAAGTGGAGAACAAGGCCGGCGATTACCGCGCCGCACTGGACTATTACCGACACTACAAGGATGTGGAATTCCGTTCGGTCAACAACACCCAGGCCATCGCGCTGGCCTACCACGCCGTCCACCAGCAACTGGCCATCCACAAGCTGCAGGTAGCCGAGCTGGGCAGGCAGAACAGCCTGCTGGAACTGCAGCAGGCGCTGGACCGCAAGGCGATGGAAGCCAGTCGGCTTTACGTTGCCCTGCTGCTGGTCGTGCTCGCCTCGATCGGCTTCTGGCTGATTCGGCTCAAGCGCTCGCAGCTGCGCTTCAAGAGGCTGGCGCGCCGCGACAGCCTCACCGGCATCCTCAACCACCAGCATTTTGTGTGGGAGGCCGAGCAGGCACTGCGCTACGCGGAAAAATCCTCGCGCCCTGTCTGCGTGGTGGTCATCGACCTGGACCACTTCAAGCGTATCAACGACACCTACGGGCATGCGGTGGGTGACGCCGTGCTGATCCGCATCACCGCGCTGTGCCGCGCCCATCTGCGCTCCATCGACGTGTTTGGACGGCTGGGCGGCGAGGAGTTTGGCCTGGTGCTGCCGGAATGCTCACTGGATGATGCGATGGAGATCGTCGAGCGGATGCGTGCAGCCATCGCCACCACCCTGTTCGACGAACAGATCGTCGAAGGCGCGATATCGGCCAGTTTCGGGCTGGCCTCCACCGACGGCAATGGCTACGTGTTGCCGGCCCTGATGGCCAAGGCCGATGCGGCCCTGTACCAGGCCAAGCACCGCGGCCGAAACCGCATCGAGATGCACGCCGGGAACGCCAGCTTCGTGCCGGCGTGACGGTGGAAGGCCGCCAACACCATGAGCGCGGCCGCGTTTTGAAGTGCGTACACTTGCCGGGCGTCCTGCCCGCTGCCGTTTGCAAGCGACGAGTCTGATGGACGACCGCGGCCGGCCCGTGTTGGCCGGCGTGCATCCGGGTTGGGGGGCGTCATGGGTTTGGACAGAAAGTATCTGGTGTGGGCACTGGGTTATGCCGTGGTCGGCATGGGCGTGGGCATCTACATGGCCGCGTCGAAGAATCACGCGGAGTACGTGGCGCACGCGCACATCCTGCTGGTGGGTTTCGTGGTGTCGTTGGTGTACGGGCTGATCCACCGGCTCTGGCTGCACCAGCCGCGCAAGGCCATTGCCCGGACGCAGTTCGTGCTGCACCAGGCCGCCACGGTGGTCCTGCTTGCCGGATTGCTGCTGCTCTATGGCAACGCGGCATCCGAGGCGGCGCTCGAACCGTTTCTCGGTATCGGTGCCATCGGCGTTCTGTTGGCGATGCTGTTGATGATCTTCATGGTGATCAAGTACGCAACGGCCGCCGAGGTGGCCGCGCCGGAGCTTCTTCCTCCGGCCGCCTAGACGTCTCCAGCAGCCGCGCTGGATGGGCCATCAGCCTGGAGTGCGCCCCGGATTGATCGGGGTGGAGCGGTTTTTTTGCCGGCCCGGCACGGTCGATGCGCTTTCCTGGCCCGTTTCAGGCTTGCCGTGCGCGGTCGCCGAGTCAGGCCATGTAAATATTTCCGCGGCGTGGCGATGCTAGGTTGGACGACGCCCGAGCCGGTGACTGCGTCTGTGCCTGAGGTCGCCGGCTCCTTACCCGAGGAGAAGCCATGATCAACTCGACGATGCGAAAGGTGTCCGTTCCGCTGTTTATTGCGGCCGTGGCGCTGGGTGGTTGCACCCACTACGTGAAACAGGCGGACTTCGATTCGGCAATCGCCGAGTTGCGTGCCAACGACCAGAAGCAGCAGCAACAGCTGGATTCGCTGACCCAGGAAATGCAGCAGCGATTCGCCAAATACGATGCCCAGATCGCCCAGATGGGCGGCCGGGTACGCGTTGATACCGCGGCGCACTTTGCGTTCAACGACGCCACCGTGCGCGATCAGGACAAGCCCTTGCTGGATGATTTCGCCAAGGTCATCAGCAGCCACTATCCCGGCGCGACCGTCACCGTCGAAGGCTTTGCCGACCCCGCCGGCTCCAGGAGCTACAACCATCGCCTGGGCAAGCAACGTGCAAAGGCGGTGCGTGATTATCTGGTAGGCACGGGCCTGTCGGCCGACCAGCTGCGCGCCGTGAGCTATGGCGAGGACAGCAACCGCCAGGTGGATCGTGGCCAGTCGCGCGATGCGGGCGCATCCAACCGCCGTGTGACCCTGGTGGTGGATTTTGCCGGCAGCGCCAGCAACACGCAGGCCAGCGCCGGCTGATTGCCGGCAGATCACATGTGACATCCCGACAGGGGCGGGGCGCGCTTTTCCGAAAGTCGCGCGCCGCCCCTGTTTTTTGCCGCCGCGAGGTGACGTTGCGTTGATTTGACGCGCTGGATGCCCCGGTTTTCCGCGGCTGCCGGCCCGTTTGTGGCAGCACTGGTCAACGCGCCCGAAAAGGTTAGACTGGCCCCAGTAACCATTCCCGCCCCTCCCCAGGCGTGGAGGTTTCGACATGGTCATTCTGGCGTACGCAGCGTTGCTTGCTGTTGCCTCGACTGTTGCCCCGTCTGCACCGGTGACGCCGGTGTTGCCCGCCATGCCGCGCCCGGAACAGGTCATGGCATTGCCGCCCGAGCTGCGCACACAGTTGCAGGCGCAGGTGATTGACGGGGGTGGCTCGCGGCGGTCACGACTCGAGCGGTTGGCAGGTTTCCTGTTCAAGAAGACCGGCCTGGGCATGGAGTACGCGGTCGACGCCACGTATACCGTCGAACAGGCGTATCGCACGCGCAAGGCCAACTGCCTCACCTTCACCCTGCTGACCGTGGCGCTGGCGCGCGAAGCGGGCCTCGATGCCTATGGGCAGGAGCTGCTCGACGTCGTGTCGTGGCGCGCGGAGCAGGATGTTGTCTACGGCTTCAACCACGTGAACGCGGGAATCCTGATCGGTCAGTCGCACTACACGATCGATGTGGCGCGGGACCTGCTGACGGCGCGCAGCCCGCCCCAGCGGATTACCGACAAGCGCCTGCTGGCGCTGTACTACAACAACCGTGCCGCCGAACTGCTGGTTGGCGTCATGCCCTCGGTAGCCGATCCGTACATGGCGATGGCATTGAAACTGGCGCCGGACTATCCCAGCGCCTGGGCCAACGCGGGCGTGTTGAGCCTGCGCAAGGGCGACCGGGCAACCGCCGAACGCGACTACCTGAAGGCGCTGGAACTGGATCCGGAAAACTCCAGCGCACTGGTCAACCTGGTGACGCTCTACCGGGACGGAGGCGAGGAGGCGAAACGCGCCGCCTACGCACGGCGGCTGGAGAAGATCCAGGCGAAGGACCCCTACTTCGAGTTCGTGCAGGCCGAGGGCGAGGCAAAGAAAGGGGACTACGAGGCGGCCGCGCGGCACTATCGCCAGGCCATCCGCCTGTACGACAAGGAGTCCCGCTTCTTCACCGGGCTGGCCCACGCCTATCAGCAGCTGGGCAAGGAGCGCGCGGCCGAATCGGCCTTGAATCGCGCCGCCACGCTCGGCCGCAGCACGGCGGGGAACTAGCTTCCGGCGGCGCCCGGGACGCCTGCCAAAAGTTCAGTCCCGGTTGCCGCGCGGCGGCCTAAGCTGTGCACTGCGAAACCCCTATGCCGACGCCGCCCAGGCCGTTGCGGCCTGTCCTGTAAGGTAGGGGCGGGCCGGATCATCCGGCTGCCTCTGCTCCCTTCTTCGCGTCGCCGTCGAAAGCCTGCCATGGGCGGTACAGCGCGCACTGCCCATCGCCTGCCTACCTCATGCTGTCCACCATCCGCACCGCGACACCGCTGCTGCTGAGTACCGTCTTCCTGCTGATGGGAGTCGGCCTGCTGCACACGCATATTGCGCTGGAGGGGCGTGCGCTGGGGTTTTCCGTGGCCATGATCGGCGTGCTGACGTCGGCCTACTACGCCGGGTTCCTGCTCGGCACCTATACCATCCCGCGGCTGACGCATCGCATTGGCCACATCCGCACGTTTGCGTTCTGCACATCGCTGGTGGCGGTGGTGGTGCTGGTGCAGGCGCTCGATCCGGTCTACGGCGTGTGGCTGGTGCTGCGCGTGTTGCAGGGCCTGCTGCTGGTCGGCTTGTACGCAATCATCGAAAGCTGGCTCAACGCGGTGGCCGAGCCGGCACATCGCGGTTCGGTGTTTGCGGTCTACATGATGGTGAACCTGGCGGCCAGCGCCACGGCGCAGCAGCTTTTGCGCATCCCGGGCGAGGGCTTCGTGCTGTTCTGCGTCGTGGCCATCCTGTTCTGCGCCGCCAGCCTGCCGGTGGTGCTGACCACCCAGCCGCAACCCCAGCTGCGTTCGATGCCCAAGGTGCAGGTCAGGCGCCTGTTCCGGCTCGCGCCCACAGCGCTGGTCAGCGCATTCATTTCCGGACTGGTGCTTGGCGCGTTCTGGGGCTTGCTGCCCTTGTATGCCGCTGCGCGTGGGCTGGGTGCGGGTGACATCGGCACCTACATGAGCGCGGCGATTGCCGGCGGCGTGGTGCTGCAATGGCCGCTTGGGCGTTTTTCCGACCGCATCGACCGCCGCCTCGCGCTGTCCCTGATCAGCGTCGTCGCGGCGCTGGCGGCGGTGGTCAACCTGTTGCTGCCGACAGCCGGTGGAGTGGTGGCGATGATGGTGATCTTTGTCTTCGGCGGCATGAGCTTCACCCTGTATCCGATTGCCGTGGCGCACCTGGTCGATTACCTGCATCGCGATGAATTGCTGTCGGCCTCCAGCACCGTGCTGCTGGTCAACGGCGTCGGCTCGGCGGTAGGGCCGCTCTTGGCCGGCGCACTGATGTATTTGCTGCGGCCGGAACTGCTGTTCGTGTGGTTCGCGGTACTCGACGGCGCGTTGGCCGCCTACGCGCTGTACCGCTTCACCCGCCGCAAGCGCGAGGTGACGGCGGACGACAACTTCGTGCCGCTGGTGAACACCACACCGACCGCGCTGGGCCCGCGCGCGCCCTGACTTTCTGCCCTGCGCGGTCGATGCGGCGAAGGCCCACGCTGCACCGTTCCACCGCGCGCCCGGCATGGAGGCGCGGCGCGCAAGCTGTTTTTTTTCGTGGCCGGAAGGCATGCTTCGCCCGTGGCCGTCGTCGCCATCGGGCGGCGTCGCCATCGACTTGGCAACAGGGGGCATCAGGATGACCGGAGTCGGGCCGCACTTGTCAGCCCCCTGCGACTGTCGGCGATCGACGATGTTTGGCCCCTCCGCGTGCCGTTCGAACGTATTCCGATGCCACTGAATATCGGCGCTGCCACACCGCCCCCGAACGGCGAGCACCGGCCGGAGCCTTACGCCGGCCGGGAGCGCAAGCGCGCGGCGCTGCTGGCGATTTTTGTGCTGAGTTGGGTCGGCACCACGCTGGCCTGGGCGTTGATGGAATCGCGCGGCGTCTCCTCGCCGACCTTGCGTGCGGTGTTTGCGGCAAACATCGTGTTCCATCCGCTGATGTTTGCGATGGTCTACTGGCGCCTGCTGCCCGAACCGGTGGTCGACCTGAGCTGCCTGCTGTTTGCCACCGGCGTCTGCGCGGCCTGCATGGTGCTGCGGCTGTATTTCCCCTCCTACGGTGGGCGCATCGACCTGGAGCCGTTGTATCTGTGGATTCCGGTGATTTATGTGTTCGCCTTCATCGTGGCCGGGCACAAATCCAGCCTGCGCATCTCGCTGGGGATCATGGCGCTGTTCCTGGTGATCAGCCTGCCTTACCTGCTGCAGTCACCCTCGTCGCGGTTCGCCAACTTCACCGTCCAGCTGCACATGGTTTCGGCGGTGCTGGTGGCGGCGCTGTATTTCTTCTCCAGCTACCAACAGCGCCTGCAGGCGGCGCAGCTGACGATGGACGAGCTGGCCACGCTGTCGCATACCGACGAGCTGACCCGGTTGCCCAACCGGCGCCGGATCTCGCAGGTGGTCGGCTACGAACTCACCCGCTTCGAGCGCTATGGTCGCGGCTTCGCGCTGATCATGCTCGACATCGACCACTTCAAGGACGTGAATGACCGCTTCGGCCATCCGGTGGGCGATCGGGCACTGAAGGCGCTGGCGCTGCGCGCGCGGCAGGCCTTGCGCGATGGCGACACGCTGGGCCGTTGGGGTGGCGAGGAGTTCGTGATCGTGCTGCCCGAGGCGGGGCTCGACGACGCGCTGCGCAAGGCCCACGCGCTGTGCGCGCACGTGGCACGCGCGCCGCTGATCGACGACCTGTCCATCACCATCAGTTGCGGCGTGGCCAGCGTCACACCGGCCGATACGGCCGAAAGCCTGTTCCATCGCGCCGACGCCGCGCTGTACGCCGCCAAGCAACAAGGGCGAAATCGGGCGGAGAGTGCGGCGCCGGCTTGATCGGGCGAGCGCGCGGCGGGCGACGCAACAGGATATGAAAAGCCGTCCGGCTCGTCGGAGGCCGGTATCGAACCAAAGGGGAATGGGATGTCGATCGTCTGGACTTTGCTGGGTACGTTCGGGCAGCTGATGCTGGCCGTTTGCCTGTTCATGCTGGTCGCCTTCTCAGCGGGAGGCCTGGTCAACGGCGGCGATTTTCGGCCGGCTCAGGTGAGGGGTGCTGGATCTGTCGGCGCTGGTGCTGCCCGGCACGTGTTTGTGGAGCGCGGCAATCGTGCTGGTTCGGCACTGGCAAGGCGCTGGCGCGCAGTCGTACGCGTGGTATGCGCTGCCGCTGGGCGCGACGGCCCTCTACCTGATTTATTTCAGCTTCCTGGTCCATCAGTCGCGGGGCGGTCGGTGAATCGAGGCGAGTCGGCAAGCGACTCGCGTCCTGGGGAAAGGTCTGATCAATCGGCTTTTCCTCGTCATTCCGCGGGAGCAGGAATCCAGCGTCTTTTCTTTGCATGGCCTGGAGGCGCTGGATCCCCGCTTGACCGGCCGTTCGGCCGTTGAAAAGCGCCTCGCTGGGATGATGGGCAAAATCAGAGTTTCCCTGAGGCAACGCACTGGATTCTTCCGGCCTCTCAATCTGCCGTAGTGCGTGGGCTGGCGTTACATCCCCGCTGATTCGTCGACCTTCATCTGCGCGCGTGCCTCGCCCTTCGGGTGCGCCTTGGTGTGCAGGTTCACATAGGTCGCGCCGTCGAGCATGGCCGACTGGGTTTCGGCGTCGATGGTCACCGTATGGCTCATGCCGGTCTTGTACGGGCCGGGGATGAGTTTCATCACGCCGGCTTCCACGCCCGGTTTGGCCGGCCCATGGAAGTGCGCGATGGTGACCGGGCCGCTGAGACCCTCGTAATCGATGGTGTATTTGAGCTGATGCGTGGTGGTGTCGAGGGTGGCCGCCACATGCCCCGAGGGCTGGTTGGCGGCGCCGTGCTCACCGGCGAAATCGCCACTGAGGGAAACGTCCTTGGCGATGGCGGCGGTGGAGAAAGCGAGCATGGCGGCCACGGCAAGTGGCAGCAATGTGCATGGCGACTTCTGCATGGTGGAATCCTCTCGGTCGGAATGCCGGTGCGCCCGGCGGGGTGGTCCGATGAGGTCGACGCGTGGGCCGGCAACCGGATCGGGGGGCGAGTGTGGACCCCCGTGCGTGCAAGCAGCGGCAAGGTTTCCGCAAACCTGCGGCGGGGCCGATCCGGCGATGGCTGCGGTTCACCGAACGCGTGGAATCGCGGACGTATACTGGGCCGGAACCGGCTGCCCAGCAGGGCTTTCCCCCGCCAGGCGCTGACGCTGCCCTGACCCGCTTCGGGAGACTTGCGATGAAACTTTCCTCCACGCCACTGCTCGGTTGCCTGGCCGTGCTGGCGCTTGCCTGCGCCAGCGTGCATGCGGCGCCGCCACCGCCGCCACCGACCAACGTCACCGTCCACTACACCGACCCGAAGCTGTTCACCGAGACGAAGCGCAGCGCGTTCGCGCATCCGATCGATGCCAATGGTTATCTGAACCCGCTCAAGGATTACATCGCCCAGCGTGCGTCGCGCATCCTGGCGCCGGGGCAACGGCTGGACATCACGGTGACGGACGTGGACCTGGCCGGCGAATACGAGGCGTGGCACGGACCGAAATTGAGCAGCGTCCGCATCATCAAGAACCGCTATCCGCCGCGGATCGATCTGGATTTCACGCTGTATGGTGCCGACGGCAAGGTCCTGCGCCAGGGCAGCCGCACCTTGCGCGACATGTCCTTCATGGATCGTGCGGGCATCAGCGACAACGATTTGCTGCGTTACGAAAAGCCGATGATCGACCGCTGGCTGCGCCAGGGCCCGGACAAACTCTGAGGCGTCGTCAGGCGTCCGGGTCGCGGCCGAACCGCGGCAGGTTCCAGTGGCGGTGCAGGGACAGGAAGCGCAGCGAAAAACAGAACAGGATGGGCAACCACGTCGCCCACACCGGCGGCCAACCCAGGCGCTCGCCGATCACCGTCATGGCGGCGCCGGCCAGCGCCGCCAGTGCGTAGATTTCCTTCTGCAACACGATCGACACGCGGGTCAGCAGCACATCGCGCGCCATGCCTCCGCCGATCGCGGTAACCATGCCCAGCAACACCGCCACCTCCGCGTTGTGGCCGAACAGCAGCGCCTTGTGCGCGCCGTACACCGCAAACAGGCCCAGGCCCATCGCGTCGAACAGGCGCACGGGGTAGGTCAGCCGTTCCACCCACGGGTACGCGGCGATGGTGAACAGCGCGGCGATCACCGCGGTGAGCAGGTAGCGCCAGTCGGACAGGCCCGCCGGCGGGATCGCGCCGATCATCACGTCGCGCGCAATGCCGCCGCCGCAGGCCGTGATGTAGGCGATGGCGAGGATGCCGAACAGGTCGAGCTGGCAGCGCCGCGCCGCGGTGGCGCCGCTGATCGCGAAGGCGAACGTGCCGGCCAGATCCACCACGTTGAAAAGCAGTTGTTCGTTCATGCCGGTTCCATCACCCGCGCCGCGCGGCGATTCCTGTCGAACAATCTAGCCGATCCGGCGGTGCGAAGAGCATGGTGCCGCACCGCCGCGTTGACCCGGCGGTTCCGCACCCGGTGCTACAGTGCGTGGCTTTCCACGGCGGGAGCACGCGCATGACGACAAGCCAGTCAACCTATCCCATCGGCACGCCAGGCCGTCCGTGGGGCGAGGCGGAAGTGGCGGCCTGGCAGTCGCGCCAGCGCGTGCAGCGCAGCTACCCGGCCGATGTGCTCAATGCCGTCGACGCCCTGCGTTCGCGCTTCGACGTGATCCCCTATGGCCAGCTCGATTACCCGCCGGACAGCTACCCGCTGCTGGCCATCCGCAGCCGCGACTGGCGTGATGCCTTGCCCTGCGTGCTGGTGACGGGCGGTGTGCACGGTTACGAAACCAGTGGCGTGCATGGCGCGCTGCAGTTTGTCGACCGGCATGCGGCCGATTACGCGGGCAGGGCCAACCTGATGGTGGTGCCGTGCGTCAGCCCCTGGGGCTACGAGCGGATCCATCGATGGAACATGCTGGCGCTCGATCCCAACCGTTCGTTTCGCGACAACAGCCCGGCGCAGGAATCGGCGGCGCTGATGCGCCTGGTGGCGCCGTTCCGCGATCGCGTGCTGGTGCACATCGACCTGCACGAAACCACGGACACGGACGAGTCGGAATTCCGCCCCGCGCTGGCCGCCCGCGATGGCGTGGCGTACGTACCGGGCGAAATCCCCGATGGTTTCTATCTGGTGGACGACAGCGAGCATCCGCAACCGGCGTTCCAGCAGGCCATCATCGACGCCGTGGCCAAGGTGACCCACATCGCACCGGCCGATGCCCGCGGCGAAATCATCGGCTCACCCGTGGTGGGGCCGGGCGTGATCGCCTATGCGCTGAAGGCGCTGGGGCTGTGTGCCGGCATCACCGATGCGCCGTACAAGACCACCACCGAGGTCTACCCCGACAGCCCGCGCGCGACGCCCGAACAATGCAACGCCGCGCAGGTGGCGGCGGTATGCGCGGCGATCGACTACGCGTTGCAGCAAGCACGCTGAGGCGCCGGTCCAGTGGGGCGAGGGCGGCGCGGCGGGTCAGGATTTCTTGCCGCCGCCGTCCTGCTTGTTCACTGTTGCCCAGGCGATCCGCTCGGCGGTCTTCTCCGACTTGCCTTCCTTCTTCTCGCTCTTCTCGATGTGCGCCGCCTGGCGCTTCTGCTTGTCGGTGTAGGAGGATTTGTCGCCTTTCGACATGACACGCTCCGTTGGGGGATGGGCGCTCACCGTATCGAGGGCAGGGTTAACCGGCAGTCGTGGATCGGCTGCGACGACGTGAACAAAAACCGCCGTACTTGCAGGCCTCGTCTTCACGTTGCCTGCCACGGGGCTGTGGCATTGATGTGGCTCCACCATCGAGCTGCGAGGTCACCCCATGAGCCAGGCCCATCAGGAACGCACCTTCGAGGACAGCGGCAAATCCTTCGCGGCGATTTTGAACAGGCAGGATGACGGGTTGTTCAGCGCCACCGTGAGGCTCCCCGATGGGTCGCTGCGTACGGTACCCGCGGAGCACTTCGCAAGCGAGGATGAAGCCATGGAGGCGGCGCAATCCTTTGCGCACGAGCTGGTTGGTTCCTGCTAGATCCACACGTTTGGGCGGCAGTCGTCGCGGGCGAGAGGAGATGGCGCGCCTTTCATGGCGATGAAGACACCGAGGATGGCGCGATGGCAATGGTGGCACGGTGGCGACGACACCTTCTCTGGCTGCTGATCGGCGCGCTGGGGGCGGCGCTGATCGGCATCATCCTGCTCAACGTCTGGCCGCAGGAAAACCAGCTGGAGCAGCGGCTTGGCCATGTGAGTGCGGTGGAAAGCGCGCAGTTCCGGCGTGAGATCGGCACGCTGCTGGGGCCAAGCGTCAGCGTGGGCAACGCGGTGGCGGATTTCCAGAATGGCGAGGAAATCTTTCCCGCGATGCTGGCGGCGATCCGCGGTGCCCGCCACAGCATCAACATGGAAACCTACATCTACTGGTCGGGCGAGGTCTCGAAGCAGTTCATCGCGGCCTTGACCGAACGCGCGCGGGCCGGCGTGAAGGTGCATGTGCTGGCCGACTGGCTGGGCTCCACCCGCATGAAGCAGGACGCCATCGATGCATTGCGCGATGGCGGCGTGCGCTTCGAATATTTCCATCCGCTGCACTGGTACTCGCTCGACCGCATCAACAACCGCACCCACCGCAAGCTGCTGATCGTGGATGGCGAGGTCGCGTTCAACGGCGGCGTGGGCATCGCCGACGCGTGGGAGGGCAACGGCATGCAACCGGATCGGTGGCGCGACATGCAGTTCCGGGTGGAGGGGCCGGCCGCGGCGCAGATGCAGGCCATCTTCGGGGACAACTGGCTGGCCACCACCGGTGAAGCGTTGCTGGGCCCGGACTATTACCCCGAAACACCGGCACGGGGCGACCTGGCGGTGCAGGCATTCGCCAGTTCGCCCGACGGCGGCAGCGAGAACATGCAGCTGATGTACCTGATGGCGATCAATGGCGCCCGCCGCCGCATCGACCTGGAAGCGGCCTATTTCGTGCCCGACGAACTCACCCTCACCGCGCTGCGCGATGCGATGAAGCGCGGCGTACGCGTGCGGCTGGTGGTGCCCGGCCCGCACGTGGACAGCAAGGTCGTGCGCAACGCCTCGCAGGCGCAATGGGGCGCGATGCTGCAAGCCGGCGCACGCATGTACCGCTACCAGCCCGCCTTGTTCCACAACAAGCTGATGATCGTGGACGGCTATCTGACCATCGGCGGCTCGGCCAATTTCGACAACCGCTCGTTCCAGCTCAACGACGAATCCAACATCAACATCTACGACCGCGCCTTCGCCGCGCACATGACCGAGGTGATCGACCAGGACATCGCGCGCTCGCACGAGCTGACGCTGGCGCAATGGCGCGAACGGCCCTGGCGCCAGCGCGTGTTCGACTGGCTGTCGTCGCAAGCCGCCGAACAGTTATAGCCCTGTGTAGGAGCGACTTCAGTCGCGATGCTTTTCAAGTTGCGACATGGATCGGAAACATCGTTGCCAACGATCCTCCCGCATCGTCCTTCGAACGGAATCGTTGCGGAACGTGCTGCCGTCCACGCCGGAATGTTTTACGCTGCCCGGACTCTCTCCAGGACGCCATCCGATGAAACTCCCCCTCGTATTGCGCCATCCCCTGCATCGCGGTGCGGCGGTCGCGGCGACGATGTTGCTGGCCTGCACAGCGCTGCCAGCCAACGCCGCAGCACCAACCGTGTCGGTGGCGGCGGGCGCGATAACGGGCAACAGCGCCACTGTGGATGGCGTGGCGTTGCACGAGTTTCACGGCATTCCCTACGCCGCGCCGCCGGTGGGCGCGTTGCGCTGGAAGCCGCCGCAACCGGTTGCGTCGTGGTCGGGCGTGCGCAAGGCGCAGCGCTTCGGGCCGCGCTGCATGCAGCGTCCCATCTTCAGCGACATGGTGTTTCGCAGCGACGGCGTCAGCGAGGATTGTCTCTACCTCAACGTGTGGACGCCGGCGCAAGCGAACGGGAAAAAGCTGCCGGTGCTGGTGTATTTCTACGGCGGCGGCTACGTGGCGGGCGATGCGTCGGAGCCGCGCTACGACGGTGCCAGCATGGCCGCGCAGGGCATCGTCACGGTGACGGTGAATTACCGGTTGGGCGTGTTCGGCTTCCTGGCCTTGCCCGCACTGGCCGCCGAATCACCGCAGCACGCGGCGGGAAACTACGGCTTGCTGGATCAGAACGCGGCACTGCACTGGGTGCAGCAGAACATCGCCCGCTTCGGTGGCGACCCCGCGAAAATCACCATCGGCGGCGAGTCGGCCGGCTCCATGTCGGTGAGCGCATTGATGGCCTCGCCCCTGTCCAAAAGGGTGATCGCCGGTGCCATCGGCGAGAGCGGCGCGTTGATCGCACCGCTGGCGCCGCTGTCGCTGGCCGTGGCGCAACAGCGCGGCGAGAAGTTCATGGCGCAGGTCGGCGCCGATTCGCTGGCGGCGTTGCGCGCCATGTCCGCCGATGCCTTGCTGCAGGCCACGGCGCACAAGTCCACGCCACGGTTCGCGCCGGATATAGACGGCTATTTCCTCACCGAGCCGCCGGCGGCCACCTTCGCGCGCGGCGCACAGGCGGCCGTGCCGCTGCTGCTGGGCAGCAATTCACAGGAAGGTTCCCATGTCGGCCTGCTCGATGGAAAAGCCCCCACGCCCGCCAACTATCGCGCCGCGCTCGATCGCCTGTTCGGCGCGCAGGCGCAGCGCGCGCTGGCGCTGTATCCGGGCAATGATGAGGAAGCGGTGAAGCGCTCGGGTACCGCGCTGGCCGGTGACATGTTCATCGCGCACAGCACCTGGCGCTGGATGGATATGCATCGCCACACCGGCAACGCCGCGGTGTATTTCTATTATTACGACCAGCCGCGACCGGCCAAGCGCCAGCCCGCGGCAGGCGAGACCGCCGATGCCGGCGCCGTGCACAGCGCCGAGATTGAGTATGCGCTGGGCAACCTCGACGGCAATCCTGTCTATGCGTGGACGACGGATGACCGCGAGACTTCGCGCATGCTGCAAGGCTATTTCGCGCAGTTCATCAAGCACGGCAATCCGAACGGCGAGGGCATGCCGGCGTGGCCGGCAACGACCGAATCCGCCGGCGGCCTGCTGCGCCAGACCATCGACGCGCACCCGCGTAGCGTGGTGGACAACGGTGCGGCGCGGCAGGCGTTCCTGCAACAGTTCTACGCCAGGCAGCCGGGCGCGCTCTAGGCTTGTCGCTTCCTCATGGTTGGTGAACGAGCGCGTGTTGTCGCGCCGATCACCACCGGCGGCCGTTCATGGGAATAGTGGCTGACGCGACCTGTCGGGGGTGCCTTCCACGCCACGTTGTGCTCTGGATATCCAACGGCCTGCGCGATGGCGGTGAGCACCTCTCGTGCGGCGCCGCGACCTGCGTGAAGCAGCGCGCTCCCAACGACAGAACGTTCATGTGACGGCCAGCACATGCGTCGTGTTGACTTCATCGGGGCGGGTGGGTAACGTTACCTGAAACCCGGGAGTGGGTTGTTTGCACGTGAAATTCATGTGCATTCGATCTCAGGTTTCGTGCACGGGAAGCTCCGGTTTCTCCGCATGGCCTGGCTCTGAAGATTCGAAACGTCCGGGGAGGACTTCGAATGATGAACAGAGAGACCGGAAGCGTGCATTGCGGTGGTAACGTCACCACGCTGGCTGGCGGCGCCCGCCGCGCAGAGTGCGCATGATCCACGGCCGCCGCGACATGCTGAAAATGATGGCGCTGGCCACGGGCGGCGCGATGGTTGGCCGCGTCTCCAAAGTGATGGCCAAACCGCAGCATCAGGCGTTTCGCAGCCGTCGCCCGCCACCTGCGCAGCGGCGGTTTGTCAGCCCTGCCGTGGAGCAGTTGATCGACCGGACCAAGGCTGGCATTGGCGATCCCGAGTTGGCCTGGCTGTTCGAGAACTGCTACCCGAACACGCTGGATACGACGGTGCATCTGGGCACCCTGCGTGGCAAGCCGGACACGTTCATCGTCACCGGCGACATCGACGCGATGTGGCTGCGCGACTCCTCGGCGCAGGTCTGGCCGTACCTGCCGCTGGCGCCCCGCGACAGCGGATTGCGCCGGTTGTTTCACGGCCTGATCCAGCGCCAGGCCCTGTGCATCTCGATCGACCCCTACGCCAACGCCTTCATGCCCGATCCGACCCAGCGCAGCACGCTGGACTGGGCGCAGCACGACCACACCGACATGCGTCCGGGCGTGGCGGAGCGCAAATGGGAGATCGATTCCCTGTGCTACCCGATTCGTCTGGCCTACGGCTACTGGAAGGCGACCGGTGATGTGGCCCCGTTCGACCAGGACTGGCGGGCGGCGATGCACACCGTGCTGCAGACGTTTCGCGTGCAGCAGCGCAAGGACGGCCCCGGCCCGTACCATTTCCAGCGCACCTCCGAGGTATCCACCGAGAATCCGCCCCTGGGTGGCTACGGCAACCCCGCGAAACCGGTCGGGCTGATCTTCTCGATGTTCCGCCCCTCGGATGACGCCTGTCTGTATCCGCTGTTCGTTCCGGCCAATTTCTTCGCGGTCACGTCGCTGCGCCAGCTAGCCGAGATGTCGGTGGCCATCCATCACGACGCGGCGTTCGCACGCGATTGCCGTGCGCTGGCCGACGAGGTGGATGCGGCGCTGAAGCAGTACGCCGTGATCCACGACGAAAAGGGCGGGGATGTCTGGGCCTACGAAGTGGATGGCTACGGCAATCAACTGTTCATGGACGATGCGAACGCACCGAGCCTTTCCAGCCTGCCGTACCTCGGCGCGCTTGCGCAGGACGACCCGCGGTACCAGCGCACGCGCGCGGCGGCGTGGAGTCATCGCAATCCGTACTTCTTCAGCGGCACCGCGGCGCAGGGCATCGGCGGTCCGCACCAGGGCTTGCGCATGATCTGGCCGATGTCGCTGATCATGCGCGCGCTCACCACCCGCGATGCCGGCGAGATCCGCCAGTGCCTGCACTGGCTGAAGACCACCCACGCCGGCACCGGTTTCATGCACGAATCCTTCGACCAGGACGACCCCGCGCATTTCACCCGCACGTGGTTCGCCTGGGCCAACACGCTGTTCGGCGAACTGATCGTCGACCTGGCGCATCGTCAACCCGAGTTGCTGCGCACCTGAGCGCCTCGGCTTCACCCGTTTCCGCGACCGGAGCACTTTGCATGGTTACCCGTCGACGTTTTCTCCAAGGTTCCGCCACCGCGCTGGCGCTGCTGGGTACGCGTTTCGCCACCTCGCCGGCGTTCGCCGCCGGTCTTGCCGGTTCCGGTCGTGATGCTTCCGGCGCGAATGCTGCCGGGCTCACGCGTTACGTCGACCCGTTCATCGGCACCGGCGGCCACGGCCATACCTATCCGGGCGCCACGCTGCCATTCGGCATGGTGCAGCTCAGCCCGGATACCAACGACAACGGCTGGGATGCCTGCTCGGGTTATCACGAGGGCGACGGCTCGATCATGGGCTTCTCGCATACCCATCTCAGCGGCACCGGCGCCGCCGATCTGCTCGACGTGCTGGTGATGCCGGCGCAAGGCGCGGTGCAATTGCAGCCGGGTGCGCGCGGGCGGCCCGACATCAACTACGTTTCGCAGTTCGACCTGAAGCCGGCGCCGGGAACCCCGCAGCAATGGCCGGTGGATGCGGTGGTCACGCCCGGCCCGGGTTACCGCTCGCGCTTCGACCGCAGCACCGAGAGTGCCCGTCCCGGCTACTACCGCGTCACCCTGAAAGACCACGACATTCTCGCCGAGCTCACCGCCACCGAGCGCACCGGCCTGCATCGCTATACCTTCAACCGGTCGGGCGACGGTCACCTGCTGGTCGATCTTGCCCACGGCTACAGCGATTCCCCGACCGAGCCGTGCCGCGTCTCCGACGCGACCTTGAAGCTGGTCGGCAAAGACACCCTGGTCGGTTCGCGTCGGGTGCACCAGTGGGCGAACGGTCGCCACATCTATTTTGCGATGAAGCTGTCGCGGCCGATCGACAAGGGCGTGCTGTACAGCGACGACAAGGCGTTGCCGGGTGGCTCGCTTGAGGCCAGCGGCACGAATCTCAAGGCCGCGCTGCACGTGAAGGATGCCTCCAGCGCGCCGTTGCTGGTGAAGGTCGGCATCTCCGGCGTCGACATCGACGGTGCGCTGCGCAACCTCGACCGGGAAATGCCCGATTGGGATTTCGATCGTGTCAGCGAGGCCGCCAACGCTGCCTGGGAACAGGAGCTGGGCCGCATCGCCATCGACGCGGCCAGCGACGAGATGCGGCGCATTTTCTATACCTCGCTGTATCACACGATGCTGGCGCCCACGCTGTTCAGCGATGTCGATGGCCGTTATCGCGGCATGGATCTGGCCATCCATCAGTTGCCGCAGGGTGCACACAACTACAGCACCTATTCGCTGTGGGACACGTACCGCGCGCTGCATCCGCTGTTCACGCTTTACCAGCCCGAGCGCGTGCCGGATCTGGTCAACGGCCTGATCCGCATGGCCGCCGAGAGTCCGGAAGGGCCGACGGTGTGGCCGCTGCAAGGCGTGGAGACCGGCTGCATGATCGGCTACCACTCCGCCTCGGTGATCGCCGAAGCGCAGGCGAAGGGTTTCAAGGGCATCGATATCGAAAAAGCCTGGCCGCTGTATCGCAAGCGCGCGATGGATGACGATTACCGCGGCCTGCCGTACTACCGCAAGCTGGGCTACATCCCCAGTGACAAGGAAGGCGAGGCGGTCAGCAAGACGCTGGAGTATTGCTACGACGACTGGGCGGTGGCGCACATCGCCGATGCCGCCGGTGCCGCGGCCGATGGCAAGGCCTTGCGCGCACGCTCGCGCAACTACCGCCATGTATTCGACAAGCAGGTCGGTTTCGTCCGTCCGCGCGACAGCGAGGGCCGCTGGCTGGAGGACCCGTTCGATCCGGTGGCGATCGGCCACTCCGACAAGTGGCGCGACTTCACCGAGTCCAACGCCTGGCAGGCCACCTTCCTCAACCAGCATGATCTCTACGCCTACATGCAGCTGTTTGGCGGCGAGGCGGCGTTCGAGAAGAAGCTGGATGGGCTGTTCAACGCCCCGCCCAGCGTGCCCGGCAACGCGCCACCGGATATCGCCGGCCTGGTCGGCCAGTACGCCCACGGCAACGAGCCGAGCCATCACATCGCCTACCTGTATGCCTACACCGGCACGCACCACAAGACCCAGGCGCGCGTGCGTTCGCTGCTCGACACCATGTACCGCGCCGCGCCGGATGGCCTGGCCGGCAACGAGGATTGCGGGCAGATGAGCGCGTGGTACGTGATGGGCGCGCTGGGCTTGTATGCGGTTGATCCGGTCGGTGCCACCTACGTGTTCGGCAGCCCGCTGCTGAATCGCGCGGAGGTGGCGCTGGGCGACGGACGCAAGCTGGTGGTGACCACCGTCGGCAACGGCGCGGACACGCCTTACATCCAGTCCGTCAGCTGGAACGGCAAGCCGTGGACGCGCAGCTGGATCAGCCATGCCGAGCTGGCCGCGGGCGGCACGCTGACCTTCCACATGGGGCGCACGCCGAACAAGCAGTTTGGCCACGCCGTCGAAGACCGGCCGCCCTCGTTCGGCGCCGCCGCGGCGGTCTGATCATGGCCATGGCCCACCACTTTCTTCCGCCGATGATGGTCTGCCTGAGTATTGCCCGCGGGCGGGGCACGGCGATGGAGCGCGTCGGGATCGTCGACAACCGCTGGACACGCACGAGACGCGATACCGACACATCGTGATCGTGATGCGGGCACCGTTTTTTTGTGGGACCCAAACAGGGGGTCACCGCGCTTTGCAAAAGCGCATGCAGAAATTACGGGGACAAGAAGATGACCCATCTATCGCACGTGTTTACGCGCAAACCCTTGTACGCCGCACTGGCGTTGGCGACCTTGTCGTTTGGTGGCCTGGGCGTGCCTGCGGCCGCCTTCGCCCAGGCATCGACCCCCGCCGACACCCCGGCCGCGTCGCCGGCGCACGCGCCGCAAACCAGCGACAGCAGCAATCGGCGCAAGGCCCGCAACGCCACTCAGCTGCAGACGGTGGTGGTCACCAGCTACCGCCAGTCGATCGACCAGAACGTGCAGGACAAGCGCGATGCCAACGCCATCGTCGAGGTGATCAACGCGCAGAACATCGCGCAGTTCCCCGCCAAGAACATCGCCGATGCGCTGGCGCACGTGCCCGGCGTGGTCATCAGCCGCGAATCGGGCGAAGGCAAGACGGTCAGCATCCGCGGTCTTGCGCCGGAGTTGACGCTGACGCAGTTGAACGGCAACTACGTGGCCTCGGCCGATACCTCGGCCAGCCTCACGCGCTCGTTCAACTACACGTTGATGCCGGCCAACATGTTCTCCGAGATCAAGCTCTACAAGAGCTTGGAGGCGCGGCTGGACGAAGGCGGCATCGGCGGCAATGTTGATCTGCGCACACGTCGCCCGCTGGAGATGGCGGCGAACGACGGCTTCATATCCCTCAACGGTGCCGGCTCCGACAACAGCAGCAAGATCACCCCGCAGATCTCGGCGCTGTGGTCGTGGAAGAACAAGGACGAGACCTTTGGCGTGCTGATTGCGGGTTCGTACCAGAAACGCCGCGACATCAACTACACCGCCAATGCCAACAGCTGGCACTGGTGGGACGACGACTGCACCGACCTTGCCACCTGCACCTCGCCGGCGACCGACGTCAACGGCAAGCCGTATGACGCCGACGTGGCGCCGAATATCGCGCTGTGGTCCGGCGGCGGCGTGGTCGACCAGGCCGGCAACCAATACTCCGGCTACTGGATGCCGCAGCAGTTTTCCACCAGCCGCAACCAGCTGGACCTGAAGACCAAGGGCGTGCAGGCGACGGTGGAGTTCAAGCCCAGCGACCGCCTGCTGCTGACCGGCAACTACTTCCGCTTCCAGCGCCAGCAGGACCAGATCACCAATACGCTGGAAATCCCGGAGTGGGGCCTGCCCAGCAACCACGACTTCACCGACCAGCAGGGGCGGCTGCTGGCACCGAACGGCCTGACCTTCGACCGGTCCGGCACCGTCGTCACCGGGGCGAACTACGTGCTTCCGGCGGCCGGCGTGGGCTGCAACTCCACCACCAACCCGAGTACCGGCGACCAGCGCCAGGCGGTGGACGTCTGCTCCACGGAAATCCCGTGGTTGAACGGCAACTATTCCGTCGAGAAGGCCACCTCGCAAACCGTCAACATCGAGGGTGAGTGGAACACCGGAGGCAACCTCAGCGGCTCGTTCAATGTCGGCCGCACCTGGGCCACGGGCGGCCCGTCGGTGGAACTGGGCATGGCGGCCAAGCCGCGCAACTTCGTCAACGGCCAGTGGGTGGACGGCAGCAACGGCGCGGCGTGGACGCTCAACGGCAAGCCGACCATCACCGCCGCGCCGGACGTGCTGAAAAACATGCTTGCCGGCGCGGGGCAGGTCGATCTTGGCTCCACCGGCTCCAACATGGTCAACACCAGCAACTCGCAGAACTTCGCCCAGGCGGACTTCACCTGGGCCTTCGATTCCGCCTGGATGCAATCGCTGCAGTTCGGCGTGAAATACACCGACGCCCACGCCCAGCAGCAGAACAACGAGGTGCGCTGGTACTGCAAGGGCACCACGTCGAAGTTCCAGACCTGCGACCCGTTCGCCGGCCAGCTGCCCCCCGATTTCCTGCTGCCGAACGAGCTGGACGGCAACAGCGAGGTCTACAACGACAGCATCTTCCCGGCGATCAATTTCCCGGCCTATTACAACCACCTCAACCAGACCTACGACCGCGTGCTTTATCCGCACCCCGAGGACAAATCCTCCATCCAGGAGAAGATCGCCTCGGCCTATGTGCAGGCCAACTTCGATACCGGCACGGTGCGCGGCAACGTGGGCCTGCGCTTCGTCAGCACCAAGCAGGACCTCACCGTTGCCGACCAGATCACCACCAACAACGCGGTGTACTACCACGATGCGGGCGGCAACATCCTGATCTGCCCGGCGTCCGGGCTGAACCAGGCCGGAGGCGCCTGCGCACCGGGTGATTTCCAGTACCGGCCGAACGAGGAGGCGGTGATCCAGACGTACTCCAACGCGACCACGGCCAAGCGCTACAACAAGCTGCTGCCCAGCTTCAATGTGGCGTGGAACCTGACGGACGACTTCGTGTTGCGCGCCGCCGGTTCGCAGGCGATGGCCCGTGCCAACTACACCGACTTGGCGCAACTGGGCAGCCTGACCTACAACAGCCAAGAGTACTACGACGACCGCAAGCAGTTCGGCGCGCCCTTGCCCGGCTGGTACGGCAGCGGCGCCAATGCGGACCTGAAGCCGTTCACCGCGACCCAGTTCGACGTGGCCGCCGAGTGGTACTACGGCCCGCACTCGGTGGTGGGCATCGACCTGTTCAAGAAGAAGGTGAAGAACTTCGTGGTGCCAGTCACCGTCAACAACATCACGGTGAATGTCGGTGGCACACAGGAGAACTTCCTGCAGTACAGCACCAATGCCAACGGCCGCTCGGGCACGTCCAAGGGCATCGAGTTCTACGCGCAGCACACCTGGGACATGGGCTTTGGCTACATCGCCAACTACACGCTCAACAAGACCAACGAAACCCCGGTTTCGCTGGGCGACACCCAGGTCGGCAAATCGGAGCTGATCGGCAGTGCGAAGTACGCGGCCAATGTGTCGCTGTTCTATGAAAAGCATGGCCTGTTGCTTCGCGCCAGCGACAACTGGACCGGCCGCACCATGCGCGGCCTGGCGTCGGGCCTTCCGGTGTATTCGCAGCCGTACCACCAGATCGATCTGAATGGCGACTACGAGTTCAACAAGCACTTCATGCTGACCGCGTCGATCATCAACCTCACCAAGTCCACCCCGCACTCCTACCTGGGATCGGACACCCGCGCCCGGCTGGATTTCCTGGAGTACGCCGGCCGCCAGTACTACCTGGGCGTCACCTACAAGTTCGGTGACGGTGGTTGAGAAACGGACGGGCGGGATCGGGCAGTCGCCCGCTCCCGCCGGATGACTTCCGTTTCCCGCAGGAGCAGCAGATGAATCCAGCGATCCCCGATCGGCGCGCCGTGCTCGCCGTGGCATTGACGATCGTCGCGTTCGGCGGCGTCGACATCGGCTACGCGTGGGCCGCCGAAACGACGCGGGCGGCCGTGGCGCCGGTCGACGAAGCCAATCCCCTGGTCGGCACGGCGCCACTGGATCAACCGCGCCTGATCGGCAACGCGCCTCCGCCGGGCGAGCCCCTGTATTCGGGCATGACGTCGCCGGGCGCCAGCCTGCCCTTGAGCGCGACCGAGGCGGCGCCCGTCAACATCAACGCCGACCTCAGCTTCGCCACCGGCGTGCCGGTTTCCTACGGCTATGGCCGCCCGGCGATGGTCGGCTTCACCAGCGGCGGTTCCACCTACGGCGCGCGCGGCGAGCCGATGATCATGCCGGTGGTGGGCGACTGGACGGTGCCTCCCGATTACGCGACGTCCTATTACGACAAGGCCAGCGAGAAAGCTTCGCCCGGCTACTACGCCGTCGACCTTGCCACGTTCCACACCCGCGTCGAACTCACGGCGACGCAGTGGACCAGCCTGATGCGTTTCACCTTTCCGGCCAGCCATCGCTCGAACGTGGTGGTGAACCTACGCCGCGCCGGCGGTAAGGTGACCGTGGTCGGCGATCGCACACTGCGAGGCGTGGCTCCGGCAACGCGCGGCGACCACGACGGCAACGGACGATTCTTCACCGCCGAGTTCTCGCGCCCGTTCACCCGCTTCGGCACCTTCCACGCGACCGTCAACGACAAGGGCGAAGGCCTGGGCAGGGAAGACGTGCAGGCCGGCCGGTGCACGGTATCGGGCAGCTATGCCGGCGCCTACGTCACCTTCGATACGCGAGCCGGCGAGCAGGTGCTGGTACGCGTCGCGCACGGCCACACGGCCGACGAGGCCGACCAGCGGCTGCATGCGGCGGAGGGCGATTTCGATCGCGCACATGCGCAGGCGCGCACCGTGTGGGCACAACTGTTCGACCGCGTGGCCGTCGACGGCGGCACGCCGAAACAGCGCATGCTGTTCTACTCCACGCTCTACCACTCCTTTGCCAGCCCGCGTCTGATCGCGCGGAAAGGCGAGCGTTACACCGATGCGAACGGCCAGGTCCACGTCGCCGGCTACGACCGCTACGGGCCGGTACCGTTCTGGGATACGGGGCGCAACCAGATCGCCTTGCTGATGCTGCTCGAACCGCCGGTGGTGCAGGACATCATGCGTTCCGAGCTGGATCGCGCCCACGAGCGCGGCTACATGAACACCTCGTTCCACGGCGACCACGCGGTGCTGCTCTACGACGGCGCGATGCGGAGTGGTATCACGTTCGACTACGCCAGCGCCTACGAGGCGCTGCGCAAGAACGCGATGGACCCGAAGGGGCCGCGTGGCTATCTGGCCGAGTACATGAAGAACGGCTGGATATCCGACATCGTGCCGCCGGGAAATCCCAGCCCGCCCTATGCGGGCGGCAAGGCCGGCGTCGCCACCACGCTGGAATATGCCTGGGACGATCACGCGCTCGCCGATGTCGCCCAACGGCTCGGCAGGAAGGACGACGCGGCGATGTTCCTGCGCCGTGCCGCGAACTGGCGCAACGTGTTCGACCCGTCCACTGGTTTCATGCGCGGCAAAACCGCGGACGGCAAGTGGATCTCGCCGTTCGATCCGGCCGAGCCGTACTACAACTTCATGATGAAGGAGGCCTCCGGCTGGTCCACGCTGTGGCTGGTGCCGCATGACGTGCAGGGCCTGATGAATGTGCTCGGCGGACGCGATGCGTTCAATGCCAAGCTTGATGCCTTCTTCTCCACGCCGTACCAGCCCAAGGGCATCTGCCGCGATTGCACGGGCGTGATCGGGCAGTACGTGCAGGGCAACCAGCCGGACCAGCAGGCGGCGTATCTCTACGCATGGAGTGGCCAGCCGTGGAAGACGCAGGCGCTGACCCGCCGCATCCTCGCCGAGTTGTACGGCAGCGACGCCACCGGCTACGGCTATCCCGGCATGGACGACCAGGGATCCACCTCGTCCTGGTACGTGCTCAGCGCGATGGGCTTCTATCCAGTCGATCCCGCCAGTGCGGATTACATCATCGGCAGCCCGGTCTTCGACCGCGTGCGACTGCGGCTGGGCAATGGAAAGCTGTTCGAGATCGTGGCGCGCAACAACTCCGACCGGAACATCTACATCCAGTCCGCCAGCTTGAACGGCAAGCCATGGACCAAGCCCTGGTTCAGCCATGTGGACATCGCCAACGGCGCCACGCTGGTGCTCACGATGGGACCGACGCCGAACAAGACATGGGGTGCGGACGCGGTCGATGCACCGCCGTCGATGTCCGCGCCCAAGCCCTGATTTGCGGGACAACGACTTCGTTTCTTCTGCTCGAGAGGAAGGCCCAGACCATGAACCCGAACACGCAAACCTCGCTGACATTCCTGTCGCGCAAGGTCCCGATGAAAGCCGCCACCGGCGTGGCCGCCGGGCGGGCAGGTTTCCTGGCGGGGCTGGCTGTCGCCGCGCTGCTGGCCTTCGCGCTGGCATCGTCGGCCAGGGCCATGCCGGGCCCGGCGAGCCCGCGCGCCGACGGCTCGACTGCCGTCGCGCGCGCCCGCGTGGTGGCGGACGTGCTAATGAGTTCATACGAGCCGGACAAGGCCTGGTTCCCGTCCAGCTGGTGGAACTCGGCGGTGGCGCTGCAAACCGTTGGCGACTACATGCAACGCACCGGCGACCGTCGTTATCTCGGTCAGCTGGACAACACGTTCGAGAAGGACAAGGGCGCGTTCCCGCCCGGCGTGCTTTCCGGTGACCCCCTGCTTGGCAACTTCACCAGCCGCGCCATCGACGATTCCGAATGGTGGGCGCTGACCTGGCTGCAGGCGTACGACCTCACCGGCAACCGCAAGTACCTGGACATGGCGGTCACCATCGCCAACTTCGTGTACGGCTACTGGGATACCAGCACCTGTGGCGGTGGCGTGTGGTGGAACGCCGAACGCACGTACAAGAACGCCGTCACCAACGGCTTGTGGATCAGGCTCACGGCCGAACTGCACAACCGCCTCCAGGGCGATCGCGAATGGCTCGAACGGTCCCGCACGGCCTGGGCCTGGTTCCAGAGCAGCGGCATGATCAACGCGCAGGGCCTGGTCAACGACGGCCTCACCGATGCCTGCACCAACAACGGCCAGACCGTGTGGAGCTACAACCAGGGCCTGGCGATCGGCGCCGGCCTGGAGTTGTGGCGCGCCACCCGCGACCCGTCCATTCTCGCGACCGTGCGCCACCTGGCGGATGCCGCGATCGGTGCGGATGGCCTCGTCGCGGACGGCATCCTCACCGAGCGCTGCGACGCGCTGGACCAGACCTGCGACGACAACGGCAAGCAGTTCAAGGGCATTTTCATGCGCTATTGGACCGACCTGGCCGACACCACCCACGATCGCCGCTACGCCGATTTCCTCGACCGGCAAGCCGAAAGCATCTGGAACGTGGATCGTGATGCGGCCGGCCGCCTGGGTACGCGCTGGGCCGGTGCCACCAGCGACGCTCACCCCAATGTCTTCGACTGGCGGACGCAGGCCAGCGCGCTCAGTGCCCTGATCGGCGACGTGCCGACGCCGATGCCGCAGGAGTCGCTGGCCGCGACCTTGTCGCCGGCGCAGCCGGTGGTCATGCCGGCGGCGTCCGGCCCATCGGCCATCCCGATGGCATTGAAAACCTCGGCCACCGGGTACCTGCCGCTGCATGTGCTCGCCGTGATCGATGCGCCCGTCGGCTGGGACGTCTCGCCGCGCGCCACCCAGTTGCGTCTGCGGCCCCACGGCACGGCGCTGCCCGTCGACGGCAGCATGCCGCTGACACTCCGCGTGCCGAGCCTGGCGACGGATGGTCACCACAAGGTCACCGCCGATGTCATGGCTGCCGGCTTGCGCTTCAACGCCGAAGCCGACGTGCTGGTGGCGCATGCGATCGACTTCGACACCGGCACCACCGACGAGAACCCGTGGCTGTGGGATCCCGATGGCTCGCAGAGCAACGGCGTGCAGAACCGTTTCGCCGATGGCAACGCCCACTTCACCTACCGTTTCCCGTTCCCGTCGGACACCACCACGGCGCAGGTCACCCTCACCATCGACGCCGAATACGTGGTGCAGGCCAGCGCCGACGGCCAGCACTGGACCACCGTGCTGCAGGAAGACCAGCGGGTCACCGATGGCTCGAACAAGGCTGACCAAGCCATCGACCTGACGCCGTACCTCGGTGCCGGCAGCGACGGATCGAAGCCGGTCTACCTGAAGGTGTCCGACGCGTTCCCCGACGACGGCTGGGGCGGGCGTGTGTACCACGTCAGGGCGGACATCATCGAATAGCCGACCGAACGGAGCCTCCGTTTCCCGCAGGAGACGGAGGTTGTTTCGAATCCCACCCCGACCTTTACCGACGAGTTGCCCATGCGCCTGTTGCCACGTCTTTTCCTGATTTCCGGATGGCTGATTTCCGTCGCGGCGTTCGCCAACCCCGCCACGCCGCCCAGCGCCGGCACGCACGACCTTCGCGTGATGACCTTCAACGTGCGTTACAGCGAGGCGGATGACGGCATCAACGCGTGGCCCAAGCGTCGCGACCTGATGGTGCAGGTGATCCGCCGGGAGCACCCCGACATTCTGGGGACGCAGGAGCTGCTGTTGCCACAAGCCGACTACCTGCAGAAGCACCTGCCCGGTTACACCTGGTTCGGCAGGGGCCGCAACGGCAACGAGATCGACCAGAACGACAACGAACACATGGGTGTCTTCTACGACAAGGCACGCCTGAAAGTGCTCGAGTCCGGCAATTTCTGGTTGTCCGACACGCCAGACAAACCGGGCAGCATCGGCGCGGGCCAGGTGATGCCGCGCATGGTGACCTGGGCGCAATTCCAGGACCTGCGCAGCGGCAAGCGGTTCTATTACTACGACACCCACTTTCCCTACCAGGACGGCGCAGCGGCCGAGGCGGTGCGTGAGCGATGCGCACAGCAGATCCTGCAACGCCTGGCCCGCTTGCCCGCGTCGGCACCGTTCATCCTGACCGGTGATTTCAACACCACGCCCGATAGCGCAACCCATGCCGCCCTGACCAGGGAGCTGCGCGATGCACGCACATCGGCGCCGCAGCGCGAGGGCCCGGACGCCACCTTCCACGACTTCACCGGCAATGCGACCAAGCGCATCGACTGGATTCTCTATCGCGGCATGACCGCCGGCCATGTGCGCACGATCACCACGCACCAGGGCAAGGTCTATCCCTCCGACCACTTCCCGGTGGTCGCCGATTTCAGCTGGTGACGAATCGCGCAGAGGGCGGCCGGTACCCATGCTTTTTGAATCGAGGAATGATGGAATGACAGGCAACACGAACATACGTCGCGCGATCGCTTCAATGGCCATGACCGTAGCGATGGGGCTGGCCCCGATGGCGATGGCCGCGCCGGCACAAACCGCCGTCTGGAACGGCAAGCCCGCGCCCCTGGCTACGCCATGGACAGCCGAGGTGTCGCCGCACAACGCCTTGCCCGACTATCCACGACCGCAGTTGGCGCGGCCGTCGCTGGAGCATCCCCGATGGATGAGCCTCAACGGGTTGTGGCAGTACGCGGCAAGCGACACGCAAGGCGCGCCACCGTTTGGCCGCACGCTGAAGGACAAGGTGTTGGTGCCGTATCCGGTCGAGTCGGTGCTCTCGGGCGTGCAGAAGCATGCGGATTTCATGTTCTATCGCCGACTGGTTGAGATACCCGCGGACTTCACCGCACATGGCCAGCATGTGCGGCTGAACTTCGGCGCGGTCGCCCAGGACGCCACGATCTATGTCAATGGCAGGAAGGTGGCGAATCATCTGGACGGCTATACGTCCTTCGGCGCGGACATCACCTCGGCGCTTCGGCCCAAGGGTCCGCAGGAAATCATCGTCGCCGTGCACGCGCCGGTGGACGGCGCCAACGTGATGGTGGGCAAGCAGCGGCTGAAACCCGAAGGCATCTTCTACACCGCGGCCTCGGGCATCTGGCAGTCGGTATGGCTGGAGCCGGTGCCGGCCACCAGTCTGGCGCAACTGACCTTCACCCCGGCACGCAGCCTCGACGCCTTCACGGTGACGCCGAAACTGCAGGGCAGCGACGGAAACGCCACCTTGCATGTCACCGCCTACGCGGACGGCAAGGCGGTCGGCGAGGCGAGCGGGCCGGCCGATGAACCGCTGCATCTGGCCATCGCGCATCCACACCTGTGGAGTCCGCAGGACCCCTTCCTCTACACCTTCAAGGCCAGCCTGGTGCAGGGCGATCAGCATGACGATGTCACCAGCTATGCCGGGCTGCGCAGCATCGGTATCGAGAAAGTGGGCGGACTCAACCGCATCGTGCTCAACGGCAAGCCGACCTTCCTGCTGGCCACGCTGGACCAGGGCTACTGGCCCGACGGCATCTATACCGCGCCCACCGACGCGGCACTGAAGTTCGACATCCAGAAGACGAAGGACCTGGGCTTCAACACCATCCGCAAGCACATCAAGGTGGAGCCGGCGCGCTGGTACTACTGGGCCGACCGCATCGGCCTGATGGTGTGGCAGGACATGCCGTCGGTGCCCACCGGTCGCAACGACAAGCTCAGCGATGCCGACAAGGCCGGTTTCCGCCGCGACGTCACCGCCATCGTGGAACAGCTCAAGGGCGAAACCTCGATCATCGGCTGGGTTGCGTTCAACGAAGGCTGGGGCCAGTGGAGCATCCCGGCCGCCGCCGAGCTGGCGACGCAGATCAAGCAACTGGATCCCTCGCGTCTGGTCAACGCGCGCAGCGGCGCCAACTGCTGCGACACCAAGGGCGACCCGCATGCCGGTGACGTCATCGACGTGCACGACTACCAGGGCCCCGGGCTGCCGCGCCCGGACGCCACGCGCGCCTCCATGGATGGCGAACACGGCGGCCTGACGCTGGGCATTCCCGGCCATGTGTGGCCCAACACCGCCATCAATCCCTACGGCGCGGTGAAGGATCGCGCCGCGTTGAACGACGGCTACGTCGCCAATACCGCGGTGTTGCGCGACAAGGGGCCGGGCATCGGCCTGTCGGGCAGCGTCTATACGCAGATCACCGATGTCGAGGGCGAGCACAACGGCCTGTTTACCTACGACCGCAAGGTGGAGAAGGTGGACGAGGGCAGGGTGCGCGCGATCAACGAAGCGACGATCCGCGCCAATGGACAGCCCTGAGCATTCGGGCCGCGGCGGCATTGCCGTTCCAGCTCGCTGATCGAGCACGGCCTGCCCGATCGCGCCACGGTGCCGCCACTTGATACCCCGGCGCTCCGCACGCCGGTGGTGTCGTGTTGACTTCAAGAAATCGGTTGGGTAACGTTACCAAAGCTCGCACGGCAATTCGAATCCGTGAGCTCTTTCGTTGCATTCGCTGCCGTGGCGTGACCGGGCGGGGAATGCACCTGGTGGCCGCTTCACGCAGCACATAAGAAGTCGAAAGATCTGGGGAGGATCCGAATGCTGAGCAGAAAGTCCGGCAATGTGCGTCGTCGCATGGCTCGCGCCATCATCGTGGCCGTGTTGAGCCTTGCGGCGCTACCTCTCGCCGCCGCGACTTACGGGCCCTGGAATGCCGAAGTGCTGCAGGGCGGTATCGGGCTGGACGCGCCCATGCCGAAACAGGCTTCCGTACTCGGCGCCGGCGCAGATTGGAGCGCTTATGCCTGGGTGTATCCAGGCCACGCGTCGCCGGCGAAACAGCTGCTGGCCGGCTTCGGTGACCCTGCTGGCGCCGCGCGCTATTTCCTGATCGATCAGGGTCGGCTGGGTTTCTGGTGGGGGAGCCAGTCGACGGTGTCGTCGCGGGCGACCTTGAGTGCGGGGCACTGGCATTTCATTGCGGCCGTCTCCCATGGCGATGGTTTCTCGTTGTACCTGGACGGCAAACGGGTGGCGTCCGCGGCGGCTCCGCAGGTCGCGGTTGCCGCGAAGATGGCCATCGCGCCCGTCGCACCGTGGCCCGGTGCGGATCATTTCGGCGGCAAGGTGGCTGGTTTCACCGTGCAGGATGGTGCCCTCGACAGCCGCCAGCTGGCGACCATGGCGAAGCGGCCGCCCGATCCGCAACTGACCCGGTATGCCGATGCTTCGCCGCACTGGCCGGTGCAGGTCAGGCAGATGGCCGGGCAGGTCGAGCCGCAGCCGCCGGCAACCTTGCCGGTGAGTCGCGCGCCATTTTCCGCGCCTTCCGAAAAAGCACTGGGCGACCGCATGGCCTTGAGGCCTGACGGTGCGCAGCAGTGGGAGCTGGGGCGATGGCAGCTCGCTTCCGCCACGGAACTCGATGGCGCCAAAGGCGCCGCCATTTCGTTGCCGGGTTATGCGACCGGCAAGCCGTGGGTGAAGGCGACGGTGCCGGGCACCGTGCTGACCACCCTGATCGACCGCGGCGTCTATCCCGACCCCGCGTATGGGCTCAACAACATGGCGATCCCCGAGTCGCTGCATCAGCACGACTGGTGGTATCGCACCACATTCGCCTTGCCGGCCGGGCTCGCCGGCCAGCCGTTGCGGCTGACGTTCGACGGCATCAACTACGCCGCCGAGGTGTGGGTCAACGGGCAGCGCGCGGGACAGGTCGTGGGCGCCTTCATTCGCGGCCAGTTCGATGTCACCGATCTGCTGAAGCCCGGTCAGGACAACGCGATCGCGGTGCGGGTGTCGCCGCCGCCGAATCCCGGCGTGGCGCACGAGCAGTCGATCAGCGCCGGCGCCGGCCCCAACGGTGGCATGGAGGCGCTGGACGGCCCCACCTTCATCGCCAACGAGGGCTGGGACTGGATACCCGCCATCCGCGATCGCGACACCGGCCTGTGGCAGAAGGTGGTGCTGAGCGCGGCCGGTCCGGTGCGGATAGGCGACACCCACGTCGTTACCCGCCTGCCGGATGCGGATCATCACCAGGCGGAAATCGACGTCGACGTGCCGCTGGAAAATGCGGGCGCCACACCCGTCGAGGGCCAGCTGCACATCGCCTTCGGTGACGTCGCCGTGGACACCACGGTAACCGTGCCGCCTGGTGGCACGACGGTAAAACTGCGACCCGCCGGATTCCCTGCATTGCAGGTGCAACACCCGCACCTGTGGTGGCCGAACGGCTACGGCGAGCCGTACCTGTACGACATGAAGGTCAGTTTTGCCACGGACGGAAAGACCTCCGACCAATCGCAGTTCCAGTTCGGCATCCGCCAGATCAGCTACGAGCTTTCGCTGTTCGATCAGCAAGGCAGCTTGCGCCGCGTGCTGGTCACGCCGGACATGACGAGTGCGCCCGGCGAACGCCTGGTCGACGTCACCCACAAGGGCATCCGCGAGACACCGGACGCTTGGGCTTACTCCCTGTTGCCGGCGGCGGAACACTCGCCGGCGGTGACCGAGCTGACCGACAAGCGGCTGGCGCCTTATCTGATCCTGCGCGTCAACGGCGTGCGCATCGCCGTGAAGGGTGGCAGCTGGGGCACCGACGATTTCCTCAAGCGCATCTCGCGCGAACGGCTGGAGCCGTATTTCAAGCTGCAACGCGACGCCCACATCAACGTGGTGCGCAACTGGGTGGGGCAGAGCACCGAGCCGGTGTTCTACGAGCTGGCCGACAAATACGGCCTGCTCGTGTTCAACGATTTCTGGCAGTCCACCCAGGATTACAACCTGGAGCCGCAGGACGATGCACTGTTCCTGCGCAACGCCGCCGACACCATCAAGCGCTACCGCAACCACCCCAGCGTGGCGCTGTGGTTTGGTCGCAACGAGGGCGTGCCGCAGCCGCTGCTGAACCAGCGGCTGGACAAGTTGATCGCGGAGCTCGACGGCACCCGGCTGTACATGCCCAGCTCAAACCGCATCAATCTGTGGAACAGCGGCCCGTACAGCTACCAGCCGCCGGCGGCTTACTTCACCACGCTGGCCAAGGGTTTTGCGGTCGAGGTGGGTACGCCTTCATTCCCCACGCTGGAAGCCTTCGAATCGATGATGCCCAAGGCCGACCAGTGGCCGATCAGCGACAGCTGGGCGTACCACGACTGGCATCAATCCGGTAACGGCGACGTCGGCAGTTTCATGGCCGCCATGCGCACCGAGTTCGGCGAGGCCACCAGTTTGGCGGACTTCGAGCGCAAGGCGCAGCTGATGAACTACGTCAGCTATCGCGCGATCTTCGAAGGCCTGAACGCGGGCCTGTGGACGCAGAACAGCGGCCGGCTGTTGTGGATGAGCCATCCGGCGTGGCCCAGCACCACCTGGCAGATATACAGCAGCGACTACGACACCCAGGCGTCCTACTACGGCGTCAAGGAAGCGTCCGAACCGGTGCACGTGCAGATGAATTTGCCCGATCACCGCATCGTGGTGGTCAACAATACCGCCGCACCGTTGCATGGCCTGACCGTCTCCGCGCACGTCTTTGCGCCCGATGGCAGCACCCATCGCGAACTGGCCACCGGCACCGTCACGCTGGATGCCCCGGCCGTCGCGGTCACGCCGGTGACGATGGCAACGGCCGACATCGGCCGCTTGTCGAGCGGGCACGGCCTGGTGTTCGTGCAACTGCAACTGCATGACGCCGGCGGCAAGCTGGTGTCGCGCAATTTCTACTGGGTGGCGCACGAGCCGGCCGACCTGCAAAAGCTTGGTGATCTGCCCGAGGTGGATCTGGACGTCCAGACGCAACGCGACGCGGGCGGCATCCGCGTGGCGGTTCACAACCCGTCGCCGCATGCGGCGCTCAGCACCAAGTTGACCCTGGTCGATGCGCACGGCCAGCGCGTACTGCCGGCTTACTACAGCGGCAACTATCTCAACCTCGCGCCCGGCGAGACCCGTGAGGTCACCATAACCGGCGATGACCCGCCCGCGCTGGATGGTGCGGCCAGGGTGGAAGTGCGCGGATGGAACGTGCACGAGCAGTCGGTACCACTGCCAGCACGAAAGCCCATCGTCCCGGCACCACACGCGCCGCAAGCCAGCGGCCCATGAGCCATGCATGCCGTCGCCCGACCGGGCGGCGGCGCGTGAAGGCGCGAGCGATCTTTCGCTGCGCCGATGGGGAAATCAGCACTCGATTAGGTAGCGTTACCACAATAACAAGGCCAGACAACAGGATGCGGCTCAAACCGCGGAGGAGAGAGAAATGACCCGTTTCAATTACCGCAATTTCCCGATGAAACCCCTGGTAGCGGCGGTTGCCGCCAGCCTTTCCCTTGGATGCTCGGCAGCGGTGTGGGCGACACCCGCCGACGGCGTTGCCGCATCCACGCCAGCGCAGCAAACCACGCCGGCCACCACGCCGGATCAGAACGCCGATACCACGGGCAACGCCAGCGACCAACGCCGCACCACACGACTGCAGGCCGTGGTGGTGAGCGCCGGCATCCGCGCCTCGGAGCAGCGCTCGGTGGAACTGAAGCGCAACGCCACGTCGATCCAGGACAGCATCTCCGCGGTGGACATCGGCAAGCTGCCCGACGTGACGATCGCCGACTCGCTGCAACGCATCACCGGCGTGCAGATCAACCGTTCCGGCGGCGAAGGCAGCTCGGTCAACGTGCGTGGCCTGCCGCAGGTGGGCACCACCTTGAACGGCGAATCGTTCCTCACCGCCGGCTCCATCGTGTCGGTGCAACCCAACTTCACCGACATTCCCTCGCAGCTGTTTTCCGGTGCCGACGTGATCAAGTCGCCCACCGCCAGCCTGTTGAGCAGCGGCATCACCGGCACGATCAATCTGCGCACGCGCCGACCGTGGGATCTGGAATCGGGCTGGACGGTCGCCGGTGCCGCCGACGGTTCGCATGGCTCCAAGGTGGACAAGTGGAACCCGGAGGCCAACGGCCTGATCGGCTTCAACGACGAAGGCAAGTGGGGCGTGCTGGTTTCAGCCGCCTACTCCGATGACACGCTGGAAAATTCCACCGACGGCATGGACCAGTACGGCGGCAAGTTCTACGGCGAGAACGCGGCCAGCGCCACCGACGGCAGCGGTTTCCTCGGGGGCTTCAACACCGCGCCGATTCCCTCGGCCATCCATCAGCTGGGTGGCGGCAATGTCGACGTCAATGGCAACGGCAATGCCGGCGATGCGTTCTACGGCAGCCAGAATTTCACCGCCATCGACCGCCAGCTCGAGCGCAAGCGCCTCGGCATCAACGCGTCGGCGCAAGCCGATCTGGGCGCGGGTTTCACCCTCACCAGCGATGCGTTCTTCACCCGCCAGAAGCAGTTCAACCGGCAGACCGGCTACCAGCTCAACTCGGCCAGCTGGATGGGCGGCACCTTCGTGCCCGTGGTATCGCGCGACACCGGCAAAACGATCCAGGGTGCGTACAACGGCGATGAGGGCTGGAACCAGCAGCTGTACACCACGCAGGTGTACCAGAAGTGGCTGGGCGACCTGGAGACCTACTCCGAGAACGACGTCACCAACACCATCTCGCGCAACTTCAACCTGCAGCTGGATTACGACAACGGCGGCAATTTCACCGGCAGCGTCCGCGGCATCACGGCCAACGCGCATGAATCGCTGATGCAGAGCTATGTGCAGTTCGCCGATGCCGACGGCACGGCGTGGCCCAACGATCCGGTCGATGCGGCGCCGCCGGGCACCTTCATCTACCCGGGTGGCAACCGCGTGTTCAACCCGAACGGCTTCGCGCCCAACGTGGTGCCGGTCACCGTCGACATGCGTGGCGACCATCTCGCGATCACGCTGCCGCAGGCACTGCAGACTTATCTGTCCGATCCGAACAACTACGCGTTGAAGACGGTGTCCAGCGAAGGCAACCATGAGCGCGAAAGCAACATGAACATCATGCGCGCCGATGGTCACTATCGCTTCAACGACTCCGGCTTCAAGCTCGACTTCGGCATCCGCAGCAGCATCCGTTCGGCATCGAACATCAACTTCAACATGGTCGCGCCGGTGTATGCGGGCAACGGTGCCAGCGACCCGAATGGTTGCCTGGTGCGCTGGAAGGCCGCCGACGTGGTGCTGAATGGCGGCGGCATCGACGGCGCCTGCACCGCGGGCAACGCGCAGGGCTTCTACCGCGCCGGCGTCATTTCCGCGCAGAACCCCAGCCAACTGCCCGGGATCATCGGCAACAACATGCGTCACGACAACGGCCTGGCCGGCGTCAGCGGCGTGAGCATCTACAACCTCGACCCCAAGGCGATGGACAACCCGCTCGCGTTCCAGGAAGCCCTGTACCCGGGTGAGCAGCGCAACGTCGATCCGGGCGGCACCTGGGCCGTGCGCCTGAAGGAGCGCACCGCTTATCTGCAGGCCGATTTCGACAGCGACGGCGAAGTGCCGATCAGCGGCAACCTGGGCCTGCGCATGGTGCGCACCACGCTGGATGTCACCCAGCATGCGGTGGGCGACGCCGCGCCGTACGGCCTGCTGGCCGCGGACAACGGCACCATCCGCAGCTCGCGCACGTATACCGACTACCTGCCGGCATTGAACCTGGCGTTCGACTTCACGCCGGAACTCAAGCTGCGCCTGGCGTACTCGAAAAACATGATGCCGTTGAACCTCGACCAGTGGGGCGGTGGCCTGACCCTCAACTACGGCATCGACACCTCCACGCCCGGTTCCACGCTGTTCCGCGTGCTGGGCGGCAACTCCTCCGGCAACCCCGACCTCGACCCGTGGCGCTCGTCGAACTACGACGCCTCGCTCGAGTACTACATGAGCCCGTCGACCATGGTCAGCGTGGCCGCGTTCTACATCGACGTGGACAGCTTCATCAACAACGGCAGCGTGCAGAACTGTGCCTTGCCCGACCAGGATGGCGTGGTGCGCAACCACTGCGTATCGATCAACGGGCCGGTGCAGGGCGGTGGCAACTGGCTGCACGGCTTCGAGTTCGGCCTGAAGCAGGACTTCAAGTTCCTGCCCGGCATCTGGTCGAACTTCGGCCTCGGCGCCAACTTCACCTTCTCGCCCAGCAACACGGGCACCGACCTGGCCGGCAACGACATCCCGTTCCAGGACAACTCCAAGAAGCAGGCCAACCTGGTCGTCTGGTATCAGGATGACAAGTTCGAGGCACGCGTGGCGGGCAACTACCGCTCCAAGCGCGCCGTGTCGCAGAACTTCGGCGGTATCCAGGGCATGGAGGAGTACCAGGCGCCCACGTTCTACGTCGATGCCTCGGTCAGCTACAAGGTGACGCCGAACGTGGAGGTCTACGCGCAAGGCTCCAACCTCACCAACGAGCATGAGCGCTACTACCTGGTGTGGCCTGATCAGGTGGCCAACACGACGCAGTTCGAGCGTCGCGTGATGCTGGGTGTTCGCTCCCACTTCTGAGCGAAATGAGCGCGTGGTGCGCCGGGCAGTTGCCGCAAGCGACTTCCCGGCGTGGCCATGCTGAAGGGACGCGGCAGTGCACATTCGCCGCGTTCTCATCGTTCCGAACTGTTCGAAGTGGCGTATTACACTCGGCCGACACTGGCCGCAGGTTCGACTGACCCGAACGGCGAGCGGCGAGGTCGGTGGCAATCCGAAAGCCGACCATCACTAACCCACGGTGAGGCTGCCATGTCGTCAACCAGAATCTTCATCCACCGCCATGGGCGCCGGATCGCCATCGCCCTGCTGACCCTGTCCGGCATGTGCGCCGCGCATGCCGCGAATGCGGGCACCGACGCCTGGTCGTCAGTCGATCCACGCATCGGCACCGGCGGCGACGGCCACACGTTTCCCGGCGCCACGGTGCCGTTCGGCATGATCCAGCTAAGCCCGGACACGGCGATGCCGGATTTCAAGCATGCGTACAGATGGGCCGCCGGTTACCAGTACGGCGACAGCAGCATCATGGGTTTTTCGCATACGCATTTTTCCGGTTCCGGCCATTCGGATCTGGGCGACGTGTTGCTGATGCCGATCGCCGGTGAGGTGCGGTTGGAGCCGGGCGACCCGGCCAAACCGGGCAGCGGCTATCGCTCGCGCTTCTCGCACGACAGCGAGGTGGCGCAGGCCGGTTATTACGCGGTGACGCTGAGCGATTACGGCGTGCGCGCCGAGCTTACCGCCGGGCGCCGCGTCGGCTGGCATCGGTATACCTTCCCGGCGGGCAAGCCGGCCCACGTGCTGCTGGACCTGCGCCCGAGCATCTACGACTACGACGGCAAGGTGCTATGGGCCAGCCTGCGCGTGTACGACGACGGCACGGTCACCGGCTGCCGCACCACGCGCGGCTGGGCACCCGGTAGGGAACTGTGCTTTGCGATGCGTTTCTCGCAGCCGATGACCTCGCGCCGCTTGCTCAACCGCGAAACCGATGTCGTCTACAAGGGTTTCAAGGGACCGGGCAACCAGCCCGTGGACAGCGATGCACAGAACGGCCGCGCGCTGGTCGGCGTGTTCGATTTCGGCGCGTTGAAGAAGCCGCTGGAGGTGAAGGTGGCGATCTCGCCGGTGAGCGAGGCCAACGCGGTCGCCAATCTGGACAAGGATGGCGCCGGTTGGGATTTCGACGCCCGCCGCGCGGAGGCGAAAGCCGCCTGGGCCAAGGCATTGGCGGTGGTCGACATCGATGCGCCGAAGACCGCCAGAACGCAGTTCTACACCGCGCTGTACCACGCGATGCTGTCGCCGACGCTGAGCATGGACGTCAATGGCGATTACCGCGGACCGGATCACGCGGTGCACCGCGCCAGGGATTTCGAGTTCTATTCCACCTGGTCGCTGTGGGACGTATATCGCGCGCAGCAGCCGTTGATGGTGCTGCTGCATCCCGCGCGCAGCACCGATTTCATCCGCTCGTTGATCGCTGCGCGCGAGGCCAGCCCGTTCGGCATCCTGCCGGTGTGGGCGTACCAGGGGCTGGAGACGTGGTGCATGATCGGTTACCACGCGGTGCCGGTGATCGCCGACGCCTACATCAAGGGCGTGCGTGGCTTCGATGCGGCCAGGGCGTTGGACGCGATGGTGGCCAGCGCCAGCTACGGCCCCTACGGCGACCTGGCCGATTACATGAAGCTGGGCTACGTACCGATCGACAAGGAGCCCGAAGGCGCCTCGAAGACGCTGGAATACGCCTACGACGACTGGTCGCTGGCGCAGATGGCGAAAGTCATGGGCAAGACCGACGTCGCCGCCACGTTCGAAAAGCGCGCAGGCAACTGGAAGAACGCGTGGGACCCGAAGACCGGCTTCATGCGCGCCCGGCTCGCCGACGGCACGTTCCGCGAGCCGTTCGATCCCACCGCGGCGGGCTACGGCAGCGATTTCACCGAAGGCAACGCCTGGCAATACTCGTGGTACGTGCCGCAGGACGTGGCCGGCCTGATCCGTGCGATGGGCGGTGATGAAAAATTCGTGGCGAAGCTCGATGCCCTGTTCGACGCCAAGGTCGACCCCGCGCACTTCAAGCACGTGGAGGACATCACCGGCCTGATCGGCTGGTACGCCCACGGCAACGAGCCCAGCCACCACATCGCCTATCTCTACGATTACGCCGGCGCGCCGTGGAAGACGCAGGCGCGGCTGAAGCAGATCATGGCCAGCCAGTACGCGGCGCGGCCCGATGGCCTCAGCGGCAACGACGACCTGGGCCAGATGTCGGCCTGGTACGTGTTCACCGCGCTGGGCTTTTATCCGGTGACGCCGGGTAGCGATGAATACGCGATTGGCCGTCCCTTCGTGGCGCGTGCCAGCCTGCATGTGGGCAACGGCCGCACGTTCACGGTCAGCGCCTCGCCGCTGGATGATGCCCATCCTTACGTCGGTGCGGTGACGCTCAACGGCAAACCGCTGGCGCGCACGTTCCTGCGTCACGCCGAGATTGTTGCCGGCGGCGAGTTGCATTTCACCATGCAGGCACAGCCCGACAAACGTTGGGGCACCGCTATTTCGGCGCGGCCCGCGTCGATGAGCGCTTACCAACCGTAACCCGCGGCGGCGCGAGCTACGAGGCGGGCGGCGGCGTCTTGCGCGGACGCCGTGGTCCGGGCGCGGATTGCCGGCCCTGGGCCGCGTCGATGGCGTCGATCCATCCCGCGCGCGCCGTGGGGAAGGCGTCGGCGTAGGGCACGTAAGGTTTGATGTCGAGGATCGGCGTGCCGTCGAGCAGATCCATGCCGCGCACGCGCAGCCGCGTTTCTTCCACCGCTACCAATTCCACGGCCGATAGCCCGATCGCGTTGGGCCGGTGCGGTGAACGGGTGGCCAGCACGCTGCGCTTGCCACCGCCGCGCGGTGGCTTCACTTCGGCCTTCCAGCCCTCGCTGCGATGGAAGGCAAACACCAGCCAGATGCGCTCGAACCCGGCCAGGTCGCGAAACGCGGCCGTCGGAAAACCCTCGACGAATTCGATCACCGCCTCGGCCGCCACCGCCGTGGCCGTACCCGCCACCACGGTGGACTGGTGGGGTGCGTCGATGCGCTGTGTATACGGTGACCGCGCATGGGCGATGGCGTGGCAGGGCAGGGAGTAGGGCGTGTCGTGCATGGTCGAAGCGGGTACGGGGGAGCGCCATTATTCCATTGTTGGCCGGGGCTCCGGTTCGTGGCTGGCTGCATCACGAGCCGGGTGAACCCGTTTTCACCCGGGTGGCCGTGTCGAGACGCGAAACACCGGCACGGGTTGACGCACCGGTCACGCTCCGTAAGGCCACGATGTGGCATGGTGAGTTGGGCAGTTTCCAAGGATCCGTGCATGACCGACGCTCCCCAACCTGCGGCAGAAGACGATCGCGCGGAGCGGCTTGTGGCCTTGTCGGCACTGGATACCGAGGCCGATCCGCTGTTCGACGCGCTGGCCCGCAGCACCGCCATTGCGACTGGTGCACCGATCGCGCTGATCACCCTGATCGACAATGAGCGCCAGTGGTTCAAGGCCAACATCGGTTTCGCCGGCACGCGCGGGACGCCGCGTGACGTGGCGTTCTGTGCGCAGACCATCCTCGGTTCCGAGCTCATGGAAGTCACCGACGCCAGCAGTGATCCGCGTTGGGCCGAGAACCCGCTGGTGACGGGGTATCCGGGTATCCGTTTTTATGCGGGGATGCCATTGACGCTGCACGATGGTGTTCGTGTCGGTGCGCTGTGCATTCTTGATCGCACACCGCGCAAGTTGGATGACGGGCAGCGTCGGATACTGGCAGCGCTGGCCGCGGCGGTGACCGAGGCGCTGGAGTTGCGCATGCGGACGCTGCAGCAGCAGGCCGCGCAACAACGCCAACGCGAGGACGCCGTTTCGCGCCTGGAGGCGGCGAAAGCGGCGGCCGCACTGGTCGCCCGCGCCGACAAGCTGATGGGGTCGGGGCGGTGGTCGCTTGATCTGGACACGAAACAGATCCATTGGTCCGATGAAACCTGCGCCGTCCACGACATGCCGCCGGGCCATCGCCCGACCTTGATCGAGGCGTTCAACTATTACACGCCAGAAGCCCGGCCAAAGATCGAATTGGCCGTAAAGGCGGCCATGATCGGGTCGCATGGAAGCTGGGACATGGAGTTGCCCATGCTTACCGCCAAGGGCCGCAAGATATGGGTGCGTACCATCGGTTTTGCGCAGATGCAGCCGGCACCGGCGCGGCTGGTGGGCGTGGTCCAGGACATTTCCATCCGTCGGCGTGTCGTGGCGGCGCTGGAAGCCAGCGACCGCCGCTTCCGCAAGCTGTTCGAGTTCAGCCTGGGCCTGATCTGCACGCACGACTACGAAGGCGTGCTGCTGTCGGTGAACCCCGCCGCGGCGGCGTCGCTGGGCTATTCCGTGGGCGAACTGCTGGGGCGGCCGTTGACCGATTTCATCCCCGTCGAAAGGCATGCCGCCTTCCACAGCTACCTGTTGCAGTTGATGACCAAGGATCGCCACGCAGGCATGCTGGAACTGGTTGCCAAGGACGGCGGCCGACGCGTGTGGCAATACCAGAGCGTGCTGGACGACCAGAGCGACGAGCCCTATGCGCTGGGGCATGCACTGGACATCACCGAGCGCTACCAGCAGGAGTTGCGGCTGTGGGACGAGGCCACCCGCGACCCGCTCACCAAGTGCTTCAACCGCCGTCACCTGGACAACCTGTCCGCTGCGTTCGCGTCCGAGGCGTGGGGCTGCATCACCATCGACCTGGATCACTTCAAGCAGGTCAATGACCAGTACGGGCATCAGCGCGGCGACGAGGTGCTGGTGGCGATGGCCCGGTTCCTGTTTCGCCATGCCCGGCGCGACGACCCGGTGGTACGGCTGGGCGGCGATGAATTCCTGCTGTTGCTGCGCGGCGCGGATGACGAGGCAACCGCGCGGGTGGCACGCGAGCTCGAAGCGGACCGTGCCTCCGCACCGATCGGATTCACCCTGGGCGCGGCCAGTTTCGGCCACGGCGTGTCGCTGTCCGACGGGCTGGGCGAGGCGGATCGGCGGCTTTACCAGCGGCGCGCGATCGACCGCGCACCGCCTGCGGACGCCGCCGATCGGGTCAGCTGACTTCGCTGCCCAGGCGCAGGTTGATGCCCAGCGCGGTGGCCAGTTCGCGCATCGGCTCCGCGTCGCGGGTCAGCGTGATCCAGCCGGCGTGGCTGTCGTTGTCGGCCTCCCACGCCCACAGCGTGTAGCCATGTTCGGCAAGGCAGTCGTAGGCGGTGCCCAGCAGCGAGGCGCCATCCATGTCCTCGAAGAAGTCGTCATCGGCCGGGTCGCCGTTCCAGTCGATCGACAGGTTCCAGCGGGCGCACAACTCGTCGATCACCTGCACCAGCGCCCGCGAATCGCCGACGTCGATGTGGAAGCCGGAGCGCCAGTCGATCACGTGGGCGACCATGTGGACCGGCTCGTAGCTGTCCTCGGCCATCGACGCCACTGTCTCGCGGTAATCGTCGAACTGCTGCAGCGCGGTGTCCTCGTCGCCCGGGTTGATCAGCTGCAGCAGCTGCCACACCAGCGTTTCCACGGAGGCATCCTCGATGTCGTCGAACGCGTCGTCCGCATCGTAGTCGTCGTCGGAAACACTCATGGGGCACGTCTCGGGGGGAGGATGCCTATGGTTACGCGTGCGGGCGGGATTGGAAAGCCTGCCGCACCGCCGGTGGCGGCCTAAGCCGATCCTAACGTCGCCGTTGCACACTGCTCCTTCCCACGCCGGGACGTCCCGGCCAGGTACGCACCGGCTTTTTGCTAAAGTCCCGGCGCAGACAACGGACTGAAGAATGACAACGATTGACGACGATACGCGTGCCCGGCGCATGTTCTGGTGGTTCATGGCGGTGGCGCTGGTGGTGCTGGCCGCGGGCATCGGGCTGCGCGACCCGTGGCCGCCGGATGAGCCGCGCTTCGCGCTGGTCGCGCACCAGATGCTGACATCCGGGCAGTGGCTGTTCCCGCATCGCGGGATCGAGCTGTATTCGGACAAGCCGCCGCTGTTGATGTGGTGCGAGGCGATCACCTTCTGGCTCACCGGCGGCTGGCGCGGTGCCTTCCTGTTGCCCTCGCTGCTGGCCGGGCTGGGCAGCCTGCTGGTGGTCTATCGCACAGGGCGGCGGCTGTGGAATGCGCGCATCGGTTTGCTGGCGGCGGTGCTGCTGCTGGCGGCGATCCAGTTTGTGGATGTGATCAAGCACGCGCAGATCGACCCGCTGCTGCTGTTCTGGGTAACCATTGGCAATGCGGGCCTGCTGGTGCACTGCCTGCGCGGCCCGGACTGGCGCGCGTATTGGCTGGGCTGCTTCGCGGCGGGGCTGGGCGTGATCACCAAGGGTGTCGGCGTGCTGGTTCTGCTGATGCTGCTGCCGTATCTGTTTGCGCGGCTGCGGCACTGGCCGGGGGTGACGCAAACCCGTGGCGATGGCTGGCGCTGGGCCGCGGGTGCGCTGGCGTTCCTGCTGCCGATCGGCTTGTGGCTGGTGCCGATGCTGGTGGCGGCCTACGGCTTCAATACCCCTGAATACATCGCCTACGTGCAGGATCTGCTGTTTCGCCAGACCGCCCAGCGTTACGCCAATTCATGGGCGCATGCGGAGCCGGCGTGGTTCTTCCTCCTGGTGATGGCGCGCGACTGGTTTCCGGTTTGCCTGCTGATCCCGCTGTTGTTGCCGGCGTGGCGCGACGCGTTGCGCGGCCGCGAGGCACGCGTACTGTTGCCGTTGGCGTGGTGGTTGCTGGCCTTGCTGTTTTTCAGCATCCCCTCGGGCAAGCGCGAGATCTATCTATTGCCCGCGTTGCCGATGGTGGTGCTGGCGATGGCGCCGTTCGTGGATGGCTTGCTGGTCAAGCGCTGGTTTTCGCGGGCCGCGTTTGCGCTGGGCGTGCTGATGGGCGTGGTTTTCCTGGCCGCAGGTGCCTGGGCGTTATCGGCTCACCCGCGTGCCGCGCAGCGTATCGCCGCCGGCTACGAACTGCCCGATGGTGGCGCCGCGCTGTGGTGGTGCGCGATCGGCGTGGGCGTGCTGTTTGTGCTGGCGGCGGCGTGGTTCCGTCCCCGCCGTGGCGTGTTGGCGCTGCTGGTGGGGTTGGGCGCGGCATGGGTGGCCTGGCCGGTCAGCACGTACCCGCTGCTCAATGACAACCAGTCGGTGCGCTCGCTGATGCGCAGCGCGGATGAGCGGATCGGCCCCGACGGTGAGCTGGCGCTGGTGCAGTGGCGCGAGGAGCTGCTGCTGCAGGCGCGGCGGCCACCGGTGGAATTCGGCTTCTCGCGGCCCCCGGCGGCGCAGATGCACGATGCGCTGGCATGGCAGGCGCAGGCGCCGCAGCGGCGCTGGATCCTGGTCAACAGCGAGGCGCTCGGCCCCTGCGTGGATCCGGCGCGGGTGGTTCGGCTGGGCGTGGCCAACCGCAATGCCTGGTGGCTGTTCGACGCGGCGGCGGTGAAGCCGGGTTGTTCGATGGCGCCGCAATGAGTCGGCAGCGCCTCGCGCAACGCCGGTGGCGTTCAGGTCACGCCGGCCTGGCAACGGCGCACCAGCCGCTCGAATTTCCGGCGGTTGACGGTGGCGTTGTGGCGGCGGCTCATGGAGCGGTGCGGGATGATGTTTTTCTCGCCGAAGCCATCGATCATCATCAGCCGCGGCGCGGTGCCGTCGTTGCTGCCGTAAACCATGTTGAACGCGTGCAGGTCGGTGGCGATCACGTTGTGCCGCAGCAGTGCGGCGAGCAGGTCGTCCAGCGCCTGCCGCATCGCGTCGGTGAAGCCGTCGCGGCCCAGCCAGGTCGCCAGCGTGGGTGCCAGCGCGCCATCGGCGCCGAGGATCTTTTCCACCACCAGCCCCACGCCCAGGTCGGTGTCGGCCAGGCCGATGACCGCCGCCAGCGGGGTCGGGCCCGGGGCGGCGTGGCGCGAGGCCAGGTATTCCTTGAACTCGCGCACGTAGCCGCGATACGGGCCGGTGCGTGGCCACCGGGCCGTCGCCGCGGCGTTTTCGATCAGGTCGGCGCGGATCACCTTCACCAGTTGCCCCGGTTGTTCCGGGTGCTGGTACACCTGCCGGTGCTTGCCGGTGGCGATCGGCGTGGCCTGGCTGAGTTGAAGCATGCGTGGCATCCCTGTTCGACTAGGCGGTCATTGTGCGGCAGCGCCGCAACGATCGCATCCCGCGGCGCACTCGTAGCGCTGCGCTAAACTGCACGGCTTCACCGGAGACTTCGTATGCGACGGCTTTCCTGGCGCTTTTTTGCGGCCACCATGGTTCTGCTGACGCTCAGTCGGCTCGGTCTGTCGGTGTGGCTCTGGTCGCGGGTGCAGCCGGCGGGTGGGCTGTGGCCGATCCTGTTCGGCGGCTGGCGCATCGACCTGAGTTTCCTGGCGATGGTTTGCGCGTTTCCCATCCTGTTGTCGCCATGGCTGGGCCATCTGGCCTGGCCCACGCGCATCACCGCGTGGTGGTATCGCGTGTGGTGGCTGCTGTTCGTGCTGCTGGAAGTGTCCACGCCGCAGTTCATCCTGGAATACGACACCCGCCCGAACCGGCTCTACATCGAATACCTCAACAGCCCGCACGAGGTGTCGGCGATGTTGTGGCACGGCTACAAGGGCGTGCTGTTTTGCGGGCTGGTCGTGCTGGGGCTGCTGGGTTGGTGGGGCTTCCGCTGGCTGCGCACGCAGCCGGTCGATGCGCGCATGAAACTCTGGTGGCGGCCGGTGGTGACGGCCGTGGCGTTTGCCGTGCTGTTGCTGGTGGCGCGCGGCACGCTGGAGCATCGCCCGCTCAACGCGTCGATGGTGGCCTTCAGCGACGACAGCATGGTCAACACGCTGCCGCTGAACTCCCTCTACAACGTGGCCAACGCGATCCGCGGCATGAGCAACGAGCGCTCCGCCGCGGCCGTCTACGGCAAGATGCCCGAACCCGAGATGCAGCACATCGTGCGCGAGGCGGCGGGTTTCAGCGGCCCCATGCTCGATCCGAAGTACCCCAGCATGCACCGCCAGCAGGCCAGCGCGAAGCCGGCCAAGCCGCTGAACCTGGTGATCATCATGGAGGAGAGCCTGGGCGCGCAGTTCATCGGCACGCTGGGCGGGCAGCAGCTGTCGCCGCAGTTCGATGCGCTGTCGAAGCAGGGCTGGTTGCTGGCGCGTACCTACGCCACCGGCACGCGCTCGGTGCGCGGGCTGGAAGCGGTCAACACGGGCTTCCTGCCGACGCCAGCCGAGGCGGTGCTGAAGCTGCCACGCAGCCAGCGCGGTTTCTTCACCATCGCCGGCCTGCTGGGCGAATTCGGCTACCACTCGCGCTTCATCTACGGCGGCGAGGCGCATTTCGACAACATGAAGTCGTTCTTCCTGGGCAACGGTTTCGACGAGGTGATCGACCAGCCGAAGTTCGAGATCAAGCCCGGTTTCACGGGGTCGTGGGGCGCGTCCGACGAGGACATGTTCAACGAGCTGCATCACCGCTTGATGCAGGACGGCGACAAACCCAACTTCACCCTGGCCTTCAGCGTCTCCAACCACACGCCGTGGGAATATCCGGCCGGCCGCATCAAGGCCACGGAGCCTGCGGCCAGCGTGCAGAACACCGTGCGTTATGCCGACTGGGCGATCGGGCAGTTCTTCGAGCGGGCGAAGAAATCGCCGTACTGGGATCACACCGTGTTCCTGATCGTGGCCGACCACGACGCCCGCGTGTTCGGCGCGAGCCTGGTGCCGGTGCGGCATTTCCACATTCCCGCGCTGATCCTGGGCGCTGGCGTGCCGGTGCAGCGCGACGAGCACATCGTCAGCCAGATCGACCTGGCGCCCACGTTGCTGTCGCTGATCGGCATCAGCAGCGTGCATCCGATGCTGGGCGCCGATCTCACCCGGCGGTATCCGGACCGGGCGATCATGCAGTACGGCGACAACTACGGTTACCTGAAATACGACCAGCTGGTGGTGCTGCAGCCGCACCAGGGCGCGAAGCAATTCCACTACGACGTGGGCGCCGAAACGCTTACCCCGGTGCCGCTCGACCCGACGCTGGACAAGCTGGCGCTGGCGCACGCGTTGTGGCCGAGCTGGGCCTACTTCAACCAGCGCTACGTGTTGCCACCGACCAGCGAGCAGCATGCGGTGCCGGCCAGCGCCGGCAGCGCGGCCAAACCAGCGGTGGTGCCGATCAAGGTGAACACGCCCGATTGCTGCGTGACACGGCAGCTTTAGAAAAACAAAAACCCGGCACGATGCCGGGTTTTTGTTGTGGAAGCGCGTAAAGCTCAACGCAGCAGCGAGCGCAGCATCCACGCGGTTTTCTCGTGCTCCTTCAGGCGGCCGGTGACCATGTCGGCGGTGCCTTCGTCGCCCGCCTTGTCGGCGACCTTGATCGTGTCGCGGGCAGTGGCAGCGGCGATCTCGTGGCCTTCCACCAACTGGCCGACCATCTCCTTCCATTCCGGCACGCCGGGCTCTTCCTTGATCGAGGTGAGCTTGCCGAACTGGCTGTAGGAACCGGGCGCGAACACGTCCAGCGTGCGGATGCGCTCGGCCACCTCGTCGGCGGCCAGCCACAATTCGTTGTACTGCGTCTCGAACATCGCATGCAGGCTGTTGAACTGCGGGCCGGTGACGTTCCAGTGGAAGCTGTGGGTTTTCAGGTAGAGCGAATACGTGTCGGCCAACAGCTTGGACAGGTTCTTGGCGACTGCTTCGCGATCCTTTTTGGCGATACCGATGGAAATGGCCATGTGTTGCTCCTTCTTGGTGATCGATGCGATGGACCCACAGTAGCGGGACGATCGTTGTTGGTGAAATGAAACCTTTATATGCCGCCGATAGCTTTCGACTATCAGGCCGTCGCCAGCAGTTATCATGCGCGGTTCGATGAATGCCTCCGACCCGCCCACTCCCGAATCCGCCGCCGATCCCGGCCTGCGCAAGCTGCGCCGGCAGCTGGATACCGTGGCCAGCCGCGACTTCGGCCGCCTGCTGGGTCGCTGGCGCACGCTGTCGCGCAAGCCCGATGAACACAAGGTGGCGGCGTTGCGCGCGGATATCGAGCGCTCGGCGGCAAAACGCCGCGCCCGCGTCGCCGCCAAGCCGGCGATCCGGCTGGATGAATCGCTGCCCATCAGCGCCCGCGGCGACGACATCGTCAAGCTGATCCGCGAGCACCAGGTGGTGGTGATCGCCGGCGAGACCGGCTCAGGCAAAACCACCCAGCTGCCCAAGCTGTGCCTGGCCGCCGGCCGCGGCGAGGCGGGCATGATCGGTTGCACCCAGCCGCGCCGGCTGGCCGCCCGTTCAGTGGCGCGCCGCGTGGCCGAGGAGCTGGGCACGCCGGTGGGCGACATCGTGGGTTTCCAGGTGCGCTTCAACGACCAGGTGTCCGAACGCAGCCTGATCAAGTTCATGACCGACGGCATCCTGCTGGCCGAAACCCAGGGCGATCCGTGGCTCTCCGCGTACGACACGCTGATCATCGACGAGGCGCACGAACGCAGCCTCAACATCGATTTCCTGCTGGGCTACCTGAAACAGCTGGCGGCAAAGCGGCCGCAACTGAAGATCATCGTCACCTCGGCCACCATCGACACCGCGCGCTTTGCTGCGCATTTCGATGGCGCACCGGTGGTGGAAGTGGAAGGGCGCGCGTACCCTGTGGAGGTGCGTTGGCGCCCGGTGGAACCTGTAGGAGCGACTTCAGTCGCGACAGGCGGCGAGAGGGAATCCGGGTCGCGGCTGAAGCCGCTCCTACAGAAGACCTCGTTGCAGCAAGGCAGCGCGGAGCACATCGCCAGCGTGCTGGACGAGATCACGCATGAAGATCCCCGCGGCGACGTATTGATCTTCCTGCCCGGCGAGCGCGAAATCCGCGACGCGCACCAGCTGCTGTCGCGTCGCCAATACCGCGAAACGGAAATCATGCCGCTGTACGCACGGCTTTCCGCCGGCGACCAGGATCGCGTGTTCAGGCCCGGCACCAAACGTCGCGTGGTGCTGGCCACCAACGTGGCCGAAACCTCGCTCACCGTGCCGCGCATCCGCTACGTGATCGACACCGGCACCGCACGGGTGAAGCGCTATAGCCAGCGCAGCCAGCTCGAACGGCTGCACGTGGAGCCGGTGTCCCGGGCCGCCGCCGACCAGCGCAAGGGCCGCTGCGGCCGCGTGGGGCCGGGCATCTGCTACCGGCTGTACGACGAGGTGGATTTCGCCGGCCGCGCCGCGTTCACCGATCCGGAACTGCTGCGCTCGTCGTTGGCCAACGTGATCCTGCGCATGCTGGCGCTGAAGCTGGGCGACGTGGAGCAGTTTCCCTTCCTCGACGCCCCCGATCCCCGCGTGGTGGCCGACGGCTATCGCCGTCTGGCGGAGATCGCCGCGATCGACGACGCGCGCAAGCTCACCGCCATCGGCCACACCCTGGCGCGGTTGCCGATCGACGTGCAACTGGCGCGCATGCTGGTGGAAGGGGAGAAGCTGCACAGCCTGCGCGAACTGCTGACCATCGTCTCCTTCCTCAGCGTCCAGGACCCGCGCGAACGCCCCGCCGACGCCCGCCAGCAGGCCGATACCGCGCATGCGCTGTTCGCCGATCCCAAGTCCGATTTCATCGGCGTGCTGAACCTGTGGCGCGCCTATCACGATGCCCACGAGGAACTGACCCAGTCGAAGCTGCGCGACTGGTGCTCACGGCATTTCCTCAGCTTCATGCGCATGCGCGAATGGCGTGAGTTGCATCGGCAGTTGTTGCTGGTGGTGGCCGAGTTGGGGTGGCGCCTTTCCTCCGTGACCCCGCCGGGCAAGGTGCCGGTTCCGCGAGATAGTGGAAAGAAGAAGCACGTCCCCCATGAAGCGCCACGCAAGCCCCGACCCCTCTCCTCAATCCTCTCCCCAGAGGGGAGAGGAGGCGAACGCGAAGAGCAGGTTGCTGATGAAAAAGACGCTGCGCGTCTTTTTGAATCCATCCACCGTTCGCTGCTCGCCGGCCTGCCCACCCAGGTCGGTCGCAAGGACGAGAAGGGCATCTACCAGAGCACCCGCGAGCGCAAGTTCCACGTCTTCCCCGGCTCGGCGCTGTCCAAGACGCCGCCGAACTGGATCTTCAGCGCGCAGATCCTGGACGTGGGCGGGCGCGTATGGGGCATGAGCAATGCGCGGGTCGAACCGCTGTGGATCGAACAGCAGGCCGCGCACCTGCTGCGCACCAGTTGCCGTGAGGCGCACTGGTCGAAAAAGCGCGGCTGCGTGGTGGCGTACGAACAGGTGAGCCTGTTCGGGCTGGTGCTGGTGGAGAAGCGGCCGGTGACGTTCCAGCGGCAGGACCCGGCGCTGGCCCACGCGATCTTCCTGCGCGAGGCGCTGGTGCGTGGCGACATCGACAGCAAATCGGATTTCGTGCGGGCCAACCAACGCGTGCTGGAAGAGGCGCTGGGCATTGAGGCAAAGCAGCGACGCGAAGGCCTGATCCGCCATGAAGATGATCTGGTGGCGTTCTTCGAAGGCAAGCTGCCCGAGGACATCGCCAGCAGCCGCGCGCTGGATGCCTGGTATCGCAAGGCGCGTCCCGCCGAGCAGGCGGCGCTGCGCTGGTCGCTGGACGATGTGATGGCCGGTGGCGCGGGGCTGGATGCGAAGGCTTTCCCTGCGTGGCTGGACATCCCGCCGCTGGCCATGGATGGCCGAGTGTCGCGGGCGCAGGATGCGCAGGAGCGACCGCAACGCTACAAACTCGAATACCGCTTCGTGCCCGGCGACGAGGCCGATGGCGTCACCCTGCACCTGCCGCTGGCGATGTTGAACGCGCTGCCCGCCGCGCGTTGCGAGTGGCTGGTGCCGGGCCTGCTCAGCGAAAAAGTGGCCGAGCTGATCCGCGGCCTGCCGAAAACCCTGCGCCGCAATTTCGTGCCCGCGCCGGATTTCGCCCGCGCCTTCGTCGAGGCCGAAGCGCCGCGCGACGCATCGCTGGCGAAGGTGCTGGCCGGTTTCCTGAAACGCACCACCGGCGTCGACATCGACGCAGCGGCTTTCGACGCGGTCGAGTTGCCGGCGCATTTTCTGATGCGCTATCGCCTGCACGAGGGCGATGCCGCAAAACCCGGCAAGACCCTGGCCAGTGGTCGTGACCTGGCCGAGCTGCGTGGTCGTTGGGAAGGCCAGGCGCGCGAGGCGTTCTCGCGCAAGACCGACATCGAGCTGACCCGTGAGGACGTGGCCAGCTGGGATTTCGAGGAGATCCCCGCGCAGGTGCGCTCCGAAGGTGGCCTGGCCGCGTTCCCGGCCCTGGTGGACTTGGGCGAGACCGTGGCGCTGCGCGTGTTCGAGCGCAGCGACGAGGCGCGCGCGGCACACCGACAAGGTGTGGTGCGCTTGCTGCGCAACGCGCTGGCCAGTGAGGCGAAGCAGGCGCGCCGCCGCTTGCCGATCGCCAACCCGCTGTCGCTGAAATACACGCCGCTGGGCAGCATCGACAGCCTGCGCGAGGATCTGGTGGAAGGCGGCTTCACCGACCTGCTGGCGCGCCACGCACTGGATGCGCGCACCGCCGGCGAGTTCGAAAAACTGCGCACGCAGTTGTCGCGCGAACTGTTCGGTGCCGCGGTGGATCGGCTGAAACTGGCCGAGCCGATCATCGAGGCGCAAGCCGATCTGAAGCCCTGGCTGCAGCCGCCGCTGATGGGCTTTGCCCGCGCCAGCTACGACGACCTGCACGAGCAATTCGACGCGCTGCTTACGCCCGGATGCCTGCGCGAGTTGTCGCTGGAACGGCTGGCCCACTACCCGCGCTACCTGAAAGGCATGCGGTTGCGCGCCGAACGGCTGCGCCAGGACCCGGCCAAGGATCAGCAACGCATGCTGCAGGTGATGCCGTACTGGCGCGCCTACCTGCAACACCGCGCCGCTGGCGTCGATGCGCAGGCGCTGGCGGAACTGCGCTGGCTGATCGAGGAGTGGCGCGTGTCGCTGTTCGCCCAGGAACTGAAGACGGCCGAACCGGTGTCGGCGAAGCGCCTGGCCAAGGCGCTGGGGGTTCTGTAGGAGCGGCTTCAGCCGCGACGGGAAGTGCAGCGGTGCGTGGTCGCGGCTGAAGCCGCTCCTACAGGTGGGCGCGTTATCCCCGTTGCGACTTCAGCCGCTTCAGGATTTCCCCGCGCGCCTCGCGCAGGATCGAGTCGCGATCCAGGCTGGCTACGATGTCGGCGACGGCGCGCTTGGCGCCGGCGTCGCCCCAGGATTTGCCGCCGACCAGGTAGCGTTCGGCGGCGCGGCCGATCAGCACCGTGGCATACCAGCCCAGCGCGCCCTGCGCCGCGGCGGTCACCAGCACTGACAAGCCGGCGCTCATGCCCTTGAGCGCGGAAGCCACCAGTTGCATGCCCCAGATGGCGCCCATCAAGGCGGCCAGTTGCGCCGAGATCACCGCCACCAGCCGGCCGGATTCGGCGCGTGTCAGCGGCAGGCCGTAGATGCGCGACAGCTGCACCACCATCGCCGCATCCAGCCCCGCAGCGGCCAGCAGGTCGGCCACGGGAATCGGGTTCAACGCCACCGCCACGCCCTTGGCCAGGCAGTAATGGCGGATCAGTCGGGTGGCGACTTGCTGCCGCGTCTGTGCGATGCGGGCGCTGACCTGGTCAGTGAGCCGGCCCGCATACAGGCCGGCGTTGATGGCCGACAGCGTCTTGCCCTCACGCGCGGCGATCGCCAGCAGGCGCTCGCGCAACGCCGCCACGTCCGGGGCGGGCGCGCGTTGGTGGACGGTTTCCTTGCCTTGCGCGTCGACGTCGACCACGCGTTGCGCTGCGGGTAACGCGGCCGCGGCCAGCACGTCGACGGGGCGCACCAGGCCGGCCACGCGCTGGCGCAGATGGTCCAGCAGGTCGGCCAGTTCATCGGCGCCGTAGCGATCGGCCTTGTTCAACGCCAGCAGCAGCGGCCGCTGGGTGGCGGCCAGGGTTTTCAGGGCGTCCAGTTCCTGTCGGGTGAGGTCGCCATCGCAGACGAACACCACCAGGTCGGCGATCTCGGCCACGTCGAAAGCCAGCCGCTCGCGCGCTTCGCCATCGAGTTCGTTGATGCCCGGCGTGTCGATCAACACCAGGCCGTCGTGTTGCGCCTCGTCCAGCAGCGCCTGGCCGGCTTCGGTGGTGGTGCCGTGCAGTACGCCCACGGGAAACGCCTGGTGACCGAGCAAGGCATTGCCCAGCGCCGACTTGCCCGCCGACACACGGCCGAACACGGCGATGTGCAACTCGCCGCGCTCCAGTTTCGCCAGCATGCTTTCGATGCGAGCGAAATCCGTTGCCAGTTCGTTGCGCACCGCGGCGGGAATGGTGGCGTCGTCCAGCAGGCTGCGCAGGCTGTCGGCCACGCGCGACGACCCGCTGGACGTGCGGGCTTGCGGCGCTGTTTCAGGATCGCGCGGCGTTGGCCGGACGAGTCCGCGCAGGCGCTGCCACAAGCTGTCGATAGCCAATGCCGCGCGCCGTTATTTCGCGGTCAGTTGCAGATGCGCGGTGACCTTCACGTCGGCACCGATCACCGACGTATCGGCGTACTCGCCGCCGCCCACGCCGAAGTCGAGCCGATGCACCACGCCATCCACATCCAGCGTGGCGCCCTGGGCGGCCGGCTGGAACGTCACGTCGAGGCTCACCGGCTTGGTGACGCCGCGCAGCGTGAGCTTGCCGTCGGCGATGACCTGCGCGCCGTTGCGGCGAAAGCCGGTGGTGACGAAGTGGGCGGTGGGGAATTTCGCCACGTCGAAGAAATCGCTGCCGGGCAGGGCGCTGTCGCGATCGCTGTCGCCGGTTTTCACGCTGGCCAGGTTCACTGTGACGTCGAACGCGGCATGGGCCAGGTCGGCAGGATCGTAGCGTATGACCGCGGTCCACGTGTCGAAATGGCCGTTGAAGGTTTCGCCCTGGAAGCTGCCGCTGAAACCCAGCTTGCTGGCGGCCGGTTGCACGGTGTAATCGGTGGCGGCGGCGGCAAGGCAGGGCAAGGCCAGCGCCAGCAGCAGGGCGACAGATGACAGAACGGGGCGTTTCATCGGCGATCTCCTTCGGTATCCGGAAGCGGGCGCGGGCGACCGAACGGCAGCATCCTGCGCAACACATTGTCGTTGTCGAACACATGGTGTTTCAACGCGGCGCCCACATGCGCCACCAGCACCAGCAGCAGAAACCAGAACAGGTACTCGTGCACACCGTGGGCGAAGTGGCGCAGCGTGTCGTCCTTCGGCACCAGCGCGGGCAGGTTGAACTGCTTGAACCATTGCAGCGGCTTGCCGGTGACCGAATTGAACCACCAGCCGCTGAGCGGTATCGCCACGATCAATGCGTACAAAAAAGCGTGCACCGCCCGCGCTGACCATTGTTGCCAGCGCGGTGCCGGCTCCTCAGGTGGCCGACCATCGAACCACCGCCACAACAGGCGCAGCAACGCCAGCGCCAGCACGGTGAGGCCGATGGATTTGTGGAGCGCCAGCCAGTTGATCTTCTGCATCGGTGAATGGGAGAGATCCATCAGCAGGCCGAACGCGCCATTGCCCAGGATCGCCAGCGCGATCGTCCAGTGGAAGGCCTTGGCGATCGCGCCCCATCGATCGGTAGTGCTGCGCAGTTTCATGCGATGTCCTGCAGGCGAAAATGGATGGCCGAAGTCTGGCTGACGGGTAGTGAAGCTGCCAGTAGCAGATCGACGAACGGTGTGTTCCCCCCTGTGGGAGCGGCTTCAGCCGCGATGCTTCTGCTCTGGGGGCCAAAAACAGAAGCATCGCGACTGAAGTCGCTCCTACAGGTTCTTGGCGGGTGGTGGTGCGTCGCGCTCGCGCACGGCGTCGAGGGTGAGCGCGGCCAGCTGACGCAGGCGTGGACCGTCGGCGTCGGTGAGCAGGGCTTTCAGGCGGGTGCCGGCATCGTCCTGGTCGAGGGTGTTGCGTTCGGCCAGCGAGGCGGACAGCGCGCGGCCCATCGCGTCGAAAATCAGCGCGTAAGCGAAGGCGTGCAAGATGCCGCCGCCCAGCGTGCCCAGGCCGGGAAATGCCTTCAGCGCATTGCCGGCCACGGCCAGCACGATCGAGCTGCCGGTGCGCAGGGTGAGCCGGGCCTGGCGCACGAAATCCTCGATCTGCACATCGCTGACCGGCACCTCATGCAATTGCGCCAGGGCGCGGGTGAGGCCGGTGGCGAGCACGCCCTGGATCACCAGGTCGCTGCCGGGCGCCACCGCGGCCAGCGCCCCCACCACGGCGCGGCGGGCGTATTTGCGCACGATGCGCTCGGCTTCCTCGGCACGACTTTGCGTTTCCAGCGCGCCGGTGCGTTGATGCAGACCCGCCAGCACGGCGTTTTCGCGCTGGCTTTCCAGGCCTTCGGCGCCGCGGGCGGTGAGCCGGGCCAGGGCGCGCAGCAACGGTTCGATCGCCGGTTGGCGCTGGCGTTCGACGGTTTCGGTGCGGCCATCGGCCAGCGTGCGCTGGAAGCGCTCGCTGCCGCCGGCGCTGATCGCCAGCACCGCGCTGGCGATGCCGCGCGACAACTGGCGCAGGTGGGCCAGCAACTGCTCGCGCTCGGTCGCGTCCCATTGGTCCGCCTTGTTCAGCACCAGCAGCAGCGGCTTGCCGAAATCGGCCAGCCAGCGTAGTTCTTCAGCCTGCTGGCGGTTGAGGTCGCCGGTGCACAGGTAGATCACCGCATGCGCCCGCAGTGCCTCCTCGCGGGCCAGGGTTTCGTGCGCTTCGCCGCCGGCTTCGCGGCTGCCGGGCACGTCGGCCAGCACCAGGGTGCGTCCGTCGGGCAACTGGCCGTCGTGGTGACGCACTTCGCGCGTGGTGCCGCCGCGTACGTCGCTGGCGGCGATCGCCTGCGGCGCCAGTGCGCGGATCAGGCTGGATTTGCCGGTGGAGATTTCGCCGAACAGCGCCACGTAGACGCGCTCGCTGGCGCGGCGGCGGTCGAGTTCGGCCAGCTCGCTGCCCAGCGCGCCGGTGTCGGCGCCGCGGCTGCGCAATTGGTCGATCCGTTGCTCCAGGCTGCCGCGATCGGGCGCCGCCACCGGTCGGCGCTTGCGTCGCGGCCGCAGCAGCCACCACAGCACCGACAGGCCGGCCGCGGTGAAGATCGCCAGCGCGCCGCCCAGCGTCCATTGCAGCGCTGGGGGCAAGGCCAGGAAACGTTGCGCCAGCGCCAGTGCGCGCTCGGCGGCGGCAAACAGCAGCCACAACAGCGCCGCCAGGGCCAGTGCAGTGAGCAGAAGTCGGAAGCGTCGGGGCATGCCGGCATTCTAGTGTGCATGCGCCCCGGTAACGGAGCGCCGGGGCCGCGGCACGGTGTCAGGCCGCACGCCGGACGCGTCGGCGCTCGCCGCATGTGGCCGCTTTTGGCATGATGGGCGCCGGGGAGGACATCCATGTTGGCAATGTTCCTGCGACACGCAGTGCGTGCGGCCGCCTTGCTGGTGCTTGCCGCGAACATGGCGTACGCCGCGTCGGCGTCCGCCACCACCGCGCCCGTCGCCGGTGCATCGATTGCCGGCCCCCTGCCCACGCCGCAATTCCGTCGCTATGGCGTGGCCGATGGCCTGCCCAGCGGGCCGGTGTATTCGGTGGCGCAGGATCGCAACGGATTCATGTGGTTTGGCTCGTCGGCCGGGCTGGTGCGTTTCGACGGCGTCAGCTTCAAGACGTTTCGGCACTCGGACGCCGACCCCGGCTCGCTGCCGGCCAATACCACCTACGCCTTGTTCGTGGATTGCGAGAACCGTATCTGGGCCGGCGGCATTTCCACCGGGCTGATTTCCTACGATCAGCGCAGTGGCCGCTTTCGCCATTGGGAGCATGACGACGCGAAGCCGGACAGCCTCTCCGGCAACGAGGTGTGGAGCATCGCCGAAACCAGCGACGGCACGCTGTGGGTAGCCACCGACCATGGCCTGGACCGCCTGCGCGCCGACGGCAACGGCTTCGACCATCTCGCGCTGGACGCGGCGGGCGAACACGCCACAGCGTTCGGCGAAACCCGCGCGTTGCTGGCCGATGCGGATGGACGGCTGTGGATAGGCGCCAGGCGCGGCCTGTTCCTGCGTCATGGCGACGGCACCATCAGCCGGGTGCCGATCGATCGATCATTCGAGGGCGACGTCGGCATGGCCTGGCATATCGAAGGCGGCCACGGCGAGGTTCGGGTGTCGATGACCGGCGGGTTGCTGATCATTGGCAGCGACGGCGTGGCGCGCCCCGTGGCGAACAAGGCGCTGGCCGCGCGGCGCATTCCCAGCAGCACGCGCGATGCACAGGGCCGGCTGTGGATCGGCACCATGGATGGCCTGCTGCTGAATACGGGCGAGGGCAAACTGCAGGCCATCGCCAGCCAGCCGCTGCTGCCGGGCGGGCTGCCGGGCAGCAAGATCTGGCAGACCGCGCTGGATCATGAAGGCGGCCTGTGGATCACCTTCGAGCAATCGAGCGTCGCCTACCTGCCGCCGGACTGGAACGGCTTCGCCCGTTTCACCCACGTGCCGGACGACCCGACCAGCCTGTCCAACATCGCCGCCTCGGCGATCCTGCTGGCGCGCGATGGCCAGTTGTGGGTGGGTGGCGAAAACGGCTGGGTCGACAAGCTGGACGCCACCACCGGCAAGGTCCAGCACGTGGTGCGCGGCGTGCGCGGGCAGATCGTGTGGCTGGCGGAGGATTTGCGCGGGCGCCTGTGGATCGCCAGCCCGGGCGAACTGCATCTGTTCGATCACGGCAAGCTGTCGCCCATCGATATCCACAAGGCCGGCATCATGCGGCCGGTGATGCTTTGCGCCGCCACCGACGGCCGCATCTACGTGGCGGCCTGGGGCGGCGGCGTCTTCGCCATCGACGCCGACAGTCGCGCCATATCGAAAATACCGATGGAGGACCCCACCGAGGATTCGGTGGCCGTCGACCAGATCGGCTGCTACGCCGATGGGCCTTGGTACGCCAGCGCCGACGGGCTGCGGCGCTGGGATCCGGCGTCACGGCAGATGGTGCTGGTTGACGGCGTGCCCAGGCATGAAATCCTCACGTTTGCGCGCGATGCCGGCGGCTTCTGGCTGGTGACGCGCCACAGCCTCGACCATTACCGCTACGCCGACGGCAAGGCCCGGCGCGACGACAGTGTCGACATCAGCGCGCAGCCGTTCGCGTCGGTGCTGACCGACCTGCGCATCGACCGGAGCGGAAATCTGTGGATGTTTGCCAATCCCGGTTTGTGGCGGATGGGCAAGGACAGCCGCCAGCTGAGGTCGTTTGGCCCGGCGCAGGGTTTGTCGAATGTGGAGTTCAACAGCGGCGCCGTGGCGGTCGCAGCCAACGGGATGATGTTTGCCGCCAACAGCGGTGGCGTGGTGGCATTCCAGCCGGCGCTTTTCCCCGCGGCGGTGCCCGCCGGCTCGCCGCCGCAGGTGACCCTGGCCAGCCTCAACGTGCAGCGTGATGGCGCCATCCACGCGCTGCCACGCGATGGTTCCGTAGTGCCGTTGCACTGGCGCGACCGCGATCTGCGCGTGGAAGTGCGCGTGGCCTCCTACGTCAACCCGGAGGCCAACCGCTACCGCTTCAAGCTGACCGGCTTCGACACCAACTGGGTGGACGTGGACCATCGCGGCGAGCGCGATTTTGCCGGCCTGCCGGCGGGCGATTACAAGCTCGAGGTGATGGCCGCCGGCCCGGGCGGCGTATGGGGACACCTGGCCACGCCGTTGCGCATCCACGTGCAGGCGCCACCGTGGGCGCGCTGGTGGGCATGGGCCATCTACGCGGCGGTGCTGGCGCTGGTGGGCGGCCTGGCCCTGCGCGGGTGGCGCAACCGCATGGCGCAGCGCTACCGCCTACAGCTCATCGAGCAGCAACGCGAACTGGCCGAGCAGGCCAGCGCCGCCAAGACGCAGTTCCTGGCCACGCTCAGCCACGAGATACGCACGCCGATGACCGGCGTGATGGGCATGGCGGAGTTGCTGCTGAGTACGCCACTCAACGCGCAACAGCACGATTACGCACAAGCCATGCAGCGCTCCGGCGGCATGTTGCTGAAGCTGCTCAATGATGCGCTGGACCTGGCCCGCATCGAGGCCGGCCGACTGGAGCTGGAGCTGGCGCCGTTCGACCCGCGCCAGCTGGTCACCGACGTGGCGCAACTGGAGCAGGGGCTGGCACAGGCCAAGGGCCTGCGCTTCGTGCTGCAGGTGGATGACGACCTGCCCGAACGGGTGGTCGGCGACGCGGTGCGGGTCAAGCAGATCCTGCTCAACCTGGCCAACAACGCGTTGAAGTTCACCCAGCGCGGCAGCGTGACGGTGCGGGCGCAGCGCTCGGCCGATGGCCTGCTTTTCAGCATCAGCGATACCGGCCCCGGCATCCCCGAAGCCAGCCAGGCGCGCCTGTTCGAACGGTTCGAACAGGAAGCAGGGCCGCAGCGGCGCGCCGGCAGCGGGCTGGGCCTGGCCATCTGCCGCGAACTGGCCGACATGATGGGCGGCAGCATCGAGCTGGAATCACGGGTGGCGCACGGCAGCATCTTCCGCGTGCGCCTGCCGCTGCCCGAACCGCCGCCGCTGGCGCCGTCGACGGTTGCCAGCCACCGCAGTGGCCAGGCGCGCCGGATACTGATGGTCGAAGACGACGCCATTGTCGCTGCCGTGCTGCGTGGGCTGCTGGAACAGCAGGGCCACGACGTCTGTCACGTGGCCAACGGCCTGGCGGCACTGGCCGAACTGCCGCATGCGCAGTTCGACGTGGTGCTGCTGGATCTGGACCTGCCCGGCGTGGACGGTTTCCAGATCGCGCGGCTGATCCGGCAACGCGAGCCGGCCGGTCAGCGCGTGCCGATCGTGGCGGTGACCGCGCGCTCGGGCAGCGGGGACGAAGCGCTGGCTCGTGCCGCAGGCATGGACGGCTTCTTGCGCAAGCCGGTCAGTGGCGAACAACTGGCCGATGCACTGGCCAATTTCGCGAAGGTCGACGTGGAAATCGAGCCCGGCTGATGGATCGGTCGGTCGGCGCCGGGAGGGATGGTGTGTGGGAGCGACTTCAGTCGCGATGCCTTTGTCCGGGGCCCCAAAGCAAGAGCATCGCGACTGAAGTCGCTGCCACAGGGCATGACGCTTACATGTCGAACTTGCGTACCTCGAAACCGCGCCGCTGATATTCCTTCCAGCGCGTGCGCGAACCTTCGCGTGCGGACGGGTCGGCGGGCACCACCTCCAGCACGCGCTGGTAGTTGCCGGGCGCGCAGGCGTCACGCAGGTTCAGCACCAGCGGCCGGTCGGCGGTTTCCAGACCCAGCGGCACGATCAGCACCGCGGTCGTCGCGTCATCCTCGTCGCCGGCCAGCTGGTGCGGGATGAAACTGTCCTCGTCGAACGACCACAGCAATTCGTCGACCGCCTCGGCCTGGGCGAAATCGCGGGTCAGGATCAGCAGCGGCTGCTGCGCGGCAAACGCCTTCTTGGTCAGCTCGCACACCAGTAACAACGGTTGCTCGCGGAAGCGGGGTTTGTCGATCAGGTAGAAATCGGCGCGCATTGGGCAGGGAATCGGGAATGGGGAATCGGGAATAGTAAACAACAATCCCGCCGTCACCCCGGTTTTTCCCATTCCCTATTCCCCATTCCCTATTCCCTATCCAGCAGCCACTGCGCCAGCAACGCTACCGGCCGGCCTGTGGCCAGACCCTTGCGGCCTTCATCCCAGGCGGTGCCGGCGATGTCCAGATGGGCCCAGCGCTGGCCTTCGGTGAAGCGCGACAGGAAGCAGCCGGCGGTGACGGCGCCGGCGCTCTTGCCGCCGATGTTGGCGACATCGGCGAAGCCCGAGTCGAGCTGGCTCTGGTAGTCATCCCACAGCGGCAGCCGCCAGGCGCGGTCGAGGGTTTCCTCGCCGGCGGCCAGCAGTTCGGCAGCCAGGTCGTCGTGCTTGCTCATCAGGCCGCTGGCATGTTTGCCCAGCGCCACCACGCAGGCGCCGGTGAGCGTGGCTGCGTCGACCATGGCTTGCGGCTTGAATTGCTGTGCCGTCCAGGTCAGCGCGTCGCACAGGATCAGCCGGCCCTCGGCGTCGGTGTTGAGCACTTCGATGGTGAGGCCGGACAGGCTGGTCAGCACGTCGCTGGGACGATAGCTGTCGCCGCCGGGCATGTTCTCCACGCTGGGCACCACGCAGACCAGGTTGAGCTTCAGGCCCATCTTCACCGCGGCCACGAACGCGCCCAGCACGCCGGCGGCGCCGCCCATGTCGAACTTCATTTCCTCCATGCCGGCGCCGGGTTTCAGGCTGATGCCGCCGGAGTCGAAGGTGACGCCCTTGCCGACCAGCGCGTAGGGCTTGTCGCCGTCGTTGCCGCCCTTGTATTCCAGCGCAATCAATCGCGGCTTGTTGACCGAGCCGCGTGCCACCGCCAGCAGCGAGCCGAAGCCCAGCTTCTCCATCTCGACTTCATCGAGCACGGTGCAGCTGACCTGCGCCTGCCCGTTGGCGAAGGCCTGCGCCTGTTCGGCGATATGGATGGGGTTGCAGATGTTCGGCGGCAGGTTGGCCAGGTCGCGGGCGAAGCGCACGCCTTCAGCGATGGCGCGCGCCTGCTCCAATCCGCGCTGGGCATCGTCGCCGGCGGCGAAGGTGAGCGTGGCCAGCTTCGGCAGCGGGTTCTTGTCACGCGGCTTGAACGTGGCGGTGTAGCGATAGGCGGCGTAATCGGCCGCCAACGCGGCGATGCGTACACGCCAGGCGCTGTCGCGGCCGGGCACGTCCACCTCGGTGAGATACGACACCGCTTCAGTCACCGGCAACTTCGCCAGCGCACGTGCCGCGTCCATGCAGGCCTTGCGGAAGCGCGCGCCGTCGAACGATTTCTGTGCACCCAGGCCGACCACCAGGACGCGTTTTGCGGTGATGCCCGCCGGCGCGAAAAGCGTCACGCAATTGCCGGCCTTGCCGCTGATGTCGCCACTTTCCAGCTGGCTCTTGATGGCGCCTGCCGTAGCGGCATCGACCTGCGCTGCCGCGTTGCTGAGCACGCCGTGTTCGTACACACCGACCACTATGCAGGTGCTGTCGACGGTTTCGGGCGCGGCGGCGCCCAGGCTGAACTGCAATGTCATCGGAAGATTCCTGTGTGGGCCCGGCGCGGGCCGGACAGGCTAAACTCGCGGTTTGCCGGCCGGTCTGGGCACGGCTGGAGAGCGGGTTAGTTTATCGCATGCTGAGCATCCTCGACCGCTATTTCCTGCGTGAATTGGCGCAAACCGTGGCCGCCACCGTGGTGGTGCTGCTGGTGATCGTGGCCGGCAGCGCGTTCGCCCGCGTGCTGCAGCAAGTGGCCGGCGGCAGCTTTCCGGCCAGCGTGATGTTCCAGGTGCTGGGGCTGCGCACGCTCGACGGCCTCACCAACATGCTGCCGCTGGCCAGCTTCATCGGCGTGCTGATGGGCCTGGGCCGGATGTACCGCGAAAGCGAGATGCACGTGCTGGCGTCGTCAGGCATGGGCGCGAGCGGCTTGTTGAAGCCCGTGCTGCTGCTGAGTGGCGTGCTGGTATTGATCACCGCCGTGGTGTCGTTGTGGCTGGGGCCGTGGGCGGTGCGTACCAGCGACATGATGGTGGCCGCGGCCAACCGTTCGGTGATCGCGGTGGGGCTGGACGCGGGCCGCTTCACCGATCTGCCGGGCAAGGGCGGCATCATTTTCGTCGAGAGCCTGAACCGCGACGGCAGCCAGCTGGGACGCACGTTCGTGGCCACCCAGCGCGACGGCGACGGCCAGCCGCACATCAAGCTGGTCAGCGCGGCCAGCGGCCAGCTCTACCAGGAAAGCGATGGCGGCAATCGCTTCATCGCTTTCGAGAAGGGCTGGCAATACGACATCCCGCTGGGCACGGATGACTGGCGCAGCATGCACTACGCGCGCAACGACACTGCGCTTTCGGACGTGCAGGGCGATGAGGACGACGACCCCGTGCACGCGCTGGACAGCTGGACGCTGGCCGGCACCGACGCCCCCGACGCGCGTGCCGAATTCGCCTGGCGCTCCAACGCGCCGGCGCTGACCCTGGTGCTGTTGCTGCTGGCGGTACCGCTGTCGCGGCAGAATCCGCGCGAACCACGTTACGGCCGGTTGCTGCTGGCGGTGATCATCTTCTACCTGTACTACCTGTTGCTGGCCATGGGCCGCGCGCAGATCGGCAAGGGTCACTGGCACAACCAGGCGCCGCTGTGGGGGCTGCATCTGCTGGTGGTGCTGTTCGCCGCATGGTTGCTGTGGAAGCAATACAGTCCACGGAAAATCGCCACCTCGCGGCCCGCAGCGGGGAACGCATGAGCACGTTCACGATCAAGCGGGTCGACCGGCTGGTGGGCATGAGCGTGCTCGGCTCGCTGCTGATGGTGTGGCTGGTGTTGACCGGTTTCGACGCCATGACCCAGCTGGTGCGCCAGCTGCACAACGTGGGCAAGAACGGCTACACGCTCAACAACGCCATCGTCTACGTGCTGGTGACCTTTCCCCGCCGCGCCTACGAGATGTTCGGCAACGCCGCCCTGATCGGCGGGCTGCTGGGTCTCGGTGGGCTGGCGTCGACGGGTGAACTGACCGCGTTGCGGGCGGCGGGCATGTCGCGCTTGCGCATCGCCGCATCGGCCGCCGGGGTGATCGGGGTGCTGATCGTCGGCGTGGTGGTGCTGGGCGAGACGGCCGCGCCGTGGGGTGACCAGCAGGCGCAGGCGATGCAGCTGCGGCTGAAGGCCGGCAACCTCGGCATGGCCACCAACAGCGGCCTGTGGGCGCGCGACGGCAACAACATCATCAACGCCAAGGCCGCCATGCTGAGCGCACGGGGCACCGTGCAACTGGCGGACGTACGCGTGTTCACCATGACCGACGACGGCCAGCTCAGCCGCTTCGACTGGGCGCGCACGGCCGAGCACGAAGGCAGCCAGTGGATGCTGCACGACGTGCGCAGCAGCGTGCTGGATGCGCAGGGCGTGCATACGCGCAAGAGCGACACCCAGTCGTGGCAGTCGAGCCTGGACCCGCAGGTGCTGGCGCAGAACATGATCCAGCCGCAGTACCTGTCGATGCGGGATCTGCTCAGCAACATGGCCTACAAGGAGCGCAACGGCGAAAGCCCCGGCAGTTACGCCGTGGCGTTCTGGGGCCGTGCCCTGTACCCGCTCAACGTGCTGGTGCTGGTGTTGTGCGCGATGCCGTTCGCGTTCGGCACGCTGCGTTCCGGCGGCCTGGGCAAGCGCATGTTCGTGGGGATGTTGCTGGCCATCGGCTGGTATTTCCTGCAACAGGCGCTGGTCAACTTCGGCACGGTTTACGGCGTGCCCGCCTTGCCGGCCAACCTGTTGCCCGCCATGGTGCTGGCGCTGGCCGCCTGGCTTTATTTCCGCCGCCACGCCTGATCCAACCCGTCTGCATGTCGACCGCGTGCGCCCACGCGGACATTTTTTTGCGGCCGTCTTTCGTTTATGAACGAAAGATAAACATCGACTTCGGCGCCTTGAGCAAGTTCACGACGCGACCACGCAGTAACAGGTGGAGCGACATTTCTGTCTGAAATCGCTTCCGCGGCACGTTCCATCGCTGTGTGCGTCTTCGTGCGCAGCCCGCGGGGCGGGCATGACGTGAACGCATCTGAAAAAGGGGTATCAAGTGCTGGTTTTTCGAGGGCATCGCGGCGGTTGCATGGCACCGCTGCGAGCTCATGCGCCCGACGGGCCGGCCACGTTGCGCCCAGTGAACAAGTTGCCCTTCCTCCGAGGAGACAAAAAGCATGGCCAAGCAGAGTAGTCAGAAATTCATCGCCAGAAATCGGGCGCCGCGCGTGCAGATCGAGTACGACGTCGAGGTTTACGGCGCGCAGAAAAAGGTCCAGGTGCCGTTCGTGATGGGCGTGATGTCGGACCTGTCCGGCGTCAACAACAGCGAGCTGCCGTCGATCGAGGAGCGCAAGGCGCTGGAGATCGACGTCGACAATTTCGACAACCGCCTGCAGTCGATGAAGCCGCGCGTGTCCTTTGCCGTGCCCAACACCTTGACCGGCGAAGGCAACCTCAACGTGGACATCACGTTCGAGAGCATGGACGACTTCTCCCCCGCCGCCGTGGCCCGCAAGGTCGCCCCCGTGGCCAAGCTGCTGGAGGCGCGCACCCAGCTCGCCAACCTCAGCACCTACATGGACGGCAAGGCCGGCGCGGAGAAGCTGATCGCCCAGGCCATCAACGACCCCGCACTGCTGCAATCGCTGGTATCGGCGGCCAAGCCCGCTGACACGGACGGAGAGTAAACACATGGCAACCGAAACACAGGCCGAACAGGGCGGCGCCACCGAAACCCTCGAAGCGGGCGACTTCGCCGCGCTGCTGAGCAAGGAATTCAAACCCAAGAGCGAGCGCGCCAAGGAGGAAGTCGAATCCGCCGTGCGCACGCTGGCCGAGCAGGTGCTGGGCAAGGCCGACATCGTTTCCGACGACGTCACCCAGACCATCAATGCCTACATCGCCGAGATCGACCGCAAGCTCAGCGAGCAGATCAACGAGATCATGCACCACGCCGATTTCCAGAAGCTGGAAAGCGCGTGGCGTGGCCTGCATCACCTGGTCAACAACACCGAGACCGACCAGCAGCTCAAGATCCGCGTGATGAACATCTCCAAGAAGGAGCTGGGCAAGACGCTGAAGCGCTACAAGGGCACCGCGTGGGACCAGAGCCCGATCTTCAAGAAGATGTACGAAGAGGAATACGGCCAGCTCGGCGGCGAGCCGTACGGCTGCCTGGTCGGCGACTACTACTTCGACCACAGCCCGCCCGACGTGGAATTGCTGAGCGGCATCGCCCAGGTGGCGGCGGCGGCGCATGCGCCGTTCATCGCGGCAGCCAACTCGTCGCTGATGGGCATGGACAGCTGGAACGAACTGTCCAATCCGCGCGACCTGGCCAAGGTGTTCTCCACGCCCGATTACGCCGCCTGGCGTTCGCTGCGCGAATCGGATGATTCCAAGTACCTGGCCCTGGCCATGCCGCGCACGCTGTCGCGCCTACCGTACGGCGCGGCCACCAACCCGGTCGAGGAATTCAACTTCGAGGAAAACACCGCCGGTGCCGATTCCTCCAAGTACACCTGGCAGAACGCGGCGTACTCGATGGCGGTCAACATCAACCGCTCGTTCAAGGCCTATGGCTGGTGCTCGCGTATCCGCGGCATCGAGTCCGGCGGCGCGGTGGAAGGCCTGCCGGCGCATACGTTCCCCACCGACGACGGCGGCGTGGACATGAAGTGCCCCACCGAGATCGCGATCACCGATCGCCGCTCGGCCGAGCTGGACAAGATGGGCCTGATGCCGCTGGTGCATCGCAAGAACTCCGACATGGCGGCTTTCATCAGCGCGCAGTCGCTGAACAAGCCCGAGGAGTACGACGATCCGGACGCGACCGCCAACGCGGCGCTGGGCGCACGCCTGCCGTACATGTTCGCCTGCTGCCGCTTCGCGCATTACCTGAAGTGCATCGTGCGCGACAAGATCGGCTCGTTCAGCAGCCGCGAGCAGATGCAGAGCTGGCTGACCAACTGGGTCACCAACTACGTCGACGGCGACCCGGCCAACTCCAGCGAAGAGACCAAGGCGCGCAAGCCGTTGTCGGCGGCCGAGGTGGTGGTGGAGGAAGTGGAGGGCGCTCCGGGGTACTACACCTCGAAGTTCTACCTCAAGCCGCATTACCAGCTGGAAGGCCTGACCGTGTCGCTGCGGCTGGTTTCGCGCCTGCCCTCCGCTGCCAAGGCCTGATACCTCGGCAACGGGCAGCGTTTCAATGATGTACCCGCGACAGGAGCATCGATCGCGTCGAGCGCAGGTCTCGGTCGGACGGTATTCCTTTATCAATCAGGAAACAGAGGAGAGGTTTCATGGCATTTGACATGCACATCAAGTTCGGCAAGGGCAAAGTCGAGGTCAAGGGCACGTCCACCCACGCCAAGCACAAGGACGAGATCCCGGTACTGGCGTGGTCGTGGGGTGCCTCCAACTCCGGCAACTTGCACCAGGGTGGTGGCGGTGGCGGTGGCAAGGCACACGTGCAGGATATTTCCATCACCAAGTACGTGGACGGCAGTTCCAACGCGCTGTTGAACGCCGTCTGCACCGGCGGCCGCGTCGAGCAGGCCTGGCTGTACGTCACCAATGCCACCGGCGAACAGACCGACTTCCTCACCCTGGAGCTCAGCGAGGGCGTGCTGATCACGTCGTTGAGCACCGGTGGCAGCGGCGGCGAAGACAAGCTGACCGAGAACATCACGCTGCACTTCGGCAAGTTCAAGTTCATGTTCCAGCCGCAGAAGGATGACGGCTCCAAGGATGGCGGTACCAAGGACTTCACCTACGACATGCAGAAGGTCGCTGCGGCCTGATGCACCACCCTGCTGGCCCGGTTTCGGGTCAGCAGGGCGTTTGTCCCGACTTCGTTCTCCTTACCCAGTGGTGATTGATCGTGGATGCAGATCCCCAGAACCTGCTGCAAGCCGGCCGGGTAAACGAGGCATTGCAGCAATTGACGGCGCAGGTGCGCGGCAAGCCTGCGGATGCCAAGTCACGCGTGTTCCTGTTCCAGTTGCTTGCCTTGATGGGCCAGTGGGAGCGGGCGCAGAACCAGTTGAACGTCAGCGGCGAGCTCGATCCCGGCAACACGTTGATGGTCAACGCCTACACCCAGGCATTGCAGGGCGAGCTGATGCGCGCGCAGGTCGTGGAAGGCGAGCGTTCGCCCTCGTTGATCGGCGAACCGGAACAATGGGTGGCGTTGCTGCTGCAGGCGTTCAAGCTGGATGCCCAGGGCAAGCATCACCAGGCGGCACCGTTGCGTGAGCAGGCGTTCGAGCAGGCGCCGGCGGTAACCGGCCGCATCGATGACACGCCGTTCGAATGGATCGCCGATGCCGATCCGCGGTTTGGCCCGTGCCTGGAAATCGTCGTCAACGGCAGTTACGCATGGGTGCCGTTTGCGCGTTTGCAGATGCTGAAATTCGAATCACCCACCGATTTGCGCGACAAGGTGTGGGCACCGGTGCAGATCACCTGGACCAACGGTGGCCAGGCCGTGGGCTTTATCCCTTGCCGCTATCCCGATTCGGAGCGCTCCGCCGACAGCGACGTGGTGCTGGCGCGCAAGACGGACTGGCTGAGCCCGGCCGACGACTTCTACGTGGGCTCCGGGCAGCGCATGTTCGCCACCGATGCCGGCGAATACCCCTTGCTGGACATTCGCACCATTTCCTTCGACAGCGTTTGACCAGGGCGCACGAGCCATGGCCGAACTCACTACCCAGGAACGATTGCAGCCCTCGCTGCTCGACCGTCTGACCGACGACGAGCCCGGCAAGTCCGAGGAGAGCCGCGAGAAAAGGGTGATCTCGGCTACCCGCCTGCGCGACTGCGTCACGCGCGACATTTCCTGGTTGCTCAACTGCGTGCACATGGGTAACGACGTCGACCTGGAGCTGTATCCCGAGGTGGCCCGCTCGGTGCTGAATTTCGGCGTTCCGGACCTGACCGGCATGGTGCTGGCCGGCGTCGACGGCAGCGCGCTGCAGCGGCAGATCAAGGACGCCATCGTGGCCTTCGAGCCCCGTCTCACCAGCAGCACGCTGCGCGTGACGGTGCAGGCCGACCGTGCGCGCATGGATCACCAGTCGCTGGTGTTCAACATCGAATCGGAGATGTGGGCGCAGCCGATCCCGCTGAACCTGTACCTGAAAACCGAAGTGGACCTGGAAACAGGCAAGTTCAACGTCTCTGAAAGTTTTGGTTGACCGTCATGGACCCGCGCCTGCTGCGTTATTACAACCGGGAATTGCAGCACGTCCGTGAAATGGGCGGCGAGTTCGCGCGCGAGTATCCGAAGATCGCCGGCCGGCTGGGCATGGAAGGCTTCGAATGCGCCGACCCGTACGTGGAGCGGCTGCTGGAAGGCTTCGCGTTTCTGGCCGCGCGCGTGCAGTTGAAACTCGATGCGCAGCAACCGGTGTTCACCCAGCACCTGATGGAGATGATCTACCCGCATTACCTGTCGCCGGTGCCTTCGATGGCCGTGGTGCAAATGCAGGCGGACCTGAAGGACACGGCGCTGGTGACCGGCCATGCCGTGGCGCGCGACACCGCCCTGCGCAGCCTGATCGGGCGCGACGACCGCACCGCCTGCGAATACCGCACGGCGCACGACGTCACCTTGTGGCCGCTGCAGATCACCGAAGCGAAGTATTTCGAAACGCCGGCCGCCATCGCGGCCGCTGGCGTGGCCATTCCTTCCAACCAGACCGTGCGTGCCGGCCTGCGGCTGAAATTTCAGGTGACGGCTGGCGCGCAGGCCAACATGTTGACGCTGGACGAGCTGCCGCTGTTCATCGCCGGCGCCGACGAGCTGCCCAAGCGGCTGTACGAACAACTGCTGGCCAACGCGGTGGGTGTGGTGGTGCGCACGCAAGGCGCCAGTGGCCCGATCGAGGAACATCTCGACGCCGGCAGCATCCACAGCAAGGGCTTCGATGACAACGAGGCGCTAATTCCCTACAGCGGCCGGTCTTTCAGCGGCTATCGCCTGTTGCAGGAATATTTTGCCTGCCCGGAGCGCTTCCTGTTTGCCGTGTTCACCGGCTTGCGCAAGGTGCTGGCGCGCTCGAACAGCAGCGAGTTCGAGATCGTGGTGTTGTTCGACCGCAGCGTCAGCCGTCTGCACAACGCCGTAGACGTAGGCAACTTCCGCCTGTTCTGCACGCCGGCCATCAACCTGTTCCCGCGCCGCGCCGACCGCATCCACCTGCAGCAGGGCAAGACCGAATATCACGTGCTGGCCGACCGCACGAGGCCGATGGATTTCGAAATCCACAGCGTCAGCCATGTCGAAGGCTTCGGCGACCGGCAAGAGCCCGAGCAGCGCTTCCAGCCGTTCTACGGTTGCGACGAGCGCACCTGGCACAGCGGCAACGCGGCGTTCTATACCGTGCGTCGCGAGCCGCGTTTGCTGTCGTCGCGACAGAAACTGCACGGCGCGCGCTCCAGTTACGTGGGCAACGAGATGTTCGTTTCGCTGGTGGACGCGGCCGATGCGCCGTACTCCACCCAGTTGCGCCAGATCGGCATGCAGCTGCTGTGTACCAACCGCGACCTGCCGTTGCAGATGCCGGTGGGCAAATCGCATACCGATTTCACCCTGGACGCGGGTGCGCCGGTGGAATCCATCCGCTGCGTCGCCGGCCCGACCAAGCCGCGCGCGTCGGTGGCGGTGGGCGAAACCGCTTGGCGGCTGCTGAGCCACCTGCAACTCAACTACGTCTCGCTGCTGGGTGACGGCCACGAGGATGGCGCCGCCGCGCTGCGCGAGATGCTGACGCTCTATTGCGACGAGTTCGACTCCAGCGCCCGGCGCCAGGTCGAAGGCATCAAGGCGGTCAGCTCGCAGCCGATCGTGCGACGCATTCCGGTGCCCGGCCCGATCACCTTCGGCCGCGGTCTGGAGATCACGCTCACCTGTGACGACGGCGCCTTCGAAGGCACCGGGGCCTTCCTGCTGGGCTCGGTCATGCAGCATTTTTTCGCGCGCTACGTTTCGGTGAACTCGTTTACCGAAACCGTGCTGCGCACCCTTGAACGCAACGAGGTGGCCCGATGGCCGGTGCGGCTCGGCAAACGACAGACGCTGTAGCGCTGCAGAACGCGCTGCGCGACCGACCGGAGGACTTCGAATTTTTCGAGGCCATCCGTCGGCTGGAGTGCGCGTTCCCCGAGCAGCCGCGTGTGGGCGAATCGACCAAGCCGGCGGAGGACATGGTGCGCCTGTGCCACACGCCGTCCCTGGCGTTCGCACCGCGCACCATCGATCGTTTCGAGCCGGGTGGCGCGGGGGCGCCGGCGCGCATGCATGGGCTGTTCTTCGGCCTGTTCGGCCCCAATGCGCCACTGCCGCTGCACCTGACCGAGTACGCGATCGATCGCCAGCACAACGAGAAGGATTCCACCTTTATCGCGTTCGCCAACATCTTCCACCACCGCATGACCAGCCTGTTCTATCGGGTCTGGGCTGATGCACAGCCCACGGTGCAGTTCGACCGCCCGCAGGAGGATCGCTTCCGTTTGTACACGGGTGCGCTGGTGGGCTTGTCGACGCCCGGCCTTGAGGGCCGCGATGCGATGCCCGACCAGTACAAGCGCTTCTTTGCCGGGCGCCTGCTGGCGCAAACGCGCAACGCCGAGGGCCTGAGTACGTTGCTGGAACAGTTCTTCCGCATCCCCGTGCGCATCGTGGAGTTCATGGCCGAATGGATGCGGCTGCCGCCGACGGCACACCTGCGGCTGGGTCATTCCAGCGAGGTGGCGGGGCTCGGCCTGACCGCAGTGATGGGCGAGTACGTGTGGGGTGCGCAGCAGCGCTTTCGGCTGCAGCTTGGGCCGTTGAACCGCGCGCAGTTCAACAACTTCCTGCCGGGCGGGGAAGCGCTGCGGCAACTGCTGGCGGCTGTCAAGACCTACATCGGCGAAGAGAAAGCGTGGGATGTGCAGTTGGTGCTGAACCGGGATGAGGTGCCGGTGACGCGCCTGGGGCAGGCCGGTCGGCTGGGGCTGACCACGTGGATGGGCAGGCGCCAGCACGACGGCGACGCCGACCAGGTGGTGCTCAGGCCGGCGGGGTAACGCGGCGCGCCAGCGCCACTCGATCACAACAGGTTCGCGACAGCGTTCATCAGCCGCGAATCCAGATGACCATTCAACCGAAGGGATAGAAAAATCATGGCGGAAATCAGTCGCAGCGCACTGTTCGGCAAGCTCAACAAGCTGGCGTACCGGGGCATCGAAAGCGCCACCGTGTTCTGCAAGCTGCGCGGCAATCCCTATGTCGAGCTGGTGCACTGGATCCACCAGATCCTGCAACTGCAGGACTCGGACCTGCACCGCATCATCAAGCAGTTCAACCTCAACCCGTCCAACCTGGCGCGGGATGTCACCGACGCGCTGGACCGGTTGCCGCGCGGCTCCTCCTCGATCTCCGACCTCTCCAGCAACGTGGAGGAAGCGGTCGAGCGCGGCTGGGTGTTCGCCACGCTGATGTTCGGTGAGGCCCAGGTGCGCACCGGCTATCTCCTCGTGGGCGTGGTGCGTACGCGTCACCTGCGCAATGCGCTGGTGGCCATTTCGGCCGAGTTCGACAAGATCAAGCCCGAGGCGCTGGTGGAGAAATTCGCCGAAGTGGTCGCCGGCTCGCCCGAGGATGGCCAGAGCGCCAGCGACGGCTTCCACATCGGCGGCGCTGTTCCCGGCGAAGCCAGCGGCGCGATGGGCCCGGCGCAGATGGGCAAGCAGGAGGCGCTGAAGCAGTTCACCATCGATCTCACCGAACAGGCGCGCGAAGGCAAGATGGATCCGATCGTCGGCCGCGACGACGAGATCCGCCAGCTTGTCGATATCCTGATGCGCCGCCGCCAGAACAACCCGATGCTGGTCGGCGAAGCCGGCGTCGGCAAGACAGCGGTGATCGAAGGTTTCGCCATGCGCATCGCCATCGGCGATGTGCCGCCGCCGCTGAAAGACGTGCAGTTGCGTGCACTCGATGTCGGCCTGCTGCAGGCCGGCGCCAGCATGAAGGGCGAGTTCGAAAACCGCCTCAAGCAGGTCATCGAGGAGGTTCAGTCCTCGACTAAGCCGATCATCCTGTTCATCGACGAGGCGCACACCCTGGTGGGTGCCGGTGGCGCCGCCGGCACGGGCGACGCGGCGAACCTGCTCAAGCCCGCGCTCGCCCGCGGCAACCTGCGCACGATCGGCGCCACCACCTGGGCCGAGTACAAGAAGCACATCGAAAAGGACCCGGCGCTGACCCGCCGTTTCCAGACCGTGCAGATCGACGAGCCCAGCGAGGAAAAAGCGATCCTGATGATGCGCGGCGTCGCCAGCGTGATGGAGAAGCATCACAAGGTGCAGATTCTGGACGAGGCGCTGGAAGCTGCGGTGAAGCTGTCGCACCGCTACATTCCCGCGCGCCAGTTGCCGGACAAGTCGGTCAGCCTGCTCGACACCGCCTGCGCCCGCGTGGCGATCAGCCAGCATGCGGTACCCGCCGAAGTGGACGACACGCGCAAACGCATCCAGGCGTTGGAGACCGAGCTGGCCATCATCGCCCGCGAAAAGAACGTGGGTGTCAACGTCACGACGCGCGAAGAAGCCGCCAACGAGAAACTGGCCACCCAGAAAGCGCGGTTGGAAACACTGGAGGCGAACTGGGTCGCGGAAAAGGAACTGGTCGAAAAAGTCCTCGATATCCGCTCGAAGCTGCGCGGCTCCAACGCGCCGGTGGAAGGCACGGGCAGCGCGCTTGAGGAGTCGGCCAACCAGGAGGCGGAAGCCAAGGGCGCGCCACCGGCCAGCGAGGCCGCGCTGGACGGTGCCGAGCGCGCGGCGGCGCTGGAAGAGCTGAAAGGCCTGCAAACCCGCTTGGCCGAGTTGCAGGGCGAAACCCCGCTGATCCTCGCCTCCGTCGACTATCAGGCGGTCGGCTCGGTGGTGTCGGACTGGACCGGTATCCCGGTCGGCCGCATGGTCAAGAGCGAGCTGGAAACCGTGATGAACCTGGCCGGCCTGATGGGTCAGCGTGTCATCGGCCAGGATCACGCGATGGAGATGATCGCCAAGCGCATCCAGACCTCGCGCGCCGGCCTGGTCGATCCGAACAAGCCGATCGGCGTATTCATGCTCGCCGGCACCTCCGGCGTCGGCAAGACCGAGACCGCGCTGGCACTGGCCGAGGCGCTGTACGGCGGTGAGCAGAACATCATCACCATCAACATGAGCGAGTTCCAGGAAGCGCATACCGTCTCGACATTGAAGGGTGCGCCCCCCGGCTACATCGGTTACGGCGAGGGCGGCGTGCTCACCGAAGCCGTGCGCCGCAAGCCATACTCCGTGGTGCTGCTGGACGAGGTGGAAAAAGCCCATCCCGACGTGCACGAAATCTTCTTCCAGGTGTTCGACAAGGGCGTGATGGAAGACGGCGAAGGCCGCTCGATCGACTTCAAGAACACCCTGATCCTGCTGACCACTAACGCTGGCACCGACATGATCGCCGGCCTGTGCAAGGACCCGGAGCTGATGCCCGATCACGAAGGCATGGCCAAGGCACTGCGCGAGCCGCTGCTGAAGATCTTCCCGCCGGCGCTGCTCGGCCGCCTGGTGACGATCCCGTACTACCCGCTCAGCCCGGAAATGCTGGGCAAGATCGTCAAACTGCAGATCAACCGCATCAAGAAGCGCGTCGAAGCCCGCTACAAGATCCCGTTCGATTACAGCGAGGACGTGGTGAAGCTGGTGGTCGAGCGCTGCACCGAAACCGAATCAGGCGGACGCATGATCGACGCCATTCTGACCAACTCGATGCTGCCGGATATTTCGCGGGCGTTCCTCACCAAGATGATTGAGGGGGAGGAGATCGCGAAGGTGCAGGTGGGGGTGACGGGTGGGGAATTTTCGTATGGGTTTGGGTGATTCTGGGCTGGTCGCGAAACGGACGCATTCGGTCCGATCTTGGAAAGTGCGCTCTGACCCCTGTTTTTTTCCCGGAATGCATCAGGTGTAAGTGTTAGTCGGAATATGGAGGTTACATGATCGACTTCGGAATTCTCGTCAACTATCAAACACCTGGGTCGTATTGCAAAAGCATTGTTAATGCTCGCATTAGGCTTGCTCGCTGGAACGGTCGTGGATTCGTACTTAAGGATCGTTGCAATCATGGTATGTCTAGGGTTTCAGTTGCAGTGTTTGATGAGAACGGAAAATCAGAGATCGATATTATTTTAATGGGTGACACTTTATACGTATTGGGGGCCAGGATGGCCGAGGCGGAAAAGTGGACGGTTTGCATGAGACAGGCTAAGGAATTTAGTGCCTGTGGCTCAAGCATTGCTGGAGAAACGGATTTCGAGTCGGGTTACGGAGCGCTTGGCATATCGATTGATAGTAAAACGAAGATGTTTTCGTTGGGAGATTGTTCGACGCATGTGAATTCTTTGAAAACTTACTTGCAAACTGCAGAAGGTGCGCGTTCGGAGCGTCAGAAGGAAAATGCCAAGTTAGCATTTGCTTACTTCGCCATGACGATAGGGGAATCGATACGTTTTAGGTCCATTTGCGCTCTCTTAGCTCTTCGTGGAATTGATCCGTCTGGATCGCTGCCAGAGTTGCAGAAATGGGTGGTGGATAGCACGGTTAAGGATGATTGCTTTCCCTCGCGGATAGCGGTTTATGGCATCCACGAGAAGACAAACAGTCCTTTGTTTAAGGCTGCGATGGTTAACCTAAATGAACGACCAAATTTGTCGCCAGGTGTTGAGGATTTCAAGATTGCAGCGGGGCATGATCATCATGCAATGGTCGAGGGCCTAATGGATTGGCTTCCAAAACAGAAGGAACCCATTCGCCTTGCCGCGCTAGCGGCGCTTCGAAGTGCCTTTTTCAAGAACCGACTTAACGGAACACAGTTTGTCAATGGATTGAAATATTTAAGTGATCAAACGAAAAAAAAGAATGTTGGAGTCAACCACTTTGCTGGCATTGATCAGAATCTTTAGTGAGGCATGGAGAACAAACAACACAGGGTTAGGGTGCACTTTCATTTTGAGCCTGGGGAAAATGGCTGGGCCAATTTGGAAAAATGGATGAGTTTCATCTGATAGGCGAAGAGGAAGGTCGGAATCGGTTCCCGCGAACGGGCCTCGGGCGCTCTGTCGCCTATTCCGGTTTGCAGTTAATTACCATCGTTACTTTACCGTTACCTTCATCTACTTCAACTTGAAAGCTTGGGGGTTGTGTGAGCATATTTACGAGCAAGAAAGTCACGTGGCGACGTGGAATCCAAGCGCACGTCGACAGTCGCCGGGAGTTCGGTCAGCTTGAGCGACTGATCGGTCGCGAGAATGCCAAACGTTTCCTGGAGACGGTTTACGACAAGTGGACGCAGAACTTCAAGATCGACACGTTGAAGGCTAGCGACACGGCAATGTTCATGAAGACCGAGCGCGAGAACTTCACGAACCGTAAGCAATACGTCGATTCGCTGGTGCCGCAGTGCAATAGCGGCGCGTTGGGGACGGTACTCAACGCCAATCTCCGCGCAGTGGGCGACTATTACAAGAATCCGTCAGGCGGCGGCTTGGCCGGGCGTGCCCTGGCTATCGATCAGGCGGCGAACTGGATCTGCGGCAACTACACCGCCGGGCTCGCATCGACCCGGGACTTGCTGTCGAAATATATCCCCGTGACTGGCGGGCACCCGGGTCCCATGGGCATGGCGCTTGGCCGCACGACGCAGCCGCTGCGCAAGATCTACAAGCGCATCATGCCCGACGCAGCGCCCTACCGGATCAACCTGATGGGGGGGGCCAAGTACCCGTCGACCATCGGTGGAAGCGTGTTGCTGGATCACATTCTCGGTTTGACCTCCGGATGCGGCGACAATACGTGGCCTGCCTTCGGGGACGCCCAGTGGGAAAGCATCGCGATGTTCTACATGACCAGCATCGTGCACGTGCAGGGCTTTCCGGACGGAAACAAGCGCACCGGCCATATCGCGTACTCGATCGTTTTGATCAAGGGCACCCATCAGTTCAAGGCGCCGACCCTGGCCAAGGAAAACGAACTGTTTCGCATGAACGGTTGAGCGTGCGATTGATTTTCCATCTTTGAATCCATTAGCTCCGCGAGGACTCCATGCAACCTGCCGCCCGCCTCACCGACATGCACACTTGCCCGATGACCACCGGGCCGGTGCCTCACGTGGGTGGCCCGATCATGGCGCCGGGTGCGCCGACGGTACTCATCGGTGGCTTGCCGGCGGCGTGCATGGGCGACGTGGTGACCTGCGTCGGGCCGCCGGATTCGATCATCAAGGGTTCGGCGAAGGTTCTGGTCGGCGGCAAGCCCGCCGCGCGCATGGGTGACAGCACGGCGCACGGCGGCGTGATCGTGTTGGGTTGCATGAAGGTGTTGATAGGCTGATGGCAAGGGGAAAAGGCGTGGTAGCGAAGAACGCGAACGTGAGCTGGCGTGCGCCGGCGCCGGTACAGCCGGCGTATGCAGTGGTGCTGGAGCGCGCGATGCAGGCACACCAGGCGCGTGATCTGGACACCGCCGAGCGTTTGTACGGTGAGGTGCTCGAGCTGCGCGCGGCGCAACCTGATGCGCTGCATTACCTGGGCGTGCTGATGCACCAGCGCGACCGCAGCGATGAGGCCGTCAGGCTGATCCAGACCGCGCTGAAGATCACGCCGAAGCACCCCGATGCGCACAACAACCTGGGCAACATCCACAAGGAGTGCGGTCGCCTGGCCGAGGCCGAAGTCTGCTACCGGCGCGCGCTGGAGTGCGGCCCCTCGCATTACAACGCGCTCAGCAACCTGGCCTTCGTGCTGGAGGTGCAGGAGCGGCCCGACGAAGCATTCGAGACGTATACCCAACTGCTGCGCGAGGCTCCAACGTTCGCCCACGGTCAGTACATGATGGGTTTGTTCCTGCGTAATTTCGCCCAGAACGTGGAACATATCGAGCAGTCGATCGAATGTTTCCGCGAGGCGTACCGGCTGGACGCGCGCAACGTGCGCGCGCTGGAAGGACTGGGTGTTTCGCTGTACACGCTGGGACGCCACGACGAGGCCAGGGAGGTCTACCGCGACTGGCTTCAGCGCGAGCCGAACAACCCGATACCGCGCCACATGCTGGCGGCCACGGGCGGTGCCGATATCCCGCCGCGTGCGGACGAGGCCTACGTGCGCAACGTGTTCGACGGCTTTGCCGACAGCTTTGACGAGCAATTGCTGAAGAACCTCGACTACCGCGCTCCCGAGGTGCTGGCCGGCGCGCTGGGTGGAGTATTGCCCGCCGCCGATGGCAGTCTCGACGTGCTCGACGCCGGCTGCGGTACGGGCCTGTGCGCGCCGTTGCTGCGCGCACGCGCACGCACGCTGGTTGGCGTGGACCTTTCCGGCGGCATGATCGAAAAAGCGCGCGCCCGTGGTGGCTACGATGAGCTGGTGGTGGCGGAACTCACCGCGTATCTGCAGGCGCATCCCGCGGCCTACGACGTGGTGATCTCGGCCGATACGCTGATCTATTTCGGTGATCTTGCCCCGGTGCTGGAAGCGGCTCACGGCGCTCTGCGGCCCGGTGGCTGGCTGACGTTCACGCTGGAAGTGCTGGAGGGCGAGGGGGATCGTTACGAGTTGTCATCCAGCGGGCGGTACCAGCACACACGCGATCACACACAGGCGGTCGTCGAGGCCGCGGGCTTCGAGCACATCACGATCGGCATGGACATGTTGCGCAAGGAGCACGGCAAGATCGTATCGGGCTGGGTGGTGCTGGCACGGCGAGGGGGGAATGACATGCGCTGATGCGGATTCCCGCATCGGCATCGGTGACGACCCACTGCACCGTACGTTGTTCGGCGCGCACAGATTTCCCCGGAGACGCGACACATGGCACACGCGATTACCCTTTCCACTGATCTCGGCGACAAGCTGCTGTTCAAGCGCATGGCGGCCACCGAGCAGCTCGGGCAGCTGTTCCGTTATCGCGTGGAGATGATCAGCCGCGATGAAAAGGTGGATCTGCGCAAGCTGCTGGGTACGCCGATGACGGTGACGCTGAAAGCCGAAGACGGCTATGCGCGCCATTTCAACGGCATCGTCTGCGAGGCGGGCCAAACCGGCTTCGAGACCATCGATGACGTGCGCTACGCCATCTACAGCGCCACCCTGGTGCCCAAACCCTGGTTGCTGACGCGCAAGATCGACTGCCGCATCTACAGCAAGATGAGCGTGCCCGACATCATCAGCGCCGTGCTGGGCGAGATCGGCTACGCGGACATCAAGAAGAGCCTCAGCGGCAATTACGCCAAGCGCGACTATTGCGTGCAATACCGCGAGGACGACTTCAGCTTCATCAGCCGATTGATGGAGCAGGAAGGCATCTACTACTACTTCACGCATGCCGCCGGCACGCACACCATGGTGCTGGCCGATGCGCTGGGCGCGCACCAGCGCACTTCCGGTTTCGAAAAAATCCCGTACTGCCCGGTGGAACAGCGGGGGCCGTTCGCGCCGGCCTCGATCACGGCATGGAGCTCGCGGCAGACGGTGAACTCGCTGAAATTCCAGCTCACCGATTACGACCCGTTGAACCCCAAGACCTCCCTGTTGGGCACCGGCACGGTCAGCGGTGACCATCACAATCTCTCCGGGCTGGACGTCTTCGACTACCCCGGCAGCCACATCCTGGCCGACCAGGGCCAGCACTATGCGCAGATGCGGGCCGAGGCGATGAACGTGCCGCATGCGGTGGCAAAGGGCGCCACCGATGCCTGCGGCATGAGCATCGGCGCGCTGTTCGAGATGCAGGACTTTCCGCGCGCGGAGCTGAATCGCGAATACCTGCTGACCTCCACCGAAATAAAGCTGGAACACCCCGACTACGTGTCCGCGGACGATGGCGCCGCGGTGGAACCGTTCCGCTGCAGCTTCGAGGCCATCGCCAGCAGCCAACCCTTCCGCAGCCCGCAGACCACACCAAGGCCGCGCATCGTGGGCCTGCAGACGGCGGTCGTCACCGGCAGCGAAACCGACGAGGACATCGCCGTCGACAAATACGGCCGCGTGCAGGTGACGTTCCACTGGAACAAGCCGGACAAGGACAAGGCGCAAAGCTCCTGCCCGGTGCGGGTGGCGTCGCCGTGGGCAGGCAAGACCTGGGGGGCGGTGAACATTCCGCGCGTGGGCCAGGAAGTGGTGGTGAGTTTTCTCGAGGGTGATCCGGATCGGCCGCTGATCATCGGCAGTGTCTACAACAACGACAACATGCCGCCGTACACGCTGCCGGACAACAAGACCCAGAGCGGCATCAAGAGCCGCAGCCTCAACGGCGTGGCGGCCGATGCCAACGAGCTGCGCTTCGAGGACAAGAAGGGCAGCGAGGACTTCTTCATCCACGCGCAGAAGGACATGCACGAGGAGGTGGAGAACGACCACGTGGTGGCGATCGACAACGACGAAACCATCATCATCAAGAACGACCAGACGCTCACGGTCAATCACGACCAGACGGAGAAGGTCGATAACGACCGCAAGCATACGGTGGGCAACAACGACACGCTGGACGTGAAGCAGAACGGCACCACCACCATCGGGCAGAAGTTCAAGCTGGACGCGGGCAGCGAGATCGAGCTGGTCACCGGTTCGTCCAGCATCGTGATGAAAAGCTCGGGCGAGATCGAGATCAAGGGCGTCAACATCACCATTACCGGCGACAGCTCGGTGAAGGTGAACGGCCAGACGTCCGTGGCCATCAAGTCGGGCGCCACCATGGACATCGGCGCGGGCGCCAGCATGAAAGTGAAAGCGGACGCCATGCTGGACATGGCTGGCGGGGCGATGACCACGGTCAAGGGTACCAAGCTGACCCTGACCGGCGACGGGATGGCGCAGTTGTCCGGCGGCATCATCATGATTGGTTGAGCAGGGGGAATCGTCGACATGTCAGCGGTAATGCAAGCATCCACCGAGATGGAACTGTCCGAGCCCTCGAGCGCGCGGCTGCGCGCGGACATGGCGCCGTTGGCGGCGGTGCAGTTGCTGATCGAAGCGGGCGAGACACCCGAGGCACTGAAACTGCTGGCGCGGTTGCTGCCCAAGCGCTACGCCGTGGCCTGGCTGTGCCAGTGCGCCCGCGATCAGTCGTTGTCGATGGAAGACAAGGCGGGTGCTGCGCTGGCCGAGGCGTGGGTGCGCGATCCCGACGAGCCGCGCCGGCGCGCCGCGCTGGATTTTGCCAGCGCGGGCGAATACCGCTCGCTGGGCGCGTGGATCGCGGCGTCGGCCGGCTGGTCAGGCGGCAGCCTGGCGCCGGCCACGCAGGAGGCTGCCGTACCGCCCGCCGACCATCTCACTGCGCGCGCCGTGGTGGCCTCCATCAACCTGATGGCGGCGCTGGATATCGAGCAGTTCACCGAGCGTCGCAACGGCTTCATCGAACGGGCTATGGTGCTGTTGGGCAACGGGGTGGGGTCGCGACATGACTGAGTACATGCCGTCGCGTCATTACCCGCTGCGCGGCGGTGCGCGGCAGCCGGCGGTCGCGCGGGCGTGGCGTTCAACCATTCAACAAAAGGGCCGCGGACAGGGCACCGCGGCGCTGATTTTCTTCGAGGTGATTTGATCGTGTCGACCCCACAGACATTGCTGCTGGCCGTGATCGGACACCAGGCGGCGCAATTCGGCAGCCGCAGCCAGAAGGCGTTCGAAGGGCGCGACGGCAGCATCGGGCGATCGGAGGATTGCGACTGGGTGTTGAGTTCGTCCGGCGTTTCGCGCGTGCACGCGATGATCCGCTGCCTCAACGGCATCTATTTCATCGAGGACCGCAGCACCAACGGCATGCTGCTCAACGGCCGTCCGCTGATCAAGGGCGACCCGTCCGCGCTGAAGGAAGGCGATCGCCTGCAGATCGACACCTTTGAGGTCAGCGTGAGCCTGCAGAGCGGTAATGCGGAGACCATCTTCGCGCACTCGACGCCGATGGCCGCCGCTCCCGCACCGATCGCCAGCGACCCGCTGGATTTCGGCCTGCTCGATCTCGGCGCGCCCGCCGCGTCGTCGCCCGGCGATCTGCTGGGCGACAGCCTGATCCCCGGCAGCGGCCAGGGCGATGCGGGCGCGTTTCTCGATCCGCTGAGTTTTCTCGATGCGCCGCCGGCGTCGTCGCCGCTGATTCCCGAGACGCCGGCAAGCAGTGCCGGCTCCGACTGGAACCAGAACGTGGGGCTGGAGGATCACTTCCGTCCACCCACCACCACCGGCCAGCGCCAGGCCCTGCCGGAGAACTGGGACCTGACCATGGGCGATTTCGGGGCCAAGTCGCCGGCGCCCAGTCCGGCACCGGCACCTGCGCCCGTGCCGGCCCCGATTGCACAGCCAGCGGCGCCGATGGTGGCCGCGCCGGCGACCGCCATGCCGCCGGAAGTCGAGCAGATTTTCCAGATCGTAATCGACGGCGTGATGGATGTGCTGCGCGCGCGCGCGGAGATCAAGAACACCTTCCGGCTGCCGGTCACGATCATCCAGCGCTCGGAAAACAACCCGCTGAAATTCGCGCCCACCGCCGAAGAAGCCATGCAGAAAATCATGGCGCCGTCGAACACCGCCTTCCTGTCCGGCTCGGCGGCGTTCCAGGACGCTTTCGACGACATCCGCTGCCACCAGATGGCGATGCTGGCAGGCGTGCGCGCGGGCTTCGATTCGCTGATGGCGCACTTCAACCCCGAACGGTTCGAGCACGAGGTCGATGGTGGCAAACGCTCCGCGTTCGGCGGCAAGGGCAAGTATTGGGAAAAGTACCAGGACAACTTCGAAGGCCTGATGAAAGACCCCGACGAATGCTTCCGGCGGCTGTTCGGCGACGAGTTCGCTCGCGCCTATGAAGAACAGCTGTCGCGGCTGAAATCGGCGCGACGGGCCAGCCATTCGTCACCGCGCTGAGCACGCATGTAACGAGCGTCGCAGCACGACAGCGACGAAAGAGAAGGGGCAGGGGTAGCGGTACGACAGCAATGAATGCGCCCGCATCGATCCGTCGATGCGGGCGGGCAACGTCCGGCGGCAGCGCCGGCATGGTTCACCAAGATGGGCGGAAGCAAAGCGATGACGCAGAACAACAAGGTGGTTTGGAGCGAAGGCCTGTTTTTGCGGCCCCAGCACATGCAGCAGCAGGAGCGCTACCTGGAGCGCCTGGTGGAGCTGCGCGCCGGCGCCCTGCGCCCCTACACCTGGGGTTTCACCGAACTGGAGCTGGAGGCCGACCTGCTGGCGATCGGCAAGTTGGGCATCCGCAGCGCCCGCGGCACCTTCCCCGACGGCACGCCGTTCTCGATGCCCAACGACGACCCCCTGCCACCGGCACTGGAAGTCGATGCGAACTGGCGCGACCAGACCGTGTTCCTCACCCTGCCGCTGCGCTCGCCCACGCAGCCGGACAGCGGCCGGCCCGAAGCGCCGGCGGAGAAATTGTTCCGCTTCCGCGTGCGCGAAACCGAGGTGCGCGATGCCTCCGGCAGCGTCGATGGCCTGACCCCGCTGGAAGTCGGCGGCATGAGCAGCCGGCTGTTGCCGCAGTCGCAACCGATGGAAGGGCTGACCCACATCCCGCTGGCGCGCATCGTGGAGTGCCGCGCCGATCGGCGCGTGGTGCTGGACGAGGCATTCATGCCCACCGCGCAGAGCTGCCGCGCGGTACCGCGGCTGGTGACCTTCCTCACCGAATTGCTGGGCCTGCTGCACCAGCGCGGCGAGGCGCTGGCCGCGCGGGTGGCATTGACCGACCGTGGCGGCGCGGCGGAAATCGCCGACTTCCTGCTGCTGCAAGTGGTGAACCGGTTCCAGCCGTTGATCGCGCACCTGGCCGAATCGCCGTCGCTGCACCCGGAGGATTTCTACCGCACCCTGGTCGGCATGGCCGGCGAGCTGGCCACGTTCACGGCGCCGGGCAAACGCCCCACCGCGTTTCCGCCGTACCGCCATGAGCTGCTGCGCGAGAGCTTCGAGCCGGTGATCAGTGCGCTGCGGACCAGTCTCAGCGCGGTGATGGAGCAGACTGCCACGCCGATCCCGCTGCAGCAGCGCAAGTTCGGCGTGTGGGTGGCGGTGGTGCCGGACCTGACCCTGCTCGATACCGCCGCCTTCGTGTTGGCGGCCAAGGCCGACATGAAGTCCGAGGACCTGCGCCGGCAACTGCCCGCGCAATCGAAAATCGGCCCGGTCGAGAAGATCCGCGACCTGGTCAACCTGCAACTGCCCGGCATCGCGGTGGCGCCGATGCCGGTGGCGCCGCGGCAGATTCCGTACAACGCCGGCTATCTGTATTTCGAGTTCGACAAGCACTCGCCCATGTGGCGTCCGCTGAAAACCTCGGGCGGCATCGCGTTCCATTTCGGCGACGAGTTCGCCGGTCTCGACCTGCAACTGTGGGCCATCAGGGGCTGATCACATGAATAACGGCAACGGGCCCATTGACGACGATCCCATGCGCGACGCCACCGTGGTGCGGCCGCGTTCGGCCACGCCCACGGCGGCGCCTCCTTCCGCGGTGCCGGCACCATCGTTGGCGCGCGGGCCGGCGCCGCGTATCGACCAGGCCAGTGCGGCGGAAATCAGCGAGTTTCTTGGCGGCGGCATGAACCCGCTGGTGCAGACCGCCAGCGCGCTGTTGCTGCTGGCGGTGCAATTGCGCCTGAGTGCCTCGCAGCCCGATGCCGCGCACCTGCGTGAGCAGGTGATCGCCCAGGTGCGCAAATTCGAAAGCCACGCGCAGGCGGCCGGCATCCCCGCGCAGACCGCGGTGGCCGCACGCTACGTGCTGTGCGCGATGCTGGACGAATCGGTGTTGAACGCGCCGTGGGGCGAGCACAGCGGCTGGGCGCAGAAAACCTTGCTGGTGACCTTCCATGGCGAGTCGTACGGCGGCGCCAAGTTCTTCCAGATCCTCGAGCGCCTGTGCGCGGATTTCGCCAAGCATGTCGACCTGATCGAGCTGATGTACATCTGCCTGGCGCTGGGTTTCGGCGGCCGCTATCAGATCGAGTCCGGCGGCCGCGCCAAGCTGGCCGAGATCCAGGAGGACCTGTACCGACGGATCAAGGCGCAGCGCGCGCCGGCCGCGGAAGAGCTGGCGCCGCACTGGCGCGGCGTCGAGGATCGCCGCAACCCGCTGGTGCGCTACGTGCCGCTGTGGGTGATCGCGGCGGCGGCAGCGGTGCTGTTGCTGGCGGGCTTCGTGTATTTCTATTCGCGCCTCAACGATCTGTCGGCGCCGGCCAGCGGCCAGATCGCCCAGATCGGGCTGGAAAGCGCCACGCCGCCGGACACCGCGCGCCTGAACCAGGCCCAGCCCAAGCCCGCGCGTCCGACGCTGAAGCAACTGCTGGCGCCGCAGGAACAGGCAGGCGAGCTCAGCATCATCGACCGCGACGATGGGCAGGAGCTGCTGCGCCTGAGTGCGCCGTCGATGTTCGCCTCCGGCGGTACCGAGGTGAGCGCGGGGCAGCTGCCGCTGCTGCAGAAGATCACGCAGGCGCTGAACCAGGTGCCGGGCCGGGTGATCGTGGTGGGCCACACCGACGACCAGCCGATTCACTCGCTGAAGTTCAAGGACAACTTTGCGTTGTCGGCGGCGCGCGCCCGTTCGGTGTTGCAGATCCTCAGCCAGGGCATCGACAACGCCGCGCGGCTGGAATCCAGCGGCGCCGGCGCGTCGAAACCGATCGCCCTGCCGCCGGACCTTCCGGCCAATCGCACGCGCAATCGCCGCGTCGAAATCATCTACATCCCCGAGGGTTGAGCGAGTGAGCAAGCTGATGACGTTGTTTAGGACCGGCTGGTTCATCACCCTCGTCGGGATCGTGCTGCTGTCGGTGCTGATCTGGCTGGGCGGCCCGTACCTGGGCCTGGGCGATTCGCAGCCGCTGGCCAGCCCGATCACGCGGCTGGTGCTGATCGTGCTGATCGTGGTGGTGTGGGTGGTGTGCCTGCAGGTGCAGCAGCTGCGCGTGCGCAGCAAGACCAAACAGATGTCCGGCGACCTGGCGGGGCAAGGCACGCAGGACGCGGGCGATGACCGCAGCACGGCCGAGCGCGCGCAGTTGCAGGGGCGCTTCCAGGAGGCGATCGACACCTTGCGCAAGACCCGCCGCGGCGGCAGCAACCTGTACACCTTGCCGTGGTACGTGGTGATCGGCCCGCCGGGTTCGGGCAAGAGCACGCTGCTGCAGAATTCCGGCCTCAACTTTCCGTTGTCCGACCGCTTCGGCAAGGAAGCGCTGCGCGGCATCGGCGGCACCCGCAACTGCGACTGGTGGTTCACCGACGAGGCGGTGTTCCTCGACACCGCCGGCCGCTACACCACGCAGGATTCCGACCGCGGCGCCGACGCGTCGGCGTGGACGGAGTTCCTTAAGCTGCTGCGCAAGTACCGCAAGCGGCGGCCGATCAACGGCGTGATCATCGCCATGAGCATGTCCGACCTGCTGGTGCTGGACGAGACCGGCCGGCACGAGCATATCCAGGCGATCCGGCGGCGGCTGGACGAACTGGTGGAACAACTGCGCATCGGCGTGCCGGTGTACCTGGTGTTCACCAAGTGCGACCTGATCGCCGGCTTCACCGAGTTCTTCGACGACCTCAACCCGCAACTGCGCAGCCAGGTGTGGGGCATGTCGTTCCCCGTCGGCAAGACGGTGGACGGTACCGCCGCGCGCAGTTTTGCCGACGAATTCGGCTTGCTGCTGGACCGGCTCAACACGCGCATCCTCGACCGCCTGCATACCGAGCGCGATCGGGCGCGGCGCGCGGCGATCCTGTCGTTCCCGCAGCAACTGGGCGCACTGCGCGAGATCGCGCAGCAGTTCGTCGAAGGCGTGTTCAGCGGGCACAAGTACGGCACGCCATTGTTGTTGCGTGGCGTCTATCTCACCTCGGGTACGCAGGAAGGCACGCCGATCGACCGCATGATGGGCGCGGTGGCGCGCACGTTCGGCGTGGATGCGGCGCAGGTGCAGGCACCGGGCGCGCAGCGGCGCACGTTCTTTGTCGAGCGTCTGCTGAAGGACGTGCTGTTCAAGGAGTCGGGCTTTGCCGGCACCAACCCGAAACTGGAACGGCAGAAGGTGCTGCTGCAGGCCGCCTCGTACGTGGGCGTGCTGCTGCTGACGCTGCTGCTGTTCGCGGGCTTCACCACCAGCTACGGCCGCAACAAGGCCTATCTGGCGCAGGTGCAGACGTCGCTGCAGGGCTATCCGGCCGATAGCGACCCTTCGTCCGCCACCAGCCAGAAAGCCTATTTCGCGATGGCGCTGGAGCGGCTGGAGGCGTTGTCCGCCGTGCAGGACACGGCGCGCAAATACCAGGGCGACGTGCCGCTGTTGATGCGCTTCGGTTTGTACCAGGGGCATGCCGTGGGTGACGAGGTGCACGACGCCTATATCCGCGAGCTCAACGGCGTGCTGCTGCCGGGCGTGGCGTCGCAGTTCCGCAGCGGGCTCACCGGCAGCGCCAGCGATCCGCAGGCCCTGTACTACTACCTCAAGGGCTATCTGATGCTGGGTGAGCCCGAGCATCAGGATGCCGATCAGCTGATCGCGCTGACCGACATCGAGTGGCGCAAGATCTTCCCCAACGATCCGGTACTGCAGAAGGCGTTGTCCAAACACTTCCAGGCCTTGGTGGCCGAACCGGGGCGGCTGCATCCGCTTACGCTCGACAACGCGTTGGTGGAGCAGGCGCGCAGCACGCTGCGCACGGCGGATCTGTCCACGCTGATCTACGGCAGCCTCAAGCTGTCCGCCACTGGCGCGGACCACCCGCCGTTGCGGCTGGACAAGGAGCTGGGCTTGCTCGGCAACGTGTTCCGGCGCAAGAGCGGCGCAGCCCTGTCCGACCCGTTGCCGGCGCTGTTCACCCAGCCGATGTTCGCCGACGAAGCCGGCAAGGGCATCGAGCAGGCGGTGAAGCAGTTTGCCGCGGACGACTGGGTATTCGGCGGCAGCAAGATCGACGCGATCGCACGGGCGCGCCTCGTGCAGCAGGTGCTGGCGCTATACCAGCAGGATTACATCAAGGCATGGGACGCGCTGCTCGATGACCTGGAGCTGCAGCCGATCAGCAGCATCCAGGATGCCAGCGCGATCGCGGCCAAGTTGTCCGGCCCCAGCTCGCCGCTGAAATCCCTGCTGCAGGTGGTGCGCGATAACACCCACGACATGCTGCGCGCGCCCCCGGCCAGCGCGGCCGAAAGCGCGGCAGCGCTGGCGGAGAAGACCGCTTCGAAAAAGGCCACGCAGAGTGCGTTGTCGCGCGCGCTGGCCAACGCCAACGGCGCGCCGGCCGCTGATACCGGCGAGAAGCCGGGTGCAGCGATCAGCGAGCATTTCGACACGCTCAACAAGCTCACCGATGGTGCGCCCGGCGCCGCGCCGATCGACCGCACCTTGAGCGTGCTCGACCAGCTCAGCAAGACCTTGCTGACGATGACCGACTTCAGCAGCGCGGCTGGCCAGCCCAACCCGCAGTTGCTGATGGCGCAGCAGGAAGCGGCACAGTTGCCGCCGCCGGTATCCGGCTGGGTCAACGCGCTGACCGGCAAGAGCCAGGCGCTGGTGGCCAGCGGCACCAAGGGTGCGCTGGGCGACCAGTTCCAGCAGGCGGTGGGCAACGATTGCGCCGATTTCATCCGTGGCCGTTATCCGTTTGCACCCAACGGGCGCTCGGAAATCCCGCTGCAGAACTTCGGCGAGCTGTTCGGCAACGGCGGCCGTTTCGACACGTTCAACAAGCAGACGCTGGCCAAACTGGTCGATGCCAGCGGACGCAACTGGCAATGGAAAACCGGCCCCGGCGCGGTCGCCGGCCCGCCCGGCGTGCTGAAGCAGGCACAGGCAGCCGACGACATCCGCCAGATGTATTTCCGCAGTGGCAACCAGCCCGAGGTGGACTTCACGATCCTGGCGCCCACGCTGGATCCGGCCATCGGCAAGCTGGTGATCGACGTCGACGGGCAGAAGTACGAATACCAGCCCGGCGGCGCCACCAGTGCCGCGATGAAATGGCCGGGACCACAGCCGGGCAGCGTCACCATCGCCGCCTACGACACCGCCGGCACGCTGATCAGTTCGTTCGATTACCAGGGTGATTGGGCGTTCTTCCGCGCGCTGCAGGCGGCGAATCTGCAGAAACAGTCGGACCTGCGCTTTCTGGCCAGCTTCAACTTTGGCGGACACGTGGCCAAGGTGACCCTGCAGGCCAGCAATCTGCGCAACCCATTCTTGAACACCGAGGTGCAGCACTTCAGGTGCGGAGGCTGAGCGCATGCCGAATCCGACAGGGGCAGGATTCTTCGGCAAGCTTCCCGGGGTAGGGGATTTCGTGCAGCGGCGCCTGCCGGTGCGTTTCGTCGACTGCTGGGACCAGCATTTCGAGCACGCGGTGGACGCGGCCCGCGGCGTGCTGGGCAACGACTGGCCAGCGGTGTACCACGCCAGCCCGACCTGGCGTTTCGCGATGCCCGCGGGCATCTGCGGGGATTCGGCATGGGTCGGGGTGCTGGGGCCAGCCAGCGATCGGGTGGGGCGCTGTTTTCCGATGGTGATCGCCGCGCCATTGAATCGCAGCGAAGCGGTGACGCAAGCGCTGCTTCAGGGTGACCACTGGTTCGACACGCTGGCGCGCGTGCATGCGCGCGCGCAGGCCGATCCGTCGATCCACGCCGAGGCCTTCGATGGCCTGGTGGCCGATGTGGCCGGCCCCGGCAGTGGCGACCCGATTGCCGCACCACAACCGCCGCAGCCGCTGGACTGGCGCAGCGCCAGTCACTGGCGGTTCCCGCTGGCGCAAGGCGCCGCGGGGGCAGCGCAGTTGGGCGGGTTGTGGTCGCAGCTCACATCCGCTGGCGACTGGTGCCTGTGGTGGACGGCGGGCGCGGCGCGCGTGCCACCCACGTTGCTGGCCACGCGCGGCCTGCCGCAGCCGGCGGCCTATGCCGCATTTCTCGATGCCGCGCACGCGGGCGCGCCGTGGCAGTCGGCGGGCGACTTCGGCCACCGTGCGGATGCGGAAACCACGCAGAACCGGCGCATCGCGTTTCCGCCGGCGCCGGCAATCGAGGTGGCGGATGCACCGCCTGCCGCCGCGCCGCGAACGCTGTTGCCCGACGATCTCTCCGAACTTTTCGCCGACCTGATCGTGCCCCCGGTGGCCGACGAGCTGCCCAGCCACCTGGGCGACGTGCTGGAGGATGGCCCGGTCCGCTATCGCGCCGATGCGGCGCTGACCCTGGTGGCCGCCGATGACGGCTTGCGCGATCCGCGCCGGCAGGCGGCCGCTGTCGCGCATGCGCTGGTCGATGAGCTGGATGTCGCGGACCTGGCCGGTGGCGTCGGCGTGTTGCGCCAGCGCCTGCTGGCCTCGCATGCGCCGCTGCGTCGGCGCGGCGAGGATCTGATCGATCCGGTCAGCGAGGATGCCGCCGTGGTGGCCGCGCAATTGAATCATCAGCACGCTGCCGTGTTGCGCATCGGCAGTGCCGGCGTGTGGCATTACCGCCATGGCCAGCTGCACGCGCTGTTCGCCGCCGGCGAAGCGGCGGACGACGACAGCCTCGGCTATGGCGGCGAGTTCGACGACTTGCTGTTCAGCCGTGTCACCGCCGCCGCGCCCGGGCTGGGTGCCGCGAGCGATCCCGTTTGCGAGGAAGCGGCCTGCACCGTGGCCACCGGCGATCGCCTGTTGCTGATGGCGACGCAGGCGCTGGTGCAACTACCGCTGGAACTGCTGGCCGAGGCGCTGGCACTGCCTTCCATCGACGGCGCGCGAGCGCGCATCGCCGCCGCGGCCGGTTTCCGGTCGCCCGCGGTCCACTGGCCTTTGGCCATCATCGAGATCACGCCATGACGATGCGCCATCAATCCGCCGGCTATACCGTGACCGGCAAGATCCGCAAGCACAACGAGGACGCGATCCTGGTGCGCGAGGACGTCGGCCTGTGGGTGGTGGCCGATGGCATGGGCGGCCATTCGGCCGGCGATTACGCCAGCGCGATGATCATCGAACGGCTGGGCGCGCTACCGCGACCGGGCAGCGTGTACGACTTCATCGAATCGATCGAGGACGCCTTGGTGCAGGTCAACACCGACCTGGTGCGCACCGCGGTGACCCGTGGTGTGGACATCATCGGCTCCACCGTCGTGGTGCTGGTGCACGACCGCGATTTCATGCTGTGCGGCTGGGTTGGCGACAGCCGCGTGTACTGCTTCGAGGAAGGCCGCCTGCGCCAGATCACCAGCGATCACGTGCACGGCATGAAGGAGGACGTCACCCAGTTCGGCAGTGCCGCGGTGCAGCCGCAACCCGGCGCCGGCGCGCTGACCCGCGCCGTGGGTGCCGAGGATCACCTGTTCGTCGATTGGGTCGTGGCCGGCAGCCGCCCCGGCATGCAGTTCGTGCTGTGCTCGGACGGCATCAACAAGGAAATGTCCGATGCGGAGATCGACGCCGAATGCCGCCGCCAGCTGGCCCCGTCCGAACTGGCCGCGCGATTGATGGAGCTGGCCACCAGCCGCGCCGCCCGCGACAACATTTCCGCCGTCACCGTACGGCTCCAGGATTGACGAAGACGTATCCATGAATTCCCTTGCTGAACTGATCGCCGCCTACCACGCCGGCACGCTGAAACTGCTGGCGCTGTTCAACGCCGTGGCGGCACGCGGCCCCCAGGCGGAGGACGACCACCGCGCCGAGGTCGCGCTGGTCGAGAAGATGGAAGCGGAGGGCACGCTGGAAGCGGACATCGCCCGCGCGCTGGTGTCCAAGCTGGTCAAGCTGCAGGCACCGCCGGCGGCCGACGAAGCCGAGGCCAACGACGACGCCACGGTGATCAAGCCCGCCTCGCAGAGCCGCCCCGTGGCCGACGATGCCACCGTGGTGCAACCCGCCTCGCGGCCCGCCGCCACGCCACCGCATGACGATGCCACCGTGGTGAAGCCGGCTTCGTGGACGCCGCCGGAGGACAACCAGTCGACCGGCACGCAAGGCCGTACCGGCACCGGCACGCATTCCAACAGCACCTTCAACGCCGACACCTGGCAGCGCGTGGCCGATGCCGAAGGCGGCGACTACGCCACCGTGGGTATGCTCCTGAAGGGCCGCTTCCACCTGGAGCGCGAGATCGGCCGCGGCGGCATGGGCGTGGTGTTCCTGGCGCGCGACGAACGCAAGGTCGAGGCGCGCGACCGCGACCCGTACGTGGCGGTGAAGGTGTTGAACGACGAGTTCCGCCGCCATCCCGATTCGCTGATCTCGCTGCAGCGCGAATCGCGCCGCTCGCAATCGCTGGCGCACGACAACATCGTGCGCGTCTACGACTTCGACAAGGATCGCACCATCGTCTTCATGACGATGGAGTACATCGACGGCAGCGACCTGAAAACGCTGATCCGCGAGCGCGCCTATAACGGCCTGCCGCTGGCCGAGGTGCGCCCGCTGATCGAAGGCATGGCGTGGGCGCTGAAGCGCGCGCACGCGGCCGGCGTGGTGCATTCGGACTTCAAGCCCGGCAACGTCATGGTCACCCGCGACGGCGTGCCCAAGGTGTTCGACTTCGGCATCGCCCGCGCCGGCAAGCACATGGGCGACGCGGTGGGCGAGCAGACCGTGTTCGACGCCGGCACCCTGGGCGCGTTGACCCCGGCCTACGCCAGCCTGGAAATGATTCGCGGCGCCGAGCCCGCGCCCACCGACGACATCTACGCGTTGGGCTGCGTGGTGTTCGAACTGCTCACCGGCAAGCATCCGTTCGACAAGGTCAGCGCCGAGGTGGCGCTGAAGGAAGGCCGCAAGCCGCCGCCGGTACCGGGGCTCAGCCGGCGCCAGTACAAGACGCTTTGCGACGCCATCGCATTCCACGGCGAGCAGCGGCTGAAGAGCGCCAGCGACCTCATCGAAGGCTTGCGCGAGGTGGGTTGGCGCGAACGGCTGGGGCCGTACCTGGCCTACGGCGGCGCGGCGGCCGTGTTGCTGGCTGCCGGCGGCTGGGGTTTCGGGCGCTACCTGCACGAGCAGCAGGTGCGCGGCGTGATCGCCGGGTTCACCGTGACCGACCCGCGGCATTACCTCAACGAGGACCAGGCGCTCACGGCGTTCGACCGCCTCGGCGATGATGACCGCCTGCGCATCGTGGCCGACCAGGGCGATGCGATCCAGAACTTCCTGCTGAGCCGCGTCGATGCGTACTGGAACCCCGACCAGGGCCGTTATGCCTACGCCCGCGCGCTGCACGTGTTCGCGTTGCGCGACAAGCTCAAGCTGTATTCGCCCGCGCTCGACCTGAAGCGCAATGCGATCGAGGAACAGAAGAACGCCCTGCTGAACACGCTCGACACGCAGCTGACCCAGCGCATCGACAAGGGCGCGATCTTCGAGGACCAGCCCGACAGCGCAGTGGCCACGCTGAAGCAGATCCGCGCCATCGATCCGGACAGCAGCCTGCTGAAGAACGGCGAGCTGGAGTTGAAGTACGACAGCGCCATCGGCCAGTCGCTGGCGGGCGGTCGGCTCGACGAAGCCGGCGCGCGGCTGAAACTGGCCAGCCAGTTGTTTCCCGCCTCGGTGCGATTGCAGCGACGTGAAGCGCAACTGGCCAGCCTGAACCAGACCGCCATCGCAGCCGCCGCACCGACGACCAGCCATGTCGCGCAAACCGTACCGCAGGCCCGCCAGGCGCTGACCGATCTGCTGGCCAAGCCGACCATGGATGGCAAGTGGCAGGCCGCCGTGGCGGACGCAATGCTCACGCTGAAGGGCGACAGCGCCGCCGAAACCACGCGTCTGGTCACCGCACTGGCGGACGCCATCGCGACCGAAACCGGCGGTCAGTCGGACCCGTTGCACCTGGCCCGGGCCGGCGAACTGGTGGCGTTCGGCCTGCGTTATGCGCCGGATTCCAAATCGCTGCTGGCGCAGCGCGATCGCATCGATGCACTGCTGCATCAACAGCAGGCGCAACTGGATCAGGAAAGCGTGGCGGCCGAGGTCACCTCGCGCATCGAATCGCTGAAGCGCGCGGCGGCGGCCGGGGACACGGCCAAGGCGCAGGAGTCGCTGGCGCGGGTCCAGGCCCTGCAACCGGACAATGCCTTTCTCAAGCACGACGGCCCGCAACTCGTGGCGAATGCCTACCTCGGCAAGGCGCGCGAGGCGTTCCGCAAGGGGCGCGATACCACCACCGCATCGGTACTGGCGCAGGCCACGCAGGCGTTGGGCGATCGCGCCGATTTGCGCCATGCCGGCACCGGTTACGCGCTGGCGTCCGGCGTGATCAAGGCGCGCGGCAAGGCCGTCGCCGCGGCCGACTACCAGCGCCTCAGCGCCCAGCTGGCCGAGCTGCGTCGCGTCGATGCCGACGGTCTCGCGCAGCTGGAATCCGACATGAAACTGCGCGGCCAGCTGCCCGAGGGCAGCCTGTCGCGCGCACTCGATGCCTTGAAGACCGGTGCCAGCGCACCGTCGCCAATCGCCACGCCCGGCCCCGCCGTGGCCGCGGCACCCACGCCGGCACCGACCGCCGCGACGCCCGTCGCCCCGACGCGGAATGGCACCAGGCCGGCGGTCGTCACGGCCAAGCCGGCAGCGCCCGGTCAAGCGACCGCGGCGCAGGGGTCGGCACCGGCCAGCGCCGACCCCTGCGGCCAACCGGCGCTGGTGGGGCAGGGTCGCAGTTGCTTCGACCCGATCGCCGGCAAGCGCGGCCCCAGCCTGGTGGTGGTCAGCGGTGTGGGCGGCGGCAAGCCTTATGCGATTTCGCGTACCGAGATCACCGTCAACGAGTTCAACCGTTTCTGCGCGGCTACCGGCAAGTGCACGGCCATCACGGTGGCCGACCGCGAGAGCGGCGTGCTGCCGGTCAGCAACATCACGCTGGCCCAGGCGCGCGCTTATGCCGCCTGGCTGGGCAGTGCCAGCGGCTACGTTTATCGCTTGCCCACCGATGCCGAGTGGATGCATGCGGCGCAGGCGGGTTCGGGCTGGAAACAGGCACCCGACAGCAACTGCGTACCGCCCGGCGCCATCGGTGGTGATGGCTCCGGCGGACCGATCTCGGCCCGCGGGCGTGAGCCCAACCCGTGGGGCCTGGTCAACCTGACCGGCAATGTGTGGGAATGGGTGAGCAGCGGCGGCAGCGCCATGGTGCGCGGCGGCAGCTACACCAGCTACTGGTCCGATTGCACCGTGGCCAGCCATCGCCAGGACAGCGGTGCGGCGGCGAAAGACGTGGGTTTCCGGATTGTCAGGGAATTGAAATGACCGAGCAGGAACGAAAAGCCAACCAGGATCTGCATGCGCTCGACGAGGCGCACCGGCTGGGGCGGATCACCCGTGAGGACTACCGTGCGCGCCGCCGCCGCGTGCTCGGCGCCCTGTGCGACAGCAACGGGGTCACCGCGCGCAATGCCATCACGCCGCCACCGGCCAGCGCCCGGCGGCAGGCGGCGGATACCACCGCCCCGGGCGAGGCGTTGAACATGCTGTTTCCGGCGCGCTCGGGCCAGACCCGGAAATATCTGATCGGCCTGGTAGTGGTGGCGGTGGTCTGCGCGCTGCTGCTGTACGGGTTGTTGCACGGCAAATGACGTAGTGCGGGTCGATGCTGCAGCGCCACAACGACGGTTGATCAAATTTTCCGCCATTTGACGCATTAGCAGAAAACGGCCCGGATGTACCACGAGGGCATGGCAGTTTCTGGTCGTCAGGCTGCCACGATCAACGATTGCAAGGGGAATGTCGTGCGGATTGCTTGCCTGGCAGGGGCGTTGGCGCTGGCCTTGAGCGGTACGGTGTTGGCGCAGGAGACGGCGCCGCCGCCGGCCGCCGCGCCGGAGAGTGGCGCGAGCGCGGCAACCCCGGACATGGCCGCGCCGCAGATCCTGATCAGCGGCATCGCCCCGGGCGACGCTGCCGCGGCCGCCGCCGCACAGCAGGCCATCGATACCGAATACAACAACGCCGTGGCCGCCGCTGGTGGCGCCACCACGCTCAGCCCCGCGCAATGGCAAGCGGTTGCCGACAAGGTGACCGCAGCGCTGCAGCAGGCCGGCCATCCCGACGCCCGTGCCTATCTGGCCACCCAGCTGATGGCGTTCCGCCCGCACGCGCCGGCCGCGGTGGCGCAAACCACTCCCGCCACCCCCGCTGCGCCGGCGGACAACGTGGTGCCGCCGGTGCGCGACCGCGAAACCGACGCGGCCGTGTCGCAACAGATCGCTGTACGCGGCTTCCGCGTGCAGGGCGTCGGCAATCACCCGGACAACGACATCACCCCGGCCTCGATCCAGGCGCTGGCCGATGCCCAGTTCAAGGCGCTGGGCGGCGACGCGGCAACGCCGGCCCAGCTGGATTTCACCCAGCTGCAGGAGGTGGCCGACAAGATCACCGCGCGCTACCGCAACGCCGGCTTCATCGTGGCCACGGCGTTCCTGCCCGCGCAGACCGTGGGCGACGACAAGCTCATCGAGATCAAGGTGCTGGAAGGCACCATCGGCAAGATCATCGTCAAGGGCACCAAGCGCTATCGCCCCGGCGTGATCGCCGCGCCGGCGGAGAAACTGCGCGGCAAGCCGTTGCGCAAGAGCGCCGTCGACACCGCCCTGCTTTACGACCGCGACTTGCCCGGCGTGTCGGTGACCTCCACCTTCCAGCCCGGCTCGAAGACCGGCGAAACCGACCTGGTGATGGTGGCGCGCGAGGCGAAACGGCCGTTCACCTTCACCACCGGCGTCAACAATTACGGCAACGAATTGACCGGTCGTTACCGCGCGCAACTGGGCGCCACCTGGTTGAGCCCGCTGGGCATCGGCGACAGCCTGGCCGCCAACGTCGACTACGCCTTCAACCCGCGCAACAACGTCTACGGCTCGCTGGTCTATCGCGCGCCCACCGTGGTGGTGCCGGGCCTCAGCGCCGTGATCGGCGCCACCCGCAGCGCGATGCAGATCAACACCGGCACCTTTACCGCGTTGGGCGTGAAAGGCCCCAGCTCGCTGTATTTCGGCGGCGCCGACTGGGCCTTCGTCAATACCGACGCGCTGAAACTGCAGGGCACGCTGCGTTACATCAAGGAGCAGTCCAAGCTCAGCACGGTCGGCACGACGTTGTCCGACCAGCGCTTCGACGTGGCCGAGCTCGGCTTCGGCATGAACCACACCGACCAGCGCTTCCACGGCATCGACCTGCTGCAGCTGGCCGTGCGCAAGTCGGTGAAGGATCGCTCGCGCCAGCCGGATCTGGTCAGCCCGGATCACGCCCGCAGCTTTCTCAGCGCCAAGCTCTCCTATACGCGCCTGCAGTTTCTTACCGACCGGCAACGGCTGTATTTCAAGCTGGCTGGCCAGTTCACCAACGACGCGCTGGTGCCGCTGGAGCAGTTCGGCCTGGGTGGCCCCGACAGCGTGCGCGCCTATCCGATTTCCGAGGGCCTGGCTGATCGGGGCTATTACAGCTCGCTGGAATACCACGTCGATGCGCCCGGCTTCGGTGACAAGGTGTCGCCGTTCTACGGCCGGCCGTGGCGCGAGCTGCTGGAGTTCGAGGCCTTCGTCGATTACGGCAAGGGCTACCCGGCCGGCGCCAATCGTCGCAACAAAACCCGCTCGGTCACCCTCAACGGTATCGGCGCGGGGCTGATTTTCCGCTTGCCCCAGTTCCATCAGTTCGAGTTCCACCTCGACGGTTCCGTACCGACGAGTCGGCAGCGCGCATCCGACGACAACGGCTACCACATCTATTCGCGCTTCGGCTTCACGTTTTGACGGGTGACACCATGAACAACACTATCGACGCGAAGACCCGCGGCGCACACGCCGCCACCCTGCCGCCGCATGCCGGCCGGCTGCGGCGAAAACTGTTGCCGGTAAGCCTGTCGCTGCTGCTGGTCAGCCCGTTCGTGTTTGGCGGTGAAGCGATGGCCGCCGCCGTCGGCGCCACCACCGGACCCACCGGCGGCACCGTGGTGGGCGGTGTCGGCAGCATCACGCAGAACGGCGCCAACACCGTCATCAACCAGAACTCGGCCAAGCTGGCGCTGGACTGGCAGACCTTCAACGTGGGCAAGGATGCCTCGGTGAAGTTCAACCAGCCGTCGTTCAATGCGGTGGCGCTGAACCGCATCCTGGACCAGAACCCCAGCCAGATCTTCGGCCACATCAGTTCCAACGGCCAGGTGTTCCTGATCAACACCCACGGCATCATCTTCGGCGCCAGCGCGCAGATGAACGTGGGCGGCCTGATGGCCAGCACGCTCGACCTCACGCCCAAGGACTTTCTCGCCAGCCGCTACAACCTCGACGCGCACGGCGCCAATGCCGGCATCGTCAATCACGGCCTGATCAAGGCCGCCAGCGGCGGTTCGGTGAGCCTGGTCGGTGGCAGCGTCGCCAACGATGGCGTGATCCTGGCCAACTACGGCCGCATCAACCTCGACGGCGCCGATCGCGCCGTGCTCGATTTCGACGGCAACGGCCTGATCAACATCCAGGTCACCGGCGAGCTGAAACAGCGACTGGACAACAACCAGGCGGCGGTAACCAACAAGGGCACGCTGAAGGCCGACAGCGGCACCGTGGTATTGCAGGCGTCTGCCGCGAAAGACCTGTTCACCAACCTGGTCAACAACAGCGGCGTCATCGATGCCGGCGGCATCAGCACCCAGGGCGGCGTGGTGCGGCTGGTGGCGGCCGGTGGCAACACCGAGAACAGCGGCGCCATCAACGTCACCGGCGCACAAGGCGGCAGCGTGCAGTTGCTGTCGGACCAGAACGTCAGCGTCACCGGCAATGTCGATGCCTCCGGCAGCCATGGCGGCGGCAGCATCCGCGTGGGGGGCGGCTACCAGGGCGACGAAGGATTGCAGGCCGCGGCAGTGACCTATGTCGGCCCGGGCGCGCGATTGAACGCCGACGCCTTGCAGTCGGGCGATGGTGGTTCAGTGGTGCTGTGGTCCAATACCGCGACCGGCTTCAAGGGCAACATCAGCGCACGCGGCGGCGCGGCCGGCGGCAACGGCGGCATGGCCGAAGTTTCCAGCCGCGGCTACCTGGAATTCGGCGGCATGGCGGATTTGCGCGCCGACCACGGCAGCTGGGGCAACCTGCTGCTCGACCCCGGCAACGTGACGATAAGCAGCGCGGTCGACAGCTTTGGCGGTTTCGATGGCGCCGGCAATTACGACCTCGGGGCCAGCGACGCGGACACCAACATCAGCGTCACCACGCTGCAGGGCCAACTGGCGAGCAGCGATGTAACGGTGACGGCGGGCAACGACCTTTCGGTGCTCGATGCGATCGACTATGCAGGCAGCACCGACCGCACGCTGACCCTCGATGCAGGCGGCATCCTCAGTTTTGCCAACGGCGCACTGGTGGGCGCCAGCGGCACCGGCAAGTTGGCAGGTGTACTGACGGGAACCGGCGGCGTGACCTTTGCGGCCGGCTCGGGCTTCGCCACTGACGGTGGCGACCTCGCGATCAGCGGTGGCGCACTGACTCTGAACGGTGCACTCAATGCCGGCACCGGCAACATCAACCTGATATCGACTGGCACCATCACCCAGGGAACGGGGGGCAGCCTCGCTACCGGCACGCTGACCGGCAGCTCAACGGGCGACACCACGCTGAACCAGTCAGGCAATGCGGTCGGCACGCTGGGTAATTTCACAGCGGCAAATCTCACGCTACACAATGCCCAGGACCTGATACTTGATGGCGCGATCAGCGTCGGCCAAGCCGGCACGCCGGACGTGCCCGGCAACGTTTCGCTGACGTCGACTGGCACGATCACGCAGGACGCCGGCAGCACCATCTCGAGCAACGGCGGCGACATTTCCCTCACCGGCAGTGCGGTGACCTTGAGCGGCACGCTCGACGCCAGCAATTCGGACACCACCGGCGATGTGACCTTGACCAGCACGGCGGGCGGCCTGTCGGTGGAGGACATCACCGGTGACACGGTGACGCTGGCTGCCACGGGCGGCGGGATCACGCAAACCGACGGCGTAATCACGGCGGCTACGCTCACGGGCAGTACCACGGGCGATGCCACGCTCAACCGGTCCACCAACGTCATCGCAAAGCTGGACGACTTCAGCGCGGCCAGCCTTTTGCTGGCGAACAACACGGCGCTCACCATCGCGGGCAACGTCGTTGCAGGCGATGCGACCGGCACGCCGGTGGTGCCGGGCAATATCACGTTGAGTTCCGGCGGCGTCATCACGCAGGAAGCCGGCAGCAGCCTGTCGAGCAATGGTGGGGACATTTCCATCACGGGAAGTGCCACTGGCCCGGGCTCTACGCTGATCCTTGACGGCACGCTCGACGCCGGTACAGGTGGCGTAAGTCTGACCACCGATGCCGGCGATCTGTCGCTGGGTGGCGCTGTGACTGGCGCCATGGTGACGCTGACCGCAAACGGCGTGGACGGTGCCATCAAGCAGACCGCGGGCAGCATCACCGCCACTGGCGGTAACGTCACGTTGAACTCGGCTGGCGGCACGCAACTCGGCAAGATCGAGGCGGGAAGCCTGACCGTGACCGCCGGTGGCATCACCCAGTTGAGTGGTGCAGGCGATGCGTTGCTCGTCAGCGGCACATCGAGTTTCGACGCGGGCGCGCACGCCATCACGCTGGACAACACCAGCAATCACTTCACGGGCGCGGTGAGCCTCACCAACAGCGACGCGAACGCCGTCACGCTCAACAACGGCGGCAATGCGCTGGTGCTGGGTGATGTGCAGGTGGGCAGTGGCACGCTGACGGTGTCGGGCGTGGGCATCACGCAAGCGACCGGGAGCACGATCACCCAGGCGGCAAGTGCCGGTGCGGTGCAATTCAACGCCGGTGCGGGCGTGCTTCAACTGGACAAGGCCAACACCTTCACCGGTGCGGTGAGCCTGGCCAACAGCGACGCGAACGCCGTCACGCTCAACAACGGCGCCGATGCGCTGGTGCTGGGTGATGTGCATGTGGGCAGTGGCACGCTGACGGTGTCGGGCGTGGGCATCACGCAAGCGACCGGGAGCACGATCACCCAGGCGGCGAGTGCCGGTGCGGCGCAATTCAACGCCGGTGCCGGCGTGCTTCAGCTGGGCAACGCCAATGCCTTCACCGGTGCAGTGAGCCTCAAAAACAGCGGCGCCAACAATGTCACGCTCGACAACGGCACCAATGCGCTGGTGCTGGGTGATGTGCAGGTGGGCAGCGGCGCATTGACGGTGACGGGTGTCGGCATCACGCAAGCGACCGGCAGCACGATCACCCAGGCGGCGGGCGCGGGTGCGGCGCAATTCGACGCCGGTGCCGGCGTGCTTCAACTGGACAAGGCCAACACCTTCACCGGTGCGGTGGGCCTCACCAACAGCGGTGCGAATGACGTCACGCTCAACAACGGCGCCAATGCGCTGGTGCTGGGCGATGTGCAGGTGGGTAGCGGCGCGCTGACGGTGACGGGCGTGGGCATCACGCAAGCGACCGGGAGCACGATCACCCAGGCGGCAGGTGCGGGTGCGGCGCAATTCAACGCCGGTGCCGGCGTGCTTCAGCTGGACAAGGCCAATACCTTCACCGGTGCGGTGGGCCTCACCAACAGCGGTGCGAATGACGTCACGCTCAACAACGGCGCCAATGCGCTGGAGCTAGGCGATGTGCAGGTGGGCAGCGGCACGCTGACAGTGTCGGGTGTCGGCATCACGCAAGCGGCCGGCAGCACGATCACCCAGGTGGCGGGCGCGGGTGCGGCGCACTTCAACGCCGGTGCCGGCGTGCTTCAGATGGACAGCGCCAACACCTTCACCGGCGCGGTGAGTCTGACCAACAGCGGCGCCAATGACGTCACGCTCGACAACGGCAGCAATGCGCTGGTGCTCGGCGACGTGCAGGTGGGCAGCGGTACGTTGACGGTGTCGGGTACCGGCATCACGCAAGCGGTCGGCAGCACAATCACCCAGGCGGCGAGTGCAGGTGCGGCGCAGTTCGACGCCGGTGTTGGTGCACTTCAGCTGGCCAACGCCAACATGCTCACTGGTGCGGTCAGCCTGAAAAACAGCGGTGCCAACAACGTCACGCTGAACAATGGCGCCAACGCGCTGATCTTGGGTACATCAACGCTGGGCAGCGGCACTTTCAACCTGACGGGTACCGGTCAGACAACCTTGGCCGGCAACCTCAGCACCAGCGGTGGCGCGATCACCTTGTCGGGACCGGTGACGCTGGGTGCAGCCAGCACCGGTGTCGATACAACCGATGGTGGCAGCGTGGCGGCGGGCGCGGCGATCACGTTCAGCGGCGCGGTGGATGGCGCTTCGACCCTTACCCTGAATGCCGGTACGGGAGGTGCGGTTACGTTGGGCGGAGCGGTCGGTGCCACGACAGCCTTGACCGGCCTCGACGTCACGGCAGGCAGCTTCAGCGCGAACACGTTGAACATCGGTACCGGCGGGCTGGCGGTTACCACCCGCGCCGGTGACATCACGCAAGGCGGTGCATTCACGGTCACCGGCGCTTCGAGTTTCGACGCGGGCGCGCATGCCATCGCGCTGGCCAACACGAACAATCACTTTACCGGTGCAGTGAGCCTCGCCAACAGCGATGCGAACGACGTCACGCTCAACAACGGCGCCAATGCGCTGGAGCTGGGTGATGTGCAGGTGGGTAGCGGCGCATTGACGGTGTCGGGTGTCGGCATCGCGCAAGCGACCGGCAGCACGATCACCCAGGAAGCGAGTGCAGGTGCGGCGCAATTCAATGCCGGTGCCGGCGTGCTCCAACTGGACAACGCCAACACGCTCACCGGTGCGGTGAGCCTCAAGAACAGCGGCGCCAACGACGTCACGCTGGACAATGGCAGCAACGCGCTGGTGCTGGGTGACGTGCAGATCGGCAGTGGTGCGCTGACAGTATCGGGTGTGGGCATCACGCAAGCGGTTGGCAGCACGATCACCCAGGCGGCGAGCGCGGGTGCGGCACAATTCAACGCCGATGCCGGCGTGCTCCAACTGGACAACGCCAATACCTTCATGGGTGCGGTGAGCCTCAACAACAGCGGCGCCAACAACGTCACGCTGAATAACGGGGCCAACGCGTTGGCCCTGGGTACGTCCACGCTGGGCAGCGGCACTTTCAACCTAACGGGCACCGGCCAGACAACCCTGGCCGGCAACCTCAGCACCAGCGGTGGCGCGATCACCTTGTCGGGACCGGTGACGCTGGGTGCAGCCAGCACCGGTGTCGATACAACCGGTGGTGGCAGCGTGACGACGGGCGCGGCGATCACGTTCAACGGCGCGGTGGATGGCGCTTCGACCCTTACCCTGAATGCCGGTACGGGAGGTGCGGTTACGTTGGGCGGAGCAGTCGGTGCCACGACAGCCTTGACCGGCCTCGACGTCACCGCGGGCAGCTTCAGCGCGAACACGCTGAACATCGGTACCGGCGGGCTGTCGGTAGCGACCCAGGCCAGTGACATCACACAGGGCGGTGCATTCACGGTCACCGGCGCGTCGAGTTTCGACGCAGGCACACATGCCATCACGCTGGCCAACACGAACAATCACTTCACCGGTGCAGTGAGTCTCACCAACAGCGGTGCGAATGACGTCACGCTCAACAACGGCGCCAATGCGCTGGAGCTGGGCGATGTGCAGGTGGGCAGCGGCACGCTGACGGTGACGGGTGTCGGCATCACGCAAGCGACCGGCAGCACGATTACCCAGGCGGCGGGTGCGGGTGCGGCGCAATTCAACGCCGGTGCCGGCGTGCTTCAGCTGGACAGCGCCAACACCTTCACCGGCGCGGTGAGCCTCAACAACAGCGGCAACCACGACGTGACGCTGGACAACGGTACCCACGCGTTGACCCTTGGCACGTCCACGCTGGGAAGCGGTGCCTTCAGTCTCGAGGGCAGCGGCCAAACGACCCTGGCCGGCAACCTCACCACGACGGGCGGTGCGATCACCTTGTCCGGTCCGGTGGCCCTGGGCTCACCCGTTACCGGCATCTACACGACAGGCGGCGGTGCGACGACAGGTGCGGCGATCACTTTCGACGGCGCGCTGGACGGTGCCTCCGGCCTGACCCTGGATGCGGGGACGACAGGCGTGGTCACCCTGGGCGGAGCCGTTGGCAATACGACGGCCTTGACCGGCCTTACCGTCACCGCAGGCAGCTTCAGTGCGAATACGCTGAACATCGGTAGCGGTGGATTGTCGGTGACCACCCAGGCCGGCGACATCATGCAGAGCGGTACGGGCGCATTTACGGTGGTGGGAACGTCGGACTTCACCGCCATGAATGGGCACGAGATCACGCTGGAGGCCGCCAATAATGATTTCCAGGGGAGTGTCAAAGCCACCGGTACCGGGGTGTCGATCACCGACACCAACGACCTGACGATCGACACACTGACCAACGGCACCAACGGTACCGTGAGCCTGATCGCCGGCGGCGCGCTGCTGTTGCCCACCGGTTCGATCGACACCGGCACGGCGGACCTTACGCTGGAGGCGAATGGTGGAACCCTGGTTGCACCCGGTGTGCTGAAGGGTGCCAACGTAACGCTCAGCAGCCAGGGCAATATCACCCTGAGTGACGCGGTGACGGCAACGGGAACCTTGAGCCTGACCAGCCTCGCCGGGGCGATAGGACAGAGCCTCACCGGCAACCTCACGGCGGCAGTGCTGACCGGCAGTTCGTTCGGCAGCACACTGCTCGATGGCACCAACCACATCGCCAGCCTGGGCAATTTCAGCGCCAGCGGATTCAGCCTGACCAACAGCCAGGCCCTGTCTGTCAGCGGCGTGGTCGATGGTGGCAGCAGCGCCGCGCTGACCACCACCAGCGGCAACCTGACGGTCGGCGGCAGGCTCAAGGGCACGACGGTCACACTTACGTCCGCAGGTGCGATCGACGAAGGCGGCACCAGTACTGGGGTGATCGAGGCGGGCACGCTGACAGGCACTTCGCAGGGCGATACCTTGCTCGATGGCGCCAACCTGGTCGACACGCTCGGCAGTTTCAGTGCGGCCAACTTCACCCTCGTCAACAATCAGGGCCTGGCGGCAAACGGCCCGCTGACCACAACGGGCGGCACCGGCAGCATCAGCCTGAAGACCACCACCGGGGCCTTGAGCCTGGGCAGCGACTTGTCCGGTGGCGCCATTTCGCTGGAGTCAGCCGACGGCCTCGTGCTGGCCAAGGCCATCAACGGCAGCACGGTCGAGCTGATTTCTTCCGGTGGCGGCATCAGCCAGAGTGCCGGCGCCATCACGGCAGGCACGTTGAGCGGTCATGCCGCGGATAGTGTCGCGTTGAACCTGGGCAACCGGGTTTCGGCGCTGGGTAACTTCGATGCCGATGGATTCAGCCTGACCAACGACGCGGCCCTGGCTGTCAACGGCGTAGTCGATGGCGGCAGCAGCACCACGCTGACCACCACGACCGGCAACCTGACGGTCAACGGTACGCTCAAGGGCACGGCGGTCACGCTCAGCTCCGCCGGTGGCATCGGCGAAGGTGCCACTGGTGTGATCGAGGCGGATACGCTGGCCGGCCACTCGCAAGGCGATACCTTGCTTGGCGGCGCCAACCTGGTCGACACGCTCAACAATTTCGACGCGACCAACTTCAGCTTCGTCAATGCGCAGGATATGGCAGTCAGCGGTCCACTGGCGACGGGCGCCGGCGCTGGCAGCATCAGCCTGAAGACGAGCAGCGGGACCTTGAGCGTGAATGACGACCTGGTGGCGTCGGCCGTGGCGCTGACCTCAGCCGACGGTCTCACGTTGACCCACAACATCAATGCCACCGCGGTGTCGCTGGCGGCCGGCGGCAACATCAGCCAGAGCGCTGCCGTCATCACTGCCGGCACCTTGACGGGTCAATCGACGGGCACCACGACCCTGGGCCTTGCCAACCACGTCGGCACGCTGGGCAGTTTCAAGGCGGCGAACTTCAGCCTGGTCAATGACGCCGGGTTGTCCGTCAACGGTCCGCTGCAGATCACCAGCCCCAACGGCGGTGTCAGCCTGAGGACGACATCGGGCATCCTGACGGTCAATTCGGTGCTGAGCGCCGGTGCCGTCAGCCTGGACTCCGCCGGCAACCTGGCGTTGGCACATGAAGTCAGTGGTGGCCTGGTCACGCTGAAGTCGGGCGGCAATATCAGCCAGACGGCCTCGGGAACACTTACGGCCACCACCTTGACCGGCAGCTCGGCAGGCAGCACCACGCTCAACGGGTCGGGCAACAAGATCGGCACACTGGGCAGCTTCACCGCGGCGGGTTTCAGCCTGACCAACAGTCAATCGCTGTCGGTCGCCGGCCCGGTCAATGGCGGTGCCAGCACGTCGCTGGCGACCACGGCCGGCAACCTGGCGATCAACGGTGCCGTGAACGGAACCACCACCGCCTTCAATGTTGCCGGCAACATCACCCAGGGGGCAGGCGGCGTCATCACGGCGGCTACGTTGCGCGGTACGGCGGGGGGTGCGGTAGCGCTCGGCGGCAACAACCAGATCGACACGCTGGGTGACTTCAGCGCCGCCGGGTTCAGCCTGAAAAACGCGCGGGACCTGACCGTCGCCGGCACCGTGAATGGCGGCAGCAGCGCAGGGCTGGCGACGACAGGCAACCTGATCATCAACGGCACGCTCACCGGTGCAACCACCACGCTCGACGTGACCGGCGCCATCAGCGAGGCCAGCGCGGGCAGCATCGTCGCCGGCCGGCTCAATGGCGACACCACCGGGGCCGTCAGCCTTACCGGCAACAATCGCATCGGCGCGCTGGGCGATTTCAGTGCCGCCTACCTCAACCTCGGCAATGCCCAGGCACTGACCGTGGCCGGCACGGTCGACGGCGGCACCAGCACCACGCTGACCACCACCAGCGGCGATCTCACGATCAACGGCGCGCTGAAAGGCACGGCCATGACGCTGGACTCGGCCGGCGCGATCAACGAAGGCAGCCAGGGAGTGATCACCGCCGCCACGTTGACCGGGCGTTCAACCGGCGTCACCGCGCTCAACGGTGCCAACCGTGTCGGCACCCTGGGCAGCTTCGATGCGGCGGGCTTCGACTTCACCAACGCGCAGGCGCTGTCGGCCAACGGCCCGCTGACGATCGCCAACGGTGGGCGCCTGCATCTGACGACGTCATCGGGCGTGCTGTCGGTCAACTCCGCGTTGCGCGGTGGCGACGTGGGCTTGAGTTCCGCCGGCGACCTGACCCTGACCCAGGCGGTGCAGGGTGACACGGTTACGCTGGTTTCGGGCGGCAACATCAGCCAGACCGCCAGCGGCATTGTCACGGCAGGCACGCTGGCCGGCCGTTCCGTCGGCAGCACCATGCTCGATCCGGTCAACCATGTGGACGCGCTGGGCAGCTTCAGTGCCAATGGTTTCGACCTGGCCAGCGACCGGACACTGACCGTCATCGGCCCAGTCGATGGTGGTGACCACGTCAACCTGATCACCACCAACGGCGACATCATCATCAACGGCCTGGTCAGTGGCACCCGCACCACGCTCAGCTCGGCCGGCGCCATCAATCAGGGCTCGGCAGGTGGTATTGCCGCCAGCACGCTGAGCGGCAGTTCGACGGGCGCCACCACACTGGAAGGTGGCGGCAACCGGGTGGCCACGCTGGAAGCATTCAAGGCCGCGGGCTTCAGCTTCACCAACGGGCAATCCCTGATCGTGGCCGGCCCGATCGACGGTGGCGCGCGCACCACGCTCACCACCACCCGCGGCGGTGACCTGTCGATCGACGGCGCCGTTCAGGGCGGCATGATGACCCTGGTTTCCGCCGGTGCCATCAACGAAGGCGCCAGCGGCAGCCTCACCGCCGATACGCTGACCGGCAGCGCGACGGGCATGGTCATGCTGGGCGATGCCGCGCACCCGCTGGCCAACTACATCGGTACGCTGGGTGGTTTCTCGGCGCCGGCCGGTTTCAGTCTCACCAATGCACAGACCCTGACCCTGGCGTCGGTGAACGGCAGCGGCTACACGGTGGATGCCGGCACGTCGTCAACCTACCTTTCGGTGGTCAACGGCGACTTGCTGCAGGCCGACCAGGCATGGCTGTACAACGGCGCGGGCGTATGGGCGTCCACCGGCCACATGGGTGTCGGCGGCGCGCCGATCTATGTGACTGGTGTCGACGCGCAGGTCATCGTGCCGGGTGGCATTTCGCCTGCGTATTTCTATGCGGTGGACCGGCAGGGCAACATCCTGCCGCTCACCGGTGGCAGCAGCATCAACGTGCCCACGTCGGCGTTGACCAGCCGCGCGCAGAACACCAACAAGCACACCGACTCGTACATCGACTCCAGCGTGATCTCGGCCAACTACCGCGCTTTCGGCATCGTGCCGTCGGGTTTGCTGCTGCCGCCCGACCAGCAGCGCTGCGCACCCGATGCGATGGATTGCGATGATGAGTAAAGCCCGTCCCATCCGCGCACGTGCGATGCGATGGTGGATTGCCGCGGCCGGTTGCGCGCTGGCGACCCCCACCGGTGCCCAACTGGCGCCGCGGGTCACCGGTGAAACGGTGATCGCCCAGCTCGACGCGGCACAGCATGACCTGGCCGCGAAGGCGCATGCGTCGTCCGATCCGCAACTTGTGGCCACCAGCGACCAGCTGGCGCACATGGCCAGCGACTTGCGCGCCACGCTGGGCGGTTCCGATGCGACCAAGCCCGTGGACATCATCGACGGGCGCGCGCAGGCAAGAGCCCGGCGTGCGCAGGCCGCCGCGCAACGCACGCGCGCCTATCTCGACATTTCCGGTGGATGCGTCGGCGGCGACGCCCGCGCGCTTGCCGATGCCCTGGCTGCCAGCGTCAAGCGGCTGGCCGACGCCGAGGATGCGTCCAAGGACGCGCAGCCGGTGATCGACGCGGTCGAGACGCTGGATCACAAACCGTTGTTCGCCCTGCATCCCGGCGACAAGCCGTTGGCGTTTGCCCTGACCGGCACGAACCTGTCGGACGCGCAATGTGCCGATCCCGAAATTACGGCCACCGACGGGCAGGGCGCGCCGCTCGCGGTGCAACCGGTGATCACCGGCGTCTCGGCGGCCCGCATCGAACTGAAACTGCCACCCAGCCAGATGCTCGAACCGGGCAGCTACGTGCTGCACGTCGTGCCCAAGCGCAAGACCTTCCTGCTGGGCTGCGTCACCCAGCCCGAAGCGGTTGCCGTGGTGCAGATCGCGAAACCGTTGCGACTTTCCGTGGACTACAGCTTGACGGCCATGTGCGCCGCCGACCCTGGTGGTGCAGGGAAAAGCGTGCCGCTGGGCGCGGGCACCTTGCCCGACATCAGCGCCTACGGCAGTACCGTTTCGCAGCAGATCGATACCACCGCCTGCGGTGATCCGCTGAGCTACGCGGTGAGCGCCACGGTCCGGCGCGCGGACGGCAGCAGTGCGTCGATCGGGCCGATCGTGCAAAGCGCCAATGCCAGCATCACCGCCGGTTTGCCCGGCGGGCTTTCGCTGAACTGGAATCCATCGATCCACACGATGTTCGTCCGCTCCGGCGCAAACACCTGCAAGGGCGTCCATTGACGCCCTTGCCGTGTTTCATTCGTATTCGGTGCGGCCGGAAACAACCTGCAGCTCGCTGACCCCGCCGGGGGCCAGGTCGTTCAGCAGGTCCAGGAAGCTCTTGTCGACCAGGCGCTTGGCACGCTCCAGCAACAGCGGGATCGGGCTGGACGGCTCGTTTTTCGCGTAGTACTCGCACAGTTCGTCGAGCCGCTTGATGACGTCCTGCGAGTTCTCGATGCGGCCGCTGGCCACGGGCTTTGCGTGGCCTGATGCAACGGCTTGCGCACCTTCCTCCGCTTCGTATTCGCCGGCGGCCTCGTCTTGCGGCATGCGCTTGGCAAGCTGTGCTTCCACGAATTTTTTCAGCTCATGGATATCGCCGATCAATGCCTTCAGGTCCGGGCCGGCGGTACCGATCTGCTCGCTGAAAATGCCGTCGATCGCTTTGGCCTGATCCAGCGCCTCGTTAATCGCCGTGGCGTTGGCCAGCAATTGCTCTTCCGGACAATCCAGGCAACACGCCTCGATCTCGGTCAGGCCGGGTGCTTCGCCGGACTCGCTATCAGTCGAGCTGATTTTCAGCGTGCCCTGGGCAATCTGCAGATCGCGCAATGAAAAACGCCCCAGTCGCGGCGACTGCACAAAAGGCGTGGTGCGGAAATAACCGAGCACGCTCTGGGTGTCGCTGATCGGCACCACGGCATTGACGCGGGCGGTCGGATCGTTGTCGTCCTCGGCGTCCAGTTGCGGGTGCACGCCATCCCAGTAGTTTTCCAGCAAGGCGCGAATCAGGCCAAGGCCCGACGCCCAGCCCGGCATGCCATCGGTACGCATCCAGGCGGTCGCCAGGTGCGTGGCAACGCGCAAATCTTTGGAGCGACCCAGCAGCGCTTCGGCCATGCTGGCGACCTTCTCCCAGTCCGGCTCCTCGGCGGCCTTGACGCTGTCGCCGATGGCGCGTTCGGCCTTGGGCGAGGCGGCGCGGTCGAGCGCCAGAAAATCCTGGTCGTATTCCAGGTTTTCACCGGTGGGCAATTCATCCCCCAGCGGAGCAATCAACGATTCCAGATCATGGTTTGACATGGCGTCCATATATCGCGGCAATGGAGGCCCTCATGGTAACGCAATTGCGCCGTTCCATACGATCTCGTGGCGCATTTTTAACGTGTTCCCATAATCATTTTTCCGGCGTGGTCACGGCTTAATCGCGTGGTGCAAGATAATCGTCGCGAGGGACCGTGCAAGCCACCCGCAGGGTTCAATGCTGTTGTGCACAGGCAGCTGCCTGCGCGGCACTTGCCTGGCCACCGCGGATGCGTCCGGAGTTGGCCACCACGACGTTGAGCGCCTGCTCGGGCGTGCCGCGGCGGCAGAACACGAAGGTAAGGTTGCTGCCGCGGGCGCTGCCGTCGGCCTGGAAACGTACGTGGTGTCGGCCGACCGAACTCTGGATCGTGAGGCGTTCGGCGTAGTTGCCATTGACATGCAGCGGCTGGCCGTCGGGCTGGTTGTCATGATCGCGATCGGCGGCAAGCAGCCAGCCATGGTCCCAGCGCTCTTCATCGGCGCATTGCCGACCGTCGCGGCTGGGGCAGAACACCGTGGCATGCCGCGCAATCACGGCCGCTTCGCGGGTGTGATGCAGGGCGCCGATGAAATCGGCCTGGGCTGTCCGCAGTTGATTCCGGTCGAGCAGGTGCCGCATCGACGGCATCGCGGCACCGACCAGGGTCGCGATGATCGCGATCACCATGACCTGTTCGACGAGCGTGACGCCACGCTCCCGTTGACCGTTTATCCATCCCTGATCCGGCACGTTCACGCTCCTGCGTCGCCTGGAACCGGCATGCTAGGTGTCTGCCGGGAACGTGGCTGTCGCCCGATCGGCGTCTCCGGCGTCGGTCACTGCTGACGCCAGCTGTCAGCAGGCCCGATTTAAAATGGCCCGTCGCACCCACACATGTAGCCGATGACCGACCGCTTCCAACTCGTTGCTCCGTACCAGCCCTCCGGCGACCAGCCGCAGGCGATCGCACGCCTGGCCGAAGGTTTCGAGGCCGGCTTGGCCGCGCAAACCCTGCTGGGCGTCACCGGTTCGGGCAAGACCTACACCATCGCCAACGTGATCGAGAAGGTGCAGCGGCCCACCATCGTGATGGCGCCGAACAAGACCCTGGCGGCGCAGTTGTATGGGGAATTCAAGGAGTTTTTCCCGCACAACGCGGTGGAATACTTCGTCAGCTACTACGACTACTACCAGCCCGAAGCGTACGTGGTGGCGTCGGACACGTTCATCGAGAAGGACGCCTCGATCAACGAGCACATCGAGCAGATGCGGCTGTCGGCGACCAAGGCGCTGCTGTCGCGCAGGGACTCCATCATCGTCGCCACCGTGTCGGCGATCTACGGCTTGGGCAATCCCGAGGACTACCTCAGCCTGCGGCTGATCCTGGCCAAGGGCGAGCGGATCGACCAGCGCAAGCTGATCCATCAACTGACCGAATTGCAGTACACCCGCAACGAAATGGAACTGCGCCGCGGTACGTACCGCGTGCGCGGCGAGATCATCGACGTGTTTCCGGCCGAGTCGGAAACCGAGGCGTTGCGCATCGAGCTGTTCGATGGCGAAGTGGACAACATGGCGCTGTTCGACCCGCTCACAGGCGAGACGATCCGCAAGATTCCGCGCTACACCGTCTATCCCCGCACGCACTACGCCAGCACCCGCGAGAGCGTGCTCAACGCTACCGAGACGATCAAGGCCGAGCTGAAGGAGCGGCTGGAAGTGCTGTACCGCGACAACAAGCTGGTCGAGGCGCAGCGGCTGGACCAGCGTACCCGCTTCGACCTGGAGATGATGGTGGAGGTGGGTTACTGCCAGGGCATCGAGAACTACTCGCGCCATCTCACCCGCCGCTTGCCCGGCGAGCCGCCGCCGACCCTGTTCGACTACCTGCCGCCCGACGGCATGCTGGTGGTGGATGAATCGCACGTCACCGTGCCGCAGCTCGGCGCCATGTACAAAGGCGACCGCTCGCGCAAGGAAACCCTGGTGGAGTTCGGTTTCCGGCTGCCTTCGGCGATGGACAACCGGCCGCTGAAGTTCGAGGAATGGGAGCAGCGGGTGCCGCGCGCGATCTACGTCTCCGCCACCCCGCGCGACTACGAGCTGCAGAAATCCGGCGACGCGGTGACCGAGCTGGTGGTGCGCCCCACCGGCCTGGTCGACCCGGAAGTGGAAGTGCGGCCGGTGCGTACCCAGGTCGACGACCTGCTCAGCGAGGCGCACAAGCGCATCGCCATGGGTGACCGCGTGCTGGTTACCACGCTGACCAAGCGCATGGCCGAGAACCTCACCGAATACCTGTCAGAGCACGACATCAAGGTGCGCTACCTGCACTCGGACATCGAGACGGTCGAGCGCAGCGAGATCATCCGCGACCTGCGCCTGGGCGAGTTCGACGTGCTGGTCGGCATCAACCTGTTGCGCGAGGGCCTGGACATGCCCGAGGTGTCGCTGGTGGCGGTGCTGGATGCGGACAAGGAAGGCTTCCTGCGTTCCACCGGCTCGCTGATCCAGACCATCGGCCGCGCCGCCCGCAACGTGCGCGGCAAGGCCATCCTGTACGCCGACAACGTCACCCGCTCGATGCGGGCGGCGATGGATGAAACCGCCCGCCGCCGCGAAAAGCAGATCGCCTGGAACCTGGAGCAGGGCATCGTGCCCACCACCATCGTGCGGCGCATCGCCGACATCATGGAGGGGGCGCGCAGCGAGGTCGGCAACCGCCGCGGCAGCAAGACCCGTGTCCGTGCCGTGGCCGAGCAACCGGCCGACTACGCCGGCCTCAGCGCTTCGCAGGCCGCCAGCATGCTGAAAAAGCTGGAGTCGCAGATGTACAAGCACGCGCAGAATCTCGAGTTCGAGGACGCCGCGAAGCTGCGCGACCAGATTCACCAGCTGCGCGAGCAATCGTTGCGTTAGCTTTTTTGCTTCCCTCCCTGCGGGGGACAAAACGGCAGGATTACCGTTTTGTGCGGCGCGAGCCGCCCGTAGGGCGAGTTGCATGGATGGCGCGAGTACAGCTGCCCGAAGGGCTGAAGGGGGCGCTTCTCGCTTGGAAACAAGATCAAAAGCGCCCCCATCCGCCTGCGGCACCTTCCCCCGCGACGCGGGGGAAGGAAGCGTCTGCTTCGCGTCAGTGCGCTGAAGCCGCCAGGCGCCTGGATTTTTACCTGCGTTTGGCGGCGCCTTGCCGTCGGTGCATGGGTTATTGTCGACCGCCGGCCGCTACCGTATACTGCGCGGCTCGCACGGCATGCCGTGGCGAGACGGGCGGTTAGCTCAGCGGTAGAGCACTACCTTGACATGGTAGGGGTCACAAGTTCGATCCTTGTACCGCCCACCAATACCCCGAACGGCGCGGCCCCACAGGCCGCGCCGTTTTTGTTTGTCCACGGAGCGTTGTCATGACCTATCTGTTGATCAAGTCGCTGCATCTGCTGTTCGTGATCGCCTGGATGGCCACGGTGTTCTACCTGCCGCGGATCCTGGTGAACCTGGCCGAAACCGCGAACGAACCGACAGTGCAGGCGCGGCTGCAGTTGATGGGGCGGCGTCTGTACAAGTTCGGCCACAACATGTTCGGCATGGCTTTCCTGTTCGGCGTGACCTTGTGGCAGGGCTGGCGGGTATTTCCGACGGCGCTGCCGAACGTCACCGCGGGCACGCACTGGATCGACGCCAAGCTGACCCTGGTGGCCATCCTGCTGGCGTATTTCATCTGGGCTGGCCGTGCCTTGAAGCGCAAGGCTGCCGGCGGCAACCTTCCATCGGCCCGGGCGCTGCGCTGGATCAACGAACTGCCGGTCTTGCTGCTGCTGGGCGTGATCTGGCTGGTGCTCGCCAAGCCGTTCTGATGCCTTGGCCCTGATGGTGGGAGCGACTTCAGTCGCGATGCCTTCGATCTCGGCAGCACCCGAAGGGCATCGCGGCTGAAGCCGCTCCCACAAGGGTTACGCGTAATACCCGCGATACCACTCCACGAAACGCGCCACGCCATCCTCGATCGAGGTGGCCGGCGCGTAGCCCACGTCGCGGCGCAGCGCGGAAACATCGGCCCAGGTGTCGGCCACGTCGCCAGGCTGCATCGGCAGCAGGTTTTTTTGCGTGGTGCGGCCCAGATTCTGTTCCAGCAGTTCGATGAAGCGCATCAGCTGCACCGGCTGGTCGTTGCCGATGTTGTAGACGCGATAGGGCGCGCTCGACGTGGCGGGGTTGGGCTTTTCGGCGTCATACGCAGGGTCAGGTTCGGCCGGATGGTCGAGCGCACGGATCACGCCTTCCACGATGTCGTCGATATAGGTGAAATCGCGGCTGTGGTGGCCGTGGTTGAACACGTCGATCGGCTCGCCCCGGCTGATCCGGTCGGCAAAAAGGATTGGCGACATGTCCGGTCGGCCCCATGGGCCATACACGGTGAAGAAGCGCAGGCCGGTGGTGGGAAGGCCGTATAGATGGCTGTACGTGTGCGCCATCAGCTCGTTCGCCTTCTTGCTGGCGGCGTACAGGCTCACCGGATGATCGACGGCATCTTCCAGCGCAAACGGCATCTTGCGGTTGGCGCCGTAGACCGAGCTGGACGAGGCGTAGACCAGGTGCCCGACCTTGCCATGGCGGCACGCTTCCAGGATGTTGACGAAGCCGACCAGGTTGCTTTGCACGTAGGCGCGCGGGTTCTGCAGCGAATAGCGCACGCCCGCCTGCGCCGCCAGATTCACTACCCGCTGCGGCTGGAACGCGGCAAACGCCTGATCCACCGCAGCAGCGTCGGCCAGGTCGGCGCGCTGGTGCGTGTAGTTCGGGTGATCGATGAAGCGCGCCAGCCGCGCTTCCTTCAGCGCCGGGTCGTAATAATCGTTGTGGTTGTCGAAGCCATAAACCTCGTCACCGCGATCCAGCAACCGTTGCGCCAGGGCGGCGCCGATGAAGCCGGCGGTGCCGGTAACCAGGATGCGCATGGAGGGGTCCGATGAGTGCAGGTTCGCTCATTCTACCGGCCCCTGCCCGCGCGGAGGGACGCATCGCCACGTGATCGCTCTACAATGTTTGCCTGCGTGCGGCCATTCAGGGGAATGCCATGATCGACAAGCTGCTCCAGCGTCGTCCGATGCTTGCCTGCATGCTCGCGCTTGCCCTGGTGGGCGGCTGCACAGCGCCTTCCGGCGCCCCGGCGGATGTGTCGTCAGCGCATTCGCACGACGTGAAGCTCGCTTATGTGGATTGGTCCAGCTGCTCCGACGCCACCCACGTGGTCAAGGCCGTGCTGGAGCAGGAGGGCTTTCGCGTAAAAACCGTCCTGCTGACTGGTGCAGCGATGTATTCGGCGCTGGCGCAAGGCGACGCCGATGCCACCGTGTGCGCCTGGTTGCCCAGCACGCACGCGGCTTATTACGCGCGTGCCCAGGACCGGTTGATCAACCTGGGGCCGAACATGGCCGGCACCCGGATCGGTCTGGTGGTACCTGATTACGTGTCGATCGACACGATCGATCAGCTGGCCGCGCACGCCGATCGGTTCGGCCACCGCATCGTCGGCATCGATCCCGACGCTGGCGAGATGGGCATTGCGCGCAAGGCGATCGAGACCTACCAGCTGCCGCTGAAACTCGTCGAAGGCACCGACGCCAGCATGGCAGCCGCGCTGGGGCGCGCGATCGGCGCGCGGCAGTGGATCGTGGTGACCGGCTGGACGCCGCACTGGATGTGGGCGCGCTGGAAGCTGAAATATCTGGCCGATCCCAAGGGCAGTTTCGGCGGTGCCGAAGACATCGACACGCTCGTGCGCAAAGGTCTGCAGCACGACAAGCCCAGGGCCTACACGATACTCGATGGCTTCCGCTGGACGTCGGCACAGATGCAGCAAGTGATGGCGACCGGTCGGCAGCCGGGCGCGGATGCCGACGAAAATGCCCGCGCATGGGTGAAGGCGCACCCGGAGCTGGTGTCCGGCTGGATCAGTGGCGGCGTTGACACCCGAACAGGTGCGAAGTAACTTTTTGGTCCCTTCGCGCCTGCCGTGGTGGCCTGCGGGTAACCGCCGGTCGAGTGTGTGACATGGACACTAGCAACGTTTCCGGTTGACCCCATCCTGCAAGGCAGTACCGAAGGGCGCGCTTTGCGCCCTTTTTCGTGGCCGTTACCCGGTCTGTTGCGGCCAGTGAGCACGCTTGCAGTCATACTTCGTTTTTCGATCCGCCACTGGGGCGGGTCATCAGGTGCCATCCATGATTGAGATCACGCTACCCGACGGCAGCAAGAAGCCGTTCGATCATCCCGTTACCGTGCAGGACGTGGCCGCCTCCATCGGCGCCGGCCTAGCCAAGGCCACGCTGGCCGGCAAGGTCGACGGCCAGCTGGTCGATGCCGGTTTTTCGATCGATCACGACGCCAGCCTGCAGATCGTGACCGACAAGAGCCCCGAGGCGCTGGAGATCCTGCGCCATTCCACCGCGCATCTGATGGGCCAGGCCGTGCAGCGACTGTTTCCGGGCGCGCAGGTGACGATCGGTCCGGTGATCGACAATGGCTTCTTCTACGATTTCGCCTACGAGCGCCCGTTCACGCCCGAGGATCTGCCGAAGATCGAGGCGGAGATGCACAAGATCGTGGCCGAGCAGTTGCCGGTGACGCGTACGGTGAAATCGCGCGACGAGGCGGTGGCGTTCTTCCGTGCACTGGGCGAGGAATACAAGGCCGAGATCATCGAGGGCATTCCCGCCAACGAGGATCTTTCGCTGTATTCGCAGGGCGAGTTCACCGACCTGTGCCGCGGTCCGCATGTGCCGAACACGGCCAAGCTGCGCTCGTTCAAGCTGATGAAGGTGGCCGGCGCGTACTGGCGCGGTGACTCCAACAACGCCATGTTGACCCGCATCTACGGCACCGCGTGGCTCAACGACAAGGACCTGAAGGCGTACCTGTTCCAGCTGGAAGAGGCCGAGAAACGCGACCATCGCAAGATCGGCAAGCAGCTCGACCTGTTCCACCAGCAGGAAGAAAGCCCCGGCATGGTGTTCTGGCACCCGAACGGCTGGGCGATCTGGCAGCAGGTCGAGCAGTACATGCGCGGCGTGTACAGGAAGAGCGGCTACCAGGAAGTGCGCTGCCCGCAGGTGCTGGACGTGTCGCTGTGGAAGAAGTCCGGCCACTGGGACAACTACCAGGAGAACATGTTCTTCACCGAGTCGGAGAAGCACACGTTCGCGCTGAAGCCGATGAACTGCCCGGGCCATGTGCAGGTGTTCAACACCACCTTGCACAGCTACCGCGAGTTGCCGATCCGCTACGGCGAATTCGGTGGCTGCCACCGCAACGAGCCGTCCGGCGCGCTGCACGGCATCATGCGCGTGCGTGCGTTTACCCAGGACGACGGCCACATCTTCTGCACGCCGGAACAGATCGAGCCGGAAGTTACCGCCTTCCACGCGCAGGCCATGCAGGTCTACGCCGATTTCGGTTTCGAGCATATCGACGTGGCGCTGGCGCTGCGTCCGGAAAAGCGCATCGGCGATGACGACGTGTGGGATCGTGCCGAGGCAGCGCTGCGCAGCGCGCTATCGGCCGCCGGGGTGAAATGGACCGAGCTGCCGGGCGAGGGCGCGTTCTACGGCCCCAAGATCGAGTACCACATGAAGGATTCGATCGGCCGCGACTGGCAGGTCGGTACCATGCAGGTGGATTTCATGATGCCCGAGCGCCTGGGCGCCGAATACGTCGACGAGCACTCGCAGAAGCGGCATCCCGTGATGCTGCACCGGGCCATCGTGGGTTCGATGGAGCGCTTCATCGGCATCCTGATCGAGCATCATGCGGGCTTGCTGCCCGCGTGGCTGGCGCCAGTTCAGGCGGTGGCGTTCAGCATCACCGATGCGCAAGCCGATTACGCCGCCCAGGTGACGCAAACCCTTGTCGACAAAGGTTTCCGGGTACAATCGGATTTGCGCAACGAGAAAGTCGGCTATAAAATCCGCGAGCATACGATGCAGAAAGTGCCTTACCTCCTCGTGGTCGGTGATCGCGAGAAAGAGACGGGGACGGTTTCTGTGCGTACCCGTTCCGGCGAGGACCTGGGCAGCATGCCGCTGGCCGACTTCATCGAACGACTGGAGACCGAAACCCGGCGCTGAGCCCGAACGCTCAGATTCGGCGGTCTTTTTCATCACTTCTTCTGGAGGATCGTGGTATCGCAACCACCGACAACAAGGGCAATCGTCGTAACCTGGAAATCCGTGTGCCGCGGGTGCGTGTCATCGGTGCCGAAGCGGAGCAGCTCGGTATCCTGACCCGTGACGAAGCGCTGGCACTGGCGCAGGAAGCGGGCATGGACCTGGTCGAGATCCAGCCCAACGGCGATCCGCCGGTCTGCCGCATCATGGATTACGGCAAGTTCAAGTTCGAAGCCCAGAAGAAGGCGCAGGCCGCCAAGAAGAAGCAGAAGCAGGTCGAGATCAAGGAAGTGAAGTTCCGCCCCGTCACCGACGTGGGCGACTACCAGATCAAGCTGCGCAACATGCTGCGGTTCCTCGAGGAAGGCGACAAGGTCAAGGTCACCATCCGTTTCCGTGGCCGCGAGATGTCTCACCAGGACCTGGGCCAGAACCTGGCCCGCAAGATCCAGGAAGACATCGGCGACAACGGCCAGGTGGAGTCCTATCCGCGCCTGGAAGGCCGCCAGATGGTCATGATGATCGGGCCCAAGAAGAAATAATCCCGCGCGACGAGGCCTCCTGGTCTTGTCGGCGCGACCTGTGGGAGCGGCTTCAGCCGCGATGCTCTTGCTCTGGAGGCTCCAGGACAAAGGCATCGCGACTGAAGTCGCTCCTACTGGTATCGGAGGTTCCAACTCCGTATAATCGCCGGTTCGACCCGCCTGGATGGGTCGTGCACCGATCGTGGCAGGACGGAAAGCGCAACCTGCGGTTGCCGCCAGATCAGTCAGAAACGGGGGTTTTCCCCACCCAAGGAGCAGTTTCATGCCCAAGATCAAGACCAACCGGGCGGCGGCGAAGCGTTTTCGCAAGACCGCGTCGGGCAAAATCAAGTGCGGTCACGCTTACCGGTCACACATCCTGACCAAGAAGTCGACCAAGTTGAAGCGCGGCCTGCGTGCCAAGAACCACCTGAAGGCGTGTGACGCCCCGGGTGTCGCCCGCATGTTGCCGTACTGAAGACGAGGAGATAAACCATGGCTCGTGTAAAGCGTGGCGTTACCGCCCGTCGTCGTCACAAGAAAATCATCGGTCGCGCCAAGGGCTACTACAACGCCCGTCGCAAGGTCTTCCGCGTTGCCAACCAGGCCGTCGTCAAGGCCGGTCAGTACGCGTACATCGGCCGCAAGCAGCGCAAGCGTCAATTCCGCGCGCTGTGGATCGTCCGCATCAACGCCGCTGCGCGCATGTTCGGCCTGTCCTACAGCCGCCTGATCAATGGCCTGAGCAAGGCCGGCATCACGGTGGACCGCAAGGTCCTGGCCGACATCGCCGTGCACGACATCAAGGCGTTTGAAGTGATCGCCGAGAAGGCCAAGGCCAGTCTGGCCGCTTGATCGTCGGACGCCTCTGCGTCAGCGCGATATGATGTAAAGCAAGCGGGGAGGAGGCTTTGGTCTCCTCCCCGTTTTTTTTGGTGGGGAATGGAGAATGGGGAATCGGGAATGGCAAAGCGCGGCCGTTCCGATTCCCGATTCCCGATTCCCATGACAACCCGGAATCGCATCGATGGATGATCTGGAAAGCCGCGCCAAGCAGGCGCTGGCCGATATCGGCAACGCTGCCACGCTCGACGCGCTTGACGCGTTGCGCGTAGGTCTGCTGGGCAAGAGTGGCATCGTCACTGCCGCGCTGAAGTCGCTGGGCGCGCTGGCGCCGGACGAACGCAAGGCACGCGGCGCCGAGGTCAACACGGTCAAGCAAGGGCTGGCCGACGCGCTGGCCGCGCGCAAACAGCAACTGGAGCAGGTGGAGCTTGATCGTCGCCTGGCCTCCGAGAAGCTGGACATCAGCCTGCCCGGACGCGACGGCGAGCGTGGTGGCATCCACCCGATCACCCGCGCGCTGGAGCGCATCGCCTCGATCTTCGCGCGGCTGGGTTACCAGCGTGCCGACGGCCCCGAGATCGAGGACGACTGGCACAACTTCGAGGCGCTGAATTTCCCGCCGCATCATCCGGCGCGCGCCATGCACGACACGTTCTATTTCGGTGATGGCCGCCTGCTGCGCACGCATACCTCGCCGGTGCAGATCCGCGCGATGGCCGGCCGCCAGCCGCCCATCCGCATCATCGCGCCCGGCAAGGTTTACCGCAGCGATTCGGACCAGACCCATTCGCCGATGTTCCACCAGATCGAGGGTCTGCTTGTCGATGAAACCTCGAGCATGGCCGATCTCAAGGGCACGCTGACGGAATTCCTGCGCGCGTTCTTCGAGCGCGATTTCGAGATGATGTTCAAGCCCACGTATTTCCCGTTCGTGGAGCCCGGCGCGGACGTGATCATCCGCTGGGAGCAGGAGGACGGATCGAGCCGCTGGCTGGAGGTGCTCGGCTGCGGCATGGTGCATCCCAACGTGCTGAAGAACGTGGGCATCGATCCGGAACGCTACACCGGTTTCGCGTTCGGCATGGGCGTCGAGCGCCTCGCCATGCTGCGTTATGGGGTGAAGGACTTGCGTGCGTTCTTCGAGAACGACCTGCGTTTTCTGAAACAGTTTGCTTAAACGGGAATCGGGAATGGGGAATGGGGAATCGTAAAAGCGGCCGCCGCGCCACGGCTTTTGCTCTTCCCGTTCACCACTCCCCATTCCCCATTCCCGGGTCCGAACAATGAATTTTTCCGAGAACTGGTTGCGTGAACTGGTCGAGATCGATGCCGATCGCGATACCCTGGTTCGCGCGCTGACGATGGCTGGCCTGGAGGTCGAGGACGTCACTCCCCTGGGCGAATGCCTTGAGCACGTCGTCGTGGCGCAGATCGTCGCCGCCGAAAGACACCCGCAGGCCGATCGCCTGCAGATTTGCCAGGTGGACGCGGGCTTGGGCCAGCCGTTGCAGATCGTGTGTGGCGCGCCGAATGCCCGCACCGGTATCAAGGTTCCGTTGGCGATGGTGGGCGCGAAACTGCCCAACGGCATGGCGATACAGACAGCGAAACTGCGTGGCGTCGAATCGAACGGCATGCTTTGCTCGGCCAAAGAGCTGGCGATCGATGCCGACGCATCCGGCCTGCTGGAATTGCCGTCCGATGCGCCGGTGGGGCAGCCGTTGGTCACCTATCTGGGCTTGCCCGATGCCAGCATCGAGCTCAGCCTCACGCCCAATCGCGCCGATTGCCTCAGCCTGCACGGCCTGGCCTACGATGTGGCGGCGCTGTTCGGTAGCGCCGTGAAGCTCCCCACTGCGGTCACGGTTCCCGTCAGCTCCGACGCACGCCGTGGGATCCGGCTGGAGGCAGGCAAGGATGCGCCGCGTTACCTGGGGCGCGTCGTCGAGGGTATCGATCCTTCCGCACGCACGCCGCTCTGGATGGCCGAGCGTCTCAGGCGCGCCCATCTGCGGCCGATCAGTGCGGTGGTCGACATAACCAACTACGTGATGCTGGAACTGGGCCAGCCGATGCATGCGTTCGACAACGACGCGTTGCATGGCGACATCGTGGTGCGCCATTCGCGTTCGGGCGAGACGCTGAAGCTGCTTGATGGCAGCGATGCCCGTCTCGACGAGGGCTTTGTGCTCATCACCGACGAGCAGCAGGTGCTGGCCGTTGCCGGCGTCATGGGCGGCCACGAGTCGCGTGCCACCGAGACCACGCGCAACGTCTTTCTGGAGTCGGCCCATTTCGCCCCGGCCGCGATCATGGGGCGCGCACGCAAGCTGGGCTTGCACACCGAGGCCTCGCATCGTTTCGAACGCGGCGTGGATCCCGAGTTGCCGCGTCGTGCCCTGGAGCGCGCCACCGAATTGCTTCTGGCGATCGCCGGCGGCAAGGCTGGCCCGATCCTGGTTGCGGAGAATATCGCCGACCTGCCGCGGCCCGCTCCGGTGGCGCTGCGCCGCGCACGGCTGAAACGCGTGCTCGGGGTGGATGTGGACGATGGCGAGGTGACGCGCATCTTCACCGCGTTGGGCATGCAGGTCACCATCCTTCCCGATGGCTGGCAGGTCATCGCGCCGAGCAGTCGCTTCGACATCGAGCGGGAGGAGGACCTGATCGAGGAAGTGGCGCGCATCTTCGGCTACGACAACATCCCCACGCTGCGCCCCAGCGGTGCGCTTGCGCTGGCGGTCGAGCCGGAAACGCGCATCGGCGAGCTGGCCTTGCGCGAGCAGTTGGCGGCGCGCGGTTATCACGAGGCAATCAATCTATCGTTCTTGCCACTGGAACTGCTGACGCGCTGGGGTTTCACCGACGAGCTGGTTTCATTGGCCAATCCGCTGTCGGCGGATCTGGCGGTGATGCAGCCTTCGCTGCTGCCCGGCCTGATCGAGGCCCTGCGCCACAACCGCGCACGCCAGCAGGAGCGGGTGCGGTTGTTCGAGGTGGCCCGCGTTTTCGCGGCGGGCAACCCGCCGCGGGAAACGCCGAGCCTCGCCATCGTGGCCTGCGGCAACGCTCGCGCGGAGCAGTGGGGCGAACCGTCGCGCGCGCTGGATTTCCATGACCTCAAGGGTGATCTCGATGCCCTGATCGCCTGGGGTGGCGAGCCGTCGCGGTGGTCGGTCGACGCCACCAGCCTGCCGGCCTGGTTGCATCCCGGCCGCGGTGCGCGGGTCATGCGCGATGGCAAGACGGTGGGTTACCTGGGCGCCCTGCATCCGCAGCTGGCCAAGGCGCTGGATCTGGGTGCCGACGTGCATGTGATGGAGCTGGCGCTGGAACCGTTGCTGGCGCGTCGCCTGCCGTTGGCGCGGGCTGTACCGCGGTTCCCCACGGTGCGTCGCGACATCGCCCTGGATTTGCCTGAGGAGGTGCGTTGGTCGCAGGTCGAGGAAGCGGTTCGGCAAGCCTTGGGCGAACGCCTGCAGGAACTGCGCCTGTTCGACCGCTACAGCGGAAAAGGCGTCGAGCAAGGCCGAAAAAGCCTCGCTATGGGCTTGATTTTACAGGACGCTTCACGCACGCTTACTGATGACGACGCGGACCGTTGCATACGAGAAGCGGTAGCTGCGTTGGAGCAAACATGCAAGGCAAAGTTGCGAGGATGAGATGGCGCTGACCAAGGCGGAGATGGCCGAGCGGCTTTTCCTCGACGTAGGCCTGAACAAACGTGAGGCCAAGGAATTCGTGGACGCCTATTTCGAGGTGGTCCGCGAAGCTCTGGAGAAAGGGGAGCAGGTGAAACTGTCGGGTTTCGGCAATTTCGATCTGCGGCTCAAGAACCAGCGACCGGGACGCAACCCGAAAACCGGTGAGGAGATTCCCATCTCCGCCCGCCGTGTGGTGACGTTCCGCCCGGGACAAAAGCTCAAGGTGAGAGTCGAGAGTTATGCTGGATCAGGGGAATAACACCGAGCTGCCCGCCATTCCGGCGAAGCGCTATTTCACCATCGGTGAAGTGGGCGAACTTTGCGGAGTGAAGCCGCACGTGCTGCGCTATTGGGAGCAGGAGTTTCCTGCCCTCAATCCGGTCAAGCGGCGTGGCAACCGGCGCTATTACCAGCGTCATGACGTGTTGATGATCCGGCAGATCCGCTCGCTGCTGTACGAAGAGGGTTTCACCATCACCGGCGCCCGTGCCCGGCTGGAAGGCCCGCAGGCGCGCATGGAGGCCAGCATTTCGCACCAGATCGTGCGTCAGGTACGGATGGAGCTGGAAGAAGTGCTGACGCTGCTGCGTCGTTGAAATTACGGCTACCGGGAACACCCCTGTAGCTGTTAGAATTCCGGTTCTGTCGGGGCGTAGCGCAGCCTGGTAGCGCACTACGCTGGGGGTGTAGTGGTCGCGAGTTCGAATCTCGCCGCCCCGACCAATCATTGAAACGACAACGGCACCCGCGGGTGCCGTTGTCGTTTCTGCGTGTCTGATGTCTTGGGCGCCTGTGCGAGCGGCTCTTGTGGGAGCGGCTTCAGCCGCGATGCTCTTTCCTCGGTCTACAGAACAAGAGCATCGCGACTGAAATCGCTCCTATACACAAGGTTGCCTGCAGCGCGCCTCAGTACAGGATGCGGGTGCGCAGCGTGCCCGGGATGGCGGCCAGTTTCGCCTTCAGCTCGTTCGCCTTCGCCTCATCGGCGGAGACGTCGATCACCACGTAACCCACCTGGGCGTCGGTCTGCAGGAACTGCGCGTTGATGTTGACGTTCTCGCCCGAGAACACATCGTTGATGCGCGACAGGATGCCCGGCACGTTGCGGTGGATGTGCAGCAGGCGGCGGCTTTGCGGATGTTCCGGCAGGCTCACTTCGGGGAAGTTCACGGCCGACAGCGTGGAGCCGTTGTCGCTGTAGCGGATCAGCTTGCTGGATACCTCGACGCCGATGTTGTCCTGCGCCTCCAGTGTGCTGCCGCCGATGTGCGGGGTGAGGATGACGTTGTCCAGGCCGACCAATGGCGACACGAACGCCTCGCCGTTGCCCTTGGGCTCGACCGGGAACACGTCGACGGCGGCGCCGGACAGATGGCCGCTCTTCAGCGCCTCGGCCAGCGCCTCGATGTCGACCACGCTGCCGCGCGACGCATTGATCAGCATGGAGCCCTTGCGCATTTTTTCCAGCTGCTCGCGGCCGAACATCATCTTGGTGGCGGGCGTTTCCGGCACGTGCAGCGTGACTACGTCGGAGCGCTCCAGCAGCTCGTCCAGGCTCGCCACGGCATGGGCATTGCCCATCGCCAGCTTCGCTTCGATGTCGTAGAACAGCACGCGCATGCCGAGGCCTTCGGCCAGCACGCCGGTCTGCGTGCCGATGTGGCCGTAGCCGATGATGCCCAGCACCTTGTCGCGCGCCTCGTAGCTGCCCACCGCCGACTTGTCCCAGCCGCCGACGTGGCATTGGGCGTTCTTGTGCGGGATGCCGCGCAACAACATGATCGCTTCGGCCACCACCAGTTCAGCCACGCTGCGGGTGTTGGAGTAAGGCGCGTTGAAAACCGGGATGCCCAGCTTGCTTGCCTCGACCAGATCGACCTGGTTGGTGCCGATGCAGAAGCAGCCCACCGCCATCAACCGCTTGGCGTGCGAAAGCACGTCGGCGGTCAGCTGGGTGCGCGAGCGCAGGCCGATGATGTGCGCATCGGCGATGCGCTCTTTCAGCTCGGCTTCGGGCAGGGATTTCGCATGCAGCTCGATCTGGCTGTAGCCTGCACGGCGGAAATTTTCGACCGCGGTGGCGCTGAGACCTTCCAGCAACAGCACCTTGATATCTTCTTTCGGGAACGAGGTTTGCATGAGAGCCCTTAGGGTAAATGGACGTCTATACTATGCCACGAATTTGTCCTTTTGTCGCAGCGCAGCACTGGACAGCCCCAACCCGGGCTGCCACGCTTCCGCTGACCACCTGGAATTCTGATGACTGATCTTCGCCTCGCCGGGCTCGCCGCCCGCCTGCCCGGACTGCGCCTGCTGTCGACCCCGGCGGAACTTGAATACTACGGACGTGACTGGACCCGCCGCTGGACGCCGGCGCCGCTGGCCATCGCGTTGCCCGCCAACATCGACGAAGTACAGGCGATCGTGCGCTGGGCCAACGAGGAGCGCGTGGCAATCGTGCCGTCGGGTGGACGCACGGGGCTTTCCGGCGGCGCCGTGGCTGCCAACGGCGAGCTGGTGCTGAGCCTGGAGCGCATGAACCAGGTGCTGGATTTCAATGCCGTGGACCGCACGCTCACCGTGCAGCCTGGCGTGATCCTGCAGAAGGTGCACGAGGCCGCGCAGGAGCATGATCTGATCTACCCGGTGGATTTCGCCGCGCGTGGCTCGTGTTCCATCGGCGGCAACATTTCCACCAATGCCGGCGGCATCCGGGTGATCCGCTACGGCAACACGCGCGAATGGATCGCCGGCCTGAAGGTCGTCGCCGGCAACGGCGAGTTGCTCGACCTCAACCGTGGCCTGATCAAGAACTCCAGCGGCTACGATTTCCGCCAGTTGCTGATCGGTTCCGAAGGCACGCTGGGCATTGTGGTGGAAGCCACTTTGAAACTTGCCGAGCCGCCGCCGCCGTCGCAGGTGATGCTGCTGGCATTGCCGGACATGGATGCCTTGATGCAGGTGTTTGCGCTGTTCCGCCAGCGCCTGAATCTGCAGGCATTCGAATTCTTCACCGATATCGCGTTGAAGCACGTGCTGGCCCACGGCGCGCAGCGGGCGATCGATGGTGACTACCCGTATTACGTGGTCACCGAGTTCGATGCGGCTGACGAGCTGGCGCAGGAGACGGCGCTGGCGGCGTTCGAGCACGCGATGGAGCAGGGGTGGGTCAGCGACGGCGCGATCGCGCAAAGCGAGAGCCAGGCGACCGCCTTGTGGCGCCTGCGCGAGGGCATCACCGAGAGCCTGGCCGCGCACAAGCCGTACAAGAACGATGTATCGGTGCGCATCAGCGCCGTGCCGGCTTTCCTGCACGAAATGCAGGACTTGCTGGGCCGCGAGTATCCGGACATCGAGGTGGTGTGGTTTGGCCACATCGGCGACGGCAACCTGCACATCAACGTGTTGCGTCCTGAGGATCTGGCCGAGGACGCATTCATCGCGCAGTGCGAGCACGTCACCAAGCTGCTGGCCGAAACGCTGCACCGCCACGGCGGCAGCATCTCGGCCGAGCACGGCATCGGCCTGGTCAAGCGCGCCTACCTGGAAAGCACCCGCAGTGCGGCGGAAATCGCCCTGATGCGCGGGGTGCGGCAGGTGTTCGACCCCAACGGCATCCTCAATCCCGGCAAGGTAATGACCGCCGGCTGAGCGCCATTGCCTGCGGCGCGCTGATTCTCGGGATGGTAGCCTGCGAGGCTTCATCGCCTCAGGAGTTGCCATGTCCCCGGAACGCCGTTCGCTGTACCCCGAGATCGAGCCGTTCGATCGCGGGATGCTCAAGGTGTCCGAACTGCATACGCTGTACTACGAGCAGTGCGGCAACCCGCATGGGAAGCCGGTGGTGTTTCTGCACGGCGGCCCGGGCGGTGGCACCAATCCCAAATGCCGGCGTTTCTTCGACCCGGCGGTCTACCGCATCGTGTTGTTCGACCAGCGCGGTTGCGGCAAGTCCACCCCGCACGCGGAACTGAGCGGCAATACCACCTGGGATCTGGTGGCCGATATCGAGCGCGTGCGCGAGCACCTGGGTATCGACCGCTGGCAGGTGTTCGGCGGCTCGTGGGGTTCCACGCTGGCGCTGGCCTACGCGCAAACGCATCCGGAGAAAGTCACCGAGCTGGTCTTGCGCGGCATCTTCATGCTGCGCCGGCAGGAGCTTGAATGGTTTTACCAGCACGGCTGCAACGCGCTGTATCCGGATGCGTGGGAAACCTATCTCGGCGCCATTCCCGAAGTGGAGCGCGGCGACCTGATGAGCGCCTACCATCGCCGCCTCACCAGCGCCGACGCCGACACGCGTGTCGCGGCGGCGCGCGCCTGGTCGGTATGGGAGGGCGCCACCAGTTTCCTGTGGCAGGACGCCACGCATATCCAGTCCAGCGCCGAGGACGAATTCGCGCTGGCGTTCGCGCGGATCGAATGCCATTACTTCGTGAACGGCGGCTTCTTCGAACACGACGACCAGTTGCTGCGCAATGTGGACCGCATCCGTCATATCCCCGCCGTGATCGTGCAGGGCCGCTACGACGTGGTTTGTCCGCTGCGCAGCGCGTGGGACTTGCATCGCGCATGGCCGGAGGCGGATCTGCGCATCGTGCAGGACGCGGGTCATTCTGCGTTCGAGCCCGGCAATCTGCATGAGTTGATCGAGGCGACCGACCGGTTTGGCCGCTGAGGGCTTTGCCGCCCTTTGTGGGAGCGGCTTCAGCCGCGATGCTCTTGTTTTTCGGGAGGCAAAAGCATGGTGGCTGAAGCCGCTCCTACAGGAACGAGGCGACTCCGGGTTAATCGTTCGGTGACAGCTGCTTGGTGCCAAAGATCTTGTCGCCCGCATCGCCGAGGCCGGGCAGGATGTAGCCATGTTCGTTGAGTCGCTGGTCGATCGAGGCGGTGTAGATCTCGATGTCGGGATGCGCCGCCTCGACGCGCGCGAGGCCTTCGGGCGCGGCGACCAGGAACAGGCCCTTGATGCGCGTGCAGCCGGCGGCTTTCAGCATGTCCACGGCGGCGATCAGGGTGCCGGCGGTGGCCAGCATCGGGTCGACGATCAGCGCGATGCGCTGGTCCATGCGGCCGCTGAGTTTTTCGTAGTAGGCGACCGGTTGCAGCGTGTCTTCATCGCGTTGCACGCCGACCACGCTGACCTTGGCCGAGGGGATCATGTCGAGCACGCCGGGCAGCATGCCCAGGCCTGCGCGCAGGATCGGCACGATGGTGATCTTCTTGCCCTTGATGCGGTGCACCCGCAGCGGCCCGGCCCAGCCTTCGATGGTTTCCTCGGCGGTTTCCAGGTCCTTGGTGGCTTCGTAAGTGAGCAGCGCGGCCACTTCGGTGGCCAACTCACGGAAATCCTTGGTACTGACGCCTGCGCGGCGCATCAGGCCCAGCTTGTGCTGGATCAACGGATGCCGGACTTCAACGATCTTCATGTGCGGGCGCCGTTTTGCGTGGCATTCGAGCTTAACCAAGCGGCCCCGCGCATGCACCTGCGCGGGGCCGTGGTTCATTCATTCAATGCGTGGCCGGCGCGGCCTTTTTCTTGAGGCAGGAGCTCATGAACGCCTTGCGCTCATCGCCTTTCTTGCCGGTCGCGCGCTTGTTGCAATCGGCCATGCGCTGCTGTTGCGCGGTGCGGTGCTTGACCGGCGGTGCCTCGGTTTTCGGCGCCGCGGCGAGGGTGCTGCCGGCGAACGCCAGCGCCGCGCTGGCGGCCAGTACACGCAATGAGATCGACATCCTTGAATCCTCCTTGTGACCGGCGGTTGCCGGCCACTGCGAGTCTGATTCGACGGAGGGGTGATGGCCGTGGGAAAAGCCTGATGGCGGCGCCGTATTCCGCAGCGTCGCCTTGTCGCCCGTCGCCGCGTTGCGACTCAGGCGGCCTTGTCCCCGGCGATGCGCGGCCCTTCCAGCAAGGCCTTGCGCACGCTGGCCACCACCAGATCCACCTCGGCGCTGGTGACCTTGAAATGCGGCGTGAAGCGCAGCGAATTGACGCCACCGTGGATCACGCCGACGCCGTGCTCGCGCAGGTATTCCTCGATCGAGCCGGCGCCGTAGCACTTGTATTGCGGCGCCAGCTCGCAGGAAAACAGCAGGCCGGTGCCTTGCACCTTGGTGATCAGGCCGCCCAGCTCGTCCTTCAGCGCGTTGAGCTTGTCCACGAATTCGCGACCGCGGGCGCGGATGTTTTCGCGCACCTCATCGGTCAGCTGGTCGAGCGTGGCCAGCGCCACGTCGAGCGCGCGCGGGTTGGCGGTCATGGTGTTGCCGTAGGTGCCCTTGCGGTAGAGCGCCGCGGTGCGCTCGGTCACCGCCAACACCGACAACGGGTATTGGCCGGCGTTGAGCGCCTTGGAGAACGTCTCCATGTCCGGTGGCGGCAGCTCCTCGAAGCCGGGGTAGGCGGTGATCGACAGCACGCCATGGGCGCGCAGGCCGGCCTGGATGGAGTCGATCAGCAACAGGCTGCCGTGCGCCTCGGTCAATGCACGCGCGGCCTTGTAGAACGCGGGGGTGACCGCGCGGCCGGGGTCGCCTTCACCCATCACCGGTTCCAGGAACATCGCCTCGATGAACCAGCCATGCTGGTCCGCTTCGGCGAATACTTGTTCCAATTGCTCCACGTCGTAAGGCGCCACGGTGAGCACGCTGTCCTCGTGGCGATAGCTGGCGAGGTTCTGCTGGTAGGCCTTGCGGCTGGAATCGGAATACAGCGCCGGCCGGTCGGTGCGGCCGTGGAACGCGCCTTTCACCGCCACCCGCTTGATCGTGCGCCCGGCATGACGCGCGCCGGCGTCGGTCATCAGCTTGGCGTTGACGTCCGCGATGCGGCAGGCCAGCGTCACCGATTCGGAGCCGGAATTGAGGCACAGGTAGCGCGCGTACGGATTGCCGCCGCGGCGACGGCCCAGCTCGTCATCCATGGCCTGCGTGAAGCGCCATTGCGACACGCTGGGCGACATCACGTTGGCCATCACCTGCGGCCGCGCCAGCGCCGCCAGGATCGCGGGGTGGTTGTGGCCGAAACCCAGCATGCCGTAGCCGCCGTTGTCGTGCAGTACGGCGCCCTTCAGGGTCACCACCCACGGTCCGCGCGCGGCGGCCGGTAGATACGGGTTGATGGCGTCGTCCGGGTAGAAGTTGACGAAGCGGGCCTGCGCCCGGGTCAGTTGATCGCCCTCGTCCAGCTTCAGGAAATCGGCCATGTCGGTGCGCAGCTCGCGATGGCGCGCCACCGCTTCGGCGACCGCTTCGGCCAGCGCGGGATCGTTGGCCGCCATGCGCTCGATGCTGGCGTCATCCAGGCCGGTGGTCCGCGGCTTGCCGCCGAATTCGCGCAGCTCGCGCAACTGATCGATCACGCCCATCTGAACTACTCCGTCGATCCGCTGGCCGACGGTTGCCCGGAGTGGCCAGTGGGTGAATACGTATCGGGAAGGGATACGCGGTAACCGGCATTTCCGAGCTTGTTTTTCTGCGTCAGCAGCCAGGTTTCGCGGGGAAAAACCGACATCGTTCCCGGCAGGATAACGTGCGCCGCAGGCGCCCGGTACCCCCGCATGACGTCTGTCACGGGTGATGGCTGACGCCGTCAACTGCCCGGAAATTCTTGTGCCGTGCACGATAAATCACCCTCACGGAGATCGTCATGGACCTTGCCTCACGCCCCGTTGCACGCCTTGCGGGCGCCACCCGGCGCTACGGACAGCAGACCGCGCTGGATGCCGTGGATCTCGTGGTGCAGCGCGGCGAATTGCTGGCCTTGCTCGGCCCCAACGGGGCCGGAAAAACCACCGCCGTCGGTCTGCTGCTGGGGCTGGCGCGGGCCGATGCGGGCACGGTCGAGCTGTTCGGGATGGATCCGCAGCGCATCGGGGCACGCCGGCGCATCGGCGTGATGCTGCAGAGTGCCGAGCTGCCGCCGACCCTGCGCGTGGGCGAATTGCTGCGACTGACGGCCAGCTACTACCCCGCGCCGCGCCGCCTGGAGGAAACCGCCGCCATGGCCGGCATCGGCGACCTGCTGCGGCGTCCCTACGCGAAACTCTCCGGCGGCCAGCAGCGGCGCGTGCAATTCGCGCTGGCGGTGTGTGGCCGGCCCGAGCTTCTGTTTCTGGATGAGCCCACCGTGGGCATGGATATCGATGCGCGCCAGAAACTGTGGGCGGCGATCCGTCAGTTGATCGCCGAAGGTTGCTCGGTGCTGCTGACCACGCATTACCTGGAAGAGGCCGAGGCACTGGCCGATCGCGTTTGCGTGATGACGCGCGGCCGCGTGATCCACGAAGGCACGGTCGACGCCTTGCGCGCGCGGGTGGCGCTGCGACGCATCCGCTGCGCGAGCACGTTGTCGATCGACACCTTGCGCGCCTGGCCGGAGATCGCCGACGTGCAGCAGGACAACGAGCGCCTGCACATCACGGCCGCCGATGCCGAGGCGGTCGTGCGCCGCCTGCTGGCGGCCGACCTGCAATTGCGCGAACTGGAGGTGCAGCGCGCCGGCCTGGCCGAAGCGTTCACCGAACTCACCCGGGATGCCGCCGAAACAGCCGGCACCGACCAACGCGAGGCCGCCTGAATGGAAATCGCCCTGTCTGCCCATGCCCACGCCATGCCGCGTCGCCGTGTCATTGGCGCGTATCTCGAAGAAGCGCGCAGCGAGTGCCTGCGTTACATGCGGGCGCCCGGTTTCATGCTGCCGATCATGCTGTTTCCGGCGATGTTCTACCTGCTGTTCGGCGTGTTGATGGCGAAATCGAACGGTGCCGATGCGGCGCGCTACCTGCTGGCCAGCTATGGCGTGTTCGGCGTGATGAGCCCGGGCCTGTTCGGCTTTGGCGTGTCGCTGGCGCTGGAGCGTGATGGTGGCCTGCTCACTTTCAAGCGCGCGCTGCCGATGCCGCCGGGCGCGTATCTGCTGGGCAAGATGCTGATGGCGATGGCCGCTGCGGGCGTTGTCATCCTGCTGTTGCTGGCGATGGCGTTCTCGCTGGGACATGTGACCTTGAGCCTGGCCCAGGCCGCGGCGCTGCTGCTTACCGGTGTGCTGGGCGTGCTGCCGTTCTGCGCGCTGGGCATGTTCGTGGGCACGCTGATCAAGGGGCAGGGCGCGCCGGGCATGCTGCAGCTGATCTATCTGCCGATGTCGTTCATGTCCGGCTTGTGGTTTCCGCTGCCGATGCTGCCGAAGTTTCTGCAGCAGATCGCGCCGGTGTGGCCGGCCTATCACCTGGACAGGTTGGCGCTGGCGTCGGTGGGGATGAACGACGAGCCGCTGGCGGGCCATCTGATGGTGCTGCTGGGTGTCACTGCGGGCTTCACGCTGCTGGCGGCGCGGCGTCTGCGCCGGCACGGTTGAAGTAGCATGGCAAGGCTCGAACGCTCGGCGAGGGAGGCGGCATGAATCGACGCATTGCGGCATTTTTTCTGCCGGCACCGGACTCGCTGGCGGCGGCTGCCTTTCGGCAGGGCAAATCGCCGTGGGTGCATGCCGTGCACCTGCTCTGGTCGTTCTGGTTGTTTGTCACGCCGTTGTGGAGCAGCGAGGGTTGGAACACACGCTGGCTGGTCTGCACCCTGGTCAGCTACCCGGTGTTTCTTCTGCTGTATTACCAGAGTGTGGTGGCGCCCCGGTCGATGGCGCGCGGCTATGCGCTGGCGATGGTGCTGCTGAGCATGGTGCTGGTGCCGTGGTATCCCAGTGGCCTGACCTATTTCGTTTATGGCTGCGTGATGCTGCGCGTGTGCCGCATGCGGTTCTATTCGTACCTAGGGTGGTTGACGGTGCTCAACGCGACCCTGCTGCTGGAAACGTGGCTGCTGCAGTATCCGTGGCAGGCCATATTCACCATCCCGGTGACTTCGTTCATCGTCGGCATCGTGATCAACGCGGAGCGCGTCAACGAAGAGAAGGATGCCCAACTGCAGCTCTCCCACGACGAGGTGCGCCGGCTGGCCGCGACCGCCGAGCGCGAGCGCATCGGACGGGATCTTCACGACCTGCTGGGCCACACGCTGTCGCTGATCACCTTGAAGCTGGAGCTGTCGCGCAAGCTGTTCGACCGCGATAGCGAGGCGGCCCGGCGCGAGATCGAGGATGCCGAGAAAGTCGCGCGTCACGCCCTGGCCGAAGTGCGCAGCGCGGTAACCGGTATCCGCACCGCCGACCTGGCCGCCGAACTGGCATCGGCGCGGCTGCTGCTGGCGTCCTCGATGGTGCATCTGGATTACGGTTCGCCACCGGCATTGCCCGGCGAGATCGAGCGCGGCCTGTCGCTGGTGCTGCGCGAGGCGGCCACCAATATCGCGCGTCACGCCGCGGCCAGTCGCGCGCGGATCGAGTGGGTGCACGAACACGCCCGCATGTGCATGCAGGTCAGTGACAACGGGCGCGGCGGCATCGACAGCGACGGCAATGGCTTGAGCGGCATGCGCGAGCGGGTGCGGGCGCTGGGCGGCACATTGACGATCGACTCGCCGCGAGGCCGGGGCACGTGCCTGAAGGTGAGCGTGCCGGTGCCCACACTGCGCCTGGTGGAGACATCGTCCGCGTTTACCGACGCGACGCCAGACCATACCGCCACCGCTTCGGAGCAACCGGCCGCATGAGCATCCCCCGCTTGTCGAACTCGAACGCCTCCATCGCCCCACGCCACGCTGCCAGCCGCGGAGTCGCGGCATGATCCGCATCCTGCTGGCCGAGGACCAGGCGATGGTGCGTGGCGCGCTGTCGGCCCTGCTCGGGCTGGAATCAGACATCGAGGTGCTGGGCTCGGCGGCCGATGGCGAAGCCGCCTGGCGTGAGCTGCAGCGATTGCGGCCCGACGTACTGGTTACCGACATCGAGATGCCCGGCCTGACCGGGCTGGAGCTGGCGCAGCGCATCCAGCGCCAGGAGCTGCCGATCAAGGTGGTCATCGTCACCACCTTCGCGCGCCCTGGCTTCCTGCGCCGCGCGCTGGATGCGGGCGTATCGGGTTATCTGCTGAAGGACGCGCCGGCGGAGAACCTGGCCGAGGCCTTGCGCACCGTGCACCGCGGTGGTCGGGCGATCGATCCGCAACTGGCGCTGGAAGCGTGGTCGGAGGCTGACCCGTTGAACGACCGCGAACGCCAGGTATTGCGTCTGGCCGGCGAAGGCCAGGCCGCGGGCGACATCGCCACGCAACTGAATTTGTCGCACGGCACCGTGCGCAATTACCTGTCCGAGGCGATCGGCAAGCTGGGCGTCAACAACCGCATCGAGGCCTATCGGCTGGCGCGTCAGAAGGGCTGGCTTTGAGGTTGGCGCGGGGGCGCATTTGTTTCCGGGCGTGCCGGCCGTCGCCGGCTGCGGGATAATGTCCTGTTTCCCGCCACGCGCGGGCGTTACCCGAGTCCCCAAGTGAAGAAGTCCGATTTCGATTTTGAATTGCCGCCCGAGCTGATTGCGCAGGCGCCGCTGGCCGAGCGCTCCGCCAGCCGCCTGCTGCTGCTGGACGCCTCCGCACCCGCGCTGCAGGACCGCATGTTTCGCGAGTTGCCGCAGATGTTGCAGCCGGGTGATCTGCTGGTGTTCAACGACACGCGGGTATTGCCTGCGCGCCTGTTTGGGCACAAGAGCACCGGCGGCGCGGTGGAGATCCTGATCGAGCGCGTCACCGGTGCGCATGAGGCCACGGTGCAACTGGGTGTCAGCAAGAAGCCGAAGGTGGGCGGCCGCATCGAACTGGCCGATGGCAGCCACGCGGTGGTACTGGGGCGCGACGAGGGATTCTTCCACCTGCGTTTCGAGGCGCCCGAGCCGCTGGAAAAACTGCTGCTCAAACTGGGTGAAATGCCGTTGCCGCCGTATATCGCGCGGCATCCCGACGCCAGCGACCTGGAGCGCTACCAGACCGTCTACGCGCGCGAACCCGGCGCCGTGGCGGCGCCCACGGCGGGCCTGCATTTCGACCAGGCCACGCTGGACGCGCTGCGCGAGCGCGGTGTTGATGCCGGCTACATCACGCTGCACGTGGGTGCCGGCACCTTCCAGCCGGTGCGCGAGGACAATCTCGAAGACCACCACATGCACCGCGAGTGGCTCAACGTGGGCGCGCACCTGATCGAGCAGATCCGCCGCACCCGTGCCGCCGGCGGGCGGGTGATCGCGGTGGGCACCACGGTGGTGCGCGCACTGGAAAGCGCCAGCAAGGATGGCCAGTTGCATCCGTTCGCGGGCGAGACGCAGATCTTCATCTTCCCCGGCTACACATTCACCAGCATCGATGGCCTGCTGACCAACTTCCACCTGCCGCAATCCACATTGCTGATGCTGGTGTCGGCGCTGGCCGGGCGCGAGGTGATTCTCGACGCCTATCGCCACGCGGTAGCGGAGCGCTACCGGTTTTTCTCCTATGGCGATGCGATGCTGATCCTGCCGCGCCCGGCGGGTGCCGGCTGATCAGGCCGGAAACGCCTGGTCCAGCCAGGCCGGTACCGGGATAGCTTTTTCGCGCAGGAACGGCGGGTTGAACAGCTTGGCCTGATAGCGCGTGCCGGCGTCGGCCAGGATGGTGACGATGGTGTGGCCCGGGCCCAGTTCGCGCGCCAGCCGGATCGCGCCGGCCAGGTTGACGCCGCTGGAGCCGCCGGCGCACAGGCCTTCCTCGTGCAGCAGGCGATGCACCAGCGGTACCGATTCGTCATCCGGAATCGACCAGGCCAGGTCGATCGGCGCGTCAGCGAAGTTGGCGGTGATGCGGCTGGAGCCGATGCCCTCGCTGATGGAGTTGCCGCTCGCCAGCAGTTCGCCCGCGTTGATGAAGTGCGCCAGCGCCGAGCCGGCCGGGTCGGCCAGCGCAATGCGCACGGCCGCGTTGCGCGCTTTCAGCGCGCGGCCCACACCGGCCAGCGTGCCGCCGGTACCGGCGGCGCAGACGAAGCCGTCGATCCTTCCCGCCGTGTCCTCCCAGATTTCCACGCCGGTGGTGGCTTCGTGGTAATCGCGGTTGGCGGTGTTGTCGAACTGGTTGGCAAACCACGCGCTGCCGGGCTTGGCGCTGTTCAGCGCCTCGGCGTAGGCGCGGGCGTGATGCGCGTAATGGTTGGGGTTGCTGTACGGCACGGCGGGTACCAGCCGCACGTCAGCGCCCGAAACCCGCAAGGTGTCGATCTTCTCGCGGCTCTGCGTCTCCGGCATGAAGATCACCGTGCGATAGCCGCGGCTGGCACCGATCAGGGTCAGGCCGATGCCGGTGTTGCCGGCGGTGCCTTCCACGATGACGCCACCGGGCAGGAGTTCACCGCGCTGTTCCGCATCGAGGATCAGGCCCAGCGCAGTGCGGTCCTTGATGGAGCCGCCGGGGTTGAGCAGCTCGGCCTTGGCCAGGATATGGCAGCCGGTCAGTTCGGAGGCGTGGCGCAGGCGTACCAGCGGGGTGTGTCCCACGCTGGCGGAAAGGTCGGGACTAATGCTCATGAGCGGTGTGGCCGTGACGAAAGTTTTCATTGTGATGCATGTTCAAGGCAACGCCTTAACGATTGTGCCCCCACCCGCAGGGCGGATGGAGGCACGGGTGTCACGCAGCGATCGCGTTCAGGCGGCCGGCGGCGGCACCAGGCGCAGGTAGGACTTCAGGGTCTTCCAGCCGTTCGGGTAGATGGCCTTGGCCTCTTCGTCCGACACCGACGGGGCGATGATCACGTCTTCGCCAGCCTTCCAGTCGACCGGGGTGGTCAGCTTGCGGCCATCGGTGAGCTGCAGCGAATCGAGGATGCGCAGCACTTCGTCGATGTTGCGGCCGGCGCTGGCCGGGTAGGTCAGCACGGTGCGCACTTTCTTCTTCGGGTCGATGAAGAAGATCGAACGCACGGTGGCGGTGGAATCGGCCTTCGGATGGATCATGCCGTACAGGCCGGCGACCTTGCGCTCCTGGTCGGCCAGCAGCGGGTAGTTCAGCGCGGTGCCGCCGACATCCTGGATGTCCTTGGCCCAGCCGTGATGATCGTCCACGGAGTCGACCGACAGGCCGATCAGCTTGGTGCCACGGGCGTCGAATTCACCCTTGCGGCGGGCGAACGCGCCCAGCTCGGTGGTGCATACCGGGGTGAAATCCTTCGGGTGGGAGAAGAACACCACCCAGTTGTCGCCCGCGTATTCGTAGAAATTGGTCGACCCGGCGGTGGAGTCGATGGTGAAGTCGGGGGCGGTGTCGCCAAGCTGAAGGCTCATGGAAAGGTTCTCCGGTAGTTGGTGCCAACGAGGATGCGTCTACGGGGCGTCAAAGGCTAATGGCATGTTCGAATAAACATATATGCGTTTAGATGTTTAGACGGCTATTGACAGCACCCTATAAAGCATTTAGTGTGCGCTTCACTCATCGAGACCGGCGGAGGGACAGGCCCTTGGATGCCGGGGCAACCTGCGAGGATGTATTTCGCGACGGTGCCAACTCCTGCGGAGGTGCCGGATCGGCATCAACCGGTAGATGGGCGTCATGCGTAACCGGCGATTCCGCCTGTTGCGCCGGGCGGCCCTTCCGGTCTTCGCAAGACGATGATGATCGGAGATCCGCATGACCCGCCAGCCCGAAATCAGCCCGGCCCACACTGCCTCCATCGTGGAGTTTCCGGCGACGCGTGCGCGTGGCGAGCTCGGTGCGCAGCGCAGCAGCCGGCGACTGACGCTGACCCCGAAGTACGGTAACGGCCCTTGTGAAGTCGACGTGCGCTACCTGTGGTGCGGCGCGGCCGATGCGCCGACGGTTGTGGTGCTGGGCGGCATTTCGGCCAACCGCGACGTCACCTCGCTGGATGAGGCCGGCAAGCCCGGTTGGTGGCAGTCGCTGGTATCCGCCGGCGGCGGCGTGGATCTGGATCACTACCGGGTGCTGGCCATCGACTGGCTGACCCCGAACGAATTGAACGCCCAGGCGGTATCCAGCGAAGACCAGGCCGACGCGCTGGCCGCGTTGCTGAAGGCGCTGGGCATTACCCAGTTGCATGCCTTCGTGGGCGCTTCCTACGGCGCGATGACCGCGTTGGCGTTTGCCCAGCGCCACCCACGCGAGGTGGGGCGGCTGGTATTGCTGGCCGGTGCCCATCGCTCGCACCCGTTGTCCACCGCCCAGCGCAGCGTGCAGCGCGGCATCGTGCGCATGGGCCAGTCCACCGGCCAGGTGGATCAGGCACTGTCGCTGGCGCGTCAGCTGGCGATGACCACCTACCGTGGCAGCGCCGAGTTCGGCCGCCGCTTCTCCGGTGAGCCGCAGTGGCGTGGCGACCGCTTTCATTTCCCGGTGGAGGATTACCTCGACCATGCCGGCCAGCGCTTCGTGGAGCGCTTCGACGCCGACCGCTTCCTGGCCCTGTCCGAATCGATCGACCTGCACGAAGTGGCGCCCGAACAGGTCCACGCGCCGTCCACGCTGATCGGCTTTCCGTCGGACCGGCTGGTACCGCTGGCCGATCTGTGCGAGCTGCAGCGTCGGCTGCACGGGCCGGCCACGCTGGAAGTGGTCGAGTCGCCGTACGGCCACGACGCGTTCCTGAAAGAGCCCGAACAACTCGTGCCGCTGTTGCGCCAGGCGCTGCGATGAACGCCGCCACGGACTGCCCGCCTTCAACCTTTTGCGCACCTGCCGCTACACCCGTAATCCGGAGAACCCCATGAGCGATACATCCGCCCCCAGCACGCGCGCGGTGCGTGCCGGCATCGAGAGCGACACCCAGCACGGCGCCGTGGTGCCGGCGCTGCACCTGTCCAGCAACTACAGCTTCGCCGGGTTCGGCAACAAGCGCGTCTATGACTACTCGCGCAGCGGCAATCCCACGCGCGACCTGCTGGGCAATGCGCTGGCCGAGCTGGAGCAGGGCGCGGGCGGCGTGATCACCTCCAGCGGCATGTCGGCGGTGGCGTGCGCGCTGGAGCTGGTGCCAGCCGGCGCGAAGGTGTTGGCGGCGCACGATTGCTACGGTGGCACCTGGCGCCTGCTGGATGCCTGGGCGAAGAAGGGCCGTTTCACCCTCGAGTTCGCCGACCTCACCGATCCGGCGGCACTGGCCCGCGGCCTGGCCACCAAGCCGGCGCTGGTGTGGGTGGAGACGCCGTCCAACCCGCTGCTGCGGATCACCGACGTGCGCCACGTCACCCAGGCGGCGCATGCGGTCGGCGCGCTGGTGGTGGTGGACAACACCTTCCTGTCGCCGGCGCTGCAGCAGCCCTTGCTGCTGGGCGCGGACGTGGTGCTGCACTCCACCACCAAGTACATCAACGGCCACAGCGACGTGGTCGGTGGTGCGGTGGTGGCGCGCGATGCGGCCGTGTTCGAGCAGTTGAAGTGGTGGGCGAACTGCAACGGCCTCACCGGCGCGCCGTTCGACAGCTACCTCACCTTGCGCGGCTTGCGCACGCTGTCGGTGCGCCTGCGCCAGCATCAGGAAAACGCCGCGCGCATCGCCGAACGGCTGGAGGCGCACGGTGCCGTGCGCAAGGTTTACTACCCGGGCCTGGCGAGTCACGCCGGGCATGCGCTGGCGACGCGCCAGCAGCAGGGCTTCGGCGCGATGCTGAGCTTCGAGCTGGATGGCGACCTGCAGCAGGTCGAGGCCTTCGTCAACGGCCTGGAATATTTCTCGCTGGCCGAGTCGCTGGGTGGCGTGGAAAGCCTGGTGGCCCATCCCGCCTCGATGACCCATGCCTCGATGGCGGCGGAGGCACGGCACGCGGCCGGCATCGCCGACAGCCTGCTGCGCCTGTCCGTGGGGATCGAGGACGGTGACGATCTGTTGCGCGATCTCGATGGTGCGCTGGAACGCGCCCAGGCGGTGCTCTCCAAACGTCGGGTCAGCGCATGAGTGTGCCGGCCACTGACGCATCACCGTTCGCCCATCGCAAAACGTCCGATATCGCGCTGGTGCTGCTGGGCACCGGCGTGGTGGGCGGCGCCCTGCTGGAGCTGCTGAAAACCCCGGTGGCGAAACACGTACGCCTGATCGGCGTGGCCAATTCGCGCCAGCAGCAGATCGACGCGGACGGCATCGCTTCGCGCGAATTGAACGGCTCCTGGCAGCAGCATGGCCAGCCGCGTGATGACGACGCCCTGCTCGCGGCGCTGGACGCCAGCGGCAGTGAGCTGAGGGTCGTGGTCGACGCCACCGCCTGTACCACGCTGGCCTCGCGTCACGCCGACTGGCTGGCACGCGGCTATCACGTGGTCACGGCGAACAAGTCGCTGGCCGGCGGCCATCTTTCCGGCTGGCGCGCGCTGCAGACGGCCCGTGCCCATGGCGGCAGCTATGGCGATGCCGCCACCGTCGGCGCCGGCCTGCCGGTGATCTCCACGCTGCGCCGCCTGCTCGGCTGCGGCGACAGCCTGCTCACGCTGGAAGGCGTGTTCTCCGGCTCGCTGTCCTACCTGTTCAACCAGTACAACGGCAGCCAGCCGTTTTCCGCGCTGCTGCGCGACGCGCGCAAGCTCGGCTACACCGAGCCCGATCCGCGCGCCGATCTCTCGGGCGAAGACGTGGCACGCAAGCTGCTCATCCTGGCCCGCAATGCCGGCTTCGCGCTGGGCAGCGAAGAGGTGGACGTGGAGAGCCTGGTGCCCGAATCCCTGCGCGATCTGGACACCGAGCAGTTCCTGACCCGCCTGGAAGAACTCGACGCGCCGCTGGCCGCCCGCCATGCCGATGCGCAATCGCGCGGCAACGTGTTGCGCTACCTGGCCCGTCTCAACCAGCGCGGTCGCGCCCGCGTGGGTCTGGTGGAAGTCGCCGCCACCCATCCGGCCGCCCGCCTCAACGGCACCGACAACCAGTTCGCCCTCACCACTACCCGCTACAACACCACGCCGCTGGTGATCCAGGGCCCCGGCGCCGGGCCGGAAGTGACGGCGCAGGCGCTGCTGGGCGACGTGTTGGCGTTGGGCTGAGCCCCGCCGCGAGCGTCTTTGTAGGAGCGCACCCGGTGCGCGATGCCATTCTGCCACACGCCCACGGAAAGGATTTTCGATGGGGCATATGGCAAGGAGCATCGCGCACAGGGTGCGCTCGTGCAGGGGGCCTCGACTAGCCGCGGGTTATGACTCGTGATCCCGGTGAAGGGGTTGTTCGAGGGATTGTCCACAGGCAAAGAGCCGCTCCCGCGCAAGGCGGGAGCGCTTCGTCAGAACTCAGAACGTGTAGCGCACCCGGCCGTACCAGTAGGCGCCGTTGTTGCCGATCGGCGAGATCACGTCGTACGGGAAATTCTCCGCGTAGTTGATGTCGCTGTTGGAGCGGGTCGGGTACTGGTTGGTGAGGTTGTAGCCGCCCAGCGCGAGGGTGAAGCGAGGCGTGGCGTGGAATGCCAGCTCGGCGTCGAGCTGCCAGCGCGCCGCGTAAGTCTGCGTCGGCTCGTAACCGTCGCCGAAATCGAACACGCGGGTGGTGGCGCCCTGGCGGATCACCCGGCCCAGCAGTCCCCAGCGCGCGGTGTCCCAGCGGGCGCTGAACGAGCCGCACTGGCGTGGCGCGGCGTCGGTCAGCGTGTTGCGCTCCTCGTCGCCGAACAACACGTTGCCGGTGCCGATTGCTGTCAGTTGCGCCGGCGTGTCGCGCACTTTGCGGATATCGGTCTTGTTGTGGCTGTACGCGGCAGTCAGCAGCAATTGCCCGCCGGCCAGCGGCGTACGGTAGTTGCCCACCAGTTCGGCGCCGCGGGTGCGCGTGTCCACCGCGTTGGTGAAGAACGCCACGCTCTGCACGCCCGGTACGCCGAACTGCTGCAGGATGTAGTCCTCCAGGCCGTCGCTGCGGATGGTTTGCGACAGGGTGACGCGGTTGTCGATGCTGATCTGATAGACGTCCAGGCTGGCATCGAAGCCACCGCCAAGCTGCGCGGTAAGGCCCAGGCTGAAGTTGCGCGATTTCTCCGGCGTCAGCGGCACCGCGCCCAGGCCGCGCGCGATCGGGTTGTTCACCGACAGGGTGCGGCCGGTGACCAGCTTGCCGTCGGCGCCGTAGCCGGTGCTGGTGGACTCGAAGCCGATCTGGCTCAACGACGGTGCGCGGAAGTTGTTCGAGGCCGCGCCACGCAGCGCGAAGCCCGGAACGAATTCCCAGCGGGCGCTGAGCTTGCCGCTCCAGTTGCCGCCGAAGTCGCTGTAATGCTCGTAGCGGGTGGCGGCATCGACGAATACGTGATCGGTGAGGTCGCTGGAAACTTCCGCGTATACCGCCTTGACGCGGCGCGAAAGATTGGCCGCATCCTGTGGCTGCAAGCCACCGCCGGCCTGTGCGCCGGCCGGCGCGCCGAGTGCCGGACCGACCGCATAAGAGGCCGGGTCACCCGGATGGGTGACGAAGGTTTCGCGGCGGAATTCACCGCCCACGGCGAGGGTGAACGCACGCTCGCCCACGTCAAAGGCGCGGTTGGCGTCGAAGTTGGCGCTGCCCTGGTTGAAGCGGTAGCTGCCGATGTGGAACGCGGTGGGGCTGTCCGCACCCAGCGAGGCGTTGAGCGAATGGCGCAGGTCGTAATCGAAGGCATTGCTGCCCCAGTTGACGCTGCCGTCGTAGCTCCACTCGCCGGCAGTGCCCTTCACGCCGGCCGCCGTTTGCACGTCGCGATTGTGGCCCAGCGATTCGGGCCGATAACCCTCGGGATAGATCGAGGGAATGTTGGCGCTGCTGTCCGGGTAGCGGAAATAGTTGTCGCCGATGGTGTGGCGCTGGGTATAAGTGCCGAACCAGTACAGTTTGGCCGTGTCGCCCAGCGGGATCTCGCTGTTGAGCCAGCCGTTGTAGCTCTCGCTCTGCGGGTCGCCGGCCGCGTAGTTGCGTTGGCCGCGCAGGGCCAGGTTGGCCGGCGTGGGATCGGCCAGCCAGTCCGGTACGGTGTCCAGGCCGGCGCGGTTGGTGGCGTCGTGGTGGGTCACTTCCACACCTGCGCGCAGGAAGCCGCTGCCGCCCAGTCGGGTGCCGAAATTGGCTGCACCGTAGCTGCTCTGGCCGTCGGTGATGGTTTGCTGGCTGGGGGCGAAATAGGTGTGGTTGGCGCCGTAGCTGCTCTCCAGCTCGCCGCCTTCGGGCGAATCCTTGAGGATGATGTTGACCACGCCTGCGATGGCGTCGGAGCCGTATTGCGCACCGGCGCCGTCGCGCAGCACTTCGATGCGCTTGATCGCGCTGATCGGGATCGCGTTGAAATCCACCGGCGTGGTGCCGCGGCCGATCTTGGTGTCGGTGTTGACCAGCGCCGAGGTGTGGAAACGCTTGCCGTTGACCAGCACCAGCACCTGGTCGGGCGAGAGCCCGCGCAACTGCGCGGCGCGCACGTGGTCGGAGCCGCCGGAGTTGGACTGCCGCGGGAAGTTGAACGAGGGCAGCAGGGTGGCCAGCGCCTGGCCGAGCTCGCCGTTCAGTGCGCCGGCGCTGCGCAGGTCGTCAGGTGTGAGTACGTCGATCGGCACCGGTGATTCCAGCGCGGTACGGCTGCTGGCGCGCACGCCAGTCACCACCACTTGTTGCAGCGTCTGGGCCTGGCTGGCGTTCGCCTGCTGGGCGTGGACCGGTAAGGCGGCAAGGCCGGCCAGCAGCACGGCGGTGTACAGGCGGTGGTGCCGCGGGAGAACGGGGGCGAAGGACATGAGCGTTTCCTTGGATGGTGCGGGGCCATCGACGGGGAAGCGATGGCGGGGATGCGGGTAGGGGAGGCGACGCCCGGACGTCGCAGAGGGGCTCAGCGACAGCAACAGCGCCGCGACGTCATGCACTGGTGCATGGGCGGCTTTTTGTGGCGATGATGGTGATGCATGTCGTGCGGATCCCTGGGGTAGCTGCATCGCGGGCGAGAAATAGGTGTTGCCTCGCGGTGCCGTAGCTGCCAATACTCTATCGCCAAACCCGTCTATACGTATAGACGTCCAAATGATCATCGGGAATGTGCTAATGAAATTTCGTTTGTTTTCGGCTCTTTTGCTGTCGGCGCTGTTGGCGGGTTGCGCGACGCAACCGGGCGTCGCGAATGCCGTCCTGCACGGCGATGCCGCGCATCCGGCGCAGACGCAGGGCTGGGTCGATACACGGCTGTACTTCGGCCTGGGCCTGGCCGACCAGCCGCAACAGGGCATCAGCGAGCAGGCTTGGCGGGAGTTCCTCGACCACGAGGTCAGCACGCGCTTCCCCGACGGGCTCAGCGTGATCGACGTCTACGGCCAGTGGCAGGGCAAGCAGCAGACCAGTCCCGAGCGGCTGCGCTCGAAGATGCTGGTGATCGATTACCCGGACACGCCGGCCAACCGCGCCAAGGTCGAGGCGATCCGCGCGGCGTGGAAGCAGCGCACCGGTGACCAGTCGGTACTGCGCGTGACGCAGCCGGCCGACGTGTCGTTCTGAATCGCCCCTCCACCTGCAGGCTTCCCTCGTGACTACTTCTCGCAACCGCTGGTTTGCTCCCGGCGACCTCAATGGCTTCCTTGGCCTGGTGGTAGACAACCTGTCCATCATGGCCTTTCTCGCCACGGCGCTGATCGGCATTTTCGGCTTTCCCGCGGACATCGTGTTTTTGCGCATGTTTCCCGGCACCGCGTTCGGTGTGCTGCTGGGCAACCTCGCCTATACCGCGATGGCACGCCGGTTGGCGCGGCGCAACGGGCGCGACGATGTCACCGCGATGCCGCTGGGGCTGGATGCGCCCACCAGCATCGGCATGGCGCTGCTGGTGCTGGGGCCGGCCTTCCTCGGCTTCAAGCATGGTGGCATGGACGAACATGCCGCGGCGATCGCCACCTGGCAATTGGGCATGGCCTCGTTGGTGGTGATGGGCGTGTTGAAGTTCGTGTTGTCGTTCTTCGGTGCGATGGTGCAACGGCACGTGCCACGCGCCGGCCTGCTCGGCTCCATCGCCGGCATTGCACTGGTGCTGATGGGCTTCCTGCCGCTGGTGGAGATCCTCAAGATCCCGGTGGTGGGCTTTGCCGGGCTCGGCGTGGTGCTGTACGCGCTGGTGGCCAGGGCGCGCATGCCGTTCGGGCTGCCCGGCGTGCTGGTGGCGTTCGTGGTCGGCGCGTTGCTGTATTACGTACTTGGTCCGCTGGGCTGGCTGGGCGCTGGCTATCACGCACCGGCGGCGTGGCAGTGGCGTTTCGCGCTGCCGTGGCCGACGCTGCAATGGGTGAACGGGCTTGCCTACGTGGTGCCGTACCTGCCGCTGATCCTGCCGTTCGGCCTGTTGATGGTGGTGGGCGGCATCAACGTCACCGAGAGTGCGCGCGCGGCCGGTGATGATTATTCGACCCGCGACATCCTGCTGGTGGAGGCGTTGGCCACGCTGGCGGCGGGTTTCTGCGGCGGCGTGGCGCAGACCACGCCGTACATCGGCCAGCCCTCGTACAAGGCGATGGGCGCGCGCAGCGGTTACACGCTGCTTACCGGCATCGTGATCGGGCTGGGCGGCATCTTCGGCTACTTGTCCAACCTGGTCGAGCTGCTGCCGCTGCCGGTGCTGGCGCCGATTCTGGTTTTCGTGGCCATCGGCATCACCGTGCAGGCGTTCGAGGCCACGCCGGTGCGTTACGCCGCGGCGGTGGTGTTCAGCTTTTTCCCGGCGATCGCGCGGATGCTGACGATCAAGCTCAGCGATCCGACCTATGTGTCGCCGGAGCATTTTGCGCAGTTGTTCAACGACGGCACACACGGCATTTCCGAGCTGGCGGTGATCACCGTATTGGGCAACGGTTTCATCATCACTTCGATGATCTGGGCGAGTTTCGTGGTGGCGCTGATCGACGCGCGCCCGTTGCGCGCCGCATTGATCCTGCTGCTGGGCGCGGTGCTGAGTCTGTTCGGGGTGATCCATTCGGTGGAACTGTCCGGCGGCATCTACCTGCCGTGGCTGCTCGACGTGCCGCTGCAGGGCGTGGTGTGGCAGTTCGCCGGGGCCTACCTGGTGCTGGCTGTGGTGCTGGTGTTGCTGTCGCTGGGCGACGCGCGGCGCAGCGCCGGTGCGGCACGCTGAGACGCAAACGCGCGGCTCGTGGCCGCGCGTTTGCGTCGATCGGAAGGGGTACGACTCAGTGTCCGGTAATCCGCTCGGCCGTCTCCTCGTCCGGCGGTACCAGCGGTGCATTCGGATCGAGGCGCGCTTCCAGTTGCGCCGCTTCCACCGATGGCGTGCGCCAGCCGCTCTTCACGCCCCACTGGTAGAACACCAGCCCGATGCCCGCCACCACCACCAGATCCCAGCCGTAGGGCAGGTAGCCCTTGCCGCCGAACGTGGTGCTGCCGGCCCAGGAGACCAGCGCCAGCGTGGGCAGGTAGAACACCAGCCACCAGGCGCCCTTCATCTGCCGCCCGAAATCGTGCCAGCCGGACTTGGCCTGGTAATAGAAATACACCGGCAGCGCGACCACCATCAGCAGGATGATTTCACCGGTCAGCGGCCACTTGGCCCAATACAAAAGCTCGGTGGACATGATGAAGGCGATGCCGGCCAGCACCGACAGGCCGGCCAGGCGCAGCGGGCGGTTCAACTCCGGCGCGGTACGGCGCAGCGTCATCACGCTGACCGGGCCGGTAAGGTAGGAAATGATGGTCGCCACCGATATCACCGCCGCCAGCGAACCCCAGCCGCGGAAGAAAAACAGGAACAGGAACGACACCCCCAGGTTCACCCACATCGCCGGGCGCGGTATGCCCCATTTCGGGTGCACGCGACCCAGGATGCTCGGCAGCGTGCCGTTGCGCTCCATGCCGTAGAGCATGCGCGCGGTGGTGGCGGTATAGGTCATGCCGGTGCCGCTGGGGCTGACCACCGCGTCGATGAACAGCAATGTCGCCAGCCACTGCATGCCCAGGATGATCGCCAGGTCCGCGAACGGCGAGCTGAAGTTGATCCCGTGCCAGCCCACGTCGGCCAGCATCTCGCGCGGCACCGAGCCGATGAACGCCACCTGCAGCAGCACGTAGACCACGGTTGCCAGCCCGATCGAGCAGACGATGGCGAACGGGATGCTCTTGCCCGGGTTGCGCGCTTCACCGGCCAGGTTCACCGGGCTCTGGAAGCCGTTGAAGCTGAACACGATGCCGGCGATTGCCACCGCGGTGAGGATCGAGGGGAAGTCGGTCTCGTGCAGTTCGCCGTGGATGCCCACGGCGAAGTTCTCGGCATGGAAACCGCTGGCGATCAGCAGCACCGCGGTAAGCGCGGGGATCACCAGCTTGAACAGCGTGATGGCCGTATTCGAGCGCGCAAACAGCTTCACGCTCCAGAAGTTGAACAGGAAATACATCACCACCAGCGCCGCCGCGATCAGCAGGCCATTGGTGCTCAGCTCGCCGTGGCCACCGGGCATCTGGTGGTACAGATCCTTCGCCCACTGCCACTTCCACGACGACATGTACTGCGCCGAGGCCTCGGCCTCCACCGAGATCACCGAGACGATGGCGATCCAGTTCGCCCAGGCCGCGATGAAACCCACCAGCGAGCCGTGCGAATAATGGCCGTAGCGCACCATGCCGCCGGATTCGGGGAACATCGCGCCCAGCTCGGCGTAGGTCAGCGCCACCGTCATGATGATCGCCGCGCCGATCACCCAGGCCCAGATGGCGCCCGGCCCGGCGATCTGCGCCGCCCGCCACGCCCCGAACAGCCAGCCCGAGCCGATGATCGAGCCCAGGCCGGTAAGCATCAGGGCGAATGGCCCCACATCGCGGCGGATCTGGCTGGCTTGGGACATGGAAGCTCCTGTGCGGGCGCTGACGCCAAAAAAAGAGTCCGATGGTTGCAGAGTCACGCGACGGCTGTCATCTACCAGTGGTCATGGGCGGTCGGGACGTTGCCTGGGCACGACGCGGCGTGGCAGGGGCTGATGCAAGTCATGGCAGCTATCGGTGGAGCGGCAGATAGTGGTGACCTCGTCGCGCGCTGGTGGTGCTTCCATGTCTGTCTGGTATCCCTGGATCGTTCTGCTCCATCTGGCCTGCGCCATCATCTTCGTGGGCGCGGTGGCGTTCGAGGTGCTGGTGGTCGAGTCGCTGCACAAGCGGTTCGACACGGCCACCATGCAACGCATCGAACAGGCGGTGATGGCGCGGGTGCGGCGCTTCATGCCGGTGGTGGTGATCCTGCTTTTCGTCAGCGGCGGCGTGCTGTTCGACATCCGCTGTGACGGCTTTGCCTGCGTGGGTTCGCGCTTCGGCAACTGGTTGCTGCTGAAGGTGGTGCTGGCGTTCGCCGTGCTGGGCGTGTTCGTCAATGCGATGTGGGCGATGCGCCATGGGAAGATGGACGTATGCCGCTTCAAGCACACGCATCGCGTGGTGCTGGCATTGATGGTCGGCATCGTGTTTCTCGCCAAGACCATGTTCTACTTGTAACGATTCATTCCCCAAGGAGCTTCACATGTCCAACGTCACCTTTCATGGCAAGCCGATCAGCGTCAATGGCCAGTTTCCCGCCGTGGGATCCGCCGCCCCGGCATTCACCCTGGTAGCGGGTGACCTTGCCGACGCCACGCTGGCGAGCTTCGCCGGCAAGCGCAAGGTGCTCAACATCTTCCCCAGCGTGGACACGCCGACCTGCGCGGCTTCCGTGCGCCACTTCAACGAATCGGCCAGCAAGCTCAACAATGCCGTGGTGCTTTGCATTTCGGCCGACCTGCCGTTCGCGCAGGCGCGATTCTGCGGCGCCGAAGGCCTGGACAAGGTGGTCAACCTGTCGCTGATGCGCGGCCGCCAGTTCCTCAATGACTACGGCGTGGCAATCGCCGAAGGCCCGCTGGCGGGCCTGGCCGCACGTGCCGTGGTGGTGCTCGACGAGCACGACAAGGTGCTGCATGCCGAACTGGTCGGCGAGATCGGCAACGAGCCGAACTACGACGCCGCACTCGCTGCACTGGCGTGATCGAGCCGCCCGCTGATTACGGGCGACCTGTAGGAGCGACTTCAGTCGCGATGCTTCTTCTTTTGATGCCCGTTCTTTTGGGAACTCACAAGCAAGAGCATCGCGACTGAAGTCGCTCCTGCAAACAAAGCCAGATTTACTTCGGGGATGACCGCCCTCAGCGGTTGGCGCCCACCACCGGCACGCCAAAAGCGTGCCCTTCCGGATGCAGGCCCAGGCCGAACTTCAGGCTGCGTCCGATGCGCTGCGCATAGTCGAGCATCTGTGCGGCATTCGCCTCGTCGAGTTCCTCGCCACAGGTTTCCTGCCACAGCTCAAGCCAGCGGTCGAAGTGACGTGCCTGGATCGGGTGCGGCCGGTGCGCCGCCATCGGGTTGCCGCGATAGCTGCCCGCACGCAACGCCACCGACGCCCAGAACGAGGTCAGCAGGCGTTTGTGTTCATCCCAGTCGTCCACGGCGGCGTTGAATATCGGGCCGATGTCCGGGTCGCGTCGCACCTTTTCGTAGAAATGGTCGACCAGCGTGGCCAGGAGGGGTTCGTCCAGTGCGGCAGATGGATTCATGCGATTCGAGACTTGAAATGATGAAGGGCGCGCGGCAGAACCGCGCGCCCGGATGGAAGGCTTGGTACTTGTGCCGAGCTTACTTGCTCAGGCTCAAGGTGCCCTTCATCAGCGCGGCATGGCCAGGGAAGGTGCAGAAGTAGGCGTACTGCTCACCGGCCTTGAGCTTCGACACGTTGATCGTGGCCGTGTCGGACTGGCCGCCACCAATCAGCTTGGTGTGCGCAATGATGCGGGCATCACCCGGCTTCTCGTAGCTGTTGGCCGCGCCGGCCTTCATGCCGTCGGCGATGACGCCCGATTCGTCGGCACTGTGTGCCAGCACCCAGTTGTGGCCCATCGCGGTGACGGGCAGCTTGCCGGTGTGCTTGAGCGTCACGGCGAACGTCTTGCAGGTCTTCGGCACGGTGATGGTTTTGACGTTGAACTGCATGGCGTCGTTGGCTTCGACGGTGGTGGTGCATTCGGCGGCCATCAGCGGGGTGGACAACAGGCCGAGCAGGGCAATCGCGATCAACTTGCGCATGGGGAATTACTCCAGCAGAGGGGACATGGATAAACTGCAGGCCGATTGTGCCCCCGCCGCGCAGGCGTCGGCACTGACTTGGATCATCGCCGTGCGGCAAGCCGTACGCGACACTGTCGCTGCCAGATGAGGTAAACCTGATGACGCACGTAGTCACCGAAAATTGCATCAATTGCAAACACACCGATTGCGTGGAGGTGTGTCCGGTGGACTGTTTCCACGCCGGACCGAATTTTCTGGTGATCGATCCGGACGAATGCATCGACTGCACGCTGTGCGTGGAGGAGTGCCCGGTGGGTGCGATCTTCCCCGAGCTGGACGTGCCAGCCGGGCAGGAAGTATTCCTCGGCATCAACGCGGAGCTGGCGCGCGAGTGGCCGGTGCTGACCAGCAAGATCCCCGCGATGGACGACGCCTCCAAGTGGGATGGCGTGCCGGACAAATTGCCGCTGTTGAAGCGGAGCCTGGACGAGGGGTAAGTGAAGATGAGTGAGCAGCGAGAAAAAGCGGCGACGAACGCCGGCTCCTCGCTCACTTCTCACTCATCTCCACTCAGTTCGCGCGCTTCACAAAAAAAGCCGGGCAATGCCCGGCTTTTCCATGGAGCAGCACGCAGACGTCAGCCCGCCACGACCCGCACCATTTCCAGGCACTTGTTCGAGTAGCCCCACTCGTTGTCGTACCAGCTGACCAGCTTCACGAAGGTGCTGTCCAGCGCGATGCCGGCGTCGGCGTCGAACACCGAGGTGCAGGTTTCGCCGCGGAAGTCGGTGGCCACGACCTTGTCTTCGGTGTAGCCCAGCACGCCCTTCAGCGCGCCTTCGCTCTGCGCCTTCATTTCAGCGCAGATCTCGGCGTAGGTCGCGTCCTTGAGCAGCTCGACGGTGAGGTCGACCACGGAGACGTCGGCGACCGGCACGCGGAAGCTCATGCCGGTGAGCTTCTTGTTGAGCTCGGGAATCACCACGCCCACGGCCTTGGCCGCGCCGGTGGAGGACGGGATGATGTTTTCCAGGATGCTGCGACCGCCGCGCCAGTCCTTGTTGCTGGGTCCGTCGACCGTCTTCTGGGTGGCGGTGGCGGCGTGCACGGTGGTCATCAGGCCGCGCTTGATGCCCCACTTGTCGTTGATCACCTTGGCGATCGGCGCCAGGCAGTTGGTGGTGCAGCTGGCGTTGGAGATGATCGCCTCGCCCTTGTAGGTCTTGTCGTTGACGCCGTAGACGAACATCGGCGTGTCGTCCTTCGACGGTGCGGACAGGATCACCTTCTTCGCGCCCGCATCGAGATGCTTCTGCGCGGTTTCCTTGGTCAGGAACAGGCCGGTGGATTCGAGCACCACGTCGGCGTTCACTTCATTCCACTTCAGGTTGGCCGGATCGCGTTCCTGGCTCAGGCGGATGGTCTTGCCGTTGACCACCAGATGGCCATTCTCGATCTTGACGTCGCCCTTGAAGCGACCATGCACGGAGTCGTAGCTCAACATGTAGGCGAGATAATCCGGCTCGAGCAGGTCGTTGATTGCCACGATCTCGATGTCGTTGCCGAAGTTCTGCACGGCTGCGCGCAGCACGTTGCGACCGATGCGGCCGAAGCCGTTGATGCCGACCCTGATGGTCATGAGAGAGCGTCCTCCGTTGCGAAGATGGATGGCTGCCGCGGGGTACGGCGCCGGTGTTTCAGCCCTCGAATCTTACAATGAAAGCACTGTTCCTGCGGAGGGAGATTCGCCTTGTGGCAGACTTCCGCGTTTGCGCGAGTGCCCGTGATGTCGCGACCTATCCTCTCCCTCCTGCTGGCGTCGGCCATGTTTCTGGCCGCGCCGTCCGCCCGGGCGTGGGGGCCGCTGGGACACAGCGTGGTGGCCGAACTGGCGCAACGCCAGCTGAGCCCCGCGGCCGAAAGGGAGGTGGAGCGGCTGCTGGCGCCGGAGCACACCACGCACCTGGCCGACGTGGCCAACTGGCCCGACCAGGTCCGCAACGACCCCGCGCTGCGGGCGTTGTGGAAACGCACAAGTCGCTGGCACTACATCAATTTTTCCAGCGACCGCTGCCACTACGTGGCGCCGCGCGATTGCCCGAAGGGCGAGTGCGTGGTGGCCGCGCTGGCGCGGGAAGTGCAGGTGCTGGGCGATCGTTCGCAGCCCGATGCGGTGCGGCGCGAAGCGCTGAAGTTCGTGGTGCATCTGGTGGGTGACGTGCACCAGCCGCTGCACGCCGGTTACCGGCCGGACCGCGGTGGCAACCAGTATCAGGTGCAGTTCGAGGGCAAGGGCAGCAACCTGCACAAGGTGTGGGATTCCGGCCTGCTGGGTACGCGCCACTTGCGCTGGCGGGATTACGCCAACCTGCTGGATTCGCGATCGCCGGTGACCTTGCCGCGGCCGATCGCTCCGCTGGACAACCCGTACGCGCAATGGGCCGAGGAGTCGTGCCGGCTCACCGCCGCAATGGACTTCTATCCATCCAGACGGCGAATCGGGTCGGCCTATGTGGACCGGAACCTCCCGCTTGCCGAACGGCGTTTGCGCGTGGCGGGAAGGCGGTTGGCCGAGGTCTTGAACCGTCATCTGGGTGACGTCGTCACGCAACATGCGCACAAGCATTGATATGGGGACGAAGAGTTCTGGTAATCTGAATCGATGACTACCGAACCCCAATCCCGCCGTACCCGAATCGTCGCCACGCTCGGCCCCGCCACCGATGCTCCCGGCATGCTCGAACAGATCATCGCCGATGGCGTGGACGTGGTTCGACTCAACCTTTCCCACGGTCAGCCCGACGACCATCGCGCACGCGCCGCCGCGGTTCGCGTCGCTGCCGCCAGCGCCGGTCGCGAGGTCGGCATCCTGGCCGATCTGCAAGGCCCCAAGATCCGCATCGAGAAATTTGCCAACGGCCCGATCGAACTGGTCAACGGCGCATCCTTCGTGCTGGATTGCCGCCCCGACGCACCCGCCGGCAACGACCAGCGCGTCGGCGTCAGCTATTACGGCCTCCCCAATGATGTGCATGCCGGCGACGTCCTGTTGCTGGACGACGGCCTGCTGGCCTTGACGGTGCTGGAAGTGGTGGGCGCCGAAGTGCGTTGCCAGGTGCTGATCGGCGGCCGCCTGTCCGACCGCAAGGGCCTCAATCGCCAGGGCGGCGGGCTGTCGGTGACAGCGCTGTCGGACAAGGACAAGGCCGACATCAAGCTGGCCGCCGAGATCGGCGCCGATTTCCTGGCCGTGTCCTTCGTGCGTTCGGCCGACGACATGCACCAGGCGCGTCGCCTGCTGCACGAAGCGGGCGGCAACGCCTCGCTGGTGTCCAAGATCGAGCGTGCCGACGCGATCCCCGTGCTGGGCGAGATCATCGACGCCTCCGACGTGGTGATGGTGGCGCGCGGTGACCTGGGCGTGGAAATCGGCGACGCCGAACTGCCGGGCCTGCAGAAGAAGATCATCCGTGAATCGGTGCAGCGCAACCGCGCGGTGATCACCGCCACGCAGATGCTGCAGTCGATGGTCTACGCGCCGATCCCCACCCGCGCCGAAGTGCTGGACGTGGCCAACGCGGTGATCGACGGCACCGATGCGGTGATGCTGTCGCAGGAAACCGCTGCCGGCGCGCATCCGGACAAGGCTGTTCAGGCGATGGTGCGCATCTGCCTGGGCGCCGAGCGCCAGTTCGAACCCAAGGACGACCTCACCACTGCCGGCCACCGCCTCGATCGCACCGATCAGGCCATTGCGCTGGCCGCCATGCTGGTGGCCAAGCAGCTGGGCGTGCGCGCGATCATCGCGCTGACCGAGTCGGGCGCCACCGCGCAGTGGCTGTCGCGCTACCGCACCGCGGTGCCGATCTACGCGTTGTCGCCGTTCGACGATGCGCGCCGACGCATGCTGGTGCTGCGCGACGTGAAGCCGGTGGAATTCAACCATGCCGGCCAGAACCTCGCCGCCTCCGCCCGCGCCGCCGTGCAGTTGCTGTTCGACCAGGGCAAGCTCAGCGAGGGCGATCGCGTGGTGGTCACCCACGGCGACCATGTTGGCCTCGGCGGTGGCACCAACACGCTGAAACTGCTGGCGGTCGGTACCGGCGGCATGGTGGAAAGCCTGCGCGACCTGTAACGACCAAGTGCGATTTCTACACATGCCCGCGGCTACACTGCGGGCATGCGGTTGCATCCCTGGAGGTTGTCATGAAGTCGTCATTCCGCCCGTCCCTGACCATCGTGCTGCCCGTACTGATGGCGCTGTTCTCCGTGCCGTTGCTGGCACAGACGCAGATGCGCAAGCTCGATCCGCAGAATCTTTACCGCTACTGGATCCTGCTCAATACCCAGATCAAGCTGGATGCCCCGAACAGCGGGCTGAACCTCGACAAGCCCGGCTGTGCCGCCGTGACCTACACGGTCGGCTCGGACGGCGTGCCGCTCGATGTGACCCTGGTCAAACTGATCCCCAAGAGCGATCTGGGCCCGATGGCGGTCAACGCCGTCGCCAATTTCCGCTACGGGCCGTCGTTGACCAACCGCAACGCCGAGCCGATATCCACGTATTACATCGTGCCGTTCAACGCGCCCGAGGACAAAGCGGCGCGGAAGCAGGTAGTCGACGCCTGCGTGTTGCCGGGATACAACGGCCAGCATTGACACGGCTGCCTTCCCGCAGGCGAGTCACCCTCGTGCAACTGGCCTATAATGGCGAGCTCTGAACCGTACCGGCGCGCATGTTGGTGCGGCATCGTCCCTCGTGCGGTTTGTCGCCGCCGCGTTCCACGGAGTCGCCATGAGTATTGAAGATCTCGAAAGCATCGCCCTGGCCATGGTCGCGCCCGGCAAGGGCATCATCGCCATCGATGAGTCGACCAAGACGATCGGCAAGCGTCTGGCCGCCGTCGGCGTCGAGAGTACCGAGGAAAGCCGACGCGCCTATCGCGAAATGCTGCTGACCACACCCGCTCTCGGCGAACATATTTCCGGCGCCATCCTGTACGACGAGACGATCCGTCAGTCCACGAAGGATGGCGTGCCGTTCACCACGGTGATGAAGAAGGCCGGCATCATTCCCGGCATCAAGGTCGACAAGGGAACCGTGCCGCTGGCCGGGTTTCCGGGCGACGTGGTCACCGAAGGGCTCGACGGCCTGCGCGAGCGGCTGCAGGAATACGCCAAGCTGGGTGCGCAATTCGCCAAGTGGCGGGCGGTGATCAAGATTACCGAGGACACCCCCAGTTCCACCGCCATCGAGGCGAACTGCCACGCGCTGGCGCGCTATGCCGCGCTGTGCCAGGAGGCCGGCCTGGTGCCGATGGTCGAGCCTGAAGTGCTGATGGACGGCGACCATTCCATCGACGTCAGCTATGAGGTGCACGAAGCCGTGCTGCGCAGCCTGTTCAACGCGCTGTACGAGCAGAACGTGATGCTCGAAGGCACCATCCTGAAGATCAGCATGGTCATTCCGGGCAAGGACAGCGACGAGCAGGTCGACGCCGAGGAAGTGGCCGATGCCACCGTGCGGGTGCTGAAATCCTGCGTGCCGGCGTCGTTGCCGGGCATCGTGTTCCTTTCCGGCGGCCAGACCGATGCGCAAGCCACCAGCCACCTCAACGCGATCAATCACATCGGCCCGCATCCGTGGCCGCTGTCGTTCTCGTACGGCCGCGCCATGCAGCAGGCTGCACTGACGCTATGGGCGAAAGACCCGAAGGCGAACACGGCCGGCGCGCAGAAGATCGTCCATGCCCGCGCCCGCGACAACGGCCTGGCGGCACTGGGCCGCTGGAACGGCTGACGCAAGCGGATCGCCACCAGGACATGAACGAAAGAGGGCACCGCAAGGTGCCCTCTTTCGTTGCGATGACGCGGTGGCGTCAGGGCGCCGGACTTAGAAGCGGTACTCGGCGCTGACCGAGAAAATCCGCGTGCCAAGCTCGTACACGTCCTTGTCGATCTTGTAGTAATCGAAGTTGCCGCCCACGCTCCAGTGGCGGTTGATGTCGTAACCCGTGCCCACGCCGGCGTACCAGCCCAGTGACTGCTCGCTGGCGCGGAACGTGTCCGAGCTGCCGTCGTCATAGGCGATGCGCGCCTTGGCGTGCAGCTTCCACAGGAAGGCGCCGCCCCGCGCGGAAATGTACCAGTGGCTGGTCGGGTTGAAATGGCCGTTGAGGCCCAGCGTCCAGCCGTCGCCGGACAGTTTCACACGGTCGCCGAAGTCGTCGCTCTCGCTGATGCTGCCGAGGTTGGTGTAGCCGACCTCGAAGCCGAGGATGCGCTGGTCGCGGTAGCCGGCGTTGACGATGAACGCGGTGTCGGTTTCGGTACCCGAACCGAAGTCGTCGACCTCTGCACTGTAGTGCGAGCTGCCGACATTGCCGTTGACGAACCACCCGTTGGGCTGTTCGGCATGGGCGGTCGCGACGAAGGCCATGCCGCTGGCGGCGATGGCGAGGGGGAGTAGGTGTTTACGCATGGGGATATGGACCCTCCTGATGGTCCGATCAATCCGATGAGCCGCTTCTGCGGCGACGCGATTGTAACGGCTGGCCGGGTCCGGGGAAAAACGCGGGCAAAAAGAAAGGCGCCTTGCGGCGCCCTTCTTCCTGTCGTCCGTGCAACAGGGTGAATCGAATCAGAAGCGGTATTCCGCGCTGACCGACACCATGTCCGTGCTCAGGTCGACGCGGTCCTTCTTCGCGTCGTAGTAGTCGTAGTTCAAGCCTACGCTGACGTTGTTGTTGAAGTCGTAGCCGAAGCCGGCGCCGGCGTACCAACTGGTGTCATCCAGACCCTTGCGGACCGGGTTCTCGTTGTTGCTCAGGCCGTGGCCCTTCCAGCCGTAAATGCCAGTGCGGGCGCTGACGTACCAGTTCGGGGTGACGTTGAAGTGACCGTTCACGCCAGCCGTCCAGCCGTGCAGCTGCGACTTGCCGTCTTCCACCACCGGGTCGTCATTGAAGACGTTCTTGGCGTGGATGTTGCCCAGGTCGTTGTAGCCAACCTCGACGCCCAGTGCGACAGAAGGGTTCACCGACCAGCGGTAACCACCGTTGACGGCATAGCCGGTGTCGTTGTCGTCGTACGGGCCGTGGTTGATCGAGGTCTGGCCGACGTTGCCGTTGACGAACCAGCCGCCGTTCTGCGTGGGCGCACTCTGCGCAAAGGCTGCGGGTACGGCAACCAGGCCGGCAGTGGCGAGGGCGAGGGCAAGCAGACTCTTGTTTTTCATGGATATCTCCAGTGTTTTTTTTGTGGCAGGCGACCCATTGGGGGAGTGGTCGCTGCGGGCGCGCGCCATGGGGGCGACGACACCTGCCACTTAGATGGTGCTGCGGTCCGGAGATTCAATACCGACAAGTTCAGTATTAAGTCTGGGTTAATCCGCGGCGAGAAGAGGCGCGGCGGCCCGCGCCGCGCCTCTTCGGGGCATCACCGGTCAGAACCGGTATTCAGCCGATACCGTGGCGGTATCCGAGCTAAAGCTGATGCCGTGCTTCTTGGCGTGGTAGTAGTCGTACGCCAGACCCAGGCTGAAGTTGTTGTTGAAGTCGTAGCCCACGCCGGCACCCGCGTAGTAGTCGACCTTTTCCAGCGAGTGACGGTTGACGTCCTGGTTGTTGTAGCCGTGGCCCTTCCAGCCGTACACGCCGGTGCGGCCACTGACATACAGCCCCTGCCACACGTTGATGCGGCCGTTGACGCCGGCGGTCCAGCCGCGCAACGCGTTGCGGCGACCGGTGAGGTTGACGTTGTCGCTGTTGAAGGCGTTCTTCAACCGGAAATTGCCCAGGTCGTTGTAGCCGATATCAACGCCAAGGCCGACGTCCTGGCCGACCTTCCAGCGGTAGCCGCCGGTCAGTGCGTAGGTGGTCGGGTGATCGTTGTACGGGCCTTGCGCCACGTGGGCCTGGCCAACGTTGGCACCGATGAACCAGTTGCCGCTGCCGACAGCCTGGTTCGGCTGGTAGTTGCCGTTCGCGGACGTCGGGGTGCTGCTGGAAACAGAGTCGTCCTGCGCAAATGCGGGCAGGGCGCAAAGAGACGCGGAGGTAATCGCCAGGGCTAGTAGTGTTTTTTTCATGAGGGAACTCCTGCGTATAACCAATGCATCGTCGGGTTGGGGAAAGCCCGATGACGACCCACGGAATCCGGGGGCGGGTGCATTGAACAGGCCCGAGCCTGAAGCGCGCCGATATGTCCTGACCAAAAATTAAGGCCGAATTAATGTTTGGCCTTTCAGCCGTCCAAAACTGCGCATCCCGGAGAGCGCGACAGTGACAAGCTGAATCAGCGATAATGGGATTTTGCCCGCCCCGGAGAGAACCTGATGCCCACCCGTCGTGAACTAGCCAATGCTGTGCGTGCCCTGGCCATGGATGCCGTCGAGGCGGCCAAGTCCGGCCATCCGGGCATGCCGATGGGTATGGCCGACATCGCCGAGGTGTTGTGGAACGATTTCCTGCAGTTCAATCCGGGCAACCCGGGCTGGTTCAACCGCGACCGCTTCGTGCTCTCCAACGGCCACGGCTCGATGCTGCAGTACGCGCTGCTGCACCTGTCCGGCTACGACCTGCCGATCGACGAGCTGAAGCACTTCCGCCAGCTGCATTCGAAGACCGCCGGCCATCCGGAATACGGCCACACGCCCGGCGCCGAAACCACCACCGGTCCGCTGGGCCAGGGCCTGGCGAACGCCGTGGGCTTTGCGCTGGCTGAAAAGATTCTGGCGGCGCGCTTCAACCGGCCCGGCCACGATATCGTCGATCACCACACCTATGTGTTCCTCGGCGACGGCTGCCTGATGGAAGGCATCTCGCACGAAGTCGCCTCGCTGGCCGGCACCTGGAAGCTGGGCAAGCTGGTGGCGGTGTATGACGACAACGGCATCTCCATCGATGGCGAAGTCGAAGGCTGGTTCACCGACAACACGCCCGCGCGTTTCGAAGCCTACGGCTGGAACGTGATCCGCGACGTCGACGGCCACGACGCCGAGGCGGTGAAGAAGGCGCTGGCGCAGGCCACCGCGCAGAGTGAGCGCCCCACGCTCATCTGCGCCAAGACCATCATCGGTTTCGGCGCGCCGAACAAGCAGGGCAAGGAAGAAAGCCACGGTGCCGCGCTGGGCAAGGACGAGATTGCCGCCGCACGCGTGCAGTTGCAGTGGAACCATGCGCCGTTCGAGATCCCGGCCGACATCTATGCCGGTTGGAACGCGCGCGACAAGGGAATCGCCCGCGAACGCAGCTGGGACGAGGCGTTCGCCGCCTACGCCACGGCACATCCGGAGCTGGCGGCCGAGCTGAAGCGCCGTTTGTCCGGCGAACTGCCGCAGGATTGGGCCGAGAAGTCGCAGGCATATGTCGCCAAGCTGCAGGCGGAAGGCCCCGAGGTGGCTTCGCGCAAGGCTTCGCAGATGACCCTGGACGCCTATGGTCCGCTGCTGCCCGAACTGTTGGGTGGTTCCGCCGACCTGGCCGCCTCCAACCTCACCAAGTGGAAGGGCAGCCTCGACGCCGGCAACGGCAACAGCTCCGACGGCAAGGGCAACTACGTCTATTACGGCGTGCGCGAATTCGGCATGACCGCGATCGCCAACGGCCTGGCGCTGCATGGCGGCTTCATTCCCTACGACGCCACTTTCATGGTGTTCTCCGATTACGCCCGCAACGCGGTGCGCATGAGCGCCTTGATCCCCGCGCAAGCCATCCACGTCTACACGCACGACTCGATCGGCCTGGGCGAAGACGGCCCCACCCATCAGCCGGTGGAGCACATGGCCAGCCTGCGCCTCATCCCGAACAACCACGTGTGGCGTCCTTGCGATGCAGTGGAGTCGGCGGTGTCGTGGAAGGCCGCGATCGAGCGTCGTGGTGCGCCGTCATGCCTGGTGTTCTCGCGCCAGGCTCTGAAACATCAGCAGCGCGATGAGCAGCAGCTGGCGGACATCCGCCGCGGCGGCTATGTGCTGTCCGATCCGGCGGACACGAAGTTCCAGGTGATCCTGATCGGCACCGGCTCCGAGGTGGAGCTGGCGATGGAAGCCTCGCGCGCGCTGGCACAACAGGGCATCGCCGCCCGCGTGGTGTCGATGCCGTGCACCGACGTGTTCGACGAACAGCCGCTGGAATACCGCGAAGGCGTGCTGCCGGGCTGGTGCCGCGCCCGCGTGGCGGTGGAAGCGGCCAGTGCCGACTTCTGGGCCAAGTACGTCGGCTTCGACGGCGAGGTGATCGGCATGAACACCTTCGGCGCCTCCGCACCCGCGCCGCAGCTGTTCGAGCACTTCGGCATCACCGTGGCGCACGTGATCGAGGCCGCCAAGCGCGTGGTGGGCTGAACCTGGCGCGCCCCACGGGGCGCGTTGTTTTTTTGTAGGAGCGACTTCAGTCGCGATGCTTTTCGGCCACGTCTGCCAGAGGCATCGCGACTGAAGTCGCTCCTACAGACAAGCCGCAATCAGGCGTTGGCTGTGGCCTGCTGCTCCTGGAACGCCCTGGGCGTGCAACCCAGCTCCCGGCGGAACACGGTGTAGAGGTATTGCACCGAGGTGAAGCCGCAACGCACCGCGATGTCGGCCATCGACGATTCGCCCTGCCGCAACAAATCCTGTGCGATCTCCAGCTTGTGCCGCAGGATCTCCTGGTGGACGCTGCGTTTCAGCGTGCGCCGGAAATGCTCCTCCAGCAGCGAGCGCGACACCCCCACGTAATCAGCCACCTGCTCGGTGCGGATGCCAAGGCAACCGTACTGGCGGATGTAGTGGCGCGCGCGCATCACGTACGGGCTGCACACCGACTGGTACATGCTGGATGCACCCACGTGCAGATTCTCCGGCGGCACCAGCACGCGGGTGTCACTGCAGTCGGCGCCATGCAGCATGCGGTGCAACACATGCGCGGCGGTACGTCCCATTTCCTCGGTGCCCTGTTGCACGGAGGTGAGCGGAATACGGCTGAGCATCCGCGTCAGCGGGTCGTTGTCGATACCCACGATGGCCACCTCGTCGGGCACCGGGATGTCGGCCATCATGCAGGCCTGCAGCAGCTGCCGTGCGCGTGCATCGGTCACCGCCAGCACGCCGATCGGCTTGGGCAGGGATTGCAGCCAGGCCATCAAGGCCTCGGTGGCGTCGCTCCAGCCGGCGGCGGTGGTGGCATGGCCGTGATAGATGAAACCCTCGAGGCCGTCGCGCCGGAGCATCGCGTCGAAAAGCCGTTCCCGCTCCTCGGCCCAGCCGGGGATGTTGGGCGCCAGCGGCAGGGAATAGAACGCGAAGTTCTGCAGGCCCTGCTCGATCAGATGGTCATAGGCCAGCCGCACCAGCGCGGCATTGTCGGTCGCGATGTACGGCAAGCCCTTCGGGTAGCGCGACGCATCGGCATAGGAGCCACCGACGGCGACCACCGGCACGTCGACCTGGCGCAACGCCGTATAGATCGGGTCGTCGACGGCGGTGATGATGCCATCGCCGCACCACTCGATCAGGTCGGTCGCCCGGCAGTGGAAATCCTCCTGCATGAACAGGTCCCAGCTGACCCGGGTGGACGCCAGATAGTTGCCGATGCCGGCGATGACCTGGCGATCGAATGCCTTGTTCGCGTTGAACAGCAACGCGATGCGATGGACGCCGTGTGGGTGGCTCATGGGTTCACCTTGGAGGAGCCGCCTCGAAGGTAGCCCCGTACCTGGCGTGCGCCGTATACGCGCACGTGTTGCAGCCGGATTTCCCGAGGCTAGCACGAGTGCAACGCACGACCGTGGTGCGCTGCGGCGTGCGCACAAGAAGAAATGTGGCCCATCTGGGCGATTTCGTCATTGCATGCCGCGGCGCAGCACCGGCACCATGATCGTTTCCGGGCTGCGCCGCCGGGTTCGGTAGCGGTCCATGCGCCGCTGCGAAGCTGGTGCGGGAAGGTCACCCGGGCCGCGCGCGCAGGCGTCGTGGGTGGATACGGGACCGCTCGATGGTGGGGGCTACGCGAACAGCCACTGATAGCGCTACCATCGGCGGGGAAGTGTGTCGCCGACGATGACGGTCGCGAGCATCGTCGACCACGCTGCCCGGTGTTTCGATCACCGTGCAGTGGCGTAGCTGGGACGGCATGGACGGCCAAACCGGGTGACGACGGCAAGGGTGCAGTGCCGCCGCTGCGGTTGTTGGCGTGAAGCCCAAGCTCCTACTATGGGCGGCGGCGTGCCGTTGTCCGTGACATCCACATGGCCGAAAGGCTGGGGTACCCATGAAATCCTCGAACAAGCGAGTGACGGAGCAAGCATGAAACTGACGACCTTACGTGCGCTGGGAGTGCTGCTGTGCCTGGGCCTGGCGGGCCTTGCCAGCAGCTGCACGCAGAGCAGCAAGAAACCCACCCTGATCGGCTTCAGCATCGACGACATGCGACTGGAGCGCTGGGCGCGCGATCGCGACTTCTTCGATGCCGCCGCCACCAAGCTCGGCGCCAAGGTACTGGTGCAATCGGCCAATGGCAGCGAGGAGCGCCAGGTGGCGCAGATCGAGAACATGATCTCGCGCGGCGTGGACGTGCTGGTGATCGTGCCGCAGAACTCCAAGGTGCTGGGCAACGTGATCCGCGAGGCGCATCGCAACCACGTCAAGGTGGTGTCGTACGATCGCCTGATCCTCAACGCCGACGTCGACGCGTACATCTCCTTCGACAACCTCAAGGTCGGCGAGATGCAGGCGCAGGGCGTGGTCAACGTCAAGCCGAAGGGCAACTACTTCCTGCTCGGCGGCGCGCCCACCGACAACAACGCCAAGATCCTGCGCCAGGGCCAGATGCAGGTGCTGCAGCCGCTGATCGACAAGGGCGACATCAAGATCGTGGGCGACCAGTGGGTGCCGGACTGGAACCCGACCCGCGCGCTGGGCATCGTGGAAGATGCGCTCACCGCCAACGCCAACAACATCGATGCCATCGTGGCCTCCAACGACGCCATCGCCGGCGGCGCCGTGCAGGCGCTGGCCGCGCAGCGGCTGGCCGGCAAGGTGGCGGTGTCCGGCCAGGACGCCGACCTGGCCGGCGTCAAGCGCGTGGTCGAAGGCACCCAGACGATGACGGTGTACAAGCCGCTCGACCAATTGGCCACCCAGGCGGCCAAACTGGCAGTGGACCTGGCCCGTGGCGACAAGCCGGCCTACAACTCGCATTACGACAATGGCGAGAAGTCGGTCGACAGCATCCTGCTGCAGCCGGTCGCGCTGACCCGCGACAACGTCGACAAGGTGATCACCGACGGCTTCTATACCCATGCGCAGGTCTATGGCAACTGAGTCCGCCGCCCGCGCCGGGGAGAACGGCGACTGCCTGCTGGACATGCGCGGCATCCGCAAGATGTTCGGCAGCTTCGCCGCTGTCGACGGCGTCGATCTGCAGGTGCGCGCGGGCGAATGCCTGGGTCTGTGCGGCGAAAATGGCGCCGGCAAATCCACCCTGATGAAGGTGCTGTCGGGCGTCTATCCGTATGGCAGCTACGAGGGCGAAATCCTGGTCGATGGCGTGCCGCTGCAGGCCCACACGGTGGCCGACAGCGAGCGCGCCGGCATCGCCATCATCCATCAGGAATTGATGCTGGTGCCTGAGCTCAGCGTCACCGAGAACATCTTTCTCGGCCGCGAGATCCGCCGCTTCGGCGGCCTGATGGATTACCCGGCCATGCACCAGCGCGCCGAAGCGCTGCTGCGCGAGCTGGGCATCGAAGGCATCAATGTGGGGCAGCAGGTGCTGCACTACGGCAGCGGCCACCAGCAGCTGATCGAGATCGCCAAGGCGCTCAGCAAAGAGGCGCGGCTGATCATTTTCGATGAGCCATCGTCCTCGCTCACCGCCACCGAAACCCGCACCCTGTTGTCGATCGTGGCCGATCTCAAGCGCCGCGGCGTGGCCTGCGTGTACATCTCGCACAAGCTCGACGAAGTGGCCGAGGTATGCGACCGCATCACCGTGATCCGTGACGGCAAGCACATCGGCACGCGGTCGATGGCCGAGCTCGACACCGCGCAGATCGTCACCATGATGGTGGGCCGCGAACTGGGCCAGATGTTCGAGCGCAAGCCGCACACCATCGGCGAGGTGGTGCTTGAAGCATCGAACGTCACCTGCCTGGACGTGATGAACCCCAAGCGCAAGCGCGTCGATGACGTGTCGCTGCAAGTGCGCAAAGGCGAGATCCTGGGCATCGCCGGCCTGATCGGTGCCGGTCGCACCGAGCTGGTGTCGGCGATCTACGGCGCCTATCCAGGCACGTGGAGCGCGGAGTTGCGCATCGAAGGCAAGCCGGTGCACATCCGCAGCCCGCAGGCGGCGGTGGCCGCCGGCCTGTGCATGGTGCCGGAGGATCGCAAGCGCGATGGCATCGTGCCGCTGATGGGCGTGGGGCCGAACATCACCCTGAGCGTGCTCGACCATTACGCACGCGGCGGCGTGATCGACGGCAACCGCGAAGCGCATGCGTTCCATCACGAGATGAAGCGGCTCAACGTGCGTGCCAGCAGCCCCATGCTGCCGATCGCCAGCCTTTCCGGCGGCAACCAGCAAAAGGCGGTGCTGACCCGCATGCTGATGCCCGATCCCAAGATACTCATCCTCGACGAGCCCACCCGCGGCGTGGACGTGGGCGCCAAGCAGGAAATCTACCGGCTGATCTTCGACCTTGCATCGCGCGGCATGGCGATCATCGTGGTCAGCTCCGAAATGCCCGAGGTGCTCGGTCTCAGTGACCGCGTGCTGGTGATGGCCGATGGCCGCATACGTGGCGACTTCATCAACGACGGATTGCGCCAGGAAGACCTGCTGGCCGCCGCGCTGGAATTGCCGCACAGGATCGATAACGCATGAACGCTTCCGTGAATGTTTCCCCCGCGCCCTCCGGGCAGAACCGAATGCCGGGCTCGACCCGCGTCCGGCAGTTCTTTTCGCAATACAAGATCGTGGCGCTGCTGGTGGCCGTCGCGCTGATCTGGGCGTACTTCTCGTACGCCACCAACGGCGCCTTCCTCACCTCGCGCAACATCTCCAACCTGTTCCGGCAGATGTCGATCACCGGCATGCTGGCACTGGGCATGGTGTTCATCATCATCGCCGGCGAAATCGACCTTTCCGTCGGTTCGCTGCTGGGGCTGCTGGGCGGCGTAGCCGCCATCCTGGACATCAGCCAGCACCTGCCGCTGCCCGTCACGATCCTGCTGGTGCTGCTGCTGGGCGCCCTGGTCGGCACCTTCAACGGTCTCTGGGTGACATGGCTGAGAGTGCCGTCATTCATCGTGGGCCTGGGCGGCATGCTGGCGTACCGCGGCGCGCTGCTGGGCGCCACCGGCGGCTCCACCATCGCGCCGTCATCCGACGCCTTCGTGGTGATCGGCCAGGGCTACGTGTCGCCGGCCACGGGCAATGTGCTGGCGGTGTTGATCCTGGCCCTGCTGGCCTTCGTCACCTGGCGCCGACGCACCGCGCGCCAGCGCCTGGAGTTGAAGGTCAGCCCGGTCTGGATGGATGCCGCCAAGCTGGTCGCGGCCGCCGTGGCGCTGTTTGTATTCGTGCACGTGCTCAACGATTACGGCGGCATCCCGGTGCCGGTGCTGTTGCTGCTGGGCCTGCTGGCGGTGTTCTCGTTCATTGCCACGCAGACCGTGTTCGGACGTCACATCTACGCCATCGGCAGCAACATTGAAGCCACGCGCTTGTCCGGCATCAACGTCGATCGCGTGCGCCTGGCGGTGTTCGCCCTGATGGGTGTGATGTGCGCCTTCGCTGGCCTGGTCAACACCGCCCGCCTGGCCGCGGGCTCGCCCTCGGCCGGCATCAACGGCGAACTCGACGCGATCGCCGCCTGCTTCATCGGCGGCGCCTCGATGCGCGGCGGCGTGGGCACGGTGCATGGCGCGCTGGTGGGCGTGCTGGTGATGGCCAGCCTCGACAACGGCATGTCGATGATCGACGTGGATGCGTACTGGCAGATGATCGTTAAAGGCCTGATCCTGGTGCTGGCCGTCTGGGCCGACGTAGTCTCCAGCGGCGCCCGCCGCTGACGCACCCCTGTAGGAGCGCACCCTGTGCGCGGTGCTCTTGTTGTAAGCTTTTTTACTTTCATGCAGCCTTAAAGCAAGAGCTTTCGATCGCCTACGGCGCTCGAGTCACTTTCTCTTTGCGTGCTCAAAGAGAAAGTAACCAAAGAGAAAGAGCACCCCGCTTACGCGCTTTCCGGGCATCCTGCCCGGAAAGTCCGCGGACGGGCTGCGGGGTTTGTCGACAGCACATCCTGTGCTGACGCCAAACTGGCTTGCATCCATGCAAGCCACCCTTCGGGGTCTTCCTCCGCCCGCCCGCCGCTTCTGAGGGGCCCCGGGTAGAGCAGCGCGCCATCGTGGCGCGCACTCGGTGCGCAGCGGCGTTGCCGCTACGAGAGCGTCGCGGCGTGGGTTTTTGATGTTCCTCTTACTTCCGATCACCCTGAGCGTAGCCGCGCAACGGCGGAGTCGAAGGGTGAAGTCGAGCGGCCCTTCGACTTCGGCCTTTGGCCTACGCTCGGGGAGAACGGCTGAGGTGAGCAACTTCTGCTTCTGCTTCTGCTTTCGCCTTTGCCCTGGCTCCATCCCGAGTACGGGCCAGGATGGCCCGTCGCTCTACCCGGGGCCCCTGTGCGGCGGTGAGGCGGGGCCGACAAGGCCGCGCAGCGGGAGTCGACATGGATGTCGACTCCTTTTCGCCAGGGCAGGATGCCCTGGCGAAAAGCCCGACCCCGACTCACGGACTTGCCGCCCATGGATGGGCGGCAAGCGCCAAGCGGGGTGGCCTTCTCTTTTGGTTACTTTTCTCTTGGCCACGCTGTATGGACCGGAGACATGGGTAACACACGTGCCAGGACATGGGTAACAGTTTAGGCGGTGTCGCGTAGGTCGACTTGCGTTAGCCGATGGTGAGAAAAATAGAGCGCATAGACACCGTCTTGTG
>NZ_JBHSMM010000005.1:0-190048 GCF_042655685.1 Rhodanobacter ginsenosidimutans | reverse complement strand
ACACAAGACGGTGTCTATGCGCTCTATTTTTCTCACCATCGGCTAACGCAAGTCGACCTACGCGACACCGCCTAAACTGTTACCCATGTCCTGGCACGTGTGTTACCCATGTCTCCGGTCCATACAGTGGCCAAGAGAAAAGTAACCAAAAGAGAAGGCCACCCCGCTTGGCGCTTGCCGCCCCTCCATGGGCGGCAAGTCCGTGAGCCGGGGCCGGGCTTTTCGAGCGGGCATCCTGCCCGCGCGAAAAGGCGAGTCCATCCCTGGACTCGCCCGCTGCACGGCCTGTCGGCCCCGACTCACCGCCGCACAGGGGCCCGGGTAGAGCAGCGGGCCATCCTGGCCCGCACTCGGGATGGAGCCAAAGCAAAAGTACAAAGTACAAAGCACAAAGCACAAAGCACAAAGCACAAAGCACAAAGCACAAAGCACAAAGCACAAAGCACAAAGCACAAAGCACAAAGCACAAAGCACAAAGCAGAGCCGCCGCTCCCTCAGCCGTTCTCCCTGAGCGTAGGCCGAAGGCTGAAGTCGAAGGGCACCTCAACCCACACCCTTTGATTTCGCGACCGTGGGGCTGCTCCGGTTCTACCAGGAAGCATCGCGGCTGAAGTCGCTCCCACAAGCATCGCTGCGCGCGCGACTCGTCACTCGCCTGGGGCGCCGCTGGCGATGTCTTTTGCGGCGTTTTCCAATATCGCCGCCACGCGCTGCGCCTCGGCCTTGTCCCAGTGGGTGCCGCGCATCAGCAGGGCGTACTTCAGTGTGTGCATGGCCTTGCGCACCGTCATCGGTGCGGACATCTTTGCGGCCATGCGGGCGCTCTGCTCGGTGCGCGAGGTCACCGCTTCCACTTCGGCGCGGTTCTCGTCGAGAAAGCTGCGGCCCTCGTCGGTGATCGCATAGAGCTTGCGGTTGCCGGTGGTGTCCTCGACCTGTGCGTAGCCCAGTTCCTCGAGCATCGTGAGGGTGGGGTAGATCGCGCCGGGGCTGGGCGAGTAGTGGCCGTGGAACATCTCCTCGATGATGCGGATCATTTCGTAGCCATGCCGCGGCTGTTGTTCGATCAGCGCCAGCAGCAACAGCTTGAGGTCACCGTGGCCGAACATCCGGCCACCGCCGCCCCGCCGGCCGCCGCCACGCATGTCGTCCCATCCACCGAAGAAACCGCCACCGCGATGGCCGCCGAAACCGGGGCTGGCGTGGCGCTCGTGGCCGGTGTGCCCGGCGTGGCCGCACCAGTCGGGGTGGCGGCGATGATGCATGGCGCGAAAGAAGTGGTGCAGGCCCATGATGAGTTCCCATTCGTATCAAGAGTGTTCTACGATATATCGGAAGAATGTCTTGAACAATACCCCGGCGGTCGATTTTCCCGGGCCGCCTTCGCGCCGGCACCACGCCTTTTCGCATGAAATGGCATGCTCGCCCGGTTGCCACATCAAGGATGCCGAATGCCACGTGAGTACAGCATGGGAGGGCGGGTTGGCCGTGGCGCGGCGCAGCCGGGCAGGCACGGTGAGCCGCCGCCGGCGCAGAGCCTGCGCGAGCGGTTTGCCGCCTTGCGCAATCTGCCGCCGTTCCTGAAGAGCATCTGGCAGACCAGCCGGCTGCTCAGCACATCCAGCATCGTGCTGCGGCTGCTGCGCGCACTGCTGCCGGTGGCCACGTTGTATGTGGGCAAGCTGATCATCGACGAGGTGGTGCGTTTGCTCGCGATCGGCAACGTGCACGCCAGCGTGGGCGACTGGCTGGCCAGTGGCGTGCTCGATCACCTGTGGCTGCTGCTGGCGCTGGAGTTTGCGCTGGCGGTAGGAGCGGACATCCTGGGCCGCATCGTTTCGATGATCGATTCGCTGCTGTCCGAGCTGTACGCCAACAGCACCAGCATCCGGCTGATGGAACATGCGGCCTCGCTGGACCTGGAGGATTTCGAGGACGCTGACCTGCAGGACAAGCTGGACCGCGCCCGCCGCCAGGTGGCCGGGCGCAGTTCGCTGCTGTCGCAGCTGCTGGGCCAGGCGCAGGACATGGTCACCATCGCGAGTTTCGCGGTGGGTCTGCTGGTCTACGCGCCGTGGCTGATCGTGCTGTTGCTGATCGCGCTGGTGCCGGCGTTCCTGGGCGAGTTCCACTTCAACGCGCAGAGCTACGCGGTGAATTACCAGTGGACGCCGGAGCGGCGCGAACTGGATTACCTGCGGCAAGTGGGTGCCAGCGCGCAGAACGCGAAAGAGGTGAAGAGTTTCGGCCTCAACGCCTTCCTGATCGAGCGCTACCGCGTGCTGTCGCAGTCGATCTATGCCGCCAACCGGCGCATCGCGCTGCGCCGTGCGGGCTGGGGCGGGTTGTTCACCACCGTCGGCACGATCGGCTATTACGCGGCCTATGTGATCATCGCCTACCGCACGGTCAGCGGTGATTTCAGCGTGGGCGATCTCACCTTCCTGTCCGCCTCGTTCCGTCGCCTGCGCAACCTGCTGGAAAGCCTGCTGGTGGGCTTTTCGCAAGTGGCGGGGCAGGCGTTGTACCTCGACGACCTGTTCTCGTTTTTCCGCATCGAGCCGGAGATCCTGTCGCCACCGAACCCACGGCCGTTCCCGCAACCGATCCGCGAAGGCTTCGTGTTCGAGAACGTGGGCTTTCGCTATCCGGAGGCGGAACGCTGGGCCGTGCGCAATCTCAGCTTCACCTTGCGCGCCGGCGAGGTGCTGGCGCTGGTGGGCGAGAACGGCGCGGGCAAGACCACGCTGGTGAAGCTGCTCTCACGCCTGTACGACCCCGACGAGGGCCGGATTCTTCTGGACGGCCATCCGCTGGCGGATTACGACCTCGAGGAGCTGCGGCTCAACATCGGGGTGATCTTCCAGGATTTCGTGCGCTACTACCTCAGCGCCGCCGACAACGTGGCGGTGGGCCGCATCGACGCCCGCGAGGATCAGCCGCGCATCATCGAGGCCGCCCATCGCAGCATGGCCGACGAGGTGATCGCGAAACTGCCGCAAGGCTACGAGCAGATGCTGGGCAAGCTGTTCAAGAGCGGCGTGGACCTGTCCGGCGGCGAGTGGCAGAAGATCGCCATCGCCCGCGCCTACATGCGCGATGCGCCACTGTTGATCCTGGACGAACCCACCGCGGCGCTGGATGCGCGCTCGGAGTTCGAGGTGTTCCAGCGCTTCAAGGAGCTGTCGCAGGGCAAGACCGCGGTGATCATCTCGCACCGCTTCTCCACCGTGCGCATGGCCGACCGCATCATCGTGCTGGATGGCGGGCGGATCGAGGAGGTCGGCAGTCATGCCGATTTGCTGGCCGCGAATGGGCATTACGCGGAGTTGTTCGAACTGCAGGCGGCGGGTTATCGGTGAGATGGGAATCGGGAATCCTGCAGGAGCGGCTTCAGCCGCGACGCTCTTGCTCTGAGGCCTTGTGGAAAAAGCGTCGCGACTGAAGTCGCTCCTACAGCGGCGAGGATGGCCGCATCAACGCGAAGGCGCTTTCACCTCGCGTACCGGCGCCTCGATGCCGCACACGTCGAGCTTGCCCACGGGTGTCGGATAGAACGCGTTGTGGCCGTGGCGTTTTGCGTCGATCAACGCCGCGAAAGTGGGGCTGTCGGTACGCAGCACTTCAATGGGAACGCGCTCGCTGGCAGGCACATCGGCGGCCAATCGTACGGACGTGATTGGCACGCGTTGCGCCGGTTTCGTATAGAAGCCCATCGGTTCGGCGCCGCGCGGCAGGGCGGACAGCAGTGGCATGCCCTGCAGGACGCGGCCGGCGATGGCGAGGTTGTGATCCAGCCGGCGTGGCGCCTGGCCGATCACCGCATACAGCGAACTGCCGCTGCCGGTTTCCGGCGCCACGTCGCGTGCCACGCCCACCATGCCGTAGCAATGGATCAGCCACTCGCGCCCGCTGGCCGGGTCGCGCCCCACCGGGAAGCCTTCGGAGAAACCCACTTCCGGCGCGTACACGTCGCCGTCGGTCAACGGCGTCCACGGCAGGGTCGGGTCGATCGCGCGGCTGAATTCCGGCGGCAGCGTGGCCTTCGCGCTGCCCAGCGAGTGCAGCTTGCTCTTGTCGCCGGCGTCGTCATCGTTGGGGTCGCCCCACTGGGTGACGAAGTTGTCCTGCACCCGCACGATGGCCAGCCCGTCGAAGTAGTGCTCGCGCACCAGGGTGCGGATGTTCGCCGCATGCAGCGGCGTGAAATCCGGCGCCAGCTCGATCACCACGCGCCCCTGCGGCAATTGCATGTACAGCAGGTTTTCCGGGTCGGGCGTGCGCCATTCGGCGGGCTGCGAGCGGGCCAGCAATTCGCTGGCGGTGGGGGTGGCTTTCTCGGCGGCGAAAGCCGGCATGGCGGCAATCAGCGCGAGTGCGATCGTGAGGTGGCGGATCATGCGTAGTCCAATGGGTGGCCGAAGGGGCGTGGCCTCGCTGGCGGTGAGTTCACCGCCCCGCGCGAGGCCTTGCGTATCGTAGGCCCGGTTCCCGTCGGCGTGCATCGTCCGCGGCAAGCGGCGAGCGGTTCTACAGCGCCTCGGCCACCGCCACCGCGTCCGCACCGGCCGGAATGCGCAGCGGGCACGAGGGATCGTTCACCGCACGCCACACCGCTTCGGCCACATCCTGCGGCGTCGTGATCAGCGATGACTGCGCCATCCCGGCGAAGATCTTCTGCGCGAAATCGACGTACGGCGCCGGGAAACCCTCCTGCATCAGGGACCGCGCATTGTCGCCAAAGGCCGTGTCCGGCGCCCGTCCCGGCAGCACCAGGTTCACCTGCACTTGGAACGGCTCCAGCTCCAACGCCAGTGATTCGGTGAACGCGTTGATGGCCGCCTTGCTGGCGGTGTAGACGGAGAGCAGCGGCAACGATTTCAGGGTGACGCTGGAGGTGACATTCACGATGCGTCCCGCCTGCCGTTCGCGAAACTGCGGCAACACCGCCCGCGTCATCGCGATCGTGCCCAGGGTGTTGGTTTCGAAGACGGCGCGGGCGATATCCATGCTGGTGCCTTCCAGCGCGTTCAGCACGCCGATACCCGCGTTGTTCACCAGCACATCGATCGGCCCGGCCGCGTCCACGGCCTCGGCAATGCTTTGCGTATCGGTGACGTCGAGCGCGAGCACGCGCAGGCGCGCGGAGCGGGGCAACACGTCCTGGCGCGGCGTGCGCATGGTGGCGATGACGTTCCAGTCGCGATCGAGAAAATGGCGGGCGGTCTCGAGACCGAAGCCGGATGAGCAGCCGGTGATCAGGACGGTTTTCATGGTGACTCCATAAGTGATGGGCGGAGTCGAAACGATAGGTGGCTGAGGCTGGACTTGCTACAATGGCGAATCCATTTTTCTTTCGCAGGAGTCCGGCATGGTCGATCCGTTTGCGGAGATTGTCACGCTGCTGCAGCCGGCCGCCCGTTTCTCCAAGGTCGTGGTGGGCGCCGGTCGCTGGCGCGTGCATCGCGAGGAACTCGGGCAACCGTTTTACTGCGTGGTGATTGACGGGGCATGCCGTCTGACGGTCGACGGCGACGCGCCGATGGCGCTTCGCGCGGGCGATTTCGTGCTGATACCCGCCGCACAGCAGTTCACCATGACCAGCCAGGAGCTGCTGGCACCGGGAGACATCGACGCGCCGCCCGCGCCCTTGCCCGATGGTGAATTCCGGCTCGGCATCCCGACCGGCGCGCCCGATGTCCGGTTGCTGGTGGGCCACTGCAGTTTCGGTTCGCCGGATGCGGCCCTGCTGGTTTCGCTGCTGCCACGACTGGTGCACGTGCGCGACGACCACCGGCTGGCCACCGTGGTGCAACTGGTTGCCGACGAATCCCGCGCCGGGCGCCCCGCGCGCGATGTCGTTCTCGCCCACCTGGTGGAAGTGCTCTTCATCGAAGCGCTTCGATCCGCCGCCGTCACGGCCGCATCACCCGGCCTGTTGCGTGGCCTTGCCGACGTGCGCCTGGCCGGGGCGATACGACAGATGCATGAAAACCCGGCACGTCCGTGGACGGTGGCCCAGCTGGCGAAAGCGGCGGCCCTGTCGCGCTCGGCCTTCTTCGATCGCTTCAACCGCACCGTCGGCGTCGCCCCGATGGCCTATCTGCTGGCCTGGCGCATGGCCTTGGCCAAGCAACTGCTGCGGCGTCGGGAAGGCGCGTTGACCGACGTGGCCGAGCGCGTCGGCTACAGCTCCGCCAGCACCTTCAGCGTGGCCTTCGCGCGCCACGTCGGGCAGTCGCCGATGCGCTATGCGCGGGTGGCGGTGGCTGCCGGCCCCGGGTAGGCAGGGCACCTGACAGGGTGATGGTATGTCCTGACAGGAAACCTATATGCCGCGGTGAAGCTTTTTGTATCAACTATTCTGTGCGGGCATAGGTTGCCGCCTGGAGAGCACCATGATCCAACCTGACGCACGCCGTCTCGGCATCACCCGCCTGAAAACCCGCCACTTGTCGCTGCTGCTGTACCTGCACGAACACCGCTCGGTGTTGCGCGCCGCCGAGGCCGCCAACATGACCCAGCCGGCCGCGTCGAAGATGCTGGCGGAGATGGAAAGCCTGCTGGGCGTGCCGTTGTTCGAGCGCCATGCACGCGGCGTGGAACCGACGCGTTACGGCCAGGTGCTGATCCGGCGCGCGCGTTCGGCCTTGTCGGAGATCGGCCGCGCCCAGGACGAGATCGCCGCGTTGAGCAGTGGCCTCATGGGGCAGGCATCGATAGGCACGGTGGTGAACCCGGGCACCAACCTGGTTCCGCAGGCCATTGCGATGGTCAAGCGCGACTGTCCCGACATCCTGATCAAGGTGGAGATGGATTACAGCCGCCCGCTGGTGGCCAAGCTGCTGGATGGCCAGCTGGACATTGTCGTGGGCCGGATCATGGGGCCGGAAGGGGCGGGCGAGCTCGATTTCGAATCGCTGGCCGACGAGCCGCACGCGGTACTGGCGCGAGCCGACCATCCGCTGGCACACCAGTCGCAGATTACCCATGCGGACCTGGCCGCCTACGGCTGGATCATGCCGCCGCCGGGCAGCGTGCTGCGTTCGCGACTGGACATGGTGTTTCTCGAACACGGCCAGCCGCCACCGCAGAACATCGTGGAAACCGGTTCCCTGCCGATCATCGTCCACCTGCTGCGCAACAGCGACATGCTGACCGCGTTGCCGCCGGAGTCGGTGCAGTTCTACCTGCAGATGGGGCATATGTGCGTGCTGCCGATCAACCTGGGCGTGCGCATGGAGTACTTCGGCATCGTGCGCCGACGCAACCACCAGCTGTCGCCCGGCGCCGAGCGGGTGCTCGAGGCCTTGCGGGCGGCGTCGCACAAGCTCTACCAGGCCCGCAGCGGTAGCCATTGGCCCGGTGTTTGAGCGGGCGGGATGTATTCCCTTTCAATATGGTTAATGGCCAATATTTCATTGGTATGGCATGGCGCCCGGCTTCTACCCTGCAGAAGGCTGCCGCCAACGGGCAGCCATAGCCACCGCTGGTTGATCGCGCGCGCCACCCCGCAAGGGTGACCGTTGCGAAAACCCCTCGGGGAAGGTGACGACGACCGCAGCGGAGGGGCTGCGCCGGCGTTGCTTCCAGCGGGCACACCGGTGTCAACGCACCGATCAAATCAGAATTTCCGGGGAGGAATATTCATGTCAATGCGTCTTGGCCGCTCTGCGGCCGCTTATCGTGCACGTCGTGTCACCAGGCTCGGCCTGCAACCCACGGTGCTGGCATTGGGCATCGCCCTCGTGCTCAGTGGCCCTGTACATGCGCAGGACACCACGCAAGACACCACGCAAACCACGTCGCAGGATGGCGCACAGCAAAAGACCGCGCAGGAAAAGAAGCAGGCCACCGAGCTCAGCGCGGTCAGCGTCACCGGCATCCGCGCATCGGTGGAGCGGGCGCAGGACATCAAGCGCTATGCCGACACCTTTGTCGATTCGGTCACCGCGCTGGACATCGGCGCACTGCCGGACCGCAGCGTCACCGAGACGCTGTCGCGCATTCCCGGCGTCACCATCGACCACTTTCTTTCCGTCGGCGATCCGGAGCATTTCTCCGCCGAGGGCAACGGCGTGCAGGTTCGCGGCCTGACCCAGGTGCGTTCCGAACTCAACGGCCGCGACAGCTTCTCCGCCTCCGGCGGCCGCAACCTCAGCTTCCAGGACGTGCCTTCCGAATTGATGGGCGGCGTGGACGTCTACAAGAACCAGACCGCCGAGATGATCGAGGGCGGCCTGGGCGGCACGGTGAACCTGCGTACGCGCATGCCGTTCGACTTCGAGGGGCAGAAGGTCAGCTTCTCGCTCAGCGAGAACTACGGCGACTTCGTCAAGAAGTACAAGCCTTCCGCCTCGGCGCTGTACAGCAACCGCTGGAAGACCGACGCCGGCGAGTTCGGCATCCTGGTCGATGTGGCCCACTCCGAGCTGGCCACGCGCACCGATGGCCTGTTCGTGCGGCCGTTCTTCAAGAACGCCAACACCGACGTGGATGGCGACGGCACCGGCGACGAACTGTGGCTGCCCCGCGGCGCCGACTGGCGCGCGTTGCAGTACGAGCGCAAACGCGACGGCGCCTACGTGGCCTTCCAGTGGAAGCCCAACGACGACATGGACCTCGCCGCCACCGTCTTCCAGAGCCGCTATGACGAGCTGTGGAACGAGGATGCGATCTTCGTCTCCAACGACCCGACCCAGGTGGCGCTGGACACCAGCCACCCGTACGACCTCGACGGCAACGTGTTCAAGTCCGGCTACCTCACCCAGCCGGGCGGCGTGCCGATGGGCACGGACATCCGCGCCTCGCACCGCAAATCCAAGACCACGGATTACGCGATCAACTTCAAGTGGCGCATCGCCGACAACACCGAGTTCTCCACCGACCTGCAGTACATCAAGGCCGATACCCGGGCGCTGGACTCCACCATCGCGCTGGGCGTCAACGTGCCCTACATCGACGTGGGGCTGGGTGGCGTGCCCTCCATCGGCGTGGATCAGGGCTTCACCACCAACCCGGCCAACTACTACTGGGGCTTCACCATGGAAGACGTGGTGAAAAACCGGGCCGACGAGTTTGCCTGGCGCGCCGACATCAAGCAGAGCTTCGACAGCACGTTCTTCCGCTCGATCAAGGCCGGCGTGCGCACCACCACCCGCAAGGCCACCAATATCGACACCGGCTACAACTGGCAGCCGGTGTTCCAGACCTGGATGGCGTGGTGGGCAGTGCCCACCGACCAGATGCCTTCGCTGGATCTGAACGACAAGGTCAACTCCGACCTGGTGCACCTGGACACCTTCGACAACTTCTATCGCGGCGGCGCCGGCGTGCCCGGCGCGTTCTACGCCCCGGTGCTGGCCACCGCGCTGGGCTATCCGGGCAGCTACCACGCGATCCACGATGCGGCCAGCCCGTATTACGTCCCGGGCAGCGGCTATGAGAACGGCTTCGCCGAACGCGAGCCGGGCGGCGAGTACACCAACGACCAGCACGAGAACACCCGGACCGCGTACGCCATGCTCAATTTCGGCGTGGACGAATGGCGCTTCGACGGCAACGTGGGTGTGCGCGTGGTGCGTACGGAGAATGAGGCCAAGGGCTTCCTGATCTATCCGAACGTGGCTTATGCGCCTTATCTCGGCAGCGGCCAGTCCGAGCCGATCAACGCCAAGAACGCCTATACCGACGTACTGCCCAGCCTCAACGCGAGTTGGGAAATGGCGGACAACCTGATCCTGCGCGTGGCGGCGTCCAAGGCCATCGCCCGTCCCAACTTCGGCGACATGCAGGCGTACCAGATGCTCACCGCCGGCACCAAGCAGGGCGTCACTGCACCCACCGACGGCAGCAGCCTGCCGGTCTCGCAGCTGGACCTGGCCGGCAGCTCCTACGACAACCCGTACCTGAAGCCGATGCGGGCCAACCAGTACGATCTCTCGCTGGAGTGGTACTTCGACCCCGACCACGGCGGCATGGCATGGGCGAATTTCTTTTACAAGGACGTGAAGGACTATTTCCGCCGTGAAGCCCGCCAGGTGGCTTTCCCGGGCGCGGACGGCAACAGCTACGACTACCTGATCACCCGCCCGGTCAACGTGGGCAAGGCCAAGATCCAGGGCGTGGAGCTGGGCTGGAACCAGTTCTTCGATTTCCTGCCGGGCGCCTTCAGCGGCCTGGGCATGTCGGCCAACTACACCTATATCGACAGCACCACCAAGGTGCCCAACAGCTCGGACACGGTTCCGCGTGACACGGATGGTTCGTTGTTCGGCACGCTTCCTGCCGATGGCCTGTCGAAGAATTCCTTCAATGTGGCGGCGTTCTACGAGAAGGGTCCGTGGCAGATCCGCCTGGCCTACAACTGGCGCAGCAAGTACCTGCTCTCGGTGGGCCCGAACGGCTACAACGGCGGCGACGGCGGCATCGACTGGAAACTGCCGGTGTACAGCGACGACTTCGGCCAGCTCGACGGCTCGATCTTCTACAAGTTCACCGAGCACCTGCAGCTTGGCCTGGAAGTGAACAACCTCAACAACGCCGAGCAGCGCACGATCATGGACCAGAACGGCGCCGGCAGCCGCGTCACCTCGTGGTACGTGAATGATCGTCGCTACGCGGCGACGCTGCGGATGACGTTCTAGGCGGGGATGTTTTCGGGGGCGCTGGGAAAGAGCGCCCCCATCCGCCCTGTGGGCACCTTCCCCCGTTGCACGGAGGAAGGAAGCCTTCAGGCTCCTCGAAACAGCCAGCTTCCTTCCCCCGCTCGCGGGGGAAGGTGCCCGACAGGGCGGATGGGGGCACTTCACCGATAGAGCCCCCTCAAGCTCGCAGCCTCACCAAACCACCACCTCACCAAACCGATCCAGATACTCCAAGCCAGGCTTGCCCTGCTTGCCGATGACCACATCCACGATGTCCGGAACGGTTTCCTCCATGCTGAACCGCGCATCCGGCCCGCCGAGGTCGGTGCGGATCCAGCCCGGAGCCATCAACAACAAGGCGCGCCGTTCACCCGCATGGCGGGCGGCGTAGCTGCGCATGCACTGGTTCAGCGCAGCCTTGCTGGCCCGATAAATTTCACGCCCGCCCTTTTCGTTGTTGCCAACGCTGCCCTGGCCGGATGACATCACGCCGATCAACCCCGTGACGGTCACCAGATCCTGCAGCGCTTCGATGACACGCATCGGGCCGAGTGCATTGGTCACCATCACCTCGACGAACTCCTCCGTCGAGACATCGGCGATCGTCTCGTCCTGATGCTTGTTGGCTGTGCCGGCATTCACGAACAGGATGTCGAAGCGGCGTGAGGCGAAGCGGTCATGCAGCGCCGCCATCTGTTGCGGCGCCGTGATATCGAGACAGGCGATCTCGACCCGGCCCGGGTTTTCATCCGCCAATTCGTGCAGCAACGTACGACCCGCTCCCCGAACCGTGCCAACCACCTGCCACCCTCTATCCAGAAATTCGGTAGCCATCGCATGCCCCAGCCCGCGCGATGCGCCGATGATGAGCACGCTGCCGCCGGTGGATTCAGCTGCCATGATTTTCTCCGCTTGATGTAGACCGCGGCGATCGTGGCAGGTGAACAGGGAAGGCGCCAGACGCATCAGATGCAACCCATGGTTGTGTGAAACGCCATGTATTACGAGCTGGATGACTTAAGCTCGCCGCATGGAAAACGTGGATTTGAATCTTCTGGTTGCACTCGACGTGTTGCTTGCCGAGGGCAGTGTTACGGCTGCAGCGCGCCGTCTCGGTTTGAGTACATCGGCGATGAGCCGCACGCTCACGCGCCTGCGCGCGGCCACCGGCGACCCGTTGCTGGTGCGCGCGGGGCGTGGGCTGGTACCGACGCCCTACGCGGCATCGCTGCGCGATCGCGTCCATGCGTTGACGCGGGAAGTGCAGACAACTCTGCGGCCGCGCAACGATCCGCTGGACGTCGCCGCACTGGAGCGCACGTTCACCATCCGCGCCAACGAAGCCTTCATCCAGTTCTTTTCCGTGCCTCTGTGCGCCGCCATCGCGGAAGCGTCTCCACGCGTTCGCCTGCGCTTTGCGCCGAAACCGAACAAGGACGCCGCGCCATTGCGCGAAGGTCTGATCGATCTGGAGATCGGCGTGATCAAGTCGTCCGCACCGGAGATGCGCAGCCAACTCCTGTTCCATGACCGCTTCGTCGGCGTCGTCCGCACAGGGCATGCCCTGTTGGCGGGACGGAGCGTGACCGCCAGGCGTTACGCCGCCTGCCGTCACGTGGTCGTGTCACGAAAGGCGCACGTCACCGGGCCGGTCGATGACGCCCTCGAAGCATTGGGACTGCATCGCACGATATCCGTCGTGGTGCCGGCACACGCCGATGCGATGCGGCTGGCAAGTCATTCCGACCTGGTGGCCCTGGTGCCGAGCTTCTGTCTCGGTCATGGGCTCGCGAACCATCCGGCAATGACAGTCGGACTCCAGAGCTTCGAACTCCCGGTGCAGACGCCGGAAATAAGCATCTCGGCCCTGTGGCATCCGCGAATGGACGCCGACCCCGCGCATGCCTGGCTTCGGCAAATGGTGACGTCTTTGTGCCACGTGGCTTATCCAGACGCTTGAAACCAACGGGACATTCGCTGCGCCGAGGCAGGTCTTGAGCGATGGAACTGTTGTGCGGCGAGCCGCCATCAATTCCTTGTTGTCGCTGCCCACCCGGTTCGCTTCTTCTCGTTGTCTGGATCGCAGTTTCGGCGTAGTTTTGGCGGCTTGGCTGAATCCCCGTTGAGCGTTGCCAATGCGGGTGGGGCGCGACCGCAGGCCGAACAAATCAAGGGGACAAACATGTCGAGATTCTGGGACAAGCCGCAAACGCTGGGGCCTTCAGCGGGGCTGGTGCAGCAGCACTTCGTCAAAGCGCGGCAGACGGAACTCTACCGGCGTGATCCGGCCCTGGAGGAGCGCATCAAGGTGATTCTGGCAAAAGAGTTGCCCGGGGTGGATATGAAGGGCGACAAGTGGCTGGAGGTCTACCACAAGATCCAGAAGCGGCTGCAGAGCTCGGAGCTCACCATCAACTTCAAGGCCGACGCGTGGTTCACCGAGGAAAACAACTACGACTCCTACACGCAGACCTACGAACGGAACAGCGCCGCCCTGGGCCGCGGCGTGCTTGCATCGACCGCCCAGGATCCCGCCGCCGTTCGCGCCAGGGTCGATGATGTGGTGACGTTGCCGAAGGCCTGGAATGGCCCCGCCCGGCCAAGCCAGCCTTCACCGGGCGCTGTCACTCGCCGAGGCTTGATGCCTGGCCTGCAGAGCGGCCAGCGTATCCGGAACCAGATGGCGTTTGGTCGCCAGGACCCGCATCTGCAAAAGGATGTCTACGCCGACGACTTTGGCCAGCAGATCGCGAAAACCATCGAATCCGGAAACCCGTACTTCAATCCCAAGACCAAGCAGGTTTTCGCGGCACTCAATTGGGCCTTCAGGCCCAACGGAAGCTCAGTGTCGTACGGGCACAGTTTTCTGGTCCTCAATCCCAAGTTCAAGGTCAATGCACTGTATTTCCCCGGCGATACGTTTTACAGCGAGTCGCTGGGCCAGGATACGAGCCTGCAGGTGCCCTATGGCACGCTCGGAGCCATCATTGCCACCAACACCAGCGCACAGTACTTACCCGACCTGGTGAAGACCTGCTACTACGGCAAACAATTGGGCAACACGACCGATGTTTACAGCCTGCTTGAAGCGCACGTGTTCTCGGCGCTGCCGTTCAAGGGCAACATCAAGGAAGTATGCGTGGCGACCCAGCGTGGGACCACGATTTACCGCAATGCCCAGAAATTTTCTGAAAGAATCGGCGCCAAGCTTTCGCTGGTAGCCTCCAGCGGGTAAGGGAAAAGCGGGCCGCGCGACCGATCGCCAATCGTGTGGGCGTTCTCGATCACCACCAGCGGATTGGGCATGTCGCCCGCGAACGGGCCCGGTGCACAGCAGGGCAGGCGATCTTGTCGACCACATCATGCCCTTGGTGACCTTGTCGAACACGGCTAACCCCAGCTCAGCCCGCTCGGGCTACCCACAAAATCCAGCCCGCGGTTGTCGACCAGGTTGAAGAAGAATTGGGTGGTGCCGGAGTTGGGATCGGCGCCGATCAAACCGCGTGCCCTCAGCACGCTATTCGTACTCGTGTTCTCGCTCAACGCGCTCAAGAGTTGATGCGATGGTGAGCGCACGCATGACTTCCGGCTCATCCACTATGCATAACTTCATACTATCGTTGACTCCACCAAGTTCGGTGGGGAGGGCCAACTTGTGGATGACAGTGCCAACCAACTGAAGAAATTCCAGAAGGAGCTTTCCAGCGGGACGGTATCGCTGGTGCTGCTGGCGATTCTGGGGCAGGCGCGCCGGCCCATGTATGGCTACCAGATCGCCAAGCAACTGGAGGCATCGGGGGAGGGCGTGCTGGCGGGCAAGCAGAGTGCGCTGTATCCGGTGTTGCGCAACCTGGAGGCAGCGGGGTTGCTGGCCAGTGAGGTGGAGCCGTCCATCAGCGGTCCGCCGCGGCGCTATTACCGCATCACCAAACCGGGACGCGAGGCCTTGCGTGCCTGGGCCGCGGCGTGGAGTGCCACGCGCGATTGTGTCGACAACGTTTTGCAAGGAGGGGTGTCATGAGTACGCCACACAGCATCGTCGAATACCTCAGCCAGTTGCGTGCTGCCTTGCGTGGCGCCGACCCGGCGTTGATCCAGGATGCGTTGTATGACGCCGAGGAGCATCTACGCGCGGAGCTGGCCGATCAGCCTGGCCGTGACGAAGCGACCATGCTGGAACAGGTGGTGGGCAGCTATGGCGCACCGGATGAAGTGGCCGAAATCTACCGGGACCAGGAGGTCACCATCCAGCGTGCATTGCGCCCGCCACCGGTACCGCGGCGGCGCTCGCTGATCGGGCGTTTCTTTGGTGTGGCGGTCGATGCGCGCACCTACGGCGCCCTGTTCTACATGGTGCTGGCGTTGGCGACCGGCATTTTCTATTTCACATGGACGGTGACCGGGTTGGCGTTGTCGGCGGGGTTGTCGGTGCTGATCATCGGGTTGCCGTTCATCGTGTTGTTCTTCGGCAGCGTGCGTGTGCTGTCACTGGTGGAAGGGCGCATCGTGGAGGCCATGCTCGGTGTGCGCATGCCGCGCCGGCCGGTGTATCCCACGCAGGGCACGACGCTGATGCAACGGATCGGCCGCATGTTCAGCGATGTGCATACCTGGACCACGCTTTGCTACATGTGGCTGATGCTGCCGCTGGGTGTGGCGTATTTCACGCTGGCCGTAACCTTGCTCGGCGTCGCCGTGGGGCTGATCGCATTTCCGCTGGCGCTGCTTTTCCGCCACGACTGGCTGGGCGGACTCTATGTGGACCACCGCGTCATGATCGACTGGGGCTTCGGTTCGCACCCGCCGGGCTTGGGAGATGTGCTGGCGGCGAGCGTGGTTGGCGTGTTGCTGCTCTTTGCCACACTGCACCTGGCACGGGGGATCGGGCGGCTGCACGGGTATCTGGCCAAGCACATGCTGGTGCCGCGCGCGGCGGACTGAGGCCGCCATGCCGGGGGGCGCGCGCGTCGGGTAGCGCCTTCAGAATTCGTCGGTGAACTCGATGCCCGCGTCCAACTGGTGGGCCAGTGCTTCGGCGTTGACGCGGACGTTGTCGGCGAGCTCGTCGCTGGGCGCCTCGACCTCGATGCGGTAGAGCTGGGCTTCGCTGTCGCTTATCGAGTCGCTGGAGCTGGAATCATCGCGCATGCCGGTCATCACGTCGTCGATTTCCTCGACGTGTTCGATGTCGTTGATGCCGTGCAGGGCGGCGATCATGGCGTCGGCGTCGGCACGGGCGCCGGTCAGGCGAAAGCGAACCATGGGCATGGGTCGATACTCCGTTGTCGGTGGAGTCCCGATGCTGGTCAGCAGCGCGTATGCGCAAGGTGATGCCGTTCGGCTCGCGGTCAGCTGGTGCAAACGCGATGCCGCGGGTGGTTCACTCAGCGCCCAGGCCGTGCAGCGTGGCGCCGTTCGCATCGACCTTCAGCACCGAGCCGTGCTCGTACCAGTCGCCAAGCACGATCCGCTCGGCGGTTTGGCCGTCCAGTTGAAACCGGTGCACGGCGGGGCGGTGGGTATGGCCGTGGATCAGTCGCGTCACGCCGGCCTGGCGCATGCTGTCGGCGACGGCTTCGGCGTTGACGTCCATGATGGTTTCCATGGTGCTGCCGGTGTGGGCGCGGCTGTCTTCGCGCGCCTTGGCGGCGAAGGCGCGGCGCGCGTCCAGCGGCATCGACAACACCTGTGCTTGCCACTGCGGCGTGCGCACCTGCTGGCGCACGGCCTGGTAGGCGACGTCATCCGTACACAGTACGTCGCCGTGCATCAGCAGGGTGGGCTGGCCATGCAGGGTGTGCACGGTGCCGTCATCCAGCAACTCGAAGCCGGCGCGGTTGGCGAAATCCTGGCCGAGCAGGAAGTCGCGATTGCCGACCATGAAGTACACCGGCACGCCGGCGTCGCGCACGCCGCGGGTGGCGCGGGCGATGCGGGCGGGGAGTTCGGCGTCATCGTCGTCGCCGATCCACGCTTCCACCAGGTCGCCCAGGATGTACAGCGCGTCGGCCTGGCGCACTTCGTCGCTGGCCAGATAGCGTTCGAACAGTTCGGTGATCTGCGGGCGGGCCGGGTCAAGGTGCAGGTCGGCGATGAACAGGGTGGTCATTGACGGATCAGCCCTTGGCCGGCTTGGCGGATTTCTTCCCCTTGCTGGCGGTCGTCCTGGCGGGTGCCGCCTCGGCCGGCGCCGCGCTGCTGGCCGAAGCCGGTGGCTCCTCGCCGATCACGTGGGCGTTCTCGATCACCACCAGCGGGTTGGGCACATCGCCCGCGAACGGGCCCAGCGCGCGGCTGGGCAGGGCGGCGATCTTGTCGATGACGTCCATGCCTTTGATGACCTTGCCGAACACGGCATAGCCCCAGGTCAGGCCGCTCTGGCTGCCCACGAAATCCAGCCGGCGGTTGTCGACCAGGTTGAAGAAGAATTGCGCGGTGCCGGAGTTGGGATCGGCGCCGCGCGCCACCGCCACGGTGCCGCGCAGGTTGGACAGGCCGTTGTCCGCCTCGCTGGCCACGGCCGGGCGCGTGCGCTTGGGCTGCAGGTCGCGGGTGTACAGGCCGCCCTGCACCAGATAACCGGGGATCGCCCGGTGCAGCAGGGTGCCGTTGTAGAAACCGTCGCGCACGTACTGCAGGAAATTGGCCACGCTTTTCGGTGCCTTGTCCGGGTACAGCTCCAGTGTGATGTCGCCCTGGGAGGTTTTCAGCAGCACCTGCGGAGGTGGCGCGGGGGCGGTCGTTGCGGCTTCGGCGGGTGATGCGGGCTTGGCCGTTTGTGCCTGCAAGGACAGCGGCACGATCAGCAGGAGGGCGGCGAGAACGGTCTTGAACATGGGCAATCAACGTTTTGGGACGTGCCGGCCATGATACGCGGCAGGCTTGCTGGAAGGCACGGACGCGGGGGATTGATCGGCAGGAGATTGCCTGGGTTGGGTGGGGAGAGCAAAAGCTGCCTTGTCCCCAGCCCTCCCCTGCGCTGCAGGGGAGGGCTGGGGAGTCGATCAGCTACGGGTGATTTCGAGGGTGAGGCCGAGTTCCGTCATCGGCGCCTGCTCGTGCTGCAGGTCGGCTTCGCTCAGCGGGTGCTGATCGAGCCAGCTGGCGGGAAGTGCCAGCCGCAGGCGCTGGCGCGTGGCGGTCAGGCGCATTGGCGGCAGCGACTCGGCGCGGCGGGCGCGACGGAACAGCACGGCCAGCCGCAGCAACGCGGTGATATGGCGTGCCAGTTGCCGGTAGCGCTGTGGCAACGCGGAGACCACGCTCTTGTCAGGCTTGCGCCGGTGCAGTTCGACCACCGCGGCCAGCAGTTGCTGCTCCTGTCGCGAGAAACCGGCCAGGTCGGCGTGGCGCAGAATGTACGCCCCGTGGTGGTGGTGCTGGCTGTGCGCGATAGCCAGGCCGATCTCGTGCACCCGCGCGGCCCAGGACAACCACTCGCGCGCATCGGCGGCCAGTTTCCAGGGCTTGGCCGCCTGGTCGAACAGATTCAGCGCGGTCGCTTCCACCCGTCGTGACTGCGCGCGATCGACGCCGTAGCGGGCGGCCAGGGCGTCGATGCTGGCGGTGCGCGGGTCGCTGCCGCCGGCGCGGCCCAGCAGATCCCACAACACGCCTTCGCGCATCGAGCTTTCGCAAACCTGCAGGCGCTCGATGCCCAGTGCGGCGAAAGCAGCCTCGAATACCACCAGGCCGCCGGCGATCACCGGCACGCGTTCCTCGACCAGGCCGGGCAGCTTGATCGCGTTGATGTTGCCCTGTTCCAGCAGCACATCGCGCAGTGAAGCCAGCGCTGCGGGAGTGATGCCGTCGTCGGAGAATTTCATCGCCTGCACCACCGCGCCGATCGACTTGGCGGTGCCCGATGAACCGAACGCGTCGCGCCAGCCCGATTCGCGGAAATCCTCGGCAAACTGCTGCAGCAGCACGCCGATGTCGCTGGTGGCGCGCTGCCAGCGCTTGCGGGTGAGCTTGCCGCCGGGGAAGAAGCGCAGCGTGGAAGCAATGCAGCCTGCCTGCACGCTCTCGGTGTGCAGCGGCGCCAGGCCACGGCCGATGATGAACTCGGTACTGCCACCGCCCACGTCGATCACCAGCCTCGGTTCGCGCGAGGCGGGCAGGTCGTGCGCGGCGCCGAGGAAGATCAGCCGGCCTTCCTCACGGCCGGACACGATTTCGATCGGGTGCCCCAGCGCCGCCTCGGCCGCGGTCAGGAAAACCTGCGGCGACGCCAGCCGGCGCACGGTATTGGTGGCGACCGCACGCACCCGCAGGGCCGGAAGCCCGGCGATGCGCTGGCCGAAACGGGCCAGGCAGGCCAGCGCGCGGGTACGGTGGGCGGCGTCGAGCGAACCGTCCGCACGCAGGCCGGCGGCCATGCGCACGGTGTCGCGCAGGCGGTCGATCACGCGCGGTTCGCCGTGTTCGACCCGGGCCACCACCATGTGGAAACTGTTGGAACCCATGTCCACCGAGGCGATCAGCTCGCCGTCGCGAATGGGGGTTTGTTCCGCCGGGCTCAAGCGCGTACTCCGTGGGGTGCCGGGCGCGCATTCTCGCACGCGGATGGCGCAATGCAGCAATAGCCGCTCATGCGCAGAACCGCTGCAGCAAGGCCCGCTGGGCGCTGTACGGCGGATCGTCGCCGGGTTCGGCGCGGACGTAATGGCCATCACTGTCGAGCAGCCAGGCCTGGGTGTTGTCGGCCAGGCCGTTCGCCAGCGTTTCCTCGAACACGCGGGCGGCCAGGTCCGGGTCGAGGATGGGGAAGGCGATCTCGATGCGGCGCATCAGGTTGCGCTCCATCCAGTCGGCGCTGGCGCAATACAGGTCGGGGTCGCCATCGTTGGCGAACCAGTACACGCGGCTATGTTCCAGGAAGCGGCCCACGATCGAGCGTACCCGGATGCGTTCGGAAATGCCGGGCAGGCCAGGCCGCAGGGTGCAGGCGCCGCGCACGATCAGGTCGATCTCCACGCCGGCCTGCGACGCGCGGTACAGCGCGCCGATCACCCGCGCGTCGTTCAGCGCATTGAGCTTGGCCACGATGCGGGCCGGGCGGCCGGCGCGGGCGTGCTCGGTTTCGCGCTCGATCTTCGCCACCACGCTGGGGTACAGCGTGAAGGGCGAATGCAGCAGCCGTTTCAGCTCGATCACCGGACCCAGGCCCGACAGCTGCTGGAACACCTTGTGCAGGTCCTCGCCGATTTCCGGGTTGGCGGTCATCAGGCCGATGTCGGTGTACACGCGGCTGTTGCCCTGGTGGTAGTTGCCGGTGGACAGGTGCGCGTAGCGGCGCAGGACCTCGCCCTCGCGGCGCACGATCAACAGCATCTTGGCGTGCGTCTTGTAGCCCACCACGCCATACACCACCTGCACGCCGGCCTCCTGCAGCCGCGTGGCCAGGTGGATGTTGGCGGCCTCGTCGAAACGTGCGCGCAGTTCGATCACCACGGTCACGTCCTTGCCGTGGCGCGCCGCCTCCACCAGCAGATCGACCAGTGGCGTGTCCTCGCCGGCGCGGTACAGCGTCTGCTTGATCGCCAGCACCTGCGGGTCGACGGACGCCTGGCGCAGCAGGTCGATCACCGCGCCGAAGCTCTGGTACGGGTGGTGCAGCAGCACGTCGCGTTGCGCGATCAGGTCGAACTTGTTGTGGCTGGCGTCCAGCGCGGGCGGCAATTCCGACACGAAGTGGGGAAATTTCAGCTCCGTCCGGTCGACCCATTCGTAGATCATGCCCGCGCGGATGATGTTGACCGGGCCGTCGCAACGGTAGACGTCCGCTTCCTCCAACTGGAAATTCCGGGTCAGCATGGTGGTGATCGACTTCGGACAATCGTCGGCGACTTCCAGCCGCACCGGCCGCGCATAACCGCGGCCGATCAGCTCTTCGCTCAACGCCAGCGCCAGGTTCTCGATCTCCGCCTCTTCCACCATCAGCTCGCTGTTGCGGGTGACGCGGAACTGGTACGAGCCCACCACCTTGAAGCCTGGAAACATCAGGTCGACAAACGCCTGCAGCAGCTCGGCGAGGAACACGAAATGGTCGCCCTCGCCACATACCTCGTCGGGCAGGCGGATGATCCGCGGCAGCGAGCGCGGTGCCCGCACCAGCGCCATGTGACCCTCGTGGCCGAACGCATCGCGCCCCTTCAGCACCACCGCGATGTTCAGCGTCTTGTTGAGGATGCGCGGGAATGGGTGCGACGGGTCCAGCCCCAGCGGCGACAGCACCGGCAGCACTTCGTGCTCGAAATAACCCTGCAGCCAGCGGCGCTGGCGCGGCTCCCACTGCTGGCGGGTGAGGATATGGATGCGCGCCGCATCGAGCTGCGGGCTGAGTTGCTCCTGCCAGGTGGCGTACTGCAGCGCCACCAGGTCCAGCACCCGGCTGCGGATGCGCGACAGCAATTCGCCCGACAGCAGGCCATCCGGCCCCGGCGCGGCGGAGCCGTAGGCGTGGTGATGCTTGAGCATTGCCACGCGCACTTCGAAGAATTCGTCCAGGTTGCTGGCCACGATGCTGAGGTAGCGCAAGCGCTCCAGCAGCGGCACGGTGGCGTCGCGCGCCATCGCCAATACCCGGAAGTTGAATTCCAGCGCGGCCAGCTCGCGGCTGAAAAACAGCTCGGGGGCGGACAAATCCACGTCGGCGGGAACAGGGGGAGTTTGATCGGGCATACGTGCATTCTGGCCCATGTACCGGCCCGGCACATCCGGGCGGCGAATTACGCTCGCGCGGGCTTCCGCACAGGCGCGCCACGTGGCATCAAGCGTGATCCGGCGGCAACAGGCGGGCGCGTCCGAAATGGCAGACGAAGGTGGAGCCGACGCCGGGCTTGCTGTCGATCTGCAATCGCGCCTGGTGCAGGTTCAGCACGTGCTTGACGATGGACAGGCCCAGGCCGGTGCCGCCGCTTTCGCGCGAGCGGCTGGACGACACCCGGTAGAAACGTTCGGTGAGGCGCGCCAGGTGCGCGGCGGGAATGCCGAAGCCGGTGTCGCTGACCGAATAAACCGCGCCCTCGGGCGTGCGCTGCCAGCGGATCGTGATGCTGCCGCCCTTCGGCGTGTAGCGCACCGCGTTGCTGACCAGGTTGGACAGCGCGCTATGCAGGTCGCGTGGCGAACCGAGCAGGTCCATTCCCGCGGTGGATTCCAGCGCGATCTGGTGTCGCCCCTGGCTCAGCGCCAGCGCCTCCTTGTGCACGATCGCCAGCAGCGCGGCCATCGGCACGCGTTCGTCGGTGACCTCGTGCTGGGTTTCCAGCCGTGACAGGGTGAGCAGGTCTTCCACGATCTGGCCCATGCGCCGGGACTGCGAGCGCATCTCGGTCAGCACCGGTGCCAGTTCGGGCACATCCTCGGGATCGAGCAGTTCGAGGTAGCCGTGGATCACCGTCAGCGGCGTGCGCAATTCGTGCGACACATTGGCCACGAAATCGCGGCGGATCTGTTCGAGCCGGCTGATGTGGCTGACGTCGCGCGCCAACAACAGTTGCTGCTGATCGCCAAACGGCAGCAGGTCGACGCTGAGCTGACTTTCGGGTTGGCCGGGCGCGGTGACTTCGTACGGCAGTCCACTGCTGCCTGGATCCAGGCATGCGGCCAGCTTGGTGCCGGCCATGCGCTCGGGCCAGCGCACGGCGCGGTCGGTCGGGCGGTGCAGCCCCAGCAGTGTTTCCGCGGCCCGGTTGAACCAGCGGATGCGCTGATCCTTGTCCAGTATCACCACTGCGTCGGGCCACTGGCGGGCGGTGGCATGCAGGTCGCGCAGATGGCTGGCCAGCAGGCGCGACTTGCGCGGCGCGGATACGTCGACGGTGGTTGTCGTTTGTGTCGAGCGACGGATGTAGATCAGCAACACCAGGATTTCAGCGATCGCGACCAGGGCGATGCCGGTCATGACGCGCCCGCCCGCCAGCCAACCGACCAATGCGCCCGCAACAAGGCCGGCGAGGAGCAGGGCAGGCAATTGCCAGAACGGTTTCGTGGAAGGCATCGGGCGTTTCAGTCCGGTGGTGCGGAAGAGTGCATCAGGCGCGGGTGGAGAAACGATAGCCGCTGCCACGCACGGTCTGCACCAGGTCGTCGAGCTTCCACGGCTCCAGCGTCTTGCGCAGGCGGCGGATGTGTACGTCGACCGTGCGCTCCTCCACGTAGACGCTGCCGCCCCACACGTGATCCAGCAACTGCGCGCGCGAGTAGACGCGTTCGGCGTGGGTCATGAAGAAATGCAGCAGGCGGTATTCGGTGGGGCCGATGGGCACCGGTTCGTCACCGGCAAACACGCGGTGGGCGGGGCCATCGATGCGCAGGCCGCCGCCTTCCAGCATGCCGTCGCCATCATCGCCATGGCTGCGGCGCAGCACCGCCTTGATGCGGGCGATCAGCTCGCGGGTGGAAAACGGCTTGACCACGTAATCATCCACGCCGGCCTCGAGCCCGTTGACGCGATCCACTTCCTCGCCGCGCGCGGTGAGCATGATGATCGGTATCTCGCGGCTCAACTCTTCCTTGCGCCAACGCCGCGCCAGTTCCAGCCCGCTGGTTCCTGGCAGCATCCAGTCCAGCAGGATCAGGTCGGGCACCCGTTCGGCGATGGCCAGTTGCGCCTCGCGCGCGTCGCCAGCCATGGCCGGGTCCATGCCGGCCTTGCGCAGGGCAAAGGCCACCATGTCACGAATGGATGCTTCATCCTCGACGATGAGAATACGTTTGTGCACGGTTCTGCCGTTGGCTTGTGACGGGGATATTTCAGGGGATGAATGTTACGTGGGGATGACAACAGGCGCGTGAATGTTGCGGGCTGCCGCAATCACCGCACTTCAGCGTTGTACCTTCGGGCTCCCCGGTGTGGCGATGCAAGCCAAACAAAGACCGCAAACGCTACGCCTCAGCACCGAAAGATGCCGTAATCCCCTCTCCCCTGCGGGGAGAGGGCAGGGAGAGGGGGACACGCTGCGGGGAAGCCGCAGCGAAGTTGCCCCCAAGACGCCGAAAAGCTGCAGTACAGGTCTTTCCCGCGAGCACCAGCCCCCTCTCCCCAACCCTCTCCCCCGCAGGGGAGAGGGGGTTACGGTGCCTTCGGGCTCAGTTCGCGTTGTGCAGGCTGGTTCGAAAAGTTTTCCGCCCGCTTATTGGCCGCCATCAGGCCGATCCGCCGTCTGGATCTTGCGCTTGTGCAGTTCCAGCACCAGCGGCGTGAGTTCGGCGATGCGGGCCTGGATGCGGACGCGGGCGTAGTAGTCCAGGTCGTCGCGCTTGAGCAGGCGCTTGAGTTGTTCCATCGCGTCGAAAGGGCGGCCCGAGTAGTAGCTGGCATCCGCGAATGCTTCGCCTGCGCGCTCGGTGTCGCCGGCTTTCTCACAGGCGCGGGCGTAGGCGGTGTAGAGCTGTGGCTCCACCGCATTGCTCAGCAGGGGTCGCAACAGTTCCGCGGCGGTCGCCGCCTGTGCGGGCGCGCCACCGGTGGTGAGTGCCTGGGCGTACGCCAGTGCCACCGCGCGATTGCGTGGCGAGTGCAGGTTGAGCTTTTCGTAGAGGGCCAGCGCGGCGGCGCGCTGGCCGGCCTGGAAACGGGCGTCCGCCATCGCCAGTTGCAGGATGAGGTTCTCCGGCTGCTTTTCGATCAACGGCTGCAACTGCGCGATGGCCTGCGTGCCATCACCACTGCGGGTGAGCGCCAGCGCGTAGCCATAGCGCGTGGCGAGCGTGTCGAAGCCGCGCTTGTCGAAATTCGAGCGGTAGCGCAGCGCTTCCTTGGAGGCGTCGCCAGTCAGCACGCGCAGGCGCTCGCGCATCAGCGCATACGTCTCGCCACGCTGCTGCGCCGAGGGGCTGAACAAGGTGGTGACATCGTGCACGAACGGGATCGGCGCGGTGGTGCTTTCCCACTGGCTCTTGACCAGGGTGCTGCCGCTCGGCCGCAGCTTCTGTGCGGCGATCAGGCCGCCGGCGCGCGACTTGGCGTCGCTGATGCGGGCCGAGGTCACCGGGTGATCCTGCAGCATGCTGGGTGTATTGCCCATGCCGCCTGTGTTGGCGCTGAGCACGTCCTGCATGTGCGAGAAGAAGCCGGCCATGCCGCGCGGGTCGAAACCCGCATTGGCCAGGGTCTGGATGCCGGTGCGGTCGGCCTCGACCTCATCCTTGCGGGTGAAGTTGATCGACCGTTGCGCGATCAGCCCCTGGCCGCCGGCCAGCACCGCCATCGGCGCGTCGCCGGCATTGTTGGCGGCGCCCGCGGCAAGCGCGCCCAGCAACACCAGCGCCATCAGCGGGGCATCCTTGCGCGATGCCTCGAAGGCCCGTTCCAGATGGTTCTGCGTGATGTGGCCGATCTCGTGCGCGATGACGCCGGCCAGCTCGCTTTCGTTGCGGGTGATCGCCACCAGGCCTGCGTTCACCGCCACGTAGCCGCCCGGCGCCGCGAAGGCGTTGATCTCCGGGTCCTTCACCACGAAGAACGAAAAATGCTCGTCCGGCTTGGCACTGGCGGCAACCAGCCGGAAGCCCAGGTCGTTGATGTAATCGTCCACCAGCGGGTCGTCGACCACCATGTCCAGCGCGCGCATCTGGCGCAGCATGGAGGCGCCGTAGGCCTGCGCTTCCTGCTTCGAAATCAGTGCATTCGCCGAACTGCCCAGATCTGGCAGGCGAACGTTGTCCTGCGCCATCGCCACCGGCGCAAGCAAACCCGCGCACAGCAAGGCGCGAGTCAAGGCGGACAGGAGGCGTGGAGCGCGGCGGTGTGCTGGCATGGTCATGAGGGGTCGACAATATCATTCAGACCACTTGGTGAGGGCGCGGTTCGCGCCGCGCGGCCACCCTGTACATGCTTGATTTGGCTTCGGCGTGGACGCATGTGTGGGCTGAACCATTTTGACCGTCCCCTGGAGCGCCGTAATGCCGAAGATCGAGATCTACTCCACTGCCGTCTGCCCTTACTGCGTGGGCGCCAAGAACCTGCTCAAGTCGAAAGGGCTGGAGTGGCAGGAAGTGCGCATCGACACCGACCCGGTGCAGCGCGACGCGATGCTCCAGCGCAGCGGCGGGCGCCGTACCGTGCCGCAGATTTTCATCAACGACCAGCACGTGGGCGGCTTCGACGACCTTGTCGCCGCCGACCGCAGCGGCAAGCTGGCGCAACTGCTCGGTGACGCCGCGTGAGCGACGATCGACTGGCCGAGTTCACCGCCTTCCGCCAGCGCATGAACGAGCGCATCCTGGCTGAGGACAACCAGGTCGTGCGGCGCTTCTTCGCGCTGGACACGCAAACCTACAAGGCCGGCGCGCTGGACGTGAAGACCAAGGAGATGCTGGGCCTGGTCGCCTCGCTGGTACTGCGTTGCGATGACTGCATCAGCTACCACGTGGCCCAGTGCAAGGAAGCCGGCGTGGAGCGCGATGCGTTTTTCGAGGTGTTCAGCGTGGGCCTCGTGGTGGGCGGGTCGATCGTGATCCCGCACCTGCGCCGGGCCGTGGATCTGCTCGACCAGCTGGAGCAGGGCAGCGCCGACACGGGCGCCGCGGGTTGCCCCGACCACGCCTGACCCTGCGGGATCATGCAACGCTGCGTGCGAGTATTTTCAAGGCGCTGCGCCCGCTTCGCGCTGGTGGCGGCCACTCCTATCAGCGATAATTGATGGGTTTCGCGCGAGGTTCGGTCCGGATGTCGCGTATCCCCATTCGAAGGAGTTTCCCCCATGAGCAACACAATCGCGGTGATCCCGGGCGACGGCATCGGCCCCGAGATCATGACCGCCACCTTGCGCGTGCTCGACGCGCTGGACTGCGGCCTGAAGTACGACTTCGTCGACGCCGGCATGGTGGCGCTGGACAAGCACGGCGACCTGCTGCCCAAGGCCACGCTGGACAAGATCGCCGAGCACAAGGTCGCGTTGAAAGGCCCGCTGACCACGCCGATCGGCGGCGGCTTCACCTCGGTCAACGTGACCCTGCGCCGCCATTTCGACCTGTACGCGAACGTGCGCCCGGCGGTGAGCTTCCCCGGCACCAAGTCGCGCTACGAGAACATCGACATCATCACCGTGCGCGAGAACACCGAGGGCGCGTACCGCTCCGAAGGGCAGACGCTGTCCGAAGATGGCGAAATCGCCGAGTCGGTGGCGCGCAACACCCGCAAGGGCAGCAGCCGCATCGTGCGCTACGCGTTCGAACTGGCGGTGAAGAAGGGTCGCAAGAAAGTCACCGCGGTGCACAAGGCGAACATCCTGAAGACCAGCTCGGGCCTGTTCCTCAACGTGGCGCGCGAGATCGCCAAGGAATACCCGCAGATCGAGTTCAACGAGATGATCGTGGACAACACCTGCATGCAGCTGGTGATGCGTCCCGAGCAGTTCGACGTCATTGTCACCACCAACCTGTTCGGCGACATCCTGTCCGACCTGTGTGCCGGCCTGGTCGGCGGCCTGGGTTTGGCGCCGGGCGACAACATCGGCGAGCACGCGGCGATCTTCGAAGCCGTGCACGGCTCGGCGCCGGACATCGCCGGCAAGGGCATCGCCAACCCCTGCGCGCTGCTGCTGGCCGCCGCCGACATGCTCGATTACCTGGACATGGTGGCCAAGGGCGACCAGCTGCGCCAGGCGATCCGCGACACCATGACGAACGACCGCGACAGCGTGACGCCCGATATCGGCGGCAAGGGCAGCACCGACAGCTTCGCCGATGCCCTGGTGAAGCGCATCAAGGGCTGAGGATTTTCTGGAAATCCCGTTCTTGCTTCCCCCGCGCAGCGGGGGAAGCTGCCCGAAGGGCTGATGGGGGCGCTTTTTTTGGCGGCCTGGAAAGCCAGCGCGGCTTTGCCGCGCTCCCCCTTCCGCCCTCCGGGCACCTTGAACGAATGCCTTCCATGGCATGGCATCCGCCCTTCGGGCAGCTTCGCTGCTCAAGATGGCAGTCCTGCCATCTTGTCCCCGTCAACGGGGGAAGGAACTGCCTGGGCTTTTTTCGTGGCAGGGCCTCAGTGCTTGGGCGGCTGGTACGAACCCGGCATGCTCTGGAACGGGATCGCGATGCGGTTCCAGGCGTTGATCAGGATCACCGCCATGTTCAGGTCGCCCAGTTCCTTCTCGCTGAACTGCGCGCGGGCCTGCTCGTAGACCTCGTCGGGTACGCCGTGGATGGGGTCGAGCCGGGTGACCGCCTCGCACCAGGCCAGTGCGGCGCGCTCGCGGTCGCTGTAGAACGGCGCTTCGCGCCACGCCTGCAACACGTACAGACGCTGCTCGGTTTCGCCGGCGGCGCGGGCATCCTTGCTGTGCATGTCCAGGCAGTAGGCGCAGCCGTTGAGCTGCGAGGCGCGCATCAGTACCAGTTCGATCAGGGGGCGTTCGATGCTGCCGGTTTGCAGGTATTTGACCAGGGCGAGCAGCGGCTTGATGGCGTCGCCGGTGGGGGCGGAGGATTGACGCGATGACATGGGGAACTCCTTGGTGGTGGATGCGGCCGAGGTGGCCGTTCAATGCAAGGACGCAGAACCTTTCGATTTTGTGACAGCTGCCAGCCGGGCCAGTTTTCCGGGGTGGCGCAAGGCGTGGATGGCGCTGATGCCGGTGCCGTCGTCGTCGATCCAGCTGGCGCTGATCAGATTGCCGTCGTGCCAGCTGAGCAAGGCGGGCGCACCGTTGAGCGTATGGATTTCATGACACACGCCATCGGCCTGCTGATGCAGTGCGATCTGCAGATACAGGCGAGCCAGCCGTTCGGCCCCGTGCAGCGGACGCAGCGTGGCGGTGACCAGGCCGCCGCCATCGGAGATGTGCACGGCGTCCTCGGCGAACAGCGCGCGCAAGGTGTCCATGTCCGGTGTGCGCAGGGCCTCGGCGAAACGCTCCAGCAAACGATGCTGGCGATGGTGGTCGGGTGCGCCCTGGCGCGGACGTTCATCGCGCAGGCGTTGCTTGGCCCGATGCACGCGCTGGCGGCAGGCATCCTCGCTGATGTCCAGCATGGCCGCGGTTTCGGCGTGGCTGTAATCGAAGATCTCGCGCAACAGGAATGCGGCGCGCTCGTCGGCGCTGAGCCGCTCCAGCAGCACCAGGAAGCTCAGGGTGAGGCTTTCGGCGCGCTCCAGCCGCGCCTCGGGCTGGTCGGCGTCGGCCAGCAGCGGTTCGGGCAGCCATGGGCCGGGGTAGTGCGCACGCTCGGTCTTGGCCCGACGCAGGCGATCCAGCGCCAACCGGGTCGTCACGGTCACCAGCCAGGCTTCGGCGTCATCCAGCGCATCGACGTCCTGCGCATCCCAGCGCAGCCAGGCATCGTGCAGCACGTCTTCGGCGTCGGCCGGCGTGCCGAGCATGCGGTAGGCCAGCCCGAACAGGCGGGATCGATGTTGCTGGAACAGCGCGGTTTGCGTGTCCAAAGGGTTTCTCCGTCAAAACATCAAGGACGCGCGACGGCCGCGTCGTGTGACGGAATCAGTGAAACAGCGGCCACGGCGCCAGGAAGATCAGCCACATCAGGAACAGGATGCCGACGTACTTGGCAGCCTTGTACAGTTTCCGGTGGCGGCGTTTGAACTCCGTCTTCCAGCGGTGGGTGGCGCCTTTGCGCTGGCTGAGCGCATACAGGCGGTTCACGAAGCCGGTTTTCTCGGCGCCCGTGTCGCTGTTGGGTGAGGCGGTGATCTTGCCCATGAATGCTCCGACGCGATGGTTGATCGCGCTCATCCAGCGCGTGCGCAGCGGGCGTTCGACATCGGCAAACAGGATGACCCGGGTCTGGTCGGTCTTGTTTTCCACCCAGTGCACGAAGGTCTCGTCGAACACCACGTCCTTGCCGTCGCCCCAGGCGTGTTCCTCGCCGTCGACGAAGATGCGGCAGTCACGCGAGTTGGGCGTGATCAGGCCGAGGTGATAGCGCAGCGAGCCGGCGAACGGATCACGGTGCGGGTTGAGTTTGCTGTTGGGTGCCAGCGTGGCGAACATCGCCGCCTTGATGCCGGGGATGGCGTTGAGCAGTTCCACCGTCTTGGGGCACAGCGCCTGGGCCGAGGCCAGCGGCTCGCCGTACCACTTCAGGTAGAAACGCTTCCAGCCCTGCTTGATGAAGCTGTTGAAGCTGGCGTCGTTGTTGGCCGTGGTGCCGCGGATATGGCCGGCGTCGGTCAGATGCAGCGCCTCGTCACGGATGGTCTGCCAGTTGGCCTGCAGCAGATCCAGCTCCGGAAAGCCGCGGCGATCCAGGATGGGTTTTGCCGGCACCGCGGAGAACGCGTACATCAGCAGGTTGTACGGCGCGAACACCGCCGAATGGTCCACCAGCTGACGATCGAAGCGCAGCCGCACGCGCCCGCGCAGGTGCACCAGCAGCACGCACAGCGCAAAGAAAACGAAGATGGCGAGCAGAATGAGACGGGGCGTAAGGATCATGGCAACGCGAGCAGCCGTGGCAGGGATTTCGGAGCCTGCCATTCTACGCGTTTGCCGGGCCCCGGCTCGACGCCACCCGATTCCCCGCGCGGTGTTCAGTCGCGCGAGTCAACCGCAGGATTCAGGGACGAAGCGTGGCTTTCATGCGCCGCGCAGCGAGCAGATCGCCCGGCTAAACTCCGACCACCCGAATGCGGAGCAGGCCGATGGCGACACCGAAAGAATCCAAAAGCTCTCCGGCCGACCTGGCACCCACCTCGGAAAGCCGGTCGAGCTCACACCCGCAGCTTCTCTGCCTGACGCCCTTTCTCGAGCGCTGGATCAACTCGGGCGAGTCTTCGGCGGGCGTCCCGTCGTCTTCGAGAATCGAACCTCCGAGGTCTTCGACTTCCAAGGCGTAACGCTCCGCGACGGGACGCTCATGCTCAGCGCGGAATCCGATGCACTGCTGATGGCGATTGCTGCCCATGGGACCTTGCACCAGGTGCGCAAGGTCCGCCCCGATCTTTACCGGGACCTGGCGGGTGAAGTGCGCCAGCAGGGGCGCCTGCCTACACGGCCACCCTGAAAGAGTGCGTCAAGGCTAATGGCGAAGAGGCGCTGACTGCCGACTCCATGGGCGACGCGATCGCCGACCCGGACTTCCTTTTCCGGATCCCCGATCCCCAATCCCGGCCTACAGCGTCTCCGCCGCGAAATCCGCCAACCGCGAACGCTCGCCGCGCCGCAAGGTGATGTGCGCCGAATGCTCCCATTGCTTGAAGCGGTCCACCGCGTACGTGAGGCCGGAGGTGGTTTCAGTGAGGTAGGGCGTGTCGATCTGCTCGACGTTGCCCAGGCAGACGATCTTGGTGCCGGGGCCGGCGCGGGTGATCAGGGTTTTCATCTGCTTCGGGGTGAGGTTTTGTGCCTCGTCGATGATCAGGTAGCGCGACAGGAAGGTGCGCCCGCGCATGAAGTTGAGCGAGCGGATCTTGATGCGCGAGGCGAGCAGGTCGTTGGTGGCCTGGCGGCCCCAGCTGCCGCCATCTTCCGGGTTGGCCAGCACTTCCAGGTTGTCGGTGAGCGCGCCCATCCAGGGCGTCATCTTTTCCTCCTCGGTGCCGGGCAGGAAGCCGATGTCCTCGCCCACCGAGACGGTGGCGCGGGTCATGATGATCTCGCGGTAGCGCTGCTGGTCCATCACCTGGGCCAGGCCGGCGGCCAGCGCCAGCAGGGTCTTGCCGGTACCGGCGTTGCCCAGCAGGGTGACGAAATCGATGTCCGGGTCCATCAGCGCGTTGAGCGCGAAGTTCTGCTCGCGGTTGCGCGCGCCAATGCCCCATACGTGGTGGTTGGCATGCGAGTGGTCATCCAGCAACACCAGCGTGGCGGTGTCCTCGCCGACTTCCAGTACGCGTAGCTCGATGCCGCCTTCGCCCGGCATGTACAGGCATTCGTTGGGGTACCACTCCTCGCTTTCGTGGCGGTCGAGTCGGTAGTAGGTGCGTCCGCGCTCGGTCCACGATTCCACTTCCGGATGCTGCTCCCAGAAGTCTTCCGGCAACGCCTCCACACCGTTGTAGAGCAGCGAGAAATCGTCCAGCGCGCGATCGTTCTCGTAATCCTCCGCGGTGATGCCCTGGATGCTGGCCTTGATCCGCAGGTTGATGTCCTTGGTCACCAGGATCACGGTGCGGTCGGGATGCTGCTCGCGCAGCTCGATCACCGCGGCCAGGATCTGGTTGTCGGCCTTGCCGTGGCCGTTGCTGACGCGCTGCTGGAAATACAGCCGGCCCACGGCCGATCCGCGCTTCAGCTTGATGCCGGCGGGGTTGGTCAGTTCCAGCCCATCGGCCAGGTCATGTTGCTTGCCGCGCTCGATCAGCTCATTGAGGAAGCGGCTGACCTGACGGCCATTGCGCGACACTTCGGACGCGCCCTTCTTCTTCTCGTCCAGTTCCTCCAGCACGGTCATCGGGATGAAGACGTCGTGTTCCTCGAAATGGAACAGCGAGGTCGGGTCATGCAGCAGAACGTTGGTGTCCAGAGCGTAGATGCGCTTGCTTCCGGTCATGCGGAAGAATCCTCGCGGGTGGTGGGGGAGGGATCGCGATGCTGCGGTCGCGGGCGGAGAGGCGTGGCGTGCCACGCCCGAAAAAGCGATGCGAGGTGCGCGCTCACGCGGCCGGGATGGCGTCGAGCACTTCCTGCGCGTGGCCGGCGACTTTCACCTTGCGCCATTCCCGTGACAGTTTGCCGTCGGGGTCGATCAGGAACGTGCTGCGTACCACGCCCATGTGGCGCTTGCCGTACAGCACCTTCTCGTGGATCACGTCGAACGCCTTGCACCAGGTTTCGTCGGGGTCGGATACCAGCGGGAACGGCAGCGCCTGCTTTTCCGCAAACCGGGCGTGCGAGGCGACGGCATCACGCGACACGCCGACGATCTGCGCGCCGCGCTGGCGGAATTGCGGGTGGAGGTCGCGGAAATCCTGCGCCTCGGTGGTGCAGCCGGGAGTGCTGTCCTTGGGGTAGAAGTAGAGGACGACCCACTGGCCCTTGAGGCTGGCCAGTTTCAGTGGCTCGCCGGTGCCGGTAGGCCCGGTGAGCGGTGGGACTTTCTTGCCGATTTCGGGCATGGACACTCCATCGCGGCGGAGGCCGCATGGCCCAAGACTAGCGCTTGCCGTACGGCGGATGACAGACCTTGCCAGCGTGGATGGTTCGCGCGATGCTCGGCGCTTGTCCGGCCACCGGGCAACCGCTCCTGCGTTGCCTCAACTCGGGCATAGGGCAACTGCTCCATGCATTGCCTCAACTCGGGCATCCATGCCCTCACCATGGCCGGGCTGAGAGGTTGAAAAATCACAACCTCTCAGAATTTCACCGGGTCCATGATCGCGTCCAGGTTCAGCCCGTCGCACAGTTCGAGAAAGTCGTCGCGCAGCGCGGCGATGTGGATTTCCGAAGGGATGCCGATGGTGAACTGGGCCTGGAACATTTCCGCGCCGGTTTGCATGGCCTGGTAGTGGGTGGAGTTCAGCTGCTCCACGCTGATCTCATGCTGGCTGAAAAATTCCACGATGCGCGCCACGATGCCGGGGCGGTCGGCCGCCACCACTTCGACCAGATACGGCAGCAGATGCGAGCTGTTTTCGCGCGGTCGGGTGCGGTAGTGCACCAGCCGCAGGCTCTCGTCGCGGGCCAGCTTGGTCAGCGCCGATTCCAGCTTGGCCAGCGCATCCCAGGCGCCGGTGGCAAGCAGCATCAGCGAGATTTCCGTGCCGATCGTGGCGACCCGCGCCTCGGCCAGGTTGCAGCCGGCATCGGCGATGCGTCGTGCCAGCGTCAGCAGGGGCGATTGCAGTGCCGGCGTCAGTACCTGGATCAGCAGTTGCTCGTCGGCGCCCGCGCGGACGGAGGAAGCGGAAGAAGATTTCAAGAGGTTTGCCCGTGGGAAGTCCGCATGGTGCGGAATGACTCCGTTCGAGCTTACTTGCCCGTCTGGCGAGCCCGCAAGTAACATAGACGGCTGATTGCCGGGCGGGACGTGTCTTGAACATTCGTGGAAGCATCTGTGCGTTGGTCACCCCGTTTACTGCTGATGGCGGGCTCGATCTGCCGGCGTTCGGCCGCCTGCTCGACTATCAACTCGAGGGTGGCACGCAAGGCGTGGTGGTGGCCGGTTCCACCGGCGAAGCGCACATGCTGGAGCCCGAAGAGTTCGACCGCCTGCTGACGTTCGCCGTTCGTCATGTGAACGGCCGGGTGCCGGTGATCGCCGGCACCGGTGAGGCGGGCACGGCCAAGACGGTGGAAGCAACCCGACGCGCGCAAGCGCTTGGCGCCGATGCGGCGCTGGTGGTGGTGCCTTACTACGTGCGTCCGACCCAGGAAGGCATGCGCCGCCATTTCCTGGAAGTGGCCGACCACGGCGGCCTGCCGCTGCTGCTATACAACGTGTCCATCCGCACGGCGTGCGACATGCTGCCGGAAACCGTCGCCCGTCTGCGCGACCATCCGTCCATCATCGGCATCAAGGAAGCCCGCGGCGATGCGGAGCGCATTCGCGCGCTTGCGGAACTTGCGGGCGAGAATTTCGTCTACCTGTCCGGTGACGACGCTACCGCCACCGACGCCATGCTCGCCGGCGCAAACGGTACCGTCTCGGTGGTGGCCAACCTGGTGCCCAAGGCGTTCCGTGCACTTTGCGACGCGGCGGTCGGTGGCGACAGGGAGGCGACGGCGCGTTGCTTCGCCGCGTTGGAGCCGTTGTTGAAGGCGCTCAATTGCGCGCCGAATCCGATCGCGGTGAAGGCGGGGTTGCCCGAGCTGGGGCTTGGTCTGGCGTTGCCGCGGTTGCCGCTTGTTGAATTGAATGAAGGCCCGGAACGTGTCCGACTGCGCCAAGCACTGTCCAGTCTGGCATCCTTGGCCACTGCTGCCTGAAGCGCTGCGGCGTTGCGGCGGCCCGATCCTTCCACGGAATCCCATTACATGAAGAAAACCTCGCTCCTCGTCACCGTGCCCGCGCTTGCCCTCTGCGGTTTGCTGCTTGCCGGTTGCGGCATGTTCCGCTCGCACAAGGCATGGGAGACCGCCGTGCAGGAATCGCCGCTGGAGATTCCGCCGAACCTGGACACGCCATCGGCTACCGCGGCGCTGAACATTCCGCCGCCCGGTGCCAACCAGCCGACCGCCAATGGCGCCAGGGCCTCCGTCGGCCCCACCGCCGGCGAGATTTCCGACGGTTTCATCACGTCCGGCCCGATCGATACGGTCTATCAACGGGTCGGGCAGGCACTGCAGGACGGCAAGGTGGGCAAGGTGCTCAGCCACGATGATGCCGCGCACAGCTACACGGTTGCCGTTGCCGGTGCCGCGAAGAAGCGGGGCTTCTTCGGCCGCATGTTCCACCGCGAAAAGCGCAGCGATGCCACCGCATCGGGCGGGGCGGCGCAGCAGGTCGTGGTCACCGTGGGTGACAGCGGTACCTATGGCAGCGAGGTTCGCGCCAAGGGTGGCGTCAACGCCGTGGGCAAGATCATCGATTCGCTGAAAGCGAAGCTGACGGACTAAACCCGGCCAGGCGCCACAAAAAAAGCCGCCCTCGGGCGGCTTTTTTCATGGATGGGGTTTGCTCAACGCTGCAGCAGCGGCAGCTTGCCCGGCTTGCCGTCCCACTCGCTGGCGTCGGCGGGGGCATCCTTGCGCTCGGTGATCACTGGCCAGTCGCGGGCCAGTTCGGCGTTGAGCGCCACGAACGCTTCCTGGCCGGCTGGCACGTCGTCTTCGGGATAGATCGCGTTGGCCGGGCACTCGGGTTCGCACAACGTGCAGTCGATGCAGTCGTCGGGATCGATGGCGAGAAAATTGGGGCCTTCGCGGAAGGCATCGACCGGGCAGACTTCAACGCAATCGGTGTACTTGCACTTGATGCAGTTGTCGACGACGACGAAAGTCATGAACGCGGGTCTGCTTTGAATGGAACGGCGCTCGAACGAGTGTGTCGATCGAGCGCTCTTGTGAAGAGTGCGGTCATGGATGACCGCTTCTGGTCCAGCCAACGTCACGTTGGTCCAGTTGTCGGCATCCTCTCCAGACAACAGCAATCACGGAGGATTGCAAAAGCGAAGTGGTGCTCCCTACGAGGTTCGAACTCGTGTTCCCGCCTTGAGAGGGCAGTGTCCTGGGCCACTAGACGAAGGGAGCGTTCTCTTGCGAGGCGCGCTAGTATAGCGAAATTGTTTCGGGCGGCAATGCCTCGCAACCGGTCATTCGTCCACGCCGCCGCAAACACGCTGGTTGCCGTGGGCAATCAGGCGTCCAATGCATCGGCGGCGCATCGGCGGTATCGAGCGCCCTGATTGTTATAGTCATGGGTGCCATGCACCTGGAAGGATTCTGACCGCTTGAACCTCGACTCAAGAACCAACGCCCCATCCGCGCTGAAGATCATCCCGCGCGATCAGCACATCATCTCGCGCAAGAACATCAGCAAGGCGGCGCTGCGCGTGCTGTATCGCCTGAATGAAGCCGGCTACACCGCCTACCTGGTCGGCGGTGCCGTGCGCGATCTGCTGCTGGGCCTGGCGCCGAAGGACTTCGACGTGGCCACCAGCGCCACCCCGGACGAGGTGAAGCACCTGTTCCGCAACTGCCGCCTGATCGGCCGTCGCTTCCGCCTGGCGCATGTGGTGTTCGGCCCGGAAATCATCGAGGTTGCGACTTTTCGGGGCCTGGGCGAGGAGGGTTGCGAGGGCGACCGCAGCATCGTCGACGGACGCATCGTGCGCGACAACATCTGGGGCACGATCGAGGAGGACGCGATCCGCCGCGACTTCCGCGTCAACGCGATGTATTACGACATCAGCGATTTCTCCGTCCGCGATTACGTGGGCGGCATGCAGGATCTGCACGACCGCGTGCTGCGCCTGATCGGCGATCCGGAAACACGCTATCGCGAAGACCCGGTACGCATGCTGCGCGCGGCACGACTGGCGGCCAAGCTGGACATGCACATCGACGCGCCGGCGATGGCGCCGTTCGAAGCACTGGGGCCGCTGCTGGGCGATGCCGCGCCAGCGCGCCTGTTCGACGAATCGCTGAAGATGTTCCTGAGCGGAAACGGGCTGAAGAGTTTCCACATGCTGGAACAGTGCGGCCTGCTGAAGTTCCTGTTTCCCGCCACCGCCCGGGCGCTCAAGCGTGGCGATGCCGCATTGCGCGCGCTGGTCGAGCACGGCCTGGCCAACACCGATGCGCGGGTGCGCGAAGGCAAGTCGGTAACGCCCGCGTTCCTGTTTGCGGTGCTGTTGTGGGGCGAGGTGCGCGACGTGGCGCAGCAGCTGATCGGTCGCGGTGTGGAGCGCACCGATGCCTGGGCGCGCGCGGCGGCACAGGTGGTGGGCGAGCAGTGCCAGCGCGTGGCCATCCCGCGCCGGTTCACCTTCACGATGGAGGAGATCTGGTCGTTGCAGCCGCGGTTCGAACAGGTGCAGCGCAAGCGCGTGTTCCGCCTGATGGCGCACCCGCGCTTCCGTGCCGCGTTCGATTTCCTGCTGCTGCGCGCGGACGAATCGCCGGCGACGCTGCAACTGGGCCAGTGGTGGGCGCACGCCCAGCAGTTGCCTCCCGATGTGCTCTCCGCGGCCTTGCCGGTCGGCGGTGGCAATGCGGCCAGCGACCCGGTCGCCGCTCCCGCCGGCAAACCACCGCGTCCGCGGCGGCGTCGGCGCAAATCGGGTAACGCAGGATCGGCGTGACCCGCGCTTTCATTGCCCTGGGCAGCAACCTGGGCGATCCGCGCCAGCAGGTGCTCGATGCGATGGATGCGCTGCAGCGGCTGCCGGACAGCCGGGTGCTGCAGCGCTCGCGGCTGTATCGCACGCCGCCGTGGGGCGTTCTCGACCAGCCGGACTTCATCAACGCCGTAGTTGCCATCGATACCGGCTTGTCGCCCCATGCCTTGCTCGATGCCCTGCATGCGATCGAACAGCAGGCCGGCCGCGTTCGACTTGAGCGCAACGGCCCGCGCACGCTGGACCTCGATCTGCTGTACATGGATGGCGTCCGCATCAACGACGCACAGCTGACCGTGCCCCATCCACGCATCGCCGAACGCGCCTTCGTGCTGCTGCCATTGGCCGACGTGGCGCCCGAGCTGCAACTGCCAGCCGGGACGGTGGCGGAGCTGTTGGCGCGGATCGATATTCACGGTTGCGTAGCGCTGGCTTGAGGCAAGATCGCGATCCGCCGGATAATTGCCGTTTGACCGCCGCAGGAAGTGCCGTGTACGTACAGAATGCCGAAGCCCCGCCGCGCAAGCCGGTCACCGTGCCGGGTCTGCATGCCATGAAGGCGGCTGGCCAGCGCATCGTGATGCTTACCGCCTACGACACCAGTTTCGCCTGGCACCTGGAAAACGCCGGCGTCGATATCGCGCTGGTGGGCGATTCGCTGGGCATGGTGGTGCAAGGCCACAGCAGCACCTTGCCGGTAACGCTGGACCAGATGGTCTACCACACGAGCGCCGTGGCGCGCGGGCTGTCCGCCACCATGCTGGTGGCCGACCTGCCGTTCATGGCCGACCGCGACACTGTGCACGCCATGGAAGCCGCCGCGCGCCTGGTGGGCGAGGCGGGTGCCGCGATGGTGAAGATCGAGGGCGCCGCGCCGCATGTGCTGGAGATCATCGAAACCCTGACCGCGCGCGCGATTCCCGTATGTGCGCACCTGGGCCTCACCCCGCAGTCGGTGCACAAATTCGGCGGCTTCCGCATCCAGGGCCGCGACGAGGCCGCCGCCGACCGCATCCTCGCCGAGGCCCTGGCCGTGCAGGCCGCCGGTGCCGCCTCGCTGGTGCTCGAAGGCGTGCCTACCGCGCTGGGCGAGCGGGTGACCGGCGCGCTGCAGATTCCGGTCGTCGGCATCGGCGCCGGCCCGCATTGCGACGGGCAGGTGCTGGTGATCCACGACATGCTGGGCATCACGCCGGGCAAGCGACCGAAATTCAGCAAGGATTTCCTGGCCGGCAGCGGTTCCGTGGGCGCGGCTATCAGTGCCTATGCCGCCGACGTGCGCAGTGGTGCCTTTCCCGGCCCCGAGCATTGCTTCAGCTGACTGACGGAACCGACCCATGCAAACCGTCCAGGACGCCGCTGCACTCCGTGCCACCATCCGTGGTTGGCGTTCACAAGGCCAGACGGTGGGCTTCGTGCCCACCATGGGCAACCTGCACGCCGGGCATCAGTCGCTGATCCGGCTGGCGCGTGCCCGCGCCGACAAGGTGGTGGCCAGTGTGTTCGTCAACCCGACCCAGTTCGGGCCGAATGAGGATTTCGAGCGCTATCCGCGCACCCTGGCGCAGGACAGCGCCGCGCTGACCGAGCAGGAATGCGACCTGCTGTTTGCGCCGGAAGTGGCCACGCTGTATCCGTTCGGCCCCGCCAGCACCGTGCTGCTGCGCGTGCCCGAGATCACCACGATGCTGGAAGGCGCGCATCGCCCCGGCCATTTCGATGGCATGGCCACGGTGGTGTGCAAACTGTTCAACCTGGTGCAGCCGGATCTGGCGGTGTTCGGCCAGAAGGATTTCCAGCAGCTGAGGGTGATCGAGCGCATGGTGCGCGATCTTTCGCTGCCGATAAAAGTGGTGTCCGCGCCGATCCTGCGCGCCGACGACGGCCTGGCGCTGAGTTCACGCAACCAGTACCTGTCGCCGGAGGAGCGGAGCCGCGCGCCGTACATCCACTCCACCCTGCTGCAGATGCGCGAGTTGCTGGACGCGGGCCACGCATGGCAAGCGGTGGAGCAGGCAGCGCATGCACGCCTGGTACGTGCCGGTTTTGCGCCGGATTATGTGGTGATCCGTGACGTGGAAAATCTGGCCGAACCCAGTGGCCAGGCCGGCGAGCGGCTGGTGGCGCTGGTGGCCGCACGGCTGGGCAGCACGCGCCTGATCGACAACCTGCTGCTCGACTGATACCCGAAACACGCCCCGTGCCAGACGTCGTGTTGCGACGCAGCGACGCGCGGGCCGTATAATGCCGCTTTACGCAGCTCCTGCTGGAACAGAACGTCATGCAACTGAACATGCTCAAGGCCAAGATCCATCGCGCCACCGTGACCCACGCCGAGTTGCACTACGAGGGTTCGATCGCGATCGACGGCGTGCTGCTGGATGCCTCGGGCATCCGCGAGTACGAGCAGATCCACGCCTGGAACGTCAACAGCGGCCAGCGCTTTGTCACCTATGCGCTGCGGGCAGAAGAGGGCTCGGGCATCATCTCGGTCAACGGCAGCGCAGCGCGCAGCGCGCAGGCGGGTGATCTGGTGATCATCGCGGCCTTCGTGCAATTGAGCGAGGCGGAGCTGGAAACGTACCAGCCGACCCTGGTCTACGTGGGTGCGCACAACCGCATCAGCCACACCAATCGCGCCATTCCCAAGCAGATGGCCGAGGTTTCCTGAACCAGCGCGTGACTTTACCCGCGCTGCCGCGCCAGCGCCCAGGCCACATGCTCGCGCACGACCGGCGAAGGATGATCGGCCCGCGCATTCAGCGCCTCCACAACCTCGGTTGAGCGGGGCGCGTTGCCCAGCGCCACCGCGATATTGCGCAGCCAGCCCTCGTAACCGGTGCGGCGGATCGCCATGCCCTCGGTGCGCTTGAGGAATTCCTGTTCGGTCCAGCCGAACAGCTCCACCAGCTTCGCACCGTCCAGGCTGTGCCGCGGCGCGAAATCCGGTTCGCTGGTTTCCTGCGCAAACTTGTTCCACGGGCAGACGAGCTGGCAGTCATCGCAGCCGAAGATGCGGTTGCCCATCGGCGCGCGCAGATCCTCGGGGATGCTGCCCTTGAGCTCGATCGTGAGGTAGGAAATGCAGCGCTTCGCATCGAGCTGGTACGGCCCCAGGATCGCCTGGGTCGGACAAACGTCGATGCAGCGGGTGCAGCTGCCGCAATGGGCGCTGGCCGGCGGGTCGACCGGCAACGGCAGGTCGGTGAACAGCTCACCCAGGAAGAAATACGAGCCGGCGCGGCGATTGATCAGCACCGTGTGCTTGCCGATCCAGCCCAGCCCCGCGTTGCGTGCCAGTGCCTTCTCCATCACCGGCGCGGAATCCACGTACGCCCGGTAGCCGAAATCGCCGACCACGCCCTGGATGCGCTCGGCCAGCTTCTGCAGCCGCCCGCGCATCAGCTTGTGGTAATCGCGGCCCAGTGCGTAACGCGAGACGTAGCCCGCCTGCGCATCGCCCAGCACATCCCACGCATTGGCGGTGCCGGGCGGGATGTAATCCATGCGTACCGAGATCACCCGCTGCGTGCCCGGCTCCAGCTCCGCCGGCCGCGTGCGCTTGCTGCCGTGGCGGGCCATGTACTCCATCTCGCCGTGATGGCCCTCGTCGAGCCAGCGCTGCAGGTGTTGTTCGTCCTCGTCGAGGTCGACGCCGCTGATGCCGGTGTTGGCGAACCCGAGCTCCCGCGCCCAGCGCTTGATGTCGCGGGCCAGCGCGGCAAAGTCGGTGGTGGAAGGGACATCGGCGGCGGACATCCGGTCATTGTAAATCGTGCGCAGGCTTATAATTCGCCGATGTCTACCTCACCGCACCGTGCCCTCTACACCGTCGACCAGGTGCGCGCGCTGGAGCGTGGCGCACTGGACGCCATGGCCGTCAGCAACCACGAGCTGATGTTGCGGGCGGCCCATGCCGCGCTCGACAGCCTGCGCCGGCACTGGCCGCAGGCGGCGCGGATCGCCATCCATTGCGGCCCCGGCAACAACGGCGGCGACGGTTTCCTGCTGGGCGTGCTGGCGCGCGAGGCGGGGTTGCAGGTCGAGGTGGTGGTGCTCACCGAAAGCTCGCGTGGCGAGGCGGCGCAGGCACGCGCTGCGTGGGAGGCCGCCGGCGGAAGCGTGCGGCTTTGGGATGACAGCGAGGCGTTGCCTGAGGTCGATGTGCATGTGGATGCGATGTACGGCATCGGTTTCAACCGTGCACCGGCTGCGGCGGAGGCGGCGCTCATTAAAGCGATCAACGGCAGTGCCACGCCCGTGCTGGCACTCGACCTGCCGTCCGGTCTGTCCGCCGACAGCGCCGATTGCCCCGGCGCGGTGATCCGCGCGGATGTCACCGTCACCTTCATCGCGCACAAGCGCGGGCTGCATACCGGGCGTGCCGTCGATCAGGTTGGCACGCTGGAGCTGGCCACGCTGGGCGTGCCGGCCCACGTCTATTCACCGCTTCAGCCGGATGCCTCACTGCTTGCCGCCGAAGCGTTGCCGCCGCGCGCGCGCCATGCGAACAAGGGCGACAACGGCCATGTGCTGATTATCGGTGGCGATCACGGCATGGCCGGTGCCGCGCGGCTGGCAGGCGAGGCCGCCTTGCGCGCTGGCGCTGGCCTGGTCAGCGTCGCCACGCGCGCCGAGCACGTGTTTGCGCTGAACGCGGCGCGGCCGGAACTGATGGTGCATGCCGTCGACGGTCCGCAAACGCTGGAACCGCTGCTGGAACGCGCCAGCGTGCTGGCACTGGGGCCGGGGCTGGGCAAGAGCGCGTGGGGCCACGCGTTGTGGCTGACCGCGCTGGATGTCGGCAAACCGACCGTGCTCGATGCCGACGGCCTGAACCTGTTGGCCCGCGAACCACGCGTGTTCACTACGCCCACGGTGATGACGCCGCATCCCGGCGAGGCGGCGCGGTTGCTTGGCGTAACCGTCGGCGCCATTGAGCGCGACCGTTTTTCCGCCGTGCGCAAGCTTGCCAGCCGCTATGGCGCGGTGGTGGTTTTGAAGGGTGCGGGCAGCTTGATCGCCGATGCAAATGGACGTCTGGACGTCTGTCCGTGGGGCAACCCCGGCATGGCGTCGGGTGGCATGGGCGACCTGCTCACCGGTGTCGTCGCCGCCATGCTGGCGCAAGGGTGTGAGCCGTGGGAAGCGGCCTGCCTGGCCGTGGGCTTGCACGCGCGCGCCGGCGATCTCGCGGCACGTCAGGGTGAGCGTGGCCTGTTGGCGAGCGACCTGCTCGATCCGTTGCGCATCCTGGGCAACGCACTGCCTGATGGGGTTTCCTCCCATGGTTGATTCGCCGGAGAACGCCTGGAACCTGCCCGACGAAGCCGCCACCATCGCCTTTGCCACGCGTGTGGCAAAAGCGATCCACGAAGGCGCGGTGGTCTACCTGCACGGTCCGCTGGGTGCCGGCAAGACCAGTTTCGCGCGGGCGCTGTTGACGGCCCTGGGTGTGGATGAGCGGATCAAGAGTCCCACCTACAGCCTGATCGAGGGTTACCACGCGCAGGCGATGCCGGCGTGGCATCTGGATCTTTACCGCATTGCCGATCCGGGCGAGCTGGAATGGCTGGGCCTGGACGCGCTGGCCGACCCTTCCGCGCTGGTGCTGGTGGAATGGCCCGAGCGCGGTGCCGGCGCGTTGCCGGCAGCGGATGTGGCCCTGCACATGGATTACGTCGGCGATGGGCGCCGCGCCGCGTTGCAGGTTTTCACCGCTCGCGGCGAGCGTCTGCGGCGCCGTTTACGTTAAGCCCGCGTTTTCGTTCGAAATTATGCAGGGCGCCCGCGGTGGTCGATCCGTGCGAAATGCGCCACTTGCGTCCGATAGCTGGACATTCCCTGACAAAGCAACCGCAGGTTATGGATATTCAAGGGAAAACCTCTTGCAATCCGCAGGCGCGTGCGTTTCAATGCGGGCCATGGCCGGTTACCTGAACAACATCGTTTTTCGTGGCGCGATGGTTGTCGCGGCGCTCGCCGTGGCGCCGACAGGTACCGTTCACGCGGCTAATCTCGAAGGTGTTCGCGTCTGGGCCGGCCCGGAATATACCCGCGTGGTGATCGATGCGACCGGGCCGCTGCACTACAAGATCCGCCAGAAGGGTGGCGAGGTCCTGGTCGATTTGCCCGACAGCGGCTTCAGCCGCAGCTTTTCCGATCCGGGCGCGCAAGGTCTGCTGCGCGGCATGAGCCATGCCCGCATCGGCAAGAACCTGCAGCTCACCGCCAAGGTTCATCCGGACAGCCACCTGAAGAGCTTCGTGCTGGAACCGCGCAAGGGCGACAATTACCGCCTGGTGCTCGACCTTTATCCCGACAGCGCCACGGCTGATCGCGTCGTCACTACGGCGGCTGCGCCCAAGGCCGCATCGGAGCACAGCAGCCGCGCATCGACCCAGCAGGCCGCCGCGTTGCTGAACGGCCAGCGCGCGGTGGTGGTGGCGATCGACGCCGGCCATGGTGGCAAGGATTCCGGCGCCCACGGCCCCGGTGGCACCCAGGAGAAGAACGTCACCCTCGCGGTGGCCCGTGACCTGGCTGCGATGATCAACCGCCAGCCCGGCATGAAGGCCGTGCTGACCCGCAACAGCGATTTCTACATCCCGCTGAAACAGCGTTACAAGATTGCGCGCGAGAACAACGCCGACCTGTTCGTCTCCATCCACGCCGATTCGTTTACCAGTGACGACGCCAAGGGCTCGTCGGTGTGGGTGTTGTCGCCGCGAGGCAAGACCAGCGAGGCTGCGCGCTGGCTGGCCGATCGCGAGAACCGCGCCGACCTCATCGGCGGCACCACGCTGGATGACAAGGACGACGGCCTGGCCAAGGTGCTGCTCGACCTGCAACAGGGCTGGGCGATGCAGGCCAGCGATGTGGTGGCCGGCAATGTGTTGAAGGCGCTGGCCCAGCTCGGTCCGACCCATCGCGGTTATGTGGAGAAAGCGAATTTCGTGGTGCTGCGCTCGCCCGACGTGCCGTCGATCCTGGTCGAGACGGCGTTCATCAGCAATCCGAAGGAAGAGCGCAAGCTGCGCGACCCGGCACACCAGAAGCGGCTGGCGGCCGCCGTGATGGGCGGGGTAAAGAACTATTTCGAATCCACGCCGCCGCCGGGCACCTGGTTTGCGGCGCAGGCTGCGCAGCGCAGTGGCGTGCAGTTGGCGTCGACCGGCAAGTCGACCACGCCATCGTCCACGCGCGCCGACGCGGGCGTGCGCGATCTGCACAAGGTCAATCGTGGCGAAAGCCTGGGCAGCATCGCGCGCCAGTACGGCGTGAGTGTCAGCGCGCTCAAGAACGCCAACCAGATGAGCAGCGACACCGTGCGCGCCGGCGTGATGCTGGCCATTCCCACCAGCTGAAGCACGACAGCAAGGCCGAACGGTCGGGCAGCGACGTTGTTCGCTGCTAAAGTTGGCGGATGACTGCCATTCGCCTGTTACCCCCCGCACTCATCAATCAGATCGCCGCTGGCGAGGTCATCGAGCGGCCGTCGTCGGTGGTCAAGGAACTGGTGGAAAACAGCCTTGATGCCGGCGCTCGCCGCATCGAGGTGGATATCGAAGCCGGCGGTGCGCGATTGATTCGCGTACGCGACGATGGTGGCGGCATCCCCGTGGATGAATTGCCGCTGGCGGTGGCGTCGCACGCCACCAGCAAGATCGGCAGCTTCGACGATCTGGAACACGTGGCCAGCATGGGCTTCCGCGGTGAGGCGCTGGCGTCGGTGTCGTCGGTATCGCGCTTTGCGCTGACCTCGCGCGCCAGCGGTGAAGATGCGGCGTTCCGTATCGAGGTCGATGGCGGGAAGTTGCAGGCGGCGCGCCCGGCGCAACACCCGCAGGGCACCAGCGTCGAAATCCGCGACCTGTTCTACAACGTGCCAGCGCGGCGCAAGTTCATGCGTGCCGAGCGTACCGAATTCGCCCATATCGACGACTTGCTGAAATCGCTGGCGCTGGCCCGCGATGGCGTGGAATTTCGCCTCAGTCACAACGGCAAGCCCGTGCGCATCTGGAAAGCCGCCAGCGACGAGCGCGCGGCGCTGCAACGCGTGGCCGAAGTGCTGGGCGAGGAGTTTCCCGCGCAAAGCCTGCGCATCGACCATGCGGCGGCGGGGCTGCATCTGTCCGGCTGGGTCGGCCTGCCCACGGCATCGCGCGCCCAGGCCGATTCGCAATATTTCTACGTCAACGGGCGGCTGGTGCGCGATCGCATCGTGGCCCACGCGGTGCGTCAGGCGTATGCCGACGTGCTGTTCCACGGCCGGCATGCCGCGTTCGTGCTGTACCTGCAGCTCGACCCCGCCGGCGTGGATGTGAACGTGCACCCGGCCAAGCACGAAGTGCGTTTTCGCGAGCAGCGGCTGGTGCACGATTTCCTGTTCCGCACGCTGCACGAGGCGCTGGCGCAAACCCGTGCCGGGCTGGGGACGTTGCCCGCGGCCGAACCCGAGCTGGCCACCGCAACGGGGTACGCCAGCCCGGTCACGCCATCCACCGGCAGCACGCCAGCGTGGCCGGGCCAGTTCAGCCAGAGCCGTTTGAGCCTGGGCGTGCGCGATGCACCGCTGGCCGGCTACGCCGCCTTGCTGGGTGAAAGCCCCTCAATGCCAGCAGCCCCGTCGATGCCCGCTGCCGACGACAGCGAGACGCCGCCGCTGGGTTTCGCCATCGCCCAGCTGAAAAGCATCTTCGTGCTGGCCGAGAATGCGCACGGCCTGGTGCTGGTCGACATGCACGCGGCGCACGAGCGCATCACCTACGAGAAACTGAAATCCGGCCGCGCCAGCAGCAACCTGCGCTCGCAGATGCTGCTGGTGCCGCTGTCCATCGCGGTCAGCGCGAAGGAAGCGGCGGCAGCCGAGGAACATGCCGACGCGCTGGCCGAGTGGGGGCTTGAGCTGTCGCGCAGCGGTCCGTCCACCGTCGTGGTGCGGCGCATCCCCGCCTTGCTGGAAGGCGCCGACGTGGGCCAGCTCAGCCGCGATGTGCTGTCGGAGCTGGCCCAGCACGGCAGTTCGCGTCGCCTGCAGGAGCTGGAGAACGAGCTGCTTTCGACCATGGCCTGCCACGGCTCCGTACGGGCCGGGCGTCGGCTGACGCTTCCCGAAATGAATGCGCTGCTGCGCGAGATGGAAGCCACCGAGCGCTCCGGCCAATGCAACCACGGCCGCCCGACCTGGACCCAGCTGAGCCTGGCCGAGCTGGACAAACTATTCATGCGCGGGCGTTGAGCCCGACATCTGGATCAATGATGAAACGTTTCATGCTTTTCGCCGCCACCGCCATCCTGGGAGTCACCGCCGTGCACGCCAACAGCACCGATCATCGCCGCGACGTGGAGCAATGGCGCGCCGACCGCGTGGCGCGGCTGACCGCGCCGGCCGGTTGGCTGAGCCTGATCGGGCTGGAGTGGCTGCAGCCGGGCGACAACCGTATCGGAAGCGCCGCCGACAACGACATCGTGGTCAGCGCGATGCCCGCGTATCTAGGTGTCGTCAACCTGCGCGCGGATGGCAGCGTGCATCTGGCGCTTGCCGCCGACAGCGGCGCGTTGATCGATGGCAAGCCGCTGCGCGAGGCCACCCTGGTCGACGACGTGCAGGCAGGCGAGGGCGCGCCCACCCTGGTGAGCATGGGCACCGTCAGCTTCCTGGTGATCGATCGCGAGGGCCGCAAGGGTCTGCGGATCAAGGACACCGAGGCGCCGACGCGGCGCGACTTTGTCGGCATCGATTATTTTCCGATCGACTCCGCGTGGCGCATCGAAGCCGACTGGGTACCGGCGAGCGCAGGCCAGACGCTGGAGATGGGTACCGTGATCGGCACCACCGAGAAATACCCGGTGCCCGGCACGGCGCGCTTCAGCCGCGACGGCAAGACGTTCGAGATCCTGCCGGTGATCGAAGTGCCGGGCGACGCGCAGTATTTCGTGGTGTTCGCCGACCGCACCAGTGGCCGCGAAACCTACGGGGCGGCGAGATTCCTCTACATCGACCCGCCGAAGGACGGCAAGGTCACGCTCGATTTCAACAAGGCCTACAACCCGCCCTGCGCCTTCACCGCGTTCGCCACCTGTCCGCTGGCGCCGCCGGAAAACCGGCTCGATCTGCGCGTTACCGCCGGCGAGAAAAACTACCGCGGCGGGCACGCCGATTAGTTGTTGTTGTCCGCCGGCGGGCCCAGTCGGTCCAGCTGCGGGCTGGCGGTGAAATCGCGCTTGCTGCGCTGGCTGTCCAGCGTCTCGCCGGTGACCTGGAACCAGGTGTTCTCGGCAATATTGGTGGCATGGTCGCCGATGCGCTCGATGTTCTTGGCCATGAACAACAGGTGCGTGCACGGCGTGATGTTGCGCGGGTCTTCCATCATGTAGGTGAGCAATTCGCGGAAGTAGCCGGTGTAGGCGTCATCCAGCACCACGTCGTTTTTCCACACCCGATGGGCGCTCTCCACGTTGCCATCGCGATAGGCTGCCAGCACGTCACGGGTGGCGGTGGCCGCCATCTCGGCCAGGTGGCGCAGACCGCGGGTAGGAGCGACGGGCGGCGCCATCGACAGCGGGATGGATCGCTTCGCCACGTTCGCCGCGTAGTCGCCGATGCGCTCGATGTCGGAGGCGATGCGCAGCGCCGCGAACACATTGCGCAGGTCGCCGGCCATCGGTGCGCGCAGTGCCAGCAGGCGCACCACGTCGTGGCTGATGGCCTGTTCGAGCTGGTCGATCGCCTCGTCATTGGCAACCACGTGTTGCGCGGCGCGTTCGTCGCGCCGTTCCAGTACGTCGATCGCCGCTTCCAGCTGCGTCACCGACAGTTCGCCCATGCGCACGATCTCGCCGGTGAGGCGACCCAGTTCCGCGTCGTAGCTCTTGATGATGTGGTCTTTGCCGGTGTTCATGGGTTGCCTCGTATGTTTTTTTCCCTCTCCCGCTTGCGGGAGAGGGTGCCCGAAGGGCGGGAGAGGGAGCGGGCGGAGCGCGGGGCTGCAGGTTGCGCTGGCCCTCTCCCCAACCCCTCTCCCGCAAAGCGGGAGAGGGGCTTTATCAGCCGAACCTGCCGGTGATGTAATCCTCGGTCTGCTTCTTGCCCGGCTTGGTGAAAATCTTTTCCGTCGGGCCGAATTCCACCAGCTCGCCCAGGTACATGAACGCGGTGAGGTCGGAGCAACGCGCCGCCTGCTGCATGTTGTGGGTGACGATGACGATGGTGAATTCGCCTTTCAGCTCCTCCACCAGCTGCTCGATACGGCCGGTGGCGATCGGATCGAGCGCGGAGGTCGGTTCGTCCAGCAACAGCACTTCAGGCTTCAGTGCGATCGCACGGGCGATGCACAGGCGTTGTTGCTGGCCGCCGGAAAGCCCCAGCGCATTCTGTTTCAGCTTGTCCTTCACCTCGTCCCATAGCGCGGCGCTGCGCAGCGCCTGCTCAACGCGGTTTTCCATGTCCGGCCTGGACAGCTTCTCGTGGTGGCGGATGCCGTAGGCCACGTTCTCGAAGATCGTCATCGGGAACGGCACCGGCTTCTGGAACACCATGCCGACCTTGCTGCGCAACCGGTTCAGCGAGTAGCCGGGCGCGAGGATGTTTTCGCCGTCGAGCTCGATCGAACCTTCCGCGCGCAGCTTCGGATAGATCGCGTAGATGCGGTTGAAGATGCGCAGCAGGGTGGACTTGCCGCAACCGGACGGCCCGATGATCGAGGTGACCTGCTTCTCCGGCACGTCCATGTCGATGCCTTTCAGCGCATGGAAATCGCCGTAGTGAAAGTGCAGGTCGCGCACCGTGATCTTGGTCGCGGCGGCTGACGCGGCGGGCGCGGAATCAGTCATGGGATACCTTGGTACGGGAAAGGATCAGGCGGGAAACGAGGCTCAGCAGCAGTACGAACATGGTGATCACGAACGCGCCAGCCCACGCCAGCGCGTGCATGGATTCGCCCGGGTCGTTGGCGTACTGGTAGATGATCTGCGGCAGGCTGGACATCTTCTCCATCGGGTTGATGGCCATGAAGTTGTTGCCGAACGCGGTGAACAGCAGCGGTGCGGTCTCGCCGCTGATTCGCGCCAGCGCCAGCAGCACGCCGGTGACGATCCCCGAGCGCGCGGCGCGGATCAGCACCTGCACGGTCAGTTTCCATTGCGGCACGCCCAGCGACAGCGCGGCCTCGCGCAGCGTGGCCGGCACCAGCCGCAGCATTTCGTCGGTGGTGCGCACGATCACCGGCAGGGCGATCAGCGCCAGGGCCACGCCGCCGGCGAAACCGGAGAACGTGGTCGAGCCGTTGGTCAGCGCGGTGCTGGGCAGCACGATGATGGTGTAGACGAACAGGCCCATCACGATCGACGGCGCCGACAGCAGGATGTCGTTGAGGAAGCGGATGGATTCGCCGAGCTTGGTGCGGTTGGCGTATTCGGCCAGCCAGGTACCGGCCAGCACGCCGATCGGCGTGGCGATGGCGATGCCCACGAAGTTGATGATCAGGCTGCCGACCATCGCGTTGGCGAGGCCACCATCCTCGCCGTAGGCGGTGATTTTCGTGAACAGTTTCAGATCCAGCGCGCTGATGCCCTGGCGCAGGGTTTCCCACAGGATCCATGCCAGGAAAGCCAGCCCGACCAGGGTGGCCAGCGTACTCAGCAACATCGCCAGCGCATTGGTGATGCGGCGGCGCAGGTACAAGGCGTTCATGCGGCGTCCCCCCAATCCTTGCAGGAGTCAGCTCGCAGGCGATGCTTCTGCGAATCCCCCTTCCCGAATCCCGAATCCCGGCTATCCATCATCGCCCCTCCTTGCTGGCCAGCCGTCGCAACATCAACCGCGCGATCAGCAGCACGATGAAGGTGACCACGAACAGCAGGAACGCCAGCGCCATCAGCGCCGACTTCTGCAGGCCCACCGCTTCACTGAACTGGTTGGCGATGGCGGAGGCGATGGACGTGCCCGGATCCAGCAGCGACGACGACAGGCGCATCGAGTTGCCCAGCACGAAGGTCACCGCCATGGTCTCGCCCAGCGCGCGGCCCAGGCCCAGGAAGATGCCGCCGATCACCGCCGAACGCGTGTACGGCAGCACGATGTTCCATGCCACTTCCCACGTGCTGGAGCCCAGCGCATAGGCCGACTCCTTCAGCGGCGTGGGCACGGTCTGGAAGACCTCGCGCATCACCGAGGAAATGAACGGGATGACCATGATCGCCAGCACGATGCCGGCCACCAGGATGCTGGCGCCAAAGGGGTAATCGCTGCCGAACAGCTTGCCGACGAAGGGCACGTGTTCGGCCACCCATGACAGCTGGCCGTCATCGGGTTTGTTGCCGAGGTTGTTGGTCAGCCAAGGCTTGAGGTGTTCGGCGAAGAACGGGGCGAAGATGAAAAGCCCCCACATGCCGTAGATGATCGAGGGGATGCCGGCCAGCAGCTCGATCGCCGATGCCACCGGCGTGCGCAACCATGCCGGCGCCACTTCGGAAAGATAGAGCGCGATGCCGAAGCTGATCGGCACGGCGATCAGCAGCGCGATGAACGAGGTGGCCAGGGTGCCGTACACCGGCACCAGTGCGCCGTAGACGTCGTTGCCCGGGTCCCACTCCGAGCTGATCAGGAAGTGCCAGCCGAACGTGGCGAACGCCTCGCGCCCGCCCCACAACGTGGCACCGGCGGCGCCCAGCAGCGCGGCCAGCACGATCAGCGCACAGCCCTTCAACAGCCAGCGGAACAGCCGCTCGTGGCGGGCATCGCGGCGGGTGCGCTGTTCGAGGATGTCGGTGGATGACGCGATGGACATGGACGGACTCGGTTGATGCGTGGTTGGGCAGTACTGCCACACCGTTCGCCCTGAACGCAGGCGCGGAGGGAGCGAAGCCGAGGGGAGGACGACTTCGCAACGCTACGCTCAGGGCGAACGATGCGGCGTGAAGCTGACAGCACGGTGGGGCGCATCGTTTGCAGCGATACGCCCCACCGCGCCGCGGAACCTCAGTGCTTGAACTCGGCCGCCCAATACGCCTCGATCTGCTTCACCAGGGCCGCGGGAAGCGGCACGTAGTCGAGATCACTGGCGGCCTTCTGGCCGTTTTCCAGCGCGTACTTGAAGAACGCGAAGGCTGTCTTGCTGTTGCCAGCGTTCTTCGGCGTCTTGTACATGATCATCCAGGTGGTGGCGGTGATCGGCCACGCCTTGGCGCCGGGCGCGTTGGTCATGATCAGGTTGAAATCCTGGGTGCTGGCCCAGTCGGCCGTGGCCGCGGCGGCGGCGAAGCTGTCCGCGTCAGGTGCCACCACGTTGCCGGCGGCGTTCTTCAGGTCGGTCCAGCTGAGCTTGTTCTTCACCGCGTAGGCATATTCGACGTAGCCGATCGAACCCTTGATCTGCTTCACGTACTGCGACACGCCCTCGTTGCCCTTGCCGCCCACGCCGGTCGGCCATTCCACCGCCGTGCCGAATTTCACCTGGCTGGCCCAGGTCGGGCTGACCTTGGACAGGAAATTGGTGAAGTTGAACGAGGTGCCCGAACCATCCGAGCGGTGCACCACCGTGATCTTGCCGGCGGGCAGCTTCAGGCCGGCATTCAGCGCGGCGATCTTCGGGTCGTTCCAGTTGTTGATCTTGCCCAGGAAGATGTCGGCCAGGGTGGTGCCGTCCAGCTTGATCTGGCCTGCCTGCACACCGGCGATGTTGACCACCGGCACGATGCCGCCGACCACGATCGGGAACTGGCCCAAGCCGAATTTCTTCAGGTCTTCCGCCTTCATCGGCGCATCGGACGCGCCGAAATCGATGGTGCCTTCCTTGATCTGCGCGATGCCGGCGCCGGAACCGACCGACTGGTAGTTGAGGCGGTTGCCGGTCTGCTCCGCGTACGCGGCCGACCACTTGGACATCACCGGGTAGACGAAGCTGGAGCCGGCACCGGTGATGTCGGTGGCCTGGGCGGCCATGCCGAATGTCGAGGCGACGGCCAGCGTCGCCACGGCGGCGAAGCGGATGGGAGTTTTGCGAAGGGTCAACACGGGTTAGCTCCTTGGAAGGACGTCAAAGGTGACGGCGTCATTTCAGGTCTTTCGTGTTGCCATTGGATGATGCGAATGTTGCAGGAGGATGACAGTGGGGCAGGGAATGGGGAATGGGGAATGGGGAATGGGGAATGGGGAATGGGGAATGGGGAATGGGGAATGGGGAATGGGGAATGGGGAATGGGGAATGGGGAATCGGGAATCGGGAATCGGGAATCGGGAAAAGCCGAAGCCGAAGCCGAAGCCGAAGCCGAAGCCGAAGCCGAAGTGTCGCATTCCCTCAGCCGTTCACCCTGAGCGTAGCCGCGCAGCGGCGAAGTCGAAGGGCGGAGTATGATGAGGCTTCGACTTCGCCGCTACGCGGCTACGCTCAGCACGAACGGCTGAGGAAGACCGTCCAGAAGATCAGGCGCAACGCGCTGCTCAAGAGCTTGCGTTTCCTGGTTCCGCTCAAACCACGTCGAGCCCGCTGTGCGCCTGCTCGAACAACTCCATCTGCCGCCAGCGGTTGACCACGCTGCAGAACAGTTCGGCCGTGCGCTCGGCGTCATAAACGGCCGAATGGGCTTCGCGGCTGTCGAATGGATGGCCAGCGGCCAGCACCGCCTTGCTCAATACGGTCTGGCCGTAGGCGAGTCCGCCAAAGCTCACCGTGTCGAAACAACTGAAGGGATGGAACGGGTTGCGCTTGTGTCCGCAGCGCCGCACCGCCTGGTTGAGAAAGCCCAGGTCGAACGCGGCGTTGTGGCCCACCAGGATCGCCCGCTGGCATTCGGCGCCGCGCACGGCATCGCGCACGGCTTGAAAGATGAAGTCCAGCGCCAGCCGCTCGGCCAGTGCGCCGCGCAGCGGGTTGTACGGGTCGATGCCGGTGATTTCCAGCGAACGCGGGTCGAGATTGGCGCCGGGAAACGGCTCCACATGTGTCGATACAGTCGGCTGCAGACGCAGGTAACCCTCGGCGTCCATTGATAACGGAACCGCCGCTATTTCCAGCAAGGCATCGTGCTGCGCATCGAAGCCGCCGGTTTCGACGTCCACCACCACGGGCAGGAAACCGCGGAACCGCTCGGCCATGCGCGGTGTTTTGCTGTTCGGGATTTGCATCGGCGAAGCATATCAGCCGAGTGCTTCAACGCGGGTTGCGTCGCCTGTCGCCGTACTGTCATCAAAACGGCATCGCGCTGTAAAACGCGCACGTCAATCTGTCATGGCTGCTTGTCGCGCACCCCGCAATGACGCGGGCGCACGGCGAAAACTTTCCCACCTATGACGGAGTACACCATGCGTTGCAGATTGATCGCGGTAGCCATTGCGGCCGGCTTGGGCCTCGCCAGTTTCAGTTCCATCGCGGCACCGCAGGCGACCAACAGCGGCGATGTGGCGTTGCTCAGGGCACAACTGGCCGACTTGCAGGCGAAGGTCGATGCGCTGGAACAGCGTACCGATGCGCAGTCCGACATCAACGTCAGCACCGGCCAGGCGGTGGAGAAGGCGACCAACCTGACCAGCGCCAGCGACAAGAAGCTCGCGGCGCTGGAAAAGGTGGTCAACAACACCAAACTGTCCGGCAAGATGTACTTCGACTTCACCAACATCGACCAGAAAAACAGCGACACCGGCAAGACCGACGCCTCCGGCATCGGCCTGGATGTGAAGCGCTTCTACCTCGGCGTCGATCACAAATTCAGTGACATCTGGTCGGCCAGCCTCACCACCGACTTCAATTACGCCAGCAGCGACGGCCAGACCAGCGTCTTCGTCAAGAAGGCGTATGCGCAGGGCAAGTTCAGCGATGCAGCGGTGCTGCGCATCGGTTCGACCGACATGCCGTGGATTCCGTTCGCCGAGAAGTTCTACGGCTTCCGCTATGTCGAGAACACGCTCACCGATCGCCTGAAGTACGGCAACTCGGCTGACTGGGGCCTGCACATGGGTGGCGACCTGGCCGGCAAGACGGTCAGCTACGCGGTGTCGGTGGTCAACGGCCGTGGCTACAAGAATCCCGGCCGCAGCAAGGGTGTGGACGTCGAGGCACGCGTGGGTTTCGTGCCGTTCGACAACATGGTTGTGGCCGTCGGTGGCTACAGCGGCCATCGCGGTCAGGAAACCGAAAACATCAACGCGACCAACACCGCCAGCCGCGGCGACCTGATGGTGGCGTATGCCAGCGACGCGTTCCGCGTGGGCGCCGAGTACTTCACCGCGAAGAACTGGAACAACGTGCTGAACCCGATCTCCGACAAGGCCGATGGGTACTCGCTGTGGGCCAGCGTGGCGGTGGCGGACGGGGTGAACCTGTTCGCACGCTACGACAACGCAAAGCTCAGCAAGGATCTGGACAAGGGCAACAAGGACGTCTACTACAACGCCGGCGTCGAGTTCCAGGTCACCAAGGGCTTCAAGCTGGCAGGCGTGTGGAAGCACGAAAATGCCAAGAAGACGGTCACCGCGCCGGTGCCGCTGCACGTGCAGAGCGTGAAGACCAACGAGATCGGCGTGTTCGGCGAACTGTCATTCTGATGCAACACGTCCCGGGCAAGCTGTTGTCCGGGCGTGGTGGCTGACAACGGACGGCTATCGGAAAGGAGTTTTACCCAGGGAAGGAAAAACGGCGGGCATTGCCCGCCGTTTGCTTTTGGGAATGCCGCGCGCAAAAGCTCTCGCGAATCCCGAATCCCGAATCCCGAATCCCGAATCCCGAATCCCGGCCCTAAACCGTCTTGTCCTTGTACCGGCACAAATCGCGTATCACGCAATTCGGGCAATCGGGTTTGCGTGCCTTGCATACGTAGCGGCCGTGCAGGATAAGCCAGTGATGCGCGTCGAGCTTGAACTCGGTCGGCACCACTTTCTCCAGCTTGTCCTCGACCGCGCGCACGTCCTTGCCTGGCGCCAGGCCGGTGCGGTTGGCGACGCGGAAGATGTGCGTGTCGACCGCGATGGTCGGCTCGCCAAAGGCCGTATTCAGCACCACGTTGGCGGTCTTGCGGCCCACGCCAGGCAGCGCTTCCAGTTCGGCACGGGTGCGCGGCACCTCGCCGTGGTGCTGCTCGATCAGCAGGCGGCACAGCGCGATGACGTTTTTTGCCTTGGCGTTGAACAGGCCGATCGTGCTGATGTACTTCTTGAGCCCGTCCTCGCCCAGCGCCAGGATCGCCTGCGGTGTATTGGCCACCGGGTACAGCTTCTTCGTGGCCTTGTTCACGCCCACGTCGGTGGCCTGCGCCGACAGCACCACTGCCACCAGCAACTCGAACGGCGTGGTGTAGACCAGCTCGGTTTTCGGATGCGGGTTGAGTTCGCGCAGGCGCGAGAACAGTTCGATGATGTCGGCGCGCTTCATTGGCGGGATGGCCCCTGTTTTGCGCGGGCTCGGGCCAGCGCCGCCAATACCGGGTTGGTCTCGACCGCGACCTTGCGCGCCGCCAGCTCGGCCTCGCGCTGCGCCTGTTCGCGCGCCAGTCGTGCCTCGCGTCGCTGGAAATGCTCGCGTGCGGTATCGGCATGGGCCACGTCGCCGGCCTGCGCCAGCGGCATCGGTTCCAGCACGATGCAGTCGACCGGGCAGGCGGCCACGCACAGTTCGCAGCCGGTGCAATCGTCGGCGATGACGGTATGCATCAACTTGGCCACACCCACGATGGCGTCGACCGGGCAGGCCTGGATGCATTTGGTGCAGCCGATGCAGTCGGCCTCCACGATGCGGGCCAGCGTGCGCGGCTTCTCGATGCCGTGGTCGGGATTCAACGGCAGCACGGGCTGATCGAGCAATGCGGCCAGCTTCGCGATACCGGCCGCGCCACCGGGCGGACACTGGTTGATCGGCGCCTCGCCACGGGCCATCGCCTCGGCGTACGGCCGGCAACCGTGGTAGCCACATTGCTCGCACTGGGTTTGCGGCAGCAAGGCGTCGATGCGGTCAGCCAGGGTGTCGATGGGCGCACTCATGCGAAAGGGTTGGAGCGGGAATAATGGGTGGTCACTGCGGTATTGTCCCGCAACTTTCATCCAACGGAGCGTGCCATGAAATCGTCGTATCTCGCGTCCCTGCTGCTCGCTGCCGTGCTCGGCGCCGGCGGCTCGATCCTGCTCACCCATTCGACACCCGCGCAGGCGGCAACGCCAACGGGCGACACGATCACGGTATTCGTCGATGCGACCTTCGGTTTCCGCAAGACGCACATGGCCGACAAGCTGACCAAGTCGCATGCGGAATACGCCGCCCGCGACTATCGTTTCGTGGCCATGTCGCCGTACAGCGAGAACGGCGATCTGGTGGGTTTCTTCGTGACGTACGCGAGGTGACAGCCCTGTAGGAGCGCACCCTGTGCGCGATGCTCTTCGGCACGTACAGAAAAGCATCGCGCACTTCGGTGCGCTCCTGCAACGCTCGATTCAGCGGACGGTGGCGCCGGGCTGGGCGCCCTGATCCGCATCCAGCAGGAACAGGTCGCTGCCGCCGTTGCCGGCGGACAGAATCATGCCCTCGGACAGGCCGAAGCGCATCTTGCGCGGCGCCAGGTTGGCGATGAACACCACGTTGCGACCGATCAGCTTTTCCGGTTCGCCATAGGCGGCGCGGATGCCGGAGAAGATCTGTCGCGTGCCCAGTTCGCCGGCGTCCAGTTCGAAGCGCAGCAGCTTGTCCGAGCCTTCCACGAATTCGCAGGCCCGCACCTTGCCGATGCGCAGGTCGAGTTTGGCGAAGTCGTCGATGGATATGGTGGCGGAATCCTGGGCTTCGGGATTTGCGGCAGGCTTGGGGCTGTCGTTCATGGGCTTCTTCTTTTTATCGGCAACGGGTGCTTCGGCAGGCGTGGTGCCCAGTGATTCCTTCGACGCTTCCACCATCGCCTCGATGCGCTTGGGATCGAGCCGGCCCAGCAGCGGTTCGAAAGCGTTGATGGTGTGGCCGAACAGCGTGCGGCGGGCATCGTCGAAATCGGCGATCGGCGCGGCCAGGAAGGCTTCCGCCGCGGCCACGGTGGTCGGCAGGATCGGTTTCAGCAAGCCGGAAAGCAGGCGGAAGCCGTGCAGCGCCAGCGTGCAGACTTGCTGCAATTCCTCGCGTCGCGCGGCGTCCTTGGCGATCACCCACGGCGCCTTGGCCGCGATGTAGCCGTTGACCAGATCCGCGATGGCGACGAAGCGGCGGGTGACGTCGGCGAACTCGCCGGTTTCGTACAGCGCGTCGATGCCGTTGTAGTGCGACAGCAGCTCCTGCCACAGCGCGGCCTCCTCGGCGTCGAAGCGGTCGGCCAGCTTGCCGTCGAAAAACTTCTGCGTGAAACCCGCGGTGCGGCTGGCGATGTTCACCCACTTGCCGATCAGGTGCGAGTTGATCCGCTCCTCGAATGCCTTCAGGTCCAGGTCCACGTCGACCGGCGCGTCGTTGAGCATGGTGGCGAAGTAGTAGCGCAGGCATTCCGGATGCAGGCCCGCGTCCAGGTAGGTGCGAGCCTGGATGAAGGTGCCGCGCGACTTGGACATCTTGGCGCCGTTGACGGTGAGGTAGCCGTTGACGTGCAGCGCGGTCGGCGTGCGGAAGCCGGCGCCGTGCAGCATCGCCGGCCAGAACAGGCCGTGGAAATTGATGATGTCCTTGCCGATGAAGTGGTGCATCTCGGCGGTGCTGTCGGCGGCCAGGAAGTCGTCGAACTTCAGGCCGGTGCGGTCACACAACGCCTTGAAGCTGGCCAGGTAGCCGACCGGCGCATCCAGCCACACGTAGAAGAACTTGCCCGGCGCATCGGGGATGGGAAAGCCGAAGTAGGGCGCGTCGCGCGAGATGTCCCAATCCTTCAGACCGCCATCCAGCCATTCGCGCAGCTTGGCGCTGACGCCGCTGTTGGCCACCGGCTTGCCGTCGGTGAACTTGCCCGCGAACCAGTCGCGCAGCAGCGTCTCGAACTTGCCCAGCTCGAAGAAGTAATGCTCCGAATCGCGCAGCACGGGCGTGGCGCCGGACATCACCGAATACGGGTTGATCAGGTCGGTGGGGGCGTAGGTGGCGCCGCAGTTTTCGCAGTTGTCGCCGTACTGGTCGGGCGTGCCGCATTTCGGGCAGGTGCCCTTGATGTAGCGGTCGGGCAGGAACATCTGCTTTTCGGGATCGAACAACTGCTGGATCGAGCGGCGCGCAATGGAGCCGCCATCGCGCAGGCGCGTGTAGATCAGCGTGGCCAGCTCGCGATTCTCGTCCGAATGCGTGGTGTGGTAATGGTCGAACGCCACGCCGAACGCGGCGAAATCCGCCTCGTGACCCTGGCGGATGCCGTCGATGAAAACCTCCGGCGTCACGCCGGCTTTTTCGGCGGCCAGCATGATCGGCGTGCCGTGCGCATCGTCGGCGCAGACGTAGATCGCTTCGTTGCCGCTCATTCGCTGCGCCCGCACCCAGATATCGGCCTGGATGTAGCCCAGCAGATGGCCCATGTGCAGCGGGCCATTGGCGTAGGGCAGGGCGTTGGTGACGAGGAGGCGGCGACTCATGGTGTGCGGATTCCGGTGATGACTGCACATTATGGCATGGCGTTTCAGCCGTTCCGAACGCGTATGCCGCGGTCAACGATGGGCGCGGATTGCGTGTCGATGCGCAGCTGTCTACATTGTGCCGCTTCGCTGTTGATGGAAATCTCGCAATGCAGACACGGGTGCCCATGGTCACCGACGGGCCACCCCTCGCAGCGGCGACCCGCGCCACGCGGCTCACGTTTCTGGTATCGGGCATCGGCATGGCGGCCTGGGCGCCGATGGTGCCGTATGCCAAGGCGCGCCTGGCGCTGGACGATGCGACGCTGGGCCTGGTGCTGCTGGCGTTTGGCGGCGGTTCGATGGTGGCGATGCCGCTGGTCGGCATGCTCACCGAGCGCTTCGGCAGTCGACGGGTGATCGGCATCGGCGGCTTGATGTTGTGCACGGCGTTGCCGTTGCTGGCGCTCGCGCCCGGCATCGTGTCGCTGGCGTTGGCGCTGCTGTATTTCGGCATGGCGCTGGGTGCCGTGGATGTGGCGATGAATGCGCATGCGGTGGAGGTGGAGCGGCGTGCGCAACGGCCGTTGATGTCCGGCTTCCACGGCTTGTTCAGCGTGGGCGGCTTGAGTGGCGCCGCGGGCATGAGCGCGCTGCTGGCGCTGGGTTTGCCGCTACTGGCTGGCGCGCTGGTGATCGCGGGATTGATGGCGTTGATCGTGATCACCCAATGGCGCCACCTGATCGGCCTGATCGCCGCTGCGGCCGGGCACAGTGCGGCGTTCCGCTGGCCGCGTGGGCTGGTGCTTTTGCTGGGTCTGGTTTGCTTCGTCAGCTTTATGGCCGAGGGCGCGATGCTGGACTGGAGCGCGGTGTTCCTGCGTGATTTCCGCGGTGTGTCGGTGGCGTCGGCAGGCTTGGGCTATGCCGGTTTTTCGGTGGCGATGGCGTTGGGTCGGTTGACTGGAGATCGCACGATTGCGCGGTTCGGCCCGGTGGCCAGCGTGCGTGTCGGCGCGGCCACGGCGGCGGCAGGTTTGCTGGTCGCGGCGGCGGTGCCGTGGCCGGCTGCCGCCATGCTCGGCTTCGTGCTGGTGGGGCTGGGTGCGGCGAATATCGTGCCGGTGATGTTTGGCGCGGCGGGCCGGTTGCCCGGCGTATCGCCGGCGGTTTCCATCGCCACGGTGACCACGCTGGGTTATGCCGGCTTGCTCAGTGGCCCGGCGCTGATCGGCTTTCTGGCCCACGCCAGCAGCCTGCCGATCGCGCTGGCGGCGGTGGGCGGTCTTTTGATCATGGTTTCAATATCGGCGCGGGTGGTGCGGTGATGAACAGGGAAAACAGTTTCGACACGGTGGTATTCGACCTGGGCGGGGTGCTGATCGACTGGGACCCGCGCTATCTGTACCGGCGCCTGTTCGATGACGAGGCGGCGATGGAGCGTTTCCTGGCCGAAATCTGCACGCCGCTGTGGAACCACCAGCAGGACGCCGGCCGTTCCTGGCACGAGGCCGTGGCCATGTTGAGCGCGCAGCATCCGCAGCACGCGGAGCTGATCGGTGCGTTCCACACCCGCTGGCCGGAAATGCTGGGCGGTGCCATCGCGCCGAGTGTGGCCATACTGGATGAACTGCGCGGTCGCGGCCTGCGGTTGTACGCGCTGACCAACTGGTCGCGGGAAACATTTCCGATGGCGCGCGAGCGCTACGAGTTCCTGCGCTGGTTCGACGGCATCGTGGTGTCGGGCGAGGAAGGCCTGGCCAAGCCCGACCCGGTGATCTTCCAGCGCACGATCGAGCGCTTCTCGCTGGTTCCGCGGCAGACGATCTACATCGACGATGCGCCGCGCAATGTGGCGGCGGCGTTCCAGGCCGGTATGCACAGCTTGCGGTTCCAGGATGCGGAAACGCTGCGCGCACAGCTTTGCCGCCTCGGCGTGCTGGCGCCAGCGGCGGCCTGAGACGCGTCGCAAAAAAAAAGCCCCGGACCGGCCGGGGCTTTTCATTCGTGCGGGCAAGGTTTCAGTCCTGCCGTTCCCATGTCTGCGTGCGGCCCAGCAGCGAGAAACCGATATAGCCGTGCACGTCGAGTTTCTGGCCGTCGTCGCTGACGGTCAGCTTCACCTTGTACGTCTTGCCGTTTTTCGGATCGAGGATCTTGCCGCCGTCCCATACGTCGCCATCCTTGCTGACGCCCCACATGATGTTCATGCCTTCGATCGGCTGGTTCTTGCGCTCGCCGCTGCACTTGTCGCACACCGGATTCGGGCCGTCATCCGACTGCAGGATCTTGATCACCTTCGCCTGCAATTCGCCGTCGGTTTCAGTGATCTGCACCAGCGACTTCGGCTTCTGGGTGTTGTCGTCGATGGTTTTCCAGGTGCCGACGGGCGAGGTGTTGGCGGCGAAGACGCTGCCGGCGGCCAGCAGCAGGCCGGTTGCGAGGGTGAGACGAAAAGCGTGTTTCATGGCGTTTTTCTCCCGTACGAAAGCGTATGGAAGCGAGACTGGCGTTGATCCGTGGGGGCGTCAAGCTGCATTGCGCAAAGCACCGGCCGGCACCCGCCGCCGGCATGGCGCCAGTGATCTGCATCAACGGGTGCGCGCGGGTGCGCTGGCATAATGGGTTGTCCCCGTCATCACTTCGAGTTCCCATGACCCAAGCTACCGACGCGCTGGTGCGCCAACTTCTCGGCGACCTGATCGACCCCCACACCGGCGCGCCGCTGGCCGACAACGTGCGGGCGGTAGGTGTCGACGGGGCGAGGGTCTCGGTGGATATCCAGCTGGGCTACCCGGCCGCTACAGCGATCGACGGCCTTGCTGCGCGCGTGCGGCAGGCCCTGGAAGCGAACCCGGCGATCGAGTCGGCGGCGGTGTCGATCACCAGCCGCGTCCACGTGCACAAGGTGCAAGGCACGCTGGGCCCGCTGCCCAACGTGAAGAACATCATCGTGGTGGCCTCGGGCAAGGGCGGCGTGGGCAAGTCCACCGTGTCGGCCAACCTGGCGCTGGCGCTGCAGGCCGAGGGCGCCAAGGTCGGCGTGATGGACGCCGACATCTACGGCCCCAGCCAGCCGACCATGCTGGGCGTGCACGGCAAGCCGGCGTCGCCGGACGGCAAGAGCATCATCCCGATGCAGGCGCACGGCATGCCGGTGATGTCGATCGGCTTCCTGGTGGAGGAGGACACGCCGATGATCTGGCGTGGTCCGATGGTGACCCAGGCGATGATGCAACTGATCACCGACACCCGCTGGGAACAGCTCGACTACCTCATCATCGACCTGCCGCCGGGTACCGGCGACATCCAGCTGACGTTGTCGCAGAAGGTGCCGGTGGCCGGCGCGGTGATCGTCACCACACCGCAGGACATCGCCCTGCTGGACGCACGCAAGGCGCTGAAGATGTTCGAGAAGGTGGAAGTGCCGGTGCTGGGCGTGGTGGAGAACATGGCTACCCACGTGTGCTCCAACTGCGGCCACGAGGAGAACATCTTCGGCGAAGGCGGCGGCGAGCGCATGGCCACGCAATACGGCGCGGCCTATCTCGGCTCGCTGCCGCTGGATATCCGCATCCGCGAGCAGGCCGACGGCGGCAACCCCACCGTGGTGGCGATGCCCGAGTCCGACCTTGCCGCGCGCTACCGCGAGATCGCCCGCAACGCGGCCGGCCGGCTGTCGCGCCAGCCGCGCAACAAGTCGCTGGGCCTGGGCAAGATCGTGGTGCAGGGCGCGCCTGCTGCATGACGGCGCCACGGCGCGTGTTGTGCCTCTGCGGCAGCCTGCGCCGGGCATCGTCGAACCGCGCCGCGCTGCAGGCTGCGCAGCAACTGGCACCGCCGACGCTGCAGCTTGTGCTGTACGAGGGGCTCGGCACGCTGCCGCTGTTCAATCCGGACGATGAAGTCGATCCGCTGCCGCCTTCGGTGCTGGCGCTGCGTGCAGCCGTCGGCACCGCTGATGCCTTGCTGGTCGCCTGCCCGGAATACGCCCACGGCGTACCTGGCGCGTTCAAGAACCTGCTGGACTGGTTGGTCGGCAGCCTGGAGTTTCCCGGCAAGCCGGTGCTGTTGCTGAATACCTCGGCGCGCGATTCGTATCATGCGCAAGCGTCGCTGGCGGAAATTCTCTCCACCATGTCGGCGCCACTGCTGACCTCGCAACCGTTGACTGTGGCGCTTCCGGGCGCTGGCTGCACAGCGGCGCAGGTACTGGGCAGCGCTGATCGCTGCGCGGAATTGCGGGCGGTGCTGGGCATTCTGGCCACGGCTATTTAGACGCGCAGTCGCGTTGGTTCTTGTGGGAGCGGCTTCAGCCGCGATACTTCTGCCTCTGGGCTCCACAGCAAGAGCATCGCGACTGAAGTCGCTCCCACAAGCCCGCTGCGCTGGCGCAGCAGCACTCCTACCATGTATTTTTGCCGCTTTGCGCCCGGCTTCCCGGGTCGCACCGCTACAAACGGAGTTCGCGTGAGCATCAAACCCGACAAGTGGATCCGCCGCATGGCCGAGCAGCACGGCATGATCGAGCCGTTCGAACCCGGCCAGGTGAAGGTTCGCGACGAGCAGCGGCTGATCTCCTACGGCACCTCCAGCTACGGCTACGACGTGCGCTGCGCGCGCGAGTTCAAGGTGTTCACCAACATCAACTCCACCATCGTCGATCCGAAGTCGTTCGATCCGAACAGCTTCGTGGACGTGGAGGCGGATGTCTGCATCATCCCGCCCAATTCCTTCGCGCTGGCGCGCACCATCGAGTACTTCCGGATACCGCGCAAGGTGCTCACCATCTGCCTGGGCAAAAGCACCTACGCGCGCTGCGGCATCATCGTCAACGTGACGCCGCTGGAGCCCGAGTGGGAAGGCCACGTGACGCTGGAGTTCTCCAACACCACGCCGCTGCCCGCGAAAATCTACGCCAACGAGGGCGTGGCGCAGATGCTGTTCCTCGAATCCGACGAGGAATGCGAGACCAGCTACAAGGACCGTGGCGGCAAGTATCAGGGCCAGCAGGGCGTGACCTTGCCGCGTACGTGAACGAAACACGCCCGGTGGTCCGCAGGACCGCCGGCGGCCGCTACACTTCGCCGGTGCAACGATGATTTTTCAGGAGAGTCCGATGATCCGTTTTTCCATCCTGCTGACCCGAATTGCCGCCATGGCCTTGCTGGGCAGCGTGGTGTTGTTGGCCGGTTGCAGCCTGGGCGGTACCAAGGAGGGCGTGTCCACCGATGCCATGCGCGGACAGTTCGACGTCACCATTCAGGCCTACAAGAACGGTCAGTTCCTGGTCGATGGCGCGGTGCTTTCCGCGCTGGATACCGGCAGCCACTTTGCCTACCTGAAAGACCAGGGCAAGCTGCCCAAGACCGTGCTGCTCGAGCGCAGCGACGACTCCAAGATCCGCAAGCAGCACCTGCAGTACATGGCGCGGATGCAGGATGACTACAAGTTCACGGTGTATTTCGATGACGACGGCACGCTGAAGCGGATCAACCCGATCGAGACCGAGGCCCGTCCGCTGCAGGAGACCCACGCGCCGGTGCAGATGAACAAGCAGCAGCGCGGCAAGGATGCGGCCGGCAAGGATTTCGATCCCAATCCGCGCCCCTGAGTCGCTCCCCGCAGCAACGAAAGCCCGCGCTCAGTCGCGGGCTTTTTCGTGCCCCGAGTGCTGGCGCAGCGCCGTCAGTCGCGCCGTCGCCTCGTCCGGCTGGTAGGGCATGGACGTGCCATGGCCCCACACCGGCCCGGGCCAGGCGTCGTCACCTTCGCGGCGGGCCACCACGTGTACATGCAGCTGCCGCACCACGTTGCCCAGTGCGCCGATGTTGAGCTTGTCGCAGGGCGCCACCGAACGCAGCGCGGCGGCGGCTTGGTCCACCTCCCGCCATAGCCTGGCGCGCTCGTCATCGGCCAGGTCGGTGACTTCGGCCAACCCCGGTCGGCGCGGCACCAGGATGAGCCAGGCGTAGCGCGCGTCGTTCATCAGGCGTACCTCGCACAACGGCAAGGTGGTGACGGCAAACGTGTCGGCGGCGAGCCGCGGGTCGAGTGTGAAGCTCATGCGGCGGCCAATTGCGTTGCGAAGAAATCCAGCGTGCGCTGCATCGCCAGCTTCGCGCTGGCCTCGTGGTAGCTGGAGTTGCCGTCGCGGTTGAACGCGTGATCGGCGCCGGGGTAGGTGAAGGTTTCCATCTGCGGCAGGGCATCGCGGTGTTTGGCAACTGCCTCGGGCGGGATGTTGGGGTCCTTCTCGCCGAAGTGGAACATCACCGGTGCCTTCGGCGTTTCATGCAGGAACGGCAGGTTGCGCGCGCCGTAGTAGCTCACCGACGGCAGGCCCAGGCGCAGCGCCGCCAGCAACGCCACCGTGCCGCCCCAGCAATAGCCGACGGTGCCGATCTTTCCCGCCGAGGCGATGGATTCGGCCGCACTGGCCACATCTTCCAGCGCGCGCTCCAACCCCAGTTCGGTGACCAGCGCCTTGCCCCGGGCGGCGCCGCCGCGGTCGTAGGCCAGTTCCACGCCGGACTCCAGCCGGTCGAAGAACGCCGGGGCGATCGCCACGTAACCGTGCGCGGCGAAGCGATCGACCATGTCGCGAATATGCGCGGTCACCCCGAAAATCTCCTGGATCACCACCAGGCCACCCTTCGGCTGGCCCTGCGGCCGCGCCAGATAACCGCCGATGCACTGCGTGCCGGAGGTGGGAATGTTGATGGGCTGACCCATGGCTGGCTCCTGTGGGGAAAAGGGGATTCTAGGCCTCGGGCGGGGAGGGCGTGGCATGCGCGACGGGGAATGACGCATGACCCACCGAGGCCGCCATCGGCGTCATGCCGCATTCCCGTATAATTGCCTGTTGCCCCGCAGTTTCACGGTATCGACGCCCATGTCCCAACCTGCCCACAAGATCGGTTTCGTCAGTCTCGGCTGCCCCAAGGCACTGGTCGATTCCGAGCGCATCCTGACCCAGCTGAAGGTCGAGGGTTACGAGATCGTGCCCAGCTACAACGCGGCCGATGCGGTGGTGGTGAACACTTGCGGCTTCATCGACGCGGCGGTGCAGGAGTCGCTGGATTCGATCGGCACCGCGCTCAACGAGAACGGCAAGGTCATCGTCACCGGTTGCCTGGGCAAGCGCGAGAGCCTGATCCGCGAGGCGTACCCCGAGGTGCTGTCGGTGAGCGGCCCGCAGGATTACGCCAGCGTGATGGGCGCGGTGCATGCCGCCTTGCCGCCGCAGCGCAACCGCTTCCTGGACATCGTGCCGGACACCGGTGTGAAGCTGACGCCCAAGCATTACGCGTATCTGAAGATTTCCGAAGGCTGCAATCACCGCTGCAGCTTCTGCATCATCCCGTCGATGCGCGGCAACCTGGTCTCCCGCCCGGTCGACGAGGTGCTGATCGAGGCGGAGAAGCTGGTCAAGGGCGGCGTGAAGGAGCTGCTGGTGATTTCGCAGGACACCAGCGCCTACGGTGTCGACGTGAAGTACGCCGAGCGCGATTGGCGCGGCAAGACCTACCGCACGCGGATGACCGAGCTATGCGAGGGCCTGTCCGAACTGGGCGTGTGGACGCGGCTGCACTACGTCTACCCGTACCCGCACGTGGACGAGCTGATGCCGCTGATGGCGGCCGGCAAGATCCTGCCGTACCTGGATATCCCGTTCCAGCACGCCAGCCCGCGCATCCTGAAATTGATGAAGCGCCCCGGCAACATCGACAAGACGCTGGAGCGCATCCAGAACTGGCGCAAGGTGGTACCGGACCTGACCATCCGCAGCACGTTCATCGTGGGCTTTCCCGGCGAGACCGACGCGGAGTTCCAGGAGCTGCTGGATTTCCTGCGCGAGGCTGAACTCGACCGCGTGGGCGCCTTCACCTATTCGCCGGTCGACGGCGCGAAAGCCAACGAACTGCCCGACCCGGTTTCCGAGGAATTGAAGGAAGACCGGCTGGAACAATTCATGGCGGTGCAGGCGGAAATCTCCGCCGCGAAGCTGCAGCGCAAGATCGGCCGCACGATGAAGGTGCTGGTGGACGAGGCCGGCGCCGACGGCGCGGTGGCGCGTTCCGCCGCCGATGCGCCCGAGATCGACGGCACGGTGCTGATTGCCGACGGCCAGCAATTGAAGCCGGGCCAGTTCGTCGACGTCGTCATCGAGGATGCCGGCGAACACGACCTGCATGCGCGGCTGGCGTATCCCGCGCTGAAAGTGATGTAAGGCCGCCGCGTGCGTTACGTGGCGCCACCGCGCGGCACGGTGGATCCGGCGACGTTCGGCCGGCCGCCGCTGTCCCTGTGGCGTGACTACGCGGACCTGATCGAGGGCGCCGAATGGCCGTCCATCGATGCACTGAACCGCCGGCTGCCTCCCGGCGAAACCCATCGCTTCGTGGCGCAGACGCCCCAATTGCTGGCCGACGGCCAGCACTACGAACAACGCATCGCCGAACACGGCGCCATCGCCACCCGCGAAGGCAACTGGCACGACCTGCTCAATGCGCTGGTGTGGCTGCGCTATCCCGCGTTGAAGCAGGCGTTGAACCACCGCCAGATGGACGAGATCGCCCGCATCGGCCCCAAGCGGCGTTCGCGCGCGCAGTACGCGATGACCCATTTCGACGAAGGCGGCGTGATCGTCGGCCTGCGCGATCCGTCGCTGCTGGCGTTGTGGGACGCGCACGATTGGTATGGCCTGTTCTGGCGCCGGCGGCAAGCTTGGCTGGATGGCTCGATCCGTCTGGCGCTGTTCGGCCATGCTTTGCTGGAGCATGCCTTGAACCCCGACAAACTGCTGGTGGGCAAGGCGCTGGTGTTCGATACGTCCCGCGTTGGCGCTGACGTGGATCTCGTCGCCGCCGGTACCGACATGATCGCCAGCGGCCGCTGGTTGAACGACCCGCTGGAGCTGCGCCCGCTGCCGCTGGCCGGCCTGCCAGGCTGGCGCCAGGACAATGGCGACGAGGCTTTCCATCGCACCACGGCGTGCTACCAGTCGCGCCGTGAGGGGCGGCAATATCCGCCGGCCTGGTGCTTGTCGCGCCAGGGCCGCGGATAACGTCCGGTGGCGATGGCGGCTTGTAGTGGACTTGGCGGGGGTCGTCAGGTTCACTGTCGGTGATGAAAGCTGCGCCACCGGCTGGCTTGTCGCTGGATAGCGAACAACGCGCTGCGCTCATTTCGACCCTACCATCCAATGCCGCGCAACACGTGGGAGACGACATGGCTACCGACCAGGATTTTGCCGACTACGTGGCGGAGCAGGTGGCGCTTGGCGATCGCCTGAGCCGCAAGCCGATGTTCGGCGAGTACGCGTTCTACGTGGACGGGAAGGTGGTGGGTTTTGCCTGCGACAACAGCTTCTTCGTGAAGCCGTCGGCGGCGGGCGACGCGTTCGTGCCGACGCTTCCCCGCAAGCCGCCGTATCCCGGTGCCAAGGATTACCTGGTGGCCGATGAGCTGCTGGATGATTCCGAGCAGATCCAGCGCCTGATCCTGCAAACGGCGGCGTTGATGCCGCTGCCCAAGCCGAGGAAGCCTGCGGTGGCGCGCAAGTCCGCCAGGTGACGCGATGGGCTGCACGCTCAGGCGTTACGCGTCGTAGCCGACGTCGACCACGATGAACTGCGTGGGGCCGCCTGGCAGCGCGGCTTCGAATTCGTCGTCCAGCCGTTTCTTGAGCACCGCGCGGGCCATGGGCGAGTCGATGCTGATCCAGCCGAGTTTGGCGTCGGTTTCGTCCGGGCCCACGATGCGGTAGCGGGTTTCCTCGCCGCTGGCCGAGTTTTCCAGCGTGATATGTGCGCCGAAAAACACCGCCTCACGGTCGGCGGGAGCGCCTTCGGCGACCTTCAAGGCGGGGATGCGCTTGCTGAGGTAGCGCGCGCGGCGATCTATCTCGCCCAGTTGTTTCTTGCGGTAGGTGTACTCGGCGTTCTCCGAGCGGTCGCCTTCGGCCGCGGCCGCCGCCAGCGCCTTGACCACCTCGGGGCGCACGGTATGCCACAGGTGATCGAGCTCGGCCTTGAGCCGTTCGAAGCCCTCGCGGGTGATGATCGCGGTGGAGCTGGGTGAGGGTGGGCGCCAGCGACTCATGCGGTGCCGACCAGTTGCCGTCGCTGGGCGTCGATCTCGCCGCGCAGCGGATGCTCGGGCCATGTCGTGGCCAGCCGGTCGAGCAGTGCGGCCGCGCTGGCGTGCTGGTCGGTGTGGGCGGCCAGGGCGCGCGCCGCCAGCAGGCCGTAGTGCGGTGCCTGCGGGTCGCGCGGCCAGTGCGCGAGATAACCCTGGCCGAGGTGGATCGCGAGGCGGCTCATGCCCACGCGCGCGGCCAGATCGGCCAGACCGCCGCAGGTTTGCGGGTCGTCCGGGATGAAGCCGGTATCGATGCCGATGCATTCCTGCAGCACGCCGAGCGCGCGGCGGGATTCGCCCTGGGCGATCAGCGCGGCAATCCAGATCTGGCCATGTACCAGCAGGTCGTCGCGCAGGCCTTGCCGGTGCAGCAGTTCGCGGTAGGTCTGGTGGACGGCCGGCGGCGCCGCATGTTCGCGCAGCCGGCCGGCGAGTTGCCGCAAGGCCGCCATTGGGTCATCGATGGCTTGCTGGCGCGCTGTTTCGATCAGGCTTTCGTCGGCGTCCTGACCCGATGCCCTGGCCAACGCCGGTGCTTCGGGAACCATGCCGAAGCGCTCGTGGCGCTGGTGGATCATCGCGCCCATGAGGTGGAAGGCGAGCAGGATCAGGTAGGTGTAGGCGAACGCGAACAGCGGTAGCGCGAATACCCGCGGCAGCTGGGCGGTGGTGACCGAGGCGACCACGATCAGCACGCCGAGCAGCAGGTTGATCGCCACGGGAATCAGGTAGGCGGCACCGAAGGCGCCGATGACGCGCAGCCAGTTGAGCGGGTTGATGGCCAGCGCGAGGTTGCCGTCGAACGCCAGCGACATGTCGATCGCCGGCAACACCAGCGCGGCCAGGATAAGCACCGGCCACAGCAGGCTCGGGAAGAACACGATGGACACCACGCACAAGGCCACCACCAGCAGGTGGATCGCGGTGAGGCCCCAGCCGCTGGCGCTGTTGCCCTCACTGCCCACGTCCGGCGGATCGGCGTAGCCGTTGGCGGTGTGCTGCATGCAGTCGGCGGCATAACGCCAGGTGGCTGCCCAGACCAGCGCGCTGGCCAGCGCGCCCACGAAGCCGGGGAGCAAGCCGACGTAATGGACCAGCGCCAGCACCACACAGGTGGCCAGCGCGGGGCCGCGCAACGGATAGCCGAAGCCGTCCTGCAAACGCTGCGCGAACGGCGTGTCGGTGGCGACGATTTCGACGCGTGGCATGGCGCTCGCCCTGCCTACCGCTTGCCGCCGAAAATGCCGCCCAGCACGCCGCGCAGGATCTGCCGGCCGAGCTGGCTGCCAGCGGTGCGCACCATCTGCTTGCCCATGGTTTCGATCATGCCCTGGCGGCGTTTGGTGCCGAACAGCGCGTCGTGCACGGCGCCGCTCCAGCCGCCTTCTTCTTCCTTTGCCGCGCCCTTGGCCGGTGCGTTGGCCGCTACGGCGGCGGCATCGGCGGCCTTCTCTTCGGTGCGTTTGGCCAGCATTTCCGCGGCCGACTCGCGATTGACCGTGGTGTCGTATTTCGCGCCGACGGGCGAGCGCTGGCGGATGGTGGCGCGCTCGGCGTCGGTGATAGCGCCGATGCGGCAGCACGGCGTGGTCACCAGCACCTGTTCCACCGGCGTGGGCACGCCACCGTTGGCCAGGGTCGAGGCCAGCGCCTCGCCCACGCCGAGCTTGGTGATCGCCTCGGTGACGTCGAGCTTCGGATTGACGACGAAGGTTTCCGCCGCCGCCCTGACCGCCTTCTGGTCGCGCGGCGTGAACGCGCGCAAGGCGTGCTGGATGCGGTTGCCGAGCTGGCCCAGGATGTTGCCGGGCACGTCGTCCGGATTCTGCGAGCAGAAATACACGCCCACGCCCTTGGAGCGGATCAGCCGCACCACCTGTTCCACCCGCTGCAGCAAGCCGGGCGAGGCATCGTCGAACAGCAGATGCGCCTCGTCGAAGAAGAACACCATCTTCGGCTGGTCGAGGTCGCCCACTTCGGGCAGCTGCTCGAACAGCTCGGACAGCAGCCACAGCAGGAAGGTGGAGTACAGCCGCGGCTTCATGATCAGCTGGTCGGCGGCGAGCACGTTGATGATGCCGCGGCCGCTCATGTCCTGGCGCATCAGGTCAGCCAGCTCCAGCGCCGGCTCGCCGAAGAACTGGTCGGCACCGTCGCTTTCCAGTTTCAGCAGCGCGCGCTGGATCGCCGCGATGCTCTGCGTGCTGATCAGGCCGTACTGGGTGGACAGCGCCTTGGCGTTCTCGGCGGCGTAGCTGAGCAGGGCGCGCAGGTCGGCCAGGTCCAGCAGCAGCCAGCCCTGGTCGTCGGCGGCCTTGAACACCACTTCCAGCACGCCTTCCTGGGTATCGTTCAACTCCAGCACGCGGCCGAGCAGGGTGGGACCCATCTCGCTGACGGTGGCGCGCACCGGGTGACCGAGCTTGCCGTAGATATCCCAGAACACCACCGGGTTCGCCAGCGGTTTCCAGTCGGCGAGCTTGAGCCTGGCCAGCCGCGCCTTGAGCTTGTCGCCCGGTTCGTTCGCGGCCATCGCCAGGCCGGCCAGATCACCCTTGGCGTCGGCCAGGAAGCAGGGCACGCCGAGCCGCGAGAAACCTTCGGCCAGCACCATCAACGAGACGGATTTACCGGTGCCGGTGGCGCCGGCGATCATGCCGTGGCGGTTGCCGTAGTGCGGGTCCAGGCTGACGCTGGCGCTATCGTTGCGGCCGATCAGGATGTTGGTCATGGATGTCGTCCGTGGGTGGTCGGTGGATTGTAACCATGAGCCCTGCGCCACCGGTGAAGGGTTTGAGTCGCGGCGCTGCGGCCGCTATGGTGGCCGTTTTGCGGATGAAGTCTGTGAGCTTGTCGTACCCTTTGTTTCGCCCGCTGCGCGCCGCACCCCTCCTCTTCATGCTCGGCCTCGCCGCCGCCTGCTCCAGTACCGGCGGCAGCAAATCCACCGCGCCGGTAAATGCGCTCTACGGCCAGCTCGACCTGGCCAGCAAGGGTTACGAAACCGCACTGCAACAGGCGCGTGCCGGCGACGATGCCGCGTCGCAGAAAACGCTTACCGCGGCGCTGGACCGGCTGAAGGAATCGGCGGCCCATTGCGGCAGCACGCCGGGCTGCGACCCGCAGCGGTTTTTCTCGGTGTTCGACCGCCTGCTGCGCTTGAAGGACGGCAGCTTCCTGGGCGACGAGACGCTCGGTGACGAACCGTCACCCACCCTGGCCGACGGGGCCGGCGGCGTCGCCGGCCTGCCCGAAGCGCAACGCAGCGTCACGCTGCTGCGCGGCCAGAAGCTCAGCGAGTTGATCGCCATGAACGGTGCGGTGAAGGCGGCGCTGGAAATGTGGCTGACCCAGTGGCGGCCCAACCTCATCGACGCCTACGTCAACTACCAATACCTGCGCTACCAGATGTGGCCGCAATACGAGAAAGCCGATCTGCCCGAGGCATTGCTGTTCGGCATCATGGCGAAGGAGTCCGGTGGCAAGGTCAACGCGGTTTCGCGCTCGGGCGCGGCCGGCCCGCTGCAATTCATGTACGCCACCGGTCTGCGATTTGGTCTGGGCACGGAGAACGGCTTCGACCTGCGCTTCGACCCGGCGCAGTCGGCGCGTGCCAACGCCGCGTACATCAACGAGCAACTGAAGATCTTCAACAACAATCTGGAGCTGGTGCTGGGCGCCTACAACGGTGGCGAAGGACGCATGCGCCGACTGGCGGGCGACAGACCCGACACCAGTTTTTACGACCCGACGATCTACAACAAGCTCTCGCGCGAAACACGTGAATACGTGCCCTCGGTGCTGGCGGCGGCGTGGCTGTTCCTGCATCCGGACAGCTACAACCTGCGTTTCCCGAAAATCGACGGCGCCGCTGGCGCGGTGACCTTGAAGCGCTCCGCGTCGCTGGCTGAACTCAGCGTCTGCCTGGGCTCGGCCGGTGGCATGGAGGAGGGCTGGTTTCGAACCCTGCGCAACCTCAATCCGCGCTTGAATCCGCAGGAAACCCAGCCCGCCGGCGCGCGCGTGCAACTGCCGCGGCTGCTGGAAGAGCCCTACGCATCGCGCTGTGTCGAAGGGCCGTGGCCGATTCTCGCCGCCGACCTGCACCAGGCCGTGGCGCCAGCGGTGCAGGCGCCACCGGCACCGGCCCGGGCTCCGGCGCGTGCCACCGGTACACGCAATTACAAGGTGCGCAACGGCGACACGCTGATCGGCATCGTGCACAGGCTGCATTGCTCCAGCGTGCGCGAGCTGGCCGAGCTCAACGGGTTGCGGCATCACCGCATCCGCGCGGGCGACGTGCTCAAGGTGCCGGTTTGCCGCTAGCGGAAACCGGGGTTATTGCCTGGCCTGTTCGCTGACCGCCTGGCGGTTCAGGCGGCGGCTTTCACCCGCGACTGGCCGACCGTCCTGACGGGTTCGGCCTGCGTTTCCTTCAGCTCGCGCAACAACTGCAGCAGCAGGCGATGTTGCGGTAGCAGGCGATTGCCGGGCGAATGCTTGGTTTCGTGGTACGCCACCGCCAGCCACAGGGCGATGCCGCGCAAGGCGACTTCCAGATTGCCCGAGCGCGCCCGTTCGTAACCGATGCTCGTGCCTTGGCCCCAAGGCAGGTAACGCGCCTCGGGCGAGGTGCCGTGCAGGTGCGGGAACTCGCTGCGCGAGGCCTGGCCCAGCTCGCGAAGGGTCAACAGCCCGAGACGTTGACGATGGCGACGCGAGAGCGCGCGGATGCTGCGTTCGATGTCATGCCATTGGCGGCCAAGCTGGCGCGCACGCAGCAGCGTGATGAGTGGGCTGAACATGGAATGGCTCCCCTTCGGCTGAACCGGAAGGGCGAGCATAGCCAGCGAAGCTCGCCAATTGCGCCTAAAACGTCACAAATCGACGTTCTGCGTCAGCATTTCGGCGTGAATAGGGTTAGGCCGCCGCCAGAGTACCCAGCCGCTCGCCCACCTTCACCGCCTGTTGCGATGCCAGCGGATCGAGCGCCGCCGCCCCCGGCGGCAACAACACGATGACGGTGGAGCCCATGTTGAAGCGCGCCATTTCGGCGAAGCGGTCCAGCGTGATGTTCTGGCCCGCGAACGACTTGCGCCCGATCGCCGATGCGTACGGCGGGATCACCAGCCCATCCCACACCGTCGCCACCGACGACACCAGCACCGCACCGACCATGATCACCACGAACGGCCCGTGCGCGCCCTCGAAATGGCACACCAGCCGCTCGTTGCGGGCGAACACGCGGGGAATGGCTTCCACCGCAAACGGCGCCACGCTGAAGATGCGGCCAGGCACGTGCACGGTTTCCTTCAGCGTGCCTTTCAACGGCATGTGCACGCGGTGGTAATCGCGCGGCGACAGGTAGACGGTGGCGAAACTGCCCGAGCGGTAAGCCTCGGCATCCTCCGCGCTACCCAGCAGTTCGGCGACGGTGTAGTCCTGTCCCTTCGCCTGGAAGATGCGCCCGTCGACGATGGCGCCGGCCTGGCTGATGCGGCCGTCCGCCGGAGAGAGCAGGACGGAAGGGTCGGCGTCGGCGTGGCGCGCGTCAGGGCGCAGCTTGCGGGTGAAAAACGCATTGAAGTGCTGGTACGCCAGCGCATCCGGCTGCACCGCCTCGGCCATGTTGACGTTGTAGCGGCGCACGATCTGGCTGATCAGGAAATTCTTCCACGGCGCAAAGGTCCAGCGCGTGGCCCAGTAGACCACCCGCGACAGCGCGCGGTGGGGCAGGATGTACTGCACGAATACGTTGAAAGTCATCCGGGCAGTATACGTGGCCGAAATGAGGGAGGGACGAGAAGCGAGCAACCAGGGCCGAGGGCGCCCTTCCGCAGCATGGATTCTGTTCTTTGGTCGCTGGCTTCGGCGATGCTTCAAGGCGTCATTGCTGGTGCAGCCGGCTGATTCGGATGGGTGGTCTGATGCTGGGCCTGATGCCCGGGAGTAACCTGCTCCTGATGCAGCAGGAACTGTTGCATTGCCGAAGGCCACCGCGCTCCGCTCGATTCCATGGACGTATTGACTTCGGAGGTGGGCACATTGACGTGCGATGCCAGGATCGCGCCGAACTGGCCACGCGGCATTTGCGTCGCCCAGAGTCGACTTCCGTTGTCGCCAAGCGTGATCCGATCGATCCTCTCCAGGCCGCCGGCCCTGGCCGACACCGTCAAGGCTGACGCTAGGTTGTCGCTCATCTGGTCAGGTGTCCGACCTAACTGCTGATCCAGGCGATATACGTGATTGCGTGCCTGTTGAAACAGGGAGTGATCAGGGTGGGTGGGGTCGTCCAGGCGGGTTGGCGACGGGGAGTGTTGTGGTGCGATTCGCGCCTGCAGTTGATCGTCGAGTGTTCGTCGCGTCGTCGGACCCACGACACCGTCCGGAGTGAGCTGGTGGTCGCGCTGGAAAGACGCAACTGCAGCCTCCGTGACTGGGCCAAAGGAGCCATCCGGCTCCAGGGGATAACCCAGGCGCGTCAAATCGCCTTGCAACTCGGTGACAGACATGCCCCGGCTGCCGACTTGCAAAGTGTTGTGGTGGGGCAGTGCCCGCCCTTCGGACAAGGCGACCAGTTCGTCTTTTTTCGTTCGCCGCGCGATCAAGGATGGATTCACGAACTTTGGGCGAAGAGCTCCTGAAGTAGACATCGTTGTGGGCGATCTTGTAGTCCTGAATGGCGACGACGATATCTTTGTCCGAAAGTTGGGACAGGACGTAGTCATCGCCGTAGGCGGACTTGAGTCCGCGCTCGAAAATTCCTTTGGTGAGCCCTCTGTATTGAACGGACGTGCTGAATAAAGCCTCCTGGACAGCCGGACCCCGGGCGGTCAGGTCGATGCCGGAATTCTTTAGCCGTTGTATCTCGATGTCGTAGTGGGTTTCCTTGATGAAGCGGGTTTGATCCCTGCCGAATTCCGGGTCGCTGTTAGCGAGGGTTCGCCACTTTTCGTCGAAGGCCGGTGTGTTGGGCGTCAAGCCGCGGAAGTCATCCCCGTAGGAGGAGCTATCGAGATACTCGCCAATCGTCCCGGTATTGGTGGAGAGTTGGTACGTGCCATAGGAAACACCGCCGTGATCGCCCCTGCCTGTCGAGATGGTGGCGGGTCCCGCGCCTTCGTGACGCTCCGAGATTTCGCCCAAGCGATATTCGGCATCGTTGGCCATGGTCGCGTCCTTTGATGGCTTCGTCTCTGGAAAAACCGCGGTTCGTTACTGCACGAACAATCTCGCTTCGAGGTCTGATGCCTGTCTCCCGGTTTCGTTGACTTTGCAACTCAGCGCATCGAGCTCGGGCCTCTCGATTCCGTCAACCACGGTTGCGCAGCGATTGTCGCGATATTGAATCCATGTCTTTTCTTCGGCTTTGAGTTTTGCTTGAAGCGCTGAATTGAGTTTTGCCATGAGGGCGTGGTACGCCTTGTTCAGGCGTTTGTCCTGATAGTCCAGCTCGTCGGCTAAGCAGGTGCGTATGGGCGCCGTTGCCGATTGCGCTTGATCCAGGCATCGATCAAAGGAAGGGCGCAACCCGTACAGGCGTGAGATCACTGCCTGGTCATCCCGTGGTTGGGATGTTGCCTCGCTCAAGCCGGGCAAAAGGAGCATCGCCAGCACAGCACCAAGCACGATTCGTTCAGTCTTCATCAAAGTCTCCCAATAGGGCCGTCGGGTCACTTACGACACGCGCTTTCCGCTCGAGATGAGTACCTTAAAGCGCGCGGGGTGGAATGTTGTGTAGGATTTTTCCGAACTTTCGACCTACTGGCGCCTGTCCCAACGGCTGGAAGGGGGCGGGGCGGGGCGCTTGTCGTTCGGCTACTGGCTACTGATCCAGACGGTATCCGAGTTTTCGCGGGGGTGGCAAAAACCGTTGTTCAAGACTCCCCCGTAGGGGGCGAAGGACTCGTCGCGAGATGGATGGCAGGTATGGATTTTCACTCGCCTGCCTCCCTCACGACTCACCCCTCCCGTATACTTTCCGGTCCTCCCGCCGTTTGGCATGCCATCGTGACCACCGAACTCGCCTCCATCATCGACTTCATCCGTTATGGGGCCAGCCGGTTTGCTGCCGCCGAGCTCACTTTCGGCCACAGCCACGACAACCCGATCGACGAGGCCACGCATCTGGTGCTGGCCAGCCTGCATCTGCCGCCGGATATTCCGCCTGCCTATGGCGCCGGGCGGCTCACTGCGGAAGAGCGCGCGAATGTGCTGTCGCTGATCGAGCGGCGCGTCAGCGAGCGTCTGCCGGTGGCCTACCTGGTGGGCGAGACCTGGTTCGCGGGGCTGAAATTCAAGAGTGATCGTCGTGCGCTGGTGCCGCGTTCACCGATCGCCGAGTTGATCGAGTCGGGTTTTGCGCCGTGGCTGGACGAGCGCCCGGTCGAGCGCGCGCTGGACCTGTGCACCGGTTCGGGCTGCATCGGCATCGCCATGGCCGAGTACAACCCGGACTGGCAGGTCGACATCGTGGACATCAGCGACGAGGCGCTGTCGCTGGCGCGCGAGAACATTGCCTTCCAGCATCTGGAAGGCCGCGTCAACGCGATCCAGTCCGATCTTTTTGCCGGCGTGGCTGATCAGCGCTACGACCTGATCGTCTCCAATCCGCCCTACGTCAGCGAGGACGAATACGCCGCGCTGCCCGGCGAATACGCGCACGAGCCCAAACTCGGCCTCACCTCCGGTGCGGACGGGCTGGACCTGTGCCTGCGCATGCTGGACGAGGCGGCCGATCACCTCACCGACGAGGGTCTGCTGATCGTCGAGGTGGGCGAGAGCGAGCAGGCGCTGGCGGCGTTGCTGCCGCAGGTGCCGTTCGTGTGGATCGAGTTCAAGGTGGGCCAGATGGGTATCTTCGCGCTGGAGCGGCGTGACCTGGTGGAGCACGCCGAGGCGATTCATGCCGTAGCCGCAGCACGACATGCGTGATGGTTATTTCCGCCCGGACGGCACGTGTGAAATGATGGCAAGTTGATTTTCCCCGGTGCACCCGCCGGTTCCCGACGGGTGGCCGACCTTTCGAGGCAGTCGCGACCGTGTCCAGCAATGCGTTTGGCAAGCTCTTTACCGTAACCACCTTTGGTGAAAGCCATGGGCCGGCGATCGGTTGCGTGGTCGATGGTTGCCCGCCCGGGCTGGCGCTGGACGCGGAGGAATTCCGCCACGACCTGGAGCGCCGTGCCACCGGCCGCAGCCGCTACACCTCGCAGCGGCGCGAGGCGGACGAAGTGGAAATCCTCTCCGGCATCTACGAGGGGCGCACCACCGGCACGCCGATCGCGCTGCTGATCCGCAACACCAACCAGCGCAGCAAGGACTACGGCGACATCGTGCAGACCTTCCGCCCGGGTCATGCCGATTACACCTACTGGCAGAAATACGGCATCCGCGATCCGCGCGGCGGCGGCCGCTCGTCGGCGCGCGAAACCACCATGCGGGTAGCGGCCGGCGTGATCGCCAAGAAATGGCTGGCCGAACATCACGGCGTGCGCGTGCGCGGCTACATGGGCCAGATCGGCGACATCACGCCCGACGCCTTCGACTGGGACGTGGTCGAGCAGAATCCGTTCTTCTGGCCGGCCGCCGACCAGGTGCCGGCGCTGGAAACCTATATCAATGCGTTGCGCAAATCCGGCGACTCCGTCGGCGCGCGCGTCAACGTGGTCGCCGACGGCGTGCCGCCGGGCTGGGGCGAGCCGATCTACGGCAAGCTGGACGGCGAACTGGCCGCCGCGCTGATGTCGATCAACGCGGTCAAGGGCGTGGAGATCGGCGACGGCTTTGCCGCGGTCAGCCAGCATGGCAGCGAGCATCGCGACGAGATGAGCATGGACGGCTTTGCGTCCAATCACGCCGGCGGCATCCTGGGCGGCATCAGCAACGGCCAGCCGGTGACGGCGTCGATCGTGCTGAAGCCCACCTCCAGCATCCTGGTTCCGGGCCGCAGCGTGAACCTGGCCGGCGAGCCGACCGAGGTGGTCACCAAGGGGCGCCATGATCCCTGCGTGGGCATCCGCGCCACGCCGATCGCCGAGGCGATGATAGCGCTGGTATTGATGGACCAGGCGCTGCGCCATCGCGCGCAGTGCGGCGATGTGGGCGTGGTCGAGCCGCGCATCACCTCATGACGGCGAGGCGACACGCATGACGGCCAGGCCACGCGTGTGGGTTTCGCGCCCCACGTTTCCCGATATCGTCGCCCGCCTCGACCCGCATTTCGACGTCGTGGCGGAGCCGCGGGAGGTGATGTTTTCACCGGCCGAGCTGGCCGCGAAGATTGCCGATTGCGATGCCGTCATCGTCGGCCTCAAGGAGCGCATCGGCGCCGCCGAGGTGGCCAAGGCCCCGCGTTTGCGCATCGTCGCGAACCTGGGCGTGGGCTACGACAATCTTGATCTGGCTGCGCTCACGGCCGCCGGCGTCGCCGCTTCCAACACCGCCGGCGCGCTGGACGAGAGCGTGGCCGACTTCACCTGGGCGATGTTGCTGGGTGCCGCCCGCCGCATGGGCGAAGCCGAACGCTGGTTGCGCGCCGGCGAGTGGCACGGCACCCGTTTCACCGACTGGCTGGGCATGGATGTGCGCGGGCGCACGCTGGGCATCCTGGGCATGGGCCGGATCGGCCAGGCGGTGGCGCGGCGCGCCGTCGGCTTCGGCATGCAGGTGATCTATCACAACCGCTCGCGGCTGTCGCAGGCGCTGGAAAGCGAATGCCGGGCGCGCTGGGTCGACAAGGGCGAGCTGCTGCGCAGCTCCGATTTCCTGGTGCTGGCGTTGCCGCTGACGCCGGAAAGCCGGCATGCGATCGGCGCCGCCGAACTGGCGCAGATGAAACCCACCGCGGTGCTGGCGAACATCGCCCGCGGCGGCATCGTCGACGACGCGGCCTTGGCTGATGCTCTGGCGAAACACCAGCTCGCCGCGGCGGCGCTGGACGTGTTCGAAGGCGAGCCGGTGGTGAACCCCAGGCTGCTGGAACTCGACAACGTGCTGCTCAGCCCGCACATTGCCAGTGCCAGCCCCGATGCGCGCCGCGGCATGACCACGATGGCGGTAGACAATGTGCTGGCGTTGTTCGGACACGGTCCGCACGCCGGCCATCCGCCCACGATTCTCAACCCCGAGGTGCTGGCTGCAGCCAGCCCGACCACCCACCCCTGAGCCAAGAACAGCATCCATGAGCAAGAAGAGCAGTTACAAGGTAGCAATGGTCGGCGCCACCGGCGCCGTGGGCGAAACCGTGCTGGCGATCCTCGCCGAGCGTGATTTCCCGATCAGCGAGCTGGTGCCGTTGGCCAGCGAACGCACCGCCGGCAGCGAGGTCACGTTCGCTGGCAAGAAGATCGTGGTGAAAAACCTGGCCGACTACGATTTCGAAGGCGTGGACATCGCGTTCTTCTCGGCCGGCGGCTCGGTCAGCAAGGTGCACGCGCCGCGCGCGGCCGCGGCCGGTGCGGTGGTGATCGACAATACCTCGGAGTTCCGCTACCAGGACGACATCCCGCTGGTGATCAGTGAGGTCAACCCGCACGCCATCGCCGAGTACACCAACCACGGCATCATCGCCAATCCCAATTGCTCCACCATGCAGATGCTGGTGGCGCTGGCGCCGATCCACCATGACGTGGGCATCGAGCGGATCAACGTGGCCACCTATCAATCCGTTTCGGGCGCAGGCCGCTCGGGCATGGACGAGCTGGGCAAGCAGACCGCCGCGCTGCTGAACTTCCAGAGCGCGGAGCCGCAGAAGTTTCCCAAGCAGATCGCGTTCAACGTGATCCCGCACATCGACGACTTCCAGGCCAACGGCTACACCAAGGAAGAGATGAAGCTGGTGTGGGAAACCCGCAAGATCCTGGAAGACGACACCATCCAGGTGAACCCGACCGCCGTGCGCGTGCCGGTGTTCTACGGCCATGCCGAGGCGGTGCACATCGAGACGCGGGCCAAGATCAGTGCCGAACGCGCTCGCGAACTGCTGGAGCAGGCGCCGGGCGTGGTGGTGCGTGACCAACGCGAAGCGGGCGGCTATCCCACGCCGGTCAGCGATGCAGCCGGCACCGATCCCGTGTTCGTGGGCCGTATCCGCGAGGACATCTCGCACGAACGTGGCCTGGACATGTGGGTGGTGTCGGACAACATCCGCAAGGGTGCCGCGCTCAACGCAGTGCAGATTGCCGAAGTGCTGATCGCCGACTACTTGTAAACGCACCACCGCAGCCGTGCCCGCCGTGAACTGCAGACAAGCGGATTCGCGGTGGGCATTCTGCTTTTCTGCAGGGCACCGATAGACCGCGGCCCCAGGCGAAACTGCAGCCTTCCGCCGTGCGCGGCACCGCCCTGACCGGGCCATGAAACCGGCGCGGGCGGTGGCGAAGGGCTTCGTCATCGGTATTTCCGGTAACGTCGCGCTACGGCATGGGCGAGAACGCGTAACAGAAATGTGTCGCAAGTATTCGACCTGCCTATTGTTGATTGGCCAGTTTGTAACTTAAAGTGGCATGCGTTTCGAGAAGCCGCCGGTATTGGCGGCCATATGAAAGTGCCAGGTTTGTTCGGGGGAACACGTGATGAATCGTTCGTTGAAGTGGTCGGTGCTGATGGCGCTGGCCCTGGGTAGCAGCCAGGTCATGGCGCAAGGCAGTGGGCAGGCCGGTGCGCTGGATCTCGGCCAGATCCAGGTCAAGTCGGCCCTCGGCCAGCCCTTGCTGGCGGAAATCCCGGTGCATTCGAGCCATCCGGCCGACCTGCGCAACCTCAAGGTGCAACTGGCCTCGGGCGAGGATTTCGCACGGGCCGGCATCGCGGGCGGTCGCACGACCTTGCCGCTCGAATTCAAGGTTGTCGACCTCGGCAACGGTCGCCAGGTGATTCGCATCACCAGCAGCACGGCGGTGGACGATCCCTACCTCGATCTGCTGTTGCAAGTCGATGGAGCCGCCGGCAAGAGCGTGCGCGAGTACACGCTGCTGCTCGATCCGCCAGGCTCGGTCGCCGGTGCACCGGCGTACACGCAAGCACCGGCGCCGGCACCGCGGGCGGCACCCGTACATCGCGCGGCACCGGCCGCCGCCACGCCTGCAGCCGCGCCCGCACCTCGGGCGAACGTGGCGGCCAATGGCAACTATGGTCCGGTCCAGCGTGGCCAGACCTTGTCGACGATCGCGCGCAGCGCGGTGCCCGACGCCGATGTGCACCAGGTCATGCTGGCATTCAAGCGGGCCAATCCCGACGCTTTCTACCGCGACAACATCAACGCGCTGAAGAGCGGCGAGGTGTTGCGCGTGCCCACGCGCGAGGAGATCCAGTCGACCGAGCGTGCGGCTGCCGTCGCCGAAGTGCGTCGCGAAAACAGCGACTGGCGCGCCACCGCCGCCAGCACGCCGACCACCGTGGCCGATGCGGCCACGCGTGCTTCCACCAGCAGCGCGCCGGCTGCCAGCCAGGCGTCGTCGGCCGATCGTCTGGCGCTGGTTCCGGCCAGCGCAGGCAAGTCGTCCTCGGGTGCCGATGACAAGGCATCGGCGGCGCTCAAGCAGGATCTGCTGCGCAGCCAGGAAAGCATTGCCAACCTGCAGCAGCAAAGCGGCGACCTGAAGGATCAGCTCAAGGAGCTGGCCGACATCAACAGCAAGAACAAACGCTTGCTGGCGCTGAAGGACAACCAGATCGCCGAATTGCAGGCAAAACTTGCCGCCGCCGGCCAACCGGTGGAGGGCGCGCCGAAGAGCGCCGCCGTCGTTGCGGCGCCTGCCCTCGCGACCACGACCAGCGCCGCGAGCAAGGCCGAACCCGCCGCCCTCGCACTGGCTGGCACCGCCGCTGCCAAACCGACACCGGCACCCGTCGCCGCCGCATCCACGGCAACGACCACGGCAATGACGGCGCCGGCAAAGACCGAAGCCCCCGCCAAGGCCAAGCCGGCGGCGCAGCATCCTGCGCCCAGGTCGGCGCCCGAGGCGGCCGAGGTCGAGCAGCCCTGGTATATGCAACAGGTGGCGTGGCTCGCCGCGGGCGGCGTGATCGTGCTGTTGTTGTTGCTGGCCTTGCTGGGTCGCCGCAAGAAAACCGTGAAACTGCCGGCAGCGGCGGCATCGTCATCGCTGGCCGACCGCTTTGCGGCGGCGCCCACGGATGAATATGGCGGCGATGACGTCGACCAGAACGAATTGCTGGATCAGCTGGCCGAGCACCCGGACGACGTGAGTCTCCACCTGGAACTGGTGAGCCTGTATTACTCGCGCCGCGACGTGGAGCATTTCGAGGCGGCGGCGGAGGCGATGCATGCGCATATCGTCGATCCGCAGCAGGAGGAATGGCAGGACGTGGTGCACATGGGCGAGGATCTTTCGCCCGGTCATCCGTTGTTCGCCGCTCACGACGACATGCCCGCCGATGATGAGACCCAATTGCGTCCGGCATTCGATATCGACCATTACGGCGAAGAAACCGAGTTCGCGCCGGTGGCCCCGGCTTCGCCGAAAAAGGTGAGCGAGTACAACTTCAACTTCCAGCTCTCGCCGACGCCTGCGTCGTCGGAGTCGCCCAAGGCGCCTTATACCGAAGTGCCGCCGGTGGATGAATTTGCGTCATTCCAGTCGGAGGACGACATCCTTCCTCCGTCGCCCGCCGCCGAGTTCGAACCACTGGACATCGGTGAACCGGCCGCCGACGAACCTGTTTCCACCTGGAAGTTCGATGGTGATGAAATGGCCGCTCCGGCCGAGTCGTTCGATCACGATGCGGGTGCCGAACCGGGCGAATTCAGCGACGACCCGGTCGACACCAAGCTCGATCTGGCCCGTGCCTACATGGACATGGGCGACGCCGATGGCGCCCGCGCCATGCTCGACGAAGTGCTGCGGGAAGGCACCCAGATGCAGCGCGACGTGGCACAGCGGTTGTCCGACAGCCTCAGCTGAGCGGTAATCGCGCATGATGCAACGGGCCGGCTTGCCGGCCCGTTGTCGTTGGCGTACTGCTAATCTTTGTTGTTTTCTTTCCGGCTTCACACGTCATGCGCATCGCCCTGGGCATCGAATACGACGGGACCGATTTCTTCGGCTGGCAACGGCTGAAGGAAGGTCCCAGCGTGCAGGCCCGACTGGAACAGGCGCTGTCGCGGGTGGCCGATCATCCCGTGGAAGTCAGCTGTGCCGGACGCACCGATGCGGGCGTGCACGGGCGTTGCCAGGTGGTGCATTTCGACACGCCGGCGCAGCGGGACATGCGCGGCTGGGTGCTGGGCAGTTGCTCCAACCTGCCGGACAGCGTGGCGGTGTTGTGGGCGCAGCCGGTGGCGGACGATTTCCATGCGCGCTACGCCGCCCGCAGCCGGCGCTACCGCTACCGCATCCTCAACCGTCCCGTGCGGGCGGCGCTGGAAGCGCGTTACGTGACATGGGAGCGCTTGCCGCTCGATGCCGAGCGCATGCACCAGGCGGCCCAGGCATTGTTGGGGCTGCACGATTTCAGCGCGTTCCGCGCGCTGTCCTGCCAGGCGAAACATCCCCATCGCACCGTGTTGTCGGTCGATGTGCGGCGCGATGGTGAATACGTCACGCTGGAGATCGAGGCGAACGGTTTCCTGCATCACATGGTGCGCAATATCGTGGGGTCGCTGTTGCTGGTTGGCCGTGGCGAGCGGCCGGTTGAATGGATGGCTGAACTGCTGGCCGGATGCGACCGCCAGGTGGCCGGCCCCACCGGCCCGGCGTCCGGCCTCACGTTTATCGGGCCGCGCTACGAGGCCCGTTGGGGCCTGCCACCGGAGGTAAGCCAATGACCCGCATCAAATGTTGCGGCATGACCCGCGTCGAGGATGCGCTGCTGGCGGCGCGCCTGGGCGCCGATGCCATTGGCGTAGTGCTTACCGCGCGCAGCAAGCGTCGCGTGGCGCTGGATCAAGCCGCATCGATCGTGGCCGCGATGCCCGCGTTCGTCACCACGGTGGCGTTGTTCATGGACGACGACGCGGAGCTGGTGCGGCAGGTGCTGCGCGACGCGCGTCCGGACCTGCTGCAATTCCATGGCGACGAAACCGATGCCTGGTGCCAGCAGTTCGGTCAGCCTTTCCTGAAAGCCGTGGCGATGGGCGAGGGCGCCGCGGCGTTGCCGGCGTTGCAGGCTTATCCGCACGCTCGCGGCTTGCTGCTGGACGGTCACGGTGCGGGCGAGGCCGGAGGCAGCGGCAAGACCTTCGACTGGTCGTTGATACCGCCGGATATGGGGGCGCGGTTGATCCTGGCCGGAGGACTTTCGCCCGCGAATGTAGCCAGCGCGGTGCGCGAGGCGCGGCCGTGGGCGGTCGACGTCGCCAGTGGTGTCGAATCGTCGCCGGGTATCAAGGACCCCGCCAGGATGGCTGCCTTCATCCAGGCGGTACGTGAGGCGGACGCTGACCGCTAGGGCGTGTCAGCCCTTGGCCAGCTCGTTCGCCAGCCACGCCGCCAATGCCGGCGCGCGTCGATCGTGTCGGCGACCGGGTACGGCCAGGATCCAGGCCGCATCGGTCGGCATGAATCCCCATGGTGCCAACAAGCGTCCGGCGGTCAGTTCATCGGTGACCAGCGGGGCCGGCACGATGGCGACACCCAGGCCTGCGATAGCCGCTTCCAGAAGGTAATAGAGATGGGGAAATCCCTGCCCTGAAGGCGGCGAGCCCGGCAGCTTCGCCGCACGTGCCCACTCGTGGGAAGCTTGCGGTCGCGATGCGGTATGCAGCAGGGGTTCGTCCAGCAGGCAGGACGCGGGTTGGCCCTTCAGTTTTGGCCAGCCGCTGTAACCCGGACTGACCACGGGGCCGACGGTTTCCGGCGCCAGCACCTCCACCTGCCAATCCTTCGGCCACGGCGGCGCGGCCAGCAGCAACGCGGCATCGAGGCCGTCCAGCGCATGCGGCAAGTCTTCCAGCGCCGACAGGTGCAAGGGGATTTCCGGCAGGTCGTGGCCCATGCGCTCCAGGCGCGGAATCACCCAGCGCGCCAGCAGGCTGCCGGAGCAGCCGAGCACAAACGGCGTGCGTGTCTGGTCGCGCGAAATCTCGACGCAGACATCGCGGAGCTGGCCGAACGACAGGGCGGCGGTATCCCTCAGCCGCAGGCCCGCGGCGGTCAGGCTCACGCCGCGTCCCTGGCGTTGAAACAGAGGTACGCCCAGCTCGGCCTCCAGTGCACGGATCTGACGGCTGATCGCACCATGCGTCACGTGCAGTTCGCTGCCGGCGCGGCTGATGCTTTCCAGTCGTGCTGCGGCTTCGAACGCGCGCAGGGCGTTCAGTGAGGGGAGTTCCCGGGCCATTCGTATGTGTGAGTTTTACTGACAGGTTGCGTGCGATCTTATCGCTTTTTGCGGCGCCGGTGCTGCGCTATGGTGACGGCCTCATCTCCGTCATATCGAGCTTCAACATGCCCACCATCGACGACTTCCACGCCTGGCCCGACGAGCTCGGCCGCTTCGGCAACTACGGCGGCAGCTACGTTGCCGAGACGCTGATGGCGCCGTTGGCGGAATTGACCGAGGCCTACCTGCGCCTGCGCAAGGACCCCGAATTCATCGCCGAGCTGGACCGCGACCTGAAGTATTACGTCGGCCGGCCCAGCCCGATCTATCACGCCGAACGCCTGTCGCAGCACGTGGGCGGGGCGCGCATCCTGCTGAAGCGCGAGGACCTGAACCACACCGGCGCGCACAAGATCAACAACACGGTCGGCCAGGCGCTGGTCGCCAAACGCATGGGCAAGCCGCGCATCATCGCCGAGACCGGCGCCGGCCAGCATGGCGTCGCCAGCGCCACGGTCGCCGCGCGGCTTGGCCTGAAATGCGTGGTCTACATGGGTGCGGTGGACATCGAGCGGCAGAAAATGAACGTCTACCGCATGAAGCTGCTGGGTGCTGAAGTCGTGCCGGTGACCTCCGGTTCGAAGACGCTGAAGGACGCGTTGAACGAGGCGATGCGCGACTGGGTTACCAACGTGGCCGATACCTTCTACATGATCGGCACCGTGGCCGGCCCGCATCCGTATCCGCTGATGGTGCGCGACTTCAATGCCATCGTGGGCCGCGAGGCACGCGCGCAGATGCTGCAGGATTACGGCCGGCTGCCCGACGCGCTCACCGCCTGTGTCGGTGGCGGTTCCAACGCGATCGGCCTGTTCCACGAATTCCTCAACGATCGCGACGTACGCATCGTTGGCGCCGAAGCGGCCGGCGACGGTATCGAAACCGGCCATCATGCCGCGTCGCTGGCGGCGGGCCGCCCCGGCGTGCTGCACGGCAATCGCACCTACGTGCTGTGCGACGACAACGGCCAGATCACCGAAACCCATTCCGTCTCCGCCGGTCTGGATTACCCCGGCGTCGGTCCCGAGCATGCCTTCCTGAAAGACGCCGGCCGCGCCGAATACGTGGGTGTCACCGATGACGAAGCGTTGCAGGCATTCCATCTGCTGGCGCGCACCGAAGGCATCCTGGCCGCGCTGGAATCCAGCCACGCGGTGGCGCAGGCGATCAAGCTGGCACGCGAATATCCGAAGGACGGCCTGGTCCTGTGCAACCTGTCCGGCCGCGGCGACAAGGACGTGCATACGATCGCCGCGCGCGAAGGAGTGGAAGTATGAGCCGCATCGATCGCCGCTTCGCGGCCCTGAAAGCCGCCAGCCGCACCGGCCTGATTCCGTTCGTCACCGCCGGTGATCCGTCGCCCGAGCACATGGTCACGCTGATGCATGCGCTGGTGGAGGGCGGGGCTGACCTGATCGAGCTCGGCGTACCGTTTTCCGATCCGATGGCCGATGGCCTGGTGATCCAGCATGCCAGCGAGCGGGCGATCGCCAAGGGTGTCGGCATCGGCGAGGTGCTGGGCTGGGTGGCTGCGTTCCGCCAGCGCGATGCAGAGACGCCGATCGTGCTGATGGGTTACCTCAACCCGGTCGAGATCCATGGCTACGCGCGTTTCGCGCAGGAGGCGGTGCAGGCTGGCGTGGATGGCGTGTTGCTGGTCGATTGCCCGCTGGAGGAGGCGGCTGTCTTGCAACCGCTGCGCGATGCCGGCCTGCAGCAGATCCTGCTGGCGGCGCCGACCACCGCACCGGTGCGGATGGAGCGGTTGTGCGAGGCCGCGGAGGGCTTCCTGTATTATGTGTCCTTTGCCGGGATCACCGGGGCAGGGCAGCTCAGCACGCAGGATATCGCGGGGCGCGTGGCTGGCGTCCGGGCCAGCGCCAAGGTACCGGTGGCGGTGGGTTTCGGCATACGCGATGCACAGAGCGCGAAGGAAATCGCGGGGTTTGCCGACGCTGTGGTGATCGGCAGCGCGCTGGTCGCGCGGTTGGCGGGAGCCACCGGGCCGGACGACATCGCCGGCCGGGCGAAGGATTTCCTGCAGCCGATCCGGGCAGCGCTGGACGCACACTGAGAGGTTGTGATTTTTCGACCTCTCAGCCCGGCCACGATGGCCGGTCGCGGATCGGTCACGCAAGTGACTGATTCGCGTGAGCGCGTCCGGGCATGTACCGGGCGCGCGATGGAAGAAAACCACAGGACGTGGTTTTCTTCCCAGCTCTGAGCGGTCATCTGGCCGCTTCAGGTCAGAAACGTTTGAGGTGTTTGCATGAACTGGTTGCAGAAAATCATGACGCCGCGCACGCGGCCCCAGAGCTCCACCGCCGGCAAGGGCTCGGTGCCCGAGGGCGTGTGGGAGAAATGCGGTGGCTGTGGCGCGGTGCTGTACCGGCCCGAACTGGATCGCAACCTGATGGTGTGCCCCAAGTGCGGCCATCACCATTACATCGCGGCGCGCACGCGGTTGCGCGCGCTGCTGGATGAAGGCTCCGGGCAGGAGCTGTGGGCCAGCATGGAGCCCACCGATCCGCTGAAATTCCGCGATTCGAAAAAGTACCGCGACCGCATCATCGCCTCGCAGAAGAAGACCGGTGAGAAAGACGCGCTGCTGACCATGAGCGGCAAGCTGAAAGGTCGCCCGTTGATGGTGGCGGCGTTCGAGTTTGCCTACATGGGCGGCTCGATGGGTTCGGTGGTGGGCGAGAAATTCACCCGCGCCGCCGAACGTGCGCTGGCCGACAAGAGCGCGCTGGTGTGCTTCTCCGCCACCGGCGGCGCGCGCATGCAGGAGGCGTTGTTCTCGCTGATGCAGATGGCCAAGACCTCCGCCGCGCTGGCGCGCCTGCGCGATGCCGGCGTGCCCTATATCAGCGTGCTGACCAACCCCACCACCGGCGGCGTCTCGGCCAGCCTGGCCTTGCTGGGCGACATCAACATTGGCGAGCCGAAGGCATTGATCGGTTTTGCCGGCCCGCGCGTGATCGAGCAGACGGTACGCGAGACGTTGCCCGAGGGCTTCCAGCGTTCGGAGTTCCTGGTCGAGCACGGCGCCATCGACATGATCGTCGACCGCCGCGAGATGCGCGACAAGCTGGCCGACCTGCTGGGCATCCTCGGGCGCGAACAACGCGCAGCCTGACCGCCACGCTGTCGCCATGCGATGCCGCCTTCGGGCGGCATCGTCGTTTCCGCACACGGGTTTTCCACAGCGGTTGTGGAAGCAGGTCGGTAAAGCCTGTGGACAAGCCGCGGCCACGGCTTTTGCATCAGTCACTTGCTACGCATTGCGCAGGAAATGAGCAGCGGCTTTCCACGCGGCGTCGCCAGCGCGGTGCCAGTTTTCCACAGCAGTTGTGCGCCGCTTCTGTACAAGCCTGTGGACAACACCGACGCGTCCTTTGCCGACAATCACTTGGCACGGCGTGTCGATGTTTTGCCCAGTTCGCGATACTTCATCGCGAAGTTCTCCACAGCGACTGTGGACCGCCGTTGGTAAAGCCTGTGGACAACCAGTCTATGTGTCTGAGCGCAAAGGAACTGCCGACGGCGTGCGCAGTTGCTGACCAGGCGAAGGGCTCAGATCAGTGATTGCATCACCCACAGCGACGCGGTGCCGAGTCCCGCGCCGATGGCGATGGCGGCGAGTACATCGCTGGGATAGTGCAGGCCGAGAATCACCCGCGAGGCGGCGACCAGTGCGGTGAAGCCCAGCAACAGGGACGCCATCGGCGGATACCAGGCCAGCGCCACCACCGTGAAACTCACCGCCTGCAAGGTGTGCCCCGAAGGGAAACTGAACTCGTCCAGCGGCGGCACATGCGCGATCACGCCGGGGCCGGAGCGGTAGGGCCGGGGCCGGCGCGGTAGGGCCGGGGCCGGCGCGTCCAGCGTTTCAGCAGGCGGTACAACAGCAGCGCGGCCAGCCCGGTCACGGCCATGTGCGCAGCGGCGATGAGGCCGTCGCGTCCACCGAACAAGGCCAGTACCGCCATCAGCGTGTACCAGAACACACCGTCGCCAAGGCGGCTGATCGCGCCGAAGAACAAGCCGACCATGCGCCGGGCGCCCCAGCGGTTGGCCGCCACGCAGACGCGGCGGTCCAGTGCAAAACGTGGCCCGAGCAAAAGCTCAGGCGTGGGCGATGGTGGCGGCGTGCTCATGCAGGTTCTCCTCGGCCATCTCGCGCAACAGGGTTTCGAAATCGCAGATCACGGCCTCGGGCGACAGGCCGGCCATGCCGACGTGGGCGGCGCGGCCCATGTATCGGATCAGCGCCGGATTGCTGGCCAGCTTCACCGCCGCATCGGTGAAGGCCGGTGCGTTGCCCGGCTCGATGCCATAGCCGTTGATGCCGTCGACCAGGTGTTCGCGCGCCGCACCCTGGGCATAGGCGACCACGGGCAGGCCGGCAGCCAGCGCTTCGAGGATCACGTTGCCGAAGGTTTCGCTGAGGCTGGGGAAGGGAAACAGGTCGGCGCTGGCGTAGTGGCGTCCCAGCGCTTCGCCGCGCTGCACGCCGGCATGGATGAAGTCCGGATGCGCCGCCATCAGCGCGGCGCGGGCCGGGCCATCGCCCACCCACACGTAGCGTGCCTGTGGCAGTTGCTGCTGGATGGCGCGGAAGGTATCTATCGCCAGGTCGAGGTTTTTCTCCGGCGCGATGCGTCCCACGTAGAGGACCACGGGCGCGGACGCATCGACGCCCCACGCGGCGCGCAGGCTGTCGTCGCGTCGGGAAGGATGGAACAGCTGCGTGTCCACCGCCCGTCGCAACAGGCGCGCATTGGAGATGCCCATGCCGTGCAACTCCCGCACGAGCGCGTGGGTGGGCACCAGGGTGGCGGCCGCCCGCTGGTGAAAGCGGCACAGGTACGCGCGAACCCATGGCGTGAGCATGCCCACGCCGTAATGCTCGGCGTAGTTGTCGAAGCGGGTGTGGAAACCGCTGCTCAGCGGGATGCCCAGGCGGCGCGCCGCCCGCATCGCCGACCAGCCCAGCGGGCCTTCGGTGGCGACGTAAACCGCGTCGGGTCGCCGCAGCTTCCAGTGCTGATTCAACGTGCGCCCGGCTGGCATGCCGAAGCGCAAACCCGGGTAGCGCGGCAGGGCGCCGCCGCGCACCTCAAGTACATCGATGCCGGGTTCGTCCTGCTGCGGTCGCGCCTGGCGCGGGCGGATCAGGTCGACATCGTGGCCGCGCGTCGCCAGGCCGGCGGCGAGGCTGTGGACGGTCAGGGCCACGCCGTTGATTTCCGGCGGATAGGTTTCGCTGACGATACCGATACGCATGACATGCCCCGTGCTGGCTTGGCCCAGCTTCGCGGGGCGGCGTTGCGTCGGCATGGCGGGGGCATGACATCACGGTGACGCCAGACGCGAGTGCGGTTTCTTTGGCGGCGACACTGCGCCTACACTGGCCATTGTCATCACGCTTGGAGAATGAATGTGAAACGTATCCTGCTTGCGCTTGCCCTCACTGGACTGGTCGGTTCCGCGATGGCCGTCGATGCGCCGGGCTTGCCCGTCACCAAGGCGCCCGCCGGTGCCGAGGTCTACATCATCTCCCCCAGCGACGGCGCCACCGTGGGCCAGGATGTCACCGTGCGCTTCGGCCTCAAGGGCATGGGCGTGGCGCCGGCTGGGGTGGCCAAGGAACACACCGGTCATCATCACCTGCTGGTCGATGTGACCGAACTGCCCGCCGCCGGCAAACCGATCCCCGCTGATGCCCATCATGTCCATTTCGGCGGCGGCCAGACCCAGACCACGCTGAAGCTGGCGCCCGGCACGCACACGCTGCAACTGGAGCTGGGCGACCAGAACCACGTGCCGTTCGATCCGGCCGTGGTGTCGAAGAAGATCACCATCCACGTGAAGTGAGCCATCGCGTCGGTTATCGGTGGCGGATCGGCTAAAATCGGTGGCTTCATTCCCACCTTGCCGACGCCACCGATGACCGTACGTACCCGCTTCGCTCCCAGCCCCACCGGTTTCCTGCACATCGGCGGCGCGCGTACCGCGCTGTACTGCTGGCTGGAATCGCGTCGTCGCGGCGGCGAATTCGTGTTGCGCATCGAGGATACCGATCGCGAGCGCTCCACCGACGCGGCGGTGCAGGCGATCCTCGATGCCATGCACTGGCTTGGCCTCGATGCGGACGACGGCCCGTACTACCAGACCCAGCGCCTCGATCGCTACAAGCAGGTGGCCGATGAACTGGTCGCTGCCGGCAAGGCCTATTACGCCTACGAGACCAAGGCCGAGATCGAGGCGATGCGCGAGGCGGCCATGAAGGCGGGCGAGAAGCCGCGCTACAACGGCTATTACCGCGACCGCAACGAACCGCTGCGTGACGACCCGAACCGGGTGATCCGTTTCCGCAACCCCGCGGAGGGTTCGGTGGTGTTCGACGACAAGGTCAAAGGCCGCATCGAGTGGGCCAACAGCGAGTTGGACGACCTGGTGATCTTCCGCTCCGATGGCTGGCCTACCTACAACTTCGCCGTGGTGGTCGACGACATCGACATGGGCATCACCGAGGTGATCCGCGGCGACGACCACGTCAACAACACGCCGCGGCAGATCAACATCTACAAGGCGCTGGGTGCCAAGGTGCCGGAGTTCGCGCACCTGCCGATGATCCTGGACAAGGAAGGCAAGAAACTCTCCAAGCGCACCAGCGCGGTCAGCGTGATGGAATACCGCAGCGACGGTTTCCTGCCGCACGCGATCCTCAACTACCTGGTGCGGCTGGGCTGGTCGCACGGCGATCAGGAAATCTTCTCGCGCGAGGAAATGATCGCGCTGTTCGACATCGCCGACGTCAACAAGGCTGCCTCGCGCTTCGATACCGAGAAGCTGGCCTGGCTCAACCAGCATTACCTGAAAACCGACGAACCGCAGACGCTGGCGGCCGAGTTCGAATGGCATCTGGCGCATGCCGGCATCGACTTCAGCCAAGGCCCGGCACCGGCCGACGTGATCGTGGCGCTGCGCGACCGCGTGCACACGCTGAAGGAAATGGCCGAGCGCGCGAAGATCTGGTACGCGCCGATCGCCGAGTGGGATGAAAAGGCCGTCGCCAAACACCTGAAGAACGACTCGGCACCGGCAGTGCTGGACGCGGCAAAAGCGCTGCTGGCCGAATGCACCTGGCAGCCCGAGCCGATCCACGACGTGATCGCCGAGGTTGCCGCGCAACTCGAACTGGGCATGGGCAAGATCGCGCAGCCCTTGCGCGTGGCGATGACGGGCACCCAGGTGTCACCGTCGATCGAGCACACCATCTACCTCGCCGGCCGCGCCGAGGCACTCAAGCGCATCGATGACGCGCTGGCGCTGGCGCGGGAGTAAGCGACGATCCAGATGGAGTTCGAGGGAATGCGCCCCCATCCGGCTGTCGCCACCTTCCCCCGCAAGCGGGAGAAGGGATCACGCGTGGGACCCCTCGGTGTTTCCTTCCCCCGCTTGCGGGGGAAGGTGCCGAAGGCGGATGGGGGCGCTCTTTCCGGCGCCATGAGCCAACGTCTGCATGAATGACCTGCTCGCCAAGGCGCTGCAAGGCGTCGACCCCGATGCCCCTGGAGCGTTCTGGCAGATCTTCGCCAATCTGTTGCATTTGGTGCCGTGGGCAGCCATGTTCTGGTGGAACCTGCTTTTCATCGCCATCGGCGCCCTGCTGGGCCGCTGGCGGGGACGCACGGCGGAAGGCGTGGCGTGGGCGGCGGTGCTGGGACCGATCGGCTGGCTGGTGATCCTGTTCAGGCATCGCCGGAAACAGCAGGTCATGCCGCCACCGCTGCCGCGCTGAACGCGCCGGCATTATGATCGACAACGAGGTGAATCAACGTGGCACACGAAGGCGCCGACATCCTGCACGCCCACCCGCATCATCACGATGCGAAGGGCTTCGTGCATGCGGTCGAAGCGGCCAGCCAGGCGCGTGGCCTGCGCCTGACGCCGCTGCGCAAGGAAGTGCTTGAGCTGATCGCCAGCGAGCGCAAGCCGATCAAGGCCTACGACCTGCTGGCCTTGCTGCGCGAGAAGCACGGCAATGCGGCGCCACCCACGGTCTACCGGGCGCTGGATTTTCTGCTCGAGAACGGCTTCATCCACAAGCTGGAATCGATCAACGCCTTCGTCTCCTGCCATCACCCCGACGAAGCCCATCAGGTGCCGTTCCTGATCTGCGATGTCTGCTCCAGTGCGCAGGAAGTCTGCGATGAACGCGTGGCAAGCCTCATCGAGGCCCAGGCCAGCGCCTTCGGCTTTCGCCCGCAGGCGCAAACGCTGGAAGTGCACGGCGTCTGCAAGCGCTGCCACAAGGCCTGACCCGCGCCCCCGTTATGGGAGCGACTTCAGTCGCGATGCTTTTCCGCCGGTCCAAAAATGAAGTGGCGCTCAGTAATGTTATAAAGTAACATTACAGCACAGGCAGAAGCGGCCATCTCCGGCGGCGCCCGGCAACGCGATGAATTCAGAGCAAGCGAGCAAAACCCGGTGGTGGCGCATGGCCGACCGCGTCGGTGCGGTCGCATCGTTCCTGTGCGCGATCCACTGCGCGCTGCTGCCCTTCATGATCGCGGCTCTGCCTTTCCTCGGCATGGAATTCCTGGCGGACCATCGCTTCGAACGCGGCTTCGTGATGTTTGCCTGCGTGCTTGCGCTGCTGGTGCTGGTGCGTGGTTTCCGCCGGCACCGGTGGTCGCTGCCGTTGCTGCTGGCCGCGCCGGGGCTTGGCCTGCTGCTGCTCGGCGTGACGTATGCCGAGAGCTATTCCATCGTGCTGCACAGTGCGCTGGTGACCTGCGGTGGCTTGCTGCTGGCCGCGGCGCATTTCATCAACCTCCGCCGTGACCACCGGGGCGATGGCCATGTTCATGGTCCCCAGTGCGCGCACTGAGCGCCTGTGTTTCTTCGAGTTCCCGCGCGTGCGAAGGGTGATTGTGTAACGGCAGGCCCGCTTTCTAGCATGGGCGCATGAGTCACCCGCCTTCACACGATCACCGCCACGCGCACGATCACGATCACCCGCCTACCGTGACCACGGACCGTCGCGGAAAGCTGATGTGGGCGTTGTGTCTGACCGTGGCGATGACGGTGGTGGAAATTGTCGGCGGCTGGTGGTCCGGCTCGCTGGCCTTGCTGGCCGACGCCGGCCACATGACGGTGGATTCGCTGGCGCTGCTGCTGGCCTTCATCGGCGCGCGCATGGCAGTGCGTCCCGCCGATGCGCGACGCAGTTACGGCTATGGCCGGATCGAAGTGCTGGTTGGCTTCGTCAACGCGTTGAGCCAGTTCGCGCTGGTGGGCTGGATCGTCTACGAGGCCGTCGTTCGCCTGCGGCATCCGGCGCCGATCCTGTCGGGGTTGATGCTGGGCGTGGCGGTCGCCGGCTTGCTGGTCAACGCGGTGGTCCTGCGCACGCTGCACGGCCACGCGCACGATGACGTGAACATGGCCGGCGCAAGCCTGCACGTGCTGGGCGATCTGCTCGGCTCGCTGGCGGCGGTGGGTGCGGCGCTGGCCATACGCTGGTTCGGCTGGTTGTGGGCCGATCCCGCGTTGTCGCTGGTCGTGGCGGTGTTGCTGCTTGGCAGTGCCTGGCGGTTGCTGCGCCGCTCGTCGCACATTCTGCTTGAGGGCGTACCCGAGGGGCTGGATACCGCCGCCGTGGAAGCCGCCTTGCGCGAAGCCGACGATGCCATCTGTGATGTTCACCACCTGCATCTGTGGCAACTGGCCTCGGGTTCGCGGATGGCCACCGTCCACGCCGAACTGCGCGAGGATGCCGACAGCGCCCAGGCGATGCGGGCGATCAACGACGTGCTGCGCGAGCGTTTCGGCGTGCAGCACGTTACCGTGCAGATCGACACCGGCGGTTGCCTCGACCGCCACGGTGGTTGCGCCGAACATGTACCGCACTAGAACCCGGCCCGGGCCTCACGGCTATGGCCTGCGTGGCCGCACTGCTATGATTCAGGCCTCCCCACGATACGCATCAAGGAGTTTCCATGGGCAAGGGTGATCGCAAGACGCGTCGCGGCAAGACCAACCGCGGCAGCTATGGCAACAGCCGCGCGCACGCCGCGCAGCCGGCAGTGGTCGGCGCCAAACCGACGGTGACCAAGCCGGCGGCGGCCAGGAAGGCAGCACCGAAGAAAAAGTCGGCCTGATCTCCACCTGACGAAAGCCCCACTCCGGTGGGGCTTTTTCGTTCGAGGCCGTGTCCGGTGGGTTTTCCCGACGCGCGCATCCGCATTTTCAACGCTTGCCGCACTGCGGCACACTGCGTATGATGCCGACCCAACGTATTAACGCGTTAGTACATTATGAAGCGTCGATCGCGGGATCCCGAGACACCCATCGCGTCCGCCGAGCTCAGTCTCTGCGAGGCGTTGCTGTCGCTGAAGAACGCTGAGGAGATGGCTGCCTTCCTGCGCGACCTGTGCACGCCGTCGGAGCTGGAAGTGCTGGTCGATCGCTGGCGCGTGGTGCCACACCTGCTTGAGGGCGTGTCGTATCGCGAAATCCATGAGCGCACCGCCGTCAGCATCACCACGATCGGGCGGGTGGCGCGTTATCTCAACCAGGGCAGTGGCGGCTATGTGGCCGCCGCCGCCCGTGCCGCACGGCGACGGGCGCAGAAGAGGACAGATGCATGAAGGAACGTGACCGATTGCGGATCGCGATGCAGAAATCAGGCCGGCTTACCGAGCCCGCGCTGGACTTGCTGCAGCGTTGCGGCCTGAGCTTCCGGCAGAGCCGCGACAAGCTGTTCTGTTTCGGCGAAGGCGAGCCGGTCGATTTGCTGCTGGTGCGCGACGACGACATCCCGTCGTTGATTGCCCAGGGCGTGTGCGACCTGGGCATCGTCGGGCGCAACGTGCTGAACGAATTCCAGCTCACCGCCGGTGAGGAAAGCCCGCCGCTGGCGGAATTGCGCCCGCTGGGTTTTGGCCGCTGCCGCTTGTCCATCGCGGTGCCGCAGGAGTTTGAATACCAGGGTCCGCAACATCTCGAAGGCACGCGCATCGCCACCTCGTATCCCGGGTTGCTGGCTGCGTGGTTGCGCGAGAAAGGCGTGAATGCCGGCGTGATGACGCTGGCCGGCTCGGTCGAGATCGCCCCGCGCCTGGGCACTGCCGACGCGATCTGCGACCTGGTGCAGAGCGGCGGCACGCTGGTGGCCAACCAGTTGCGCGAGACGGACGTGCTGCTGGAAAGCGAGGCGGTACTGGCCGCCGCCGGCACCCCGCCGGCCGACGAGCGCGGCGACATGCTGGAGCTGTTGCTGAAACGCCTCGACGGCGTGATCCAGGTGCGCGAGTCGCGCCTGCTGCTGTTGCAGACCTCGCGCCAGACCTTGGAAGCGGTCACCCGGCTGCTGCCGGGCGGCCCGCAGCCGACCCTGCTGCCGGTCGCCGGCCAGCCCGATCAGCTGATGCTGCAGGCGCTGTGCGCCGGCGAAGTCAGCTGGCGCCAGCTGGAGGAAATCAAGAAGGCCGGCGCGCGCGAGATGTTCGTGTTGCCGGTGGAAAAAATGTTGGCGTGAAATTGAAGCCGGATATTGAACGATGAAACAGCTGGACTGGAATCAACTGGACGAATCCGCACGACGCGACGCGCTGGCGCGCCCCACGCAGTCACGCACTGACGACCTGAGCGGCGGCGTGGCACGTATCGTGGCCGCCGTGCGCGAGCGCGGTGACGACGCCTTGCGCGAATTCAGCGCTGCGTACGATGGCTGCGCGCTTGACGCGCTGGAAGTGACCGAGGCCGAATTTGCCGCCGCTGAAGCCGCACTCGATCCCGTGCTGAAGGCGGCGATCGACGAAGCGGCAGCGCGCATCGAGCACTACCACCGCGCCACCGCGTCACAGCCGGTTTCGGTCGAAACCGCACCGGGCGTGCGGCTGGAGCGCATTGTGCGACCGATCAATCGAGTGGGCCTGTATGTGCCTGCCGGTACCGCGCCGCTGCCGTCCACCGCCTTGATGCTGGGCGTACCGGCGCGGGTGGCCGGTTGCCGCAGCGTGGTGCTGTGCTCGCCGGCGCGCGCCGATGGCCACTGCGACGCGGCGGTGTTGTACGCCGCACGCGTCACCGGCGTGCATCGGGTGTTCAAGATTGGCGGCGCGCAGGCGATCGCGGCGATGGCCTATGGCACCGACTCGGTGCCGCGCTGCGACAAGCTGTTCGGGCCGGGCAATGCCTGGGTCACCGAAGCCAAGCTGCAGGTGTCGGTGGATGCCAACGGCGCGTCGATCGACATGCCGGCCGGCCCTTCCGAAGTGTTGGTGATTGCCGACGAGCTGGCCAACCCGGTATTCGTCGCGGCCGACCTGTTGTCACAGGCCGAGCACGGCGTCGATTCCCAGGTGATTCTGCTTACCCCGTCGAAGGCCATGATCGAGAAGGCCGCCAGCGAGGTCGAGCGGCAGTGCGCGGAGTTGCCGCGCAGCGAGATTGCCGTGAAGTCGCTGGCGCAGAGCCGCCTGATCCTGGTGGACTCGCTGGCGCAGGCGGTGGAAGTGAGCAACCGCTACGCGCCGGAGCACCTCATCGTGCAGGTGCAGGACCCCCACGCGCTGCTCGACGGCATCGAATCGGCGGGCGCGGTTTTCCTGGGCGAATGGGCACCCGAATCGCTGGGCGATTACTGCAGCGGCAGCAACCACGTGCTGCCCACCTACGGTCATGCACGCAGCTACAGCGGCGTATCGGTGTCGAGCTTCCAGAAGCAGATCACCGTGCAGGATGTCAGTGCGGCCGGGTTGCGCGCGATCGGTCCTTGCGCCGCCACGCTGGCGGCGGCCGAACAGCTGGAAGCCCACCGGCGCGCCGTGACCCTGCGGCTGGCCGCGCTGGACGCGCGCGAAACGACGGAAGCCTCGACATGAGCGTGCTCGACCTGGCGCGCCCGGAGATCCGCGCGATGCAGCCGTATTCGTCGGCACGCATGGAAGCCAGCGGCGGAAAGGTTTTTCTCAACGCCAACGAATCGCCGTGGGCGTCAAACGAGGATGACCTCGGCTGCAATCGTTATCCCGATCCGCAGCCCGCGGCGCTGATCGATGCCTTGGCCGCGCTCTACGGCGTGCAGCGCGAACAGCTGCTGGTAGGCCGCGGCAGCGACGAGGCCATCGACCTGCTGGTGCGTGCGTTCTGCCGTGCGGGCGAGGACGCGATCCTGATCCAGCCGCCCACGTTCGGCATGTATGCGGTGTGCGCACATATCCAGAATGCCGCCGTGATCGAGGTGGCGCTGGCCGCCGATTTCACGCTGGACGTGGACGCGGTGCTGGCGGCGGTGACGCCCGCGGTGAAGCTGGTTTTCATCTGCTCGCCGAACAATCCGACCGGCCAGACGGTGCCGCGCGCCGCCGTGGAACGGCTGGTGCAGGCCCTGGCCGGACGCGCCGTGCTGGTGGTGGACGAGGCCTACGTGGAGTTCGCGGAGGCGGGCAGCGTGGCCGATCTGATCGGCCAGTACGACAACCTCGCCATCCTGCGCACCTTGTCCAAGGCCTGGGCGCTGGCCGGCGCGCGCGTGGGCACCTTGCTGGCACACGCCGACGTGATCGCCTTGCTGCGCCGGATCATGCCGCCGTACCCGTTGCCGCTGCCCTGCGTCGCGGCGGCGCTGGCCGCGTTGTCGGCGCCCTCGGTCGCGGCCGAACACATAGCGGTCATCGACGAACAGCGCGGCGTGATGCGCGCGGCGCTGGCGCGGGTCGCGGGCGTGCGCGAAGTGCTGCCGTCGCAGGCGAATTTCCTGGCCGTGCGCTTCGATGACGCCGGCGCGGTCTACCAGCGCCTGCTGGCCGCCGGCATCGTGGTGCGCGACGTGCGCCGTTATCCCAACCTTGCCGATGCACTGCGCATCACCATCGGCACGCCGGCGGAAAACGCCCGTGTGCTGGCCATACTCCAGGGAGGTGCGGCATGAGCCGCAAGTTGCTTTTCGTCGATCGTGACGGTTGCCTGATCGAGGAGCCCACCGACGAGCAGATCGACAGCTACGAGAAGCTCGCCTTGCTGCCGGGCGTGATCGCCGCGCTGCAGCGTTTCGTCGGCGCGGGCTACGAACTGGTGATGGTGACCAACCAGGATGGCCTGGGCACCGAGAGTTTTCCCGAGGCGCATTTCAGCGGCCCGCATGACTTGCTGTTGCGGATATTCGCGTCGCAGGGTGTGCGTTTCCACGAGGTGCTGATCGATCGCAGCTTTCCGCACGAAGGCCTGGATACGCGCAAGCCGGGTATCGGCCTGATGCGGCATTATCTCGCCGACGACAGCTGGAGCCGCGCGGCGTCGGCGATGGTCGGCGATCGCGAAACCGACCTGCAATTCGCCGCCAATCTGGGCGTACGCGGTTTCCGCGTGGGGCCGCAGGGCGTGAGCTGGCAGGAGCTGGCGCATCAGCTGCTGGATGCGCCGCGCACCGCCACGGTCACCCGCAACACCAAGGAAACCCGCATTACCGTCAGCGTGAACCTGGACAAGGTGGCCGAGCCGAAGGTGCATACCGGCCTGGGCTTCTTCGACCACATGCTGGAGCAGATCGGCAAGCACGGCGGTTTCGCGCTGGAACTGCGCTGCGACGGCGATACCCACATCGACGATCACCACACCATCGAGGATTCCGCGCTGGCGCTGGGGCAGGCCATGAAACAGGCGCTGGGCGACAAGCGCGGCATCGGCCGCTACGGCTTCACGCTGCCGATGGACGAGTCGCTGGTCAGCGCCGCGCTGGATCTTTCCGGGCGGCCGTACTTCGTGTTCGAGGGCAGCTTCCCGCGCGAGCGCGTGGGCGACATGGCCACCGAATTGGTGCCGCATTTCTTCCGCTCGCTGTGCGAAACGATGGGGGCGAACCTGCGCCTCACCGTGCAGGGCGAGAACGCGCATCACATGATCGAAGGCTGCTTCAAGGCGGTGGCGCGCACCCTGCGCCAGGCGATCCGGCGCGAGGGCAACGAGCTCCCCAGCACCAAGGGCACGCTGTAATGAGTGTCGTGTTGGTCGATGCGGGCGGTACCAATATCGGCTCGGTACGCTACGCGCTGCAGCGGCTGGGCGTGGATGCCGCCTTGACGGCGGACGCGGCGGCGATTCGGGCGGCGGACAAGGTGATCCTGCCCGGCGTGGGCGCTGCGGCGCCCGGCATGGCGCGGCTGCGCGAACTGGGGCTGGTGGATTTGCTGCGCTCGCTGACCCAACCCGTGCTCGGTGTGTGTCTTGGCATGCAACTGCTGTGCGAACGTTCGGCCGAGGGCGACACCGAATGCCTGGGCCTGATTCCCGCGCCGGTGTTGCGCTTTGTCGAAGCGCCCGGCCTGCGCGTGCCGCACATGGGCTGGAACCGCCTGGAAACAACGCGGCGACATCCGCTGGTGGACGGCCTTGGCGGCGACGATCAGGCGTATTTCGTGCACAGCTATGCCGTGCCCGTAGGCGATTACACGCTGGCCACGGCCGATTACGGTGGCGCGTTTTCCGCCGTGATCGCGCGCGGCAATTTCCACGGCATGCAATTTCATCCCGAGCGTTCCGCCGCCGTGGGGGCGCGGCTGCTCGGCAATTTCCTCAAGCTATGACGGCGTTCTCATGACGAGTTTTGCGGTGATTCCCGCGATCGATCTGCGTGGCGGCCAGGTGGTGCGGCTGAAGCAGGGCGACTATGCGCAGCAGACCACCTACGCCGCCGATCCGCGCGAGCTGGCCTGGAGTTATGCCGAGGCTGGCGCGGACTGGCTGCACCTGGTCGACCTCGACGGTGCGCGCTCGGGCAATCTCGACAACCTGGCGGTGATCCGCTCGATCGCCGCCAGCGGCATGCGCATCCAGGCCGGTGGTGGTGTACGTGCCGAGGAGGATCTGCACCGCCTGTTCGATGCCGGCGTGCACCGCGTGGTGCTGGGCAGCGTGGCCATTCGCGATCCCGAGCAGGTGGCGCGCTGGCTCGACAATCACGGCGCCGAACGGCTGGTGATTGCACTGGACACGCGCCGCATCGGCGATCGCTGGGCCTTGCCCAGCGCCGGCTGGACCGAAGTGGAAACCCGCACGCTGGACGAACTGGCGCCCTGGTATGCCGAGCGCGGTGCGCGCCATCTGCTGTGCACCGATATCGATCGCGACGGCATGCTGGCCGGGTTCAACCTCGACCTCTACCGGCACCTCGGCGAGAGCGTGCCGCAACTGGCCTTGCAGGCGTCCGGTGGCGTGCGCTCGCTGGACGATATCCGTGCCGCCCGCGACGCCGGCGCGCGTGGCGTGATCCTGGGCCGCGCGCTGCTGGAAGGCCGTTTCACTCTGGCGGAAGCGCTGGCATGTTGAGCCGTCGGCTGATTCCCTGCCTGGACGTGCGCGACGGCAAGGTGGTCAAGGGCGTGCGGTTTCGCGACCACGTGGTGATGGGCGAAATCGTGGAGCTTGCGCTGCGCTACCGCGACGAAGGTGCCGACGAACTGGTGTTCTACGACATCACCGCCAGCCCCGAAGGGCGCAGCGTGGATCGCGGCTGGGTCGAGAAGGTGGCGCGGGCGATCGACATCCCGTTCTGCGTGGCCGGTGGCATCCGCTCGGTCGACGACGCGCGCGCCGTGCTGCACGCGGGCGCCGACAAGATCTCGGTGAACTCGCCCGCGCTGGAACGGCCTGCGCTGATCGATGAACTGGCCGCCGCGTTCGGCGTGCAATGCGTGGTGGTCGGCATCGATTCGCTACGCGACGCCGACGGCGAATGGCGCGTGCGCCAGTACACCGGCGACCCCAGCAAGACCCAGGCGCTGGCGCGCCGCACGCTGGACTGGATGGCCGAGGCGCAGCAACGCGGTGCCGGCGAGATCGTGCTCAACTGCATGGGTAGCGACGGCGTGCGCCGCGGTTACGACCTGGAGCAACTGCAGGCCGCGCGTGCGATCTGCAACGTGCCGTTGATCGCCTCCGGCGGCGCCGGTGAACCCGAACATTTCCGCGACGCTTTCGTCGAAGCCGACGTGGATGGCGCGCTGGCCGCCAGCGTGTTCCACTCCGGTGCGATCGCGATCCCCGCACTCAAACACTATCTGCACGAGCAGGGCGTCCCGGTACGCCTGTCGCACGAGGAATCACAGCGATGAGCGATACCACCGATACCAGCCGCCTCGATTGGTCCAAGGGCGAGGGCCTGTTGCCCGCCATCGTGCAGCACTGGTTGAGCGGCGAAGTGCTGATGCTCGGCTACATGAATGCCGACGCGCTGGCCGAAACGCAACGCAGCGGCCACGTCACCTTCTACAGCCGCAGCAAGCAGCGCCTGTGGACCAAGGGCGAAGTCTCCGGCCACGTGCTCGACCTGAAATCGATCCGCATCGACTGCGATGCCGACACCTTGTTGATCCAGGCCGACCCGCACGGTCCCACCTGCCACGAAGGCACCTCAAGCTGCTTCGGCGCCGGCGCCGATGTACGACCGCCGCTGGGTTTTCTGGCCGAACTCGACGCCCTGGTCGCGCAACGCCACGCCGACCGCCCCGAAGGCAGCTACACCACGAAACTGTTCGACGGCGGCATCCGCCGCATCGCGCAGAAAGTGGGCGAGGAAGGCGTCGAGACCGCGCTGGCGGCCGTGGCGCAGGGCGACGAGGAGCTGCTGGGCGAGGCCGCGGATCTGGTGTTCCATCTCACCGTGGCGTTGCGCGCCCGGGGCTTGTCGTTGGCGGATGTGGCCAAGGTGCTGGTGGGGCGGCATCGAAAGCCTTGACCGCGAGAGGTTGACGCCGCTCAGCCGCCGCAACCACCACAACATATCGTGGGCAGCTGAACCACCTGGTCCGGTGCGATCGTCCAGCCCGTTCGCTGCATGACATCGATCAGATCCCCGATGGTCACGAACGACGAGATGCGCAGGGTCGAACCGCTGGGGTCGAGGTCCACAAGCGCATTCGAGTCGACATCGAACATGGCGTCTTCGACGGCTTCGAGTTGCGGGCGTGTGTCGGTAATGGCGATGTGGAATTCCATCGTTGTGTCTCGCTCATGAAATCCTTGGTTGGTTGGGCCGATCTTCATCGCGCCGGGAGGCCAGCGTCTTGATCCTGATCATGTTTAGCCGCGGGTGCGACGATTCGGCGCGGGAAGCTTGTCTCGTGCTTGATCCGCGTCAATGATGGGGCGGGTCGGTACGTCGACCATTCGCGCAACGCTCATGGTTACGTCGCACCCAGGCTCCGATGCGGCGCTGCAGGCCATTTGCAATACTACGTAGCGCGCAGCGGAAAGCTTTCGGCCCTGCGATCAACTCAAGAAAAGAAGATCCATGAACCCGATAGATTTTCATTCCCTGCTCGATCCCGGCACATCCGCAGAGGCGCCCGCGCCGGCGGCACTGAGTGGCCGTGAACTCCAGGAGTTGCTGAGTCCGTTCGATGCCGGGGAGTTCGTGGATTCCTTTTTCTCGCGCACGTCGGTGAGCGTGAAAGGGCATCCCGGAAAATTCGACCATATTTTCGGTTGGGCGAGATTGAGGCAGGCGCTTGCGCGCGGGAAGGCGCTGGCCGGTACCAGCTACAACATAAAAGCGGCCTTCACGCGTGGCGAAGAGGCCGGGAGTTCACGGGGCATGATCGACGCGGACCATAACCAGGTCGCCGATTTGCTCAACGCAGGCGCGACGATCTGCATCACCGATATCCACCTGGCCGATCCCGTGCTTTGCCAATGGGCGCAAGCCGTCCGCGCGCAGCTCAATTTCAATGGTCTCGTGGGCGCCAATTGCTACGTCTCGCCAGACGGTTCGGGCCTGCCCACGCATTACGACAAGCGGGTTGCCACCAGCATCCAGATCGCCGGCAGCAAGCGGTGGCGATTCTCCATGAAGTCGGCCAAGCCGTGGCCGCTGGAGAATGCCGTGTATCAACCCGGCATCAATGCGGATGTCGGCACGCTGCCCGAGCATATGGAGTTTGGCGAGGTGGAGCTCAACGCCGGCGACTTGCTCTGCCTCCCCGCCGGGGCCTGGCATTCCGCGCGTGGCGTGGGCTATTCGCTGGCGCTGAATGTCTATTTTTCGCCCCGTAATTTGCTTTTTGACCTCGGACCGCTACTTCAGCGCCTCTCGGTGTCGAGCGAGAAATGGCGAGGCGGGCCGCCTGCCACACTGGAGAAAGCCCGGGGAAGCATGCCGGACGCGGTATCTGCGTATATCAGCGAATGCCTGGACGAAATCAGCAAGGCGGCCGCCGAGCCCTGGCTGAAATCGCTGAAGCAGGAGCCGTTCACGGGATGGAAAGCGGCACCGCTGTTGCCGGTGCCGAAGATAGCGCCGGAGCAGCGATTCGGCGTGGCCGCGTCACTGCGTTTTGTCCAGGTGCAGGACGACATCGTCGTGCCGTGCGAGACCGGCGTGCTCAAGTTTCCCGTCGCCATGGGGCCGATATTCCAGCAGCTGTCGTCCCAGGTGGGGAGCTTCACCATTCCCGACGTGCTGACATGGCAGCGGGATCCGGGTGGTCCGGGGCGTGACGAGATGTTGTTCGCGCTGAAAATGTTGTACGAGCACGGCATCCTCAGGATGGAATAACCGCGCCATCAGGGCGCGCGACAAGCTACACCACTGGCCGACGGATAGGTCTCGCCGTTGCGCAGCGGCGACAGCCACGCGTCGTGCATGCCCTTCGTCCACCATTGCCAATGATCGCCCACGTAACGCGCGCCGTCGGCCGAGATGGCGATATGCAGGCGGTGGGTGTTTCCGTCGAGCGACAGCACGGCGGTGGTGCTGTCGGGGTAGCTGGCTTGCACTTCGCGGCCGTCTTCGCAGGTATAGGAAAGCACCGGCGCTGCCACGGCGCGGAATGGCGTGAGCGTATAGGTGGACGGCTTGCCACCGGCGCCGCACAGATGGCCGGTGAAGGCGGTTGAAACCTTTTCCCCGCCGATGGCCAGATCGATGAAGGCAGGGGATTCGCAATGCCCATCCTCGTAGACATTGCCGGAGACCCAGCGCATTTCGCTTTCCACCGCTGCGCCGGGTGCCAGCTGGATCGTCGACGGTACGGGGGCGTCGGGCGCTTGGGCGATGATGTTCAGGGGCCGCTTGTCGGCGCCGGTCAGCACGGGCTGCGGTTGCGCGGGGACGGTGCACGCGGCGGTTCCGGTGTTGCGCACGACCAGCATGGCGCCGGAGTGGGACATGCCGTTGAACTGGCCGTCGCCACTGTCGAGGCTGAAGCCCAGTTGCGATGCACGGCAGGTCCCGGTAGCGGCCGGGGCCGGGCTGGCAACCGGCGCGTGCGAGGTGCACGCCGCGATCGTGCACAGTGACAGCAAAACCGGCACGGCGCGAAATACTGTCGTTGATGCCGCAAGCTGCGTTTTCATGGGCGCACTCCGGTGAAATCAGCGGCCGAAACTAGCACGCGTGGTCGTGGCGGCAGGTGAAGCGCGCGACGGTTCGGGAGGCGCGTCGTCGATCAGTGCGCGATGTTTGCCGGATCCATCGATACGGTTGCCGGCGCGAATGGAACCTTCGCTCCGGGCTCGACGCCCTTGCGCCACAGATCCAGTTGCGCGGTGATGCCCTTGCCGACATCGAGCTGCGGCTCCGATGGCGTGAGCTTGTCCCGGCTTTCCCAGCCGGCGATGGTTTTGCTGGCGCGCTGGAAGGCGTCGGTGAACGTGTTGGTGTGGTTCAGCGCATCGACCAGCCAGGCCTTGCCAAAATAGGTGATGTCCGAATCACTGCCGCAGCCGAACGAGCTGCGGTCGCTGCGCGCGGCAGTGATGACCAGCGTGCCGTCGCCACGCAACGGCGGCACGAAGCCGCCCGAGTAACAGGCGTTCACCACCACGATTTTCCAGCGGAAGGCATGCTCGCGCAGGATGCCGGCGAGATCATTCGCACCGATCTGGTCGAGCGGTACCGGATCCATGTCGACCAGCAGGTAGTGGTCCTCGCTGCCGTGGCTGGTGACGTAAAGCATCAGGATGTCCTCCGGGTGCATCACGCGGGCGAGCCCGTCGAGCACTGCTTCGAGGTTGCTCCAGCTGGCCAGCGGACGCGTGTCGAGGGAGGCGGGATTGTTCTCCAGCACCAGCGTGTGGGTGGCGGCGCCGAAGCGGGCGGGAAACAGTCTGGCGGCGTATTCGACCTCGTTGCGAAAAACATCCTCACTGGCATCGCCGGCAAAGGCCACCAGATAGAGGTTCGGCCTGCCGTTGATGCGCGGCGTCAATTGCGCCAGCGCGTTGCGTACCAATCGGGGTTGCGCATAGATGAGCTGTTCGGGTGACGGGCTGCCCGCGGGCCAGCGATCATCGGCGACCGCGTCCATCGCCATCGGTGCTGCGGCAACGGAAGCCGTCGATGCCGCACCAGGAACATGCGCGGCCGCCGCTGTGGGCGCGGCGGGCTGCCACCATGTGGTCAGCCAGACACCGGCGACGAAAGCGAGCAGGGCGATCAACAGCGGGCGCATGGTCGGCCTTCCGCGGGCAGTCAGAGCGCGATCGCGTCGAAATCGGCAAAGACCGGGTGGCGGGGCCGGGCGGGCGCCTCCAGTGGTGGACGCAGCAGCCAGCCGGTCTGGAAACCCGCCTCCCGGGCGGCGTCGAGTTCCTCGACGATGTCGGAAAGAAACAGCGTGTGTTGCGGCTGTTCGTCGATCGCCGCCGCGATGCGACGGTAGGATTCCGCTTCGCGCTTGGGTCCGGTTTCGGTGTCGAAGTAGCCGGCGAAAAGCGGCGTGAGATCGCCCGCTTCGCTATGCCCGAAAAACAGCTGTTGTGCCGGTACCGAGCCGGACGAATAGACGTACAGACGCAGGCCGTCGGCGCGCCATTGGCGCAGGCGGGCGGCCACTTCGGGATACATGTGGGCCACGTAGTCGCCGGCTTCGTAACCGGCCTTCCAGATCATGCCCTGCAACGCCTTCAGTGCGGTGGACTTGCGATCCTCGTCGATCCAGCGCAGCAGCAGTTCGATCACTTCCTGGCGACTGGCTTCGATGAAACCCGCCTCCTTCGCCGCTTCATGCAGCCAATGCTGCACCTCGGGCTGATCGGCATGGGTTTCGACAAAGGCCGGCAAGCGCTTGCGGGCGTATGGAAACAGCACGTCGCGCACGAAGGTGATGGCGCTGGTGGTGCCTTCGATATCGGTGACGACGGCGCGGATTTCGATCATGGGAGGCGGGATTCGGGATTCGGGATTCGGGATTCGGGATTCGGGATTCGCAAGAGCCTCGCCTGCGACGGGTATCTACGAGGTGTGGACGAGGGGCGCCATGCGGGGGAATCGGCTGGCCAGGTCGGTGCCGGTGAATTGGGCCACCCAGCCTTCCTTGTTGGTGAACAGGCGGATCGCCACGAAGTACGGCGATTCGCTCATGTCGAACCAGTGCGGGGTGCCGTCGGGTACGCCGATGAGGTCGCCTTTCTCGCACAGCACGTCGTAGACCTTGTCGTTGATGTGCAGGGTGAATTGCCCCGCACCAGCCACGAAAAAGCGCACCTCGTCCTCGCTGTGGGTGTGCTCGCTGAGGAATTTCTGGCGCAGCGTGGCGCGGTCGGGATGGTCGGGCGTGAGGCTGATCACGTCCACGCTCTGGTAACCCTTTTCCGCCATCAACCGGTCGATGTCGCCACGGTAGGCGGCGATCACTTCATCCTGGCTGGCGCCGGGCTCGATCGGCTGGCTTGCCTCCCAGCGCTCGAAACGCACGCCGACCTTGCCCAGCTCGCGGGCGATGGCGGCATGGTCGCGGTGCTCGGCCAGCGCCGCTTGCGGTTGTGCCTCGTCGAAAATGCGCAGCTGACTCATGATGACAATCTCCTCAGATCCATTTCGCATTCGAGCAGGAATTCGAGTGCTTCGAGATGGCGGCGGGCCTCGGCCATGTCGCGGCCCCAGGTGTAGATGCCGTGGCCGTCGATAAGGTACGCGTGCAAAGGTTTGCCGGCATCCAGCCAGGCATCCACCTGGGCCACCAGATCAGGCATGTGCTGGGTGTTGGGAAACACCGGAATTTCCAGCACGCTGTCGTGGCTGGTGTAGCCGCTGATGGCCTTCTGCAATTCCCAGCCCTGAAGCTGGATGGCGCCGCGCGCGGCGTAGAGTCGCGATACCACGCTCTGGGTGCGCGAATGGGTATGCAGCACGGCGGTCATTTCCGGCCAGCGCCGGTAGACCTGCGTGTGCAGCGCGGTCTCGGCGCTGGGCCTGGCCGTGGTGCCCACCGCGTGGCCGTGCAGATCGATCAGCATGATGTCGTCGCGGCCGAGGTGGCCCTTGTCGCGGCCGGAGATGGTGATGGCCGCGTGTTCGTCGTCCACCCGCATCGAGAAATTGCTGCTGGTGGCCGGGGTCCAGCCAAGCGCCGCCAGTTGCCGCGCGGCATCGGCGATGGCGTCGGCGCGGCTGTCGAACAGGCTCTGGGACATCGTGGCGGGCAGCTGCTGGGTCATACGGTTTGGCCGTCCAAATCAATCAGCATCATACCACGGGCCCCTTCGCGCCAAGGGCGTAATGCGAGCCATTCGCGCAAGTCAGGAAGCGTTGAGGTAAATGGCGTGACACTTCCGCGATCCGGTGCAGGGTGCGCCGGTCACCTCGACGGAGACTCTGCCATGTCGAAAGAAAACGATATCGAATCGCGCCGCCACTTCCTGAAAATCGCGGCGGGCACCACCGCGGCTGCCGTGGTCATGGGCGGCTTGCCGCGCCTTGCACGCGCCGCCGATCTGCCGGCGGTGAGCCCCACTGATCCGACCGCCAAGGCGCTGGATTACGTGGAGGACGCGACCAAGTCGACCAATCCGAAGTACAAGGCCGGCGACGTGTGCCACAACTGCCAGTTCTATACGGCCACCAACACCACCGGCCGTGGCCCTTGCCAGTTGTTCCCCGGCAAGTCGGTCAATGCGAAGGGCTGGTGCGTGTCGCATACGCCGAAGAAAGCCTGATCACAGAGCTTCGTACAACGAAAGAGGCCGGCTCGAAGGAGCCGGCCTCTTTCGCATGCGCGCTTGTGGGCGGCGCAATCACGAACAGGGAATGGGGGCGGAGCCAGAGAAAGTGCTGCCCGACACGCCAGGTTGAGGAGCTGACCCTGCCTGACGTGCCGGGCGGCGATCCGGGGCCCACTGCCAAGTGATCAACCCGCGGATCGCCATGATACCCCCGCGTGAGCCCGTTGGGGCAATCTCGGGCGGGATTTTCCGGAAAAATATTTCGTTAAATTCATCTAAAACAGTCACTTGCATCGTAGTCCTGATGCAGTGCCCGATATTGGACGATGGTCGGCGCCAATCATGCGACAGGCGCCACAATTGGACGAAATTTACGTCTTTTAGACGCCGTTCCGCGCCATTTCCTGCTGATGAAGATGGCTGTGCCGGCGTCCATAGCCGAAATAGATCACCAGCCCGATCACCGTCCACAACACCATCAGCCCCCAGTTGTACCAAGCCATGGTGGCGAGCAGGGCGGCGCAGCTGAGAATGCCCAGGGAGCAGATCAGCGGCGCCCACGGCACCCGGAACGTACGCGGCAATTCCGGCCGCGTGTGGCGCAGGATCCATACCCCCGCGCAAACCGCCATGAAGGCGATCAGGGTGCCCATCGAAACCAGGTCACCCAACACGTCCAGCGGGAAGATGGCGGCCAGCAACGCGATGCCGGCGCCGGTGATCAGCGTATTCAGATGCGGTGTGCGATAGCGCGGATGGATGCGCGTGAACACCTTCGGCAGCATGCCGTCGCGGCCCATGATCATGAAGATGCGCGGTTGGGCGATGATCATCACCAACACCACCGAGGCCAGTCCCAGCATCGCGCCCACTTCCACCAGCCAGCGCAGCCAGCCGAGCGCGGGATGCCCCTGCAGTGCGGTCACTACCGGCTCGTTGGTGCCCAGCAGCGTGTAGGAACTGAGTCCGGTCATCACCGCGGCCATGGCGATATACAGCACCGTGCAGATGGCCAGCGAAGCGAGGATGCCGATCGGCAGGTCGCGTTGCGGGTTGCGCGATTCCTGCGCCGCCACCGACGTGGCCTCGAAGCCGATGTAGGCGAAAAACACCATCGCCGCGCCACGCAGGACGCCGCCCCAGCCGTACTTGTAGTGACCTTGCGATTCGGGGATGAAAGGGTGCCAGTTGGAGGGGTCGACGTAGCGCCAGCCCACCACGATCACCAGCGCGATCAGGCCCACCTTCAACACCACCATGGCCGCGTTGGCGAGGCTCGATTCGCGGATGCCGACGTAGCAGAGCCAGGTCAGCAACAGCACCAGCACCACCGCAGGCAGGTTGAACAGCGCACCCGTGGCGATCAGTTGATGGTCGGCGGTGAATGCCAGCGGCGCGTTGGTCAGCGCCGCCGGCAGGCTCAAGTCCATGCTGAAGGTGTGGCCGATATGGTCGAGCAGACTCAGGAAATAACCCGTCCAGCTCACGGCTACCGCCGAGGCGGATACGCCGTATTCCAGCACCAGGTTCCAGCCGATGAACCACGCCACCAACTCGCCCAGGGTGGCGTACGCGTAGGAGTAGGCGCTGCCGGATACCGGGATCAGGGTGGCGAATTCGGCGTAGCACAGCGCGGTGAACGTGCTGCAGATGGCTGCCAGCAGGAACGACAGGATCACCGCCGGCCCCGCGTGATCGGCGGCTGCCTGGCCCGTGATCACGAAGATGCCGCCACCGATCACCGCGCCGATGCCCAGCGCCGTCAATCCGATCGGCCCCAGCGTGCGGCGCAGGGTGGGGCCGTTGGCATCGTCGGCATCGCTGAAATCGGTCTTGCGGGCGAGCAACTGTTTGAGCATGGCCACTTGTCGTCGGGAGCGGATGGTTGTTGCGCCGCGTGCGCGACACGTTGTGTGTGAGCGGCCGGCGCCGTGCCGGCCGCTGCGTCTCAGCGCGCGCCCTGGCGCAGCTTGCTGTGGCGGTAGCCGTAGAAGCCGTAGATCAGGAAGCCGATCACGATCCAGCTCACCAGCAGCGGCCAGCGCACCTCGAAAGCCTGCCAGAACAGGAACAGGCAGGCGGCCGCGCCCAGCGGGCAGACCAGCCACGGCACCGGCACGCGGAACGCGCGCGGCAGTTCCGGCCGCGTGCGGCGCAGCACCAGTACGCCGATGCAGACGGTGGCGAAGGCCAGCAAGGTACCCATCGACACCAGGTCGCCCAGCACGTCGACCGGGAACAGGCCGGCCAGGATGCTGGCGATCACGCCGACCATGATGGTGCCCACGTAGGGCGTGCGGTGCTTCGTGTGCAGGCGGCCCAGTGCCTGCGGCAGCAAACCGTCGCGCGACATCGAATAGAAAATGCGCGGCTGGCCCATCAGCATCACCAGGATCACCGAGCTCAGGCCGGCCAGCGCCGCGAACACCACCAGGATCTTCAACGCGCCAAGGATGTAACTGGAGGGACTGCCGGCGGCCACGGTGCCGAGTACATAGTTGATCGCGGTGGCAACCGGCTCGGGCGTGTTGAGCATGCGGAACGGCGTGGTGCCGGTCATCACCGCGGCCATCGCCACGTACAGCACGGTGCACAGCAGCAGCGAGCCGAGGATGCCGATCGGCATGTCGCGCTGCGGGTTCTTCGCCTCGCCGGCGGCCGTGGAGACCGCGTCGAAACCGATATAGGCAAAGAACACCAGCGTGGCGCCGCGGTAGATGCCGCTCCAGCCGAACTTGGAGCCGCCCTCGTTGGCGGGGATGAACGGGTGCCACAGATCGGGGTTGATGTAGTTGAACATCACGATCAGGAACAGCAGGATCACCGACACCTTGATCGCCACGATGATCGCGTTGACCGTCGCCGACTGGGTGATGCCCATGTAGCACAGCCAGCTGATCGCGCCGACGATGATGATGGCCGGCAGATTGATCAGTGCGCCGGTGGTGACCAGCGTGTGGCCGCCTTCGGCAAACGTGAGCGGGGCCGAGGACAGCGCTGCGGGCAAGGTGAAATTCAGGCCGGTCATCGAGCTGAGCATGCGCAGCAGTTCGCCGAAGTAGCCCGACCAGGCCACCGCCACGGTGGATGCGGCGAACAGGTATTCCAGCACCAGTGCCCAGCCGACAAACCAGGCCACCACTTCGCCCAGAGTGGCGTAGGAATAGGAATAGGCGCTGCCGGAAACCGGCAGCATCGCGGCGAACTCCGCGTAGCACATGCCGGCCAGGCCGCAGGCCACGGCGGCGATCAGGAAGCTGAGGATCAGCGCGGGGCCGGCGAACTGTGCCGCCGCCGTGCCGGTGATGGCGAAGATGCCCGCGCCGATGACCGCACCCACCCCGAGCATCACCAGGTGCCGCGCCGTCAAGACGCGTTTGAGGGTGACCTCGCCTTCGGCGCTACCCTCCACCGGCTCGCCCGCATCCACATGGGGCATGGCCTTGATGGGATGGGTGGCAAAAAGATTTTTGATCATCAAGCGCCCCTTGGCATGAATGCGTCCGCTAGTGCGCTGCAGCAGTGCGCGACGCGTGGTGCGGAGATGCGAATAGTGGGCCAACATAGCCGAGCGTTGGGGGTTGTACAAGCTGGATTCAGGCCTCGCGAAGGCTTGCTGCAGCGCACTTTCATGAACCGGATGGACGACGATGCAGGCACCACAAAACTTTCTGATCGAGTCACTGCGCCGCTACCGTGACTTATGGCAGGGGGAGAAAAAAACCGTCGCGCAATTCGAGGATTTCCTGCGCAGCCACCCCGAGGTCTTCCAGCGGACCCATGCCGTGGCGCACTTCACCGGCTCGGCGTGGCTGGTCAGCGGCGACGGCGAGCGCGTGTTGCTGATGCATCACCGCAAGCTCGACCGCTGGTTGCAGCCCGGCGGCCATGCCGATGGCGATCCCGACCTGGCAGGCGTGGCCTTGCGCGAAGCGCAGGAGGAAACCGGCGTGCCGGGTTTGCGCGTCGAAGGCGACATCTTCGATATCGACCGCCACCGCATTCCGCTGCGTGGAGCCGAGCCGGAGCATTGGCATTACGACGTGCGCTACGTGGTGCGGGCCGGGGGCGATGAACGCTTCGTGGTCAATGGCGAATCACGCGCGCTGGCGTGGCGGCCGGTGACGGAGGTGGCCGCCGATGAAAGCCTCGATACGTCACTGCGTCGCATGGCGCGCAAATGGCTGGCGCTGCGCTAACACCTGTAAGGGCGACTTCAGTCGCGATGCTCTTGCGTTGAAGCTCCAAAGCAGAAGCATCGCGACTGAAGTCGCTCCCACACACCAGGTTCTACGAATATTTCGCCGGCGCCGGATTGACGTGCCCGCACGCCTTGCAGGTGCGCGCCTCGATCGAGCCGTAGAAGCGGTCGAACACCGGCGGAAAATCGTGTTCGATGCTGTCGAGCACGAAGTACTCCTCGAACAGGGTGTGGTTGCAGTGCTCGCAGAACCACAGCAGTCCATCCTTTTCATTGGCGAGGCGGCGGCGTTCGATCACCAGGCCGATCGATCCGGGCATGCGCTGCGGCGAGTGCGGCACGCGCGGCGGCAGGTAGAAAACTTCGCCGGCGCGGATCGGTATATCGCGCGGTTGGCCCTCGTCCTGCACCTTCAGGATCATCTCGCCTTCCAGTTGGTGGAAGAACTCCGGGCCTTCGTCGTAGTGGTAGTCGGTGCGCGCGTTGGGGCCGGCCACGATCATGATGATGAAGTCGCCATCGACGATGCACTTGTTGCCCACCGGCGGTTTCAGCAGATGGCGGTGTTCGTCGATCCAGCGTTGCAGGTTGAGTGGTGGTAGCAGGGCCATGCGAAGTTCCCGAAGAATAGGTCAGCGCCGAATGCCACTTGTCTGATGGCCATCCGGCTCCCAAAGCCGTTCGCGCTGAGCGTAGTCCGCGCAGCGGGCGGAGTCGAAGTGGTGCCCGGCTGGGGCGGCCCAGGCGGCGTGTCCTTCGACTCCGGCCTTTGGCCTACGCTCAGGATGAACGGATTTTTCCAGGTAAATCCGATGGCAGCTCAATGACACGTGCGTCGGCCAGGTATCACGCGTCGACCCAGCGCCCGCTTTGGATGACCTGCTCCAGCCGCGCCTGCTCGTTGGCCACGTCGAAGCCTTCGGCGGCGAGCCAGTCGTCGTTGTAATACGTCTTGCGATAACGCTCGCCGCCGTCGCAGATCAGCGTCACCACCGGTCCCTTTTCACCGCTGGCGCGCAGCTCGCACATCAGTTGCAGGGCGCCGACCAGGTTGGTGCCGGTGGAGCCGCCGCAGCGGCGACCCATCAACCGCTCCAGCACACGCAACGCCGCCATGCTGGCGTTGTCGGGTACGCGGATCATGCGGTCGATCACCCCACGGATGAATGACGGCTCCACCCGTGGCCGGCCGATGCCTTCGATGCGCGAGCCGCAATCCAGCCGCAACGAGGCGTCACCGCTGTTGAAGTAGTCCATGAACACGGAGTTTTCCGGGTCCACCACCGCCAGCTGGGTGCCGTCGCTGCGGGCGGCGCCGTAGCGGATGTAGCGGCCGATGGTGGCCGAGGTGCCGCCGGTGCCGGCGGAAACCACGATCCAGCGCGGCACCGGATCGAATTCGCGCTCCATCTGCCGGAAGATCGACTCGGCGATGTTGTTGTTGCCGCGCCAGTCGGTGGCTCGTTCGGCGAAGGTGAACTGGTCCATGTAGTAGCCGTCGGACTCGCGTGCCAGTTGCTCGGCGGCACCGTAGACATCGGTGCCGTCAATGAGATGGCTGCGTCCGCCGAAGTGCTCGATCTGCGCGATCTTGTCGCACGAGGTGCGCCGCGGCATCGCGGCGATGAAGGGCAGGCCGAGCAGGCGGGCGAAGTAGGCTTCGGAGATCGCGGTGCTGCCGCTGGAGGCCTCGATCACCGGCTGGTCTTCATGCAGCCAGCCATTGCAGATCGCGTACAGGAACAGCGAGCGCGCCAGCCGGTGCTTCAGGCTGCCGGTGGGGTGCGCGGATTCGTCTTTCAAATACAGCGGAATGCCGGGAAACGCGGGCAGGTCCAGCCGGATCAGGTGCGTGTCGGCCGAACGCGCCGCCTCGGCGGCGAGGATCTCGATGGAGCGGCGGGTCCAGCTGGGCATGATGCGATGGCCTGCGGTTCGTGTTGTGTTTTTGCGGCGCGGCCCTTCGACTTCGCTGCGCTACGCTCAGGGAGAACGGTTTGGGGACTGCGCATATCTGGAGCCGCGCTCCCTGGCCGCGCTCCCTGAGCGTAGCGCAGCGGTCGAAGGGCAACCTGACGCAGGTCAAACCTCCAGCGTCGCCAGGTCGCCTTTCTCTTCCAGCCACGCCTTGCGGTCGCTGGCGCGCTTCTTCGCCAGCAGCAGATCCATCACGCGCGCGGTGCCGTCTTCCTCGGCGGTGGTCAGCTGCACCAGCCGGCGGGTGTCGGGATGGATGGTGGATTCGCGCAACTGCGGCGGGTTCATTTCACCCAGGCCCTTGAAGCGGGTGGTGCTGACCGCGCCCTTCATTTTCTCGCGCTCGATCCGCTGCAGCATCGCCACCTTTTCGCTTTCGTCGAGGCAATAGAACACCTGCTTGCCCACGTCGACGCGGAACAGCGGCGGCATCGCCACGAACACGTGGCCCTCGCTGACCAGCTTGGGGAAATGCTTGAGGAACAGCGCCGACAGCAAGGTGGCGATGTGCAGGCCGTCGGAATCGGCGTCGGCCAGGATGATCACCTTGCCGTAGCGCAGGCCGCTCAGGTCGTCCTTGCCCGGGTCGCAGCCGATCGCCACGGCCAGGTTGTGCACTTCCTCGGAGGCCAGCACCAGGGTGGATTCCACTTCCCAGGTGTTGAGGATCTTGCCGCGCAACGGCAGGATCGCCTGGAACTCCTTGTCGCGCGCCTGCTTGGCGCTGCCGCCGGCCGAATCGCCCTCGACCAGGAACAGCTCGGTGCGGCTCAGGTCGGTGGCGGTGCAGTCGGCCAGCTTGCCGGGCAGGGCGGGACCCTGGGTGATCTTCTTGCGCACCACCTGCTTGGAGGCTTTCAGCCGCGCGCTGGCGCGCTCGATCGCCAACTGGGCGATGCGTTCGCCGATCTCGGTGTGCTGGTTCAGCCAGATGCTGAAGGCGTCGTGGATCACGTTCTCGACCATGCCCGCGGCCTGGCGCGACGAGAGCCGCTCCTTGGTCTGGCCGGCGAACTGCGGGTCCTGCAGCCGCGCCGACAGCACGAACGACAGCCGCTCCCATACATCTTCGGGCGCCAGCTTCACGCCGCGCGGCAGCAGGTTGCGGATGTCGCAAAATTCGCGGATGGCCACGGTGAGGCCGCTGCGCAGGCCGTTGACGTGGGTGCCGCCCTGCGCGGTGGGGATCAGGTTGACGTAGCTCTCCTGCACCAGCTCGCCTTCGGGCAGCCAGGCCAGCGCCACGTCCAGGCCTTCGGTGTTGCGCGCCACGTGGTGCACGAACAATTCGGCGGGCAGTGCCTCGGCGCCATCGAGTTCGCCGCTCAGATAATCATGCAGGCCGTCTTCGTAGTACCACTCGATGACTTCGCCGCTGGCCGCGTCGGTGAGCTTCACGTTGAGCCCGGCGCACAGCACCGCCTTGGCGCGCAGCAGGTGCTTCAGCTTGGGCAGCGAGATCTTCGGCGAGTCGAAGTATTTGGGGTCGGCCCAGAAGCGCAGCGTGGTGCCGGTGCGCTTCTTCGGCACCGTACCGAGCAGCTCCAGCTCGCTGGCGCGGTCGCCGTTCTCGAACGCCATGCGCTGCTCGTTGCCGTCGCGGCGGATGGTGACCTCCACCCGCGTGGACAGCGCGTTCACCACCGACACGCCCACGCCATGCAGGCCGCCGGAGAAGCTGTAGTTGTCGCCGGAAAATTTGCCGCCCGCATGCAGCCGGGTGAGGATCAGCTCGACACCGGGGATGCCCTCGTCGGGATGGATATCCACCGGCATGCCGCGGCCGTCGTCGCTGACTTCCACCGAGCCATCGGCGTGCAGGGTCACCTCGATATGGCTGGCGTGGCCGGCCAGCGCCTCGTCCACCGAGTTGTCCACCACCTCCTGCACCAGGTGATTGGGCCGGCTGGTGTCGGTGTACATGCCGGGCCGGCGCTTGACCGGATCCAGACCGGAGAGGACTTCAATATCGGCGGCGTCGTAACGATTGCTCATGGGGCGATGACTGTGAAGGGTAACGGGGCAGGATGGGCGGCAGGGGCGGGCGGGTCAAGGGCGGGAGCAGGAGTTGTGTCGCCATCTCCCGCCGCTCGCCACTCACTTCAGGGTTTCACCTCAACGGTTCGCAATGTCGATGCAGCCAGGCCAGGTCGTCGCCATCCAGCAGCGGGCTCAGGGCGGCGCGTACGGTGGCGTGGTAGTCGTCCAGCCAGGCGCGTTCATCGGGGTTGAGCAGGGCCGGCTCCAGTGCGCGGCGGTCGAACGGACACAGGGTCAAGGTTTCGAACGCCAGGAATTCGCCGAATTCGGTCTGGTCGGCGGCGATCACCACCGCCAGGTTTTCGTGGCGGATGCCGTGACGGCCGGGCTTGTACAGGCCCGGTTCGATCGAGCTGATCATGCCCGGCTCCAGCGGTACCAGCGCGCCACCGGCCGAGGGCGGACGGATGCCGTGCGGACCTTCGTGCACGTTGAGGAAATAGCCCACGCCGTGGCCGGTGCCGTGGCCGTAATCCATGCCGCTGGCCCACAGCGGTGCGCGCGCCAGTGCATCCAGTTGCGGGCCGCTGGCGCCCTTGGGGAAGCGGGCACGCGACAGCGCGATCATGCCCTTCATCACCAGGGTGGCGTCGCGCCGTTGTTCCGGCGTGGTCTCGCCCAGCGCCAGCACGCGGGTGATGTCGGTGGTGCCGCCCAGGTATTGGCCACCCGAGTCGACCAGCAGCAGGCCTTCTGCCTGCAGCATGCTGTGCGCCTCGGGCGTGGCGCGGTAATGCGGCAACGCGCCGTTGGCCAGGTAGCCGGCGATGGTGGCGAAGCTTTCGCCGATCCAGCCCGGCTGCGCCGAACGCTGCCGGTGCAGCAGCGCGTCGACGTCCAGTTCGGTGAGCGATTCGCCGGCGGCCAGCCGCTCTTCCAGTTCGCGAAACGCGCGCACCAGCGCCACCCCGTCATGGCGCATCACCTCGCGGATATGGCCGAGCTCGGCCGCGGTCTTGATGGCCTTGAACGCGGTACTGGGATTGGCCGCCTCGATGCGTGCCGCATGCGCCGGGATCGCGGCGGCAATGGCACTGACCACGCGGCTGCTGTCCAGCAGCAGTTTGTCGTCGGCGGTCAGCGCGCCCAGGGCGCGGGTGATGGTTGCGTAAGGCGCGATATCGATGCCATCGGCGGCCAGTTCGGCGACCAGCGCATCATCGAACTTGGCCCGATCGACGAACAGCACGGCGCGACCTTCGGCCTCGACCAGCAGGTGCGCCAGGAACACAGGATTGCACTCGACGTCGCTGCCGCGCAGGTTGGTCAGCCAGGCGATGTCGTCCAGGCTGGAAAGCAAATGGTGGCTGGCGCCCTGCGCGCGCATCGCCTCGCGCAGCCGCGCCAGCTTGTCGGTGCGCGGCACGCAGGCGTAGATGGGGTCATGGGCGAACACCGGCGCCTGCGGCAGGGCCGGGCGGTCGGGCCAGATCAGACCGGGCAGATCCAGGTCGATGCGCACGGTGGCACCGCCGACGGCCAGCTTGCGCTCGATCTGGCGCTGGCCGTTGACGGAAAGGCTGTCACCGGCCACGGCCAGCACGTCGCCTCGCTGCAGTTGCTGCTGCAGCCATGCGAGGTGATCGGGTACGTCCGCCACGCGTTCCTTCATCAACGCGATGCCGCTGCCGGCCAGTTGCTGCTCGGCTTGCGAGAAATAGCGCGAATCCGTCCATAGCCCCGCCTTGGTCGCGCTGATCACGAGGGTGCCGGCCGATCCGTCGAAGCCCGACAGCCAGGTACGCGCCTGCCAATGCGCTGGCAGGTATTCGGACAGGTGCGGGTCGGCGCTGGGGACGAGCACGGCGGCAATGCCGTGTTGCTGCATGGCGTCGCGCAAGGCGGCCAGGCGGGTCGGGACAGGTGGGTTCATCCATCAATGTTAGCAGGCCGACCCACGCTGCTTTGGGCTGATTTTCCGCATGCCGCACACATGATGGCGCGGCATTTTTTTGGTGCCAGCTGAATCTTTCGCCAGTAATTTGCGCCGATCCCTCGCGGCTGGACGCCGATGTCGCTAAAATGCCGATTTCCAGCACGGCTGAATTTCATGACCCCCCTGATCTTCGTCACCGGCGGTGTAGTGTCCTCGCTTGGCAAGGGCATCGCGGCGGCGTCACTCGCGTCCATTCTCGAGGCTCGCGGGCTCTCGGTCACCATGATGAAGCTCGACCCCTATATCAATGTCGATCCGGGCACGATGAGCCCGTTTCAGCACGGCGAGGTCTATGTGACCGACGACGGTGCCGAGACCGACCTTGACCTGGGGCATTACGAGCGCTTCATGCGTACCCGCCTCACCGGCAAGAATTCCATCACCACCGGCAAAATCTACGAAAGCGTGATCCGCAAGGAGCGTCGCGGCGATTACCTCGGCGCCACCGTGCAGGTGATCCCGCACATCACCGACGAGATCAAGCACTGCATCCACGAGGCCACGCGCGGTTTCGACGTGGCGCTGGTGGAGATCGGCGGTACCGTGGGCGACATCGAATCGCTGCCGTTCCTGGAGGCCATCCGCCAGCTGCGGGTGGAGCAGGGTCCGGAGAAAGTGGTGTTCATGCACCTCACCCTGGTGCCGTATATCAAGGCCGCTGGCGAGATCAAGACCAAGCCGACCCAGCATTCGGTGAAGGAACTGCGCTCGATCGGTATCCAGCCGGACATCCTGCTGTGCCGCTGCGAGGACGCCCTGCCGGAGGCCGAGCGCCGCAAGATAGCGCTGTTCACCAACGTGCCCGAATCCGCCGTGATCAGCGCGCCCGATGTCGACGTGATCTACAAGATGCCGCTGTGGCTGCATAGCCAGGGGCTGGACGACATCGTGGTAAAGCGGCTCGGCCTGGATGCCGATCCGGCGGACCTGTCCAGCTGGCAGCGCACCGTCGACGCCGTGGAGCACCCGAAGAACGAGGTCACCATCGCCATCGTGGGCAAGTACGTGGAGCACAAGGACGCGTACAAGTCACTGGCCGAAGCGCTGCGCCATGGCGGCATCCGCCAGCAGACGCGGGTGAACCTGGACTGGATCGACTCCGAGCAGATCGAGGCCGAGGGCGCCGCCGAAGTGCTGGGCAAGGTCGACGCGATCCTGGTGCCCGGTGGTTTCGGCAAGCGCGGCTTTGAAGGCAAGGTGTTGACGGCCAAATACGCGCGCGAACACCGCGTGCCGTACTTCGGCATCTGCTATGGCATGCACGCGGCGGTGGTGGATTTCGCCCGCAACGTGGCCGGCCTGACCGACGCCGACTCCAGCGAGAACGACCGCAACACCGCCAACCCGGTGATCGGCCTGATCACCGAATGGACCACCGCCAGCGGCGAAGTCGAGCAGCGCACCGACCGCTCCGACCTGGGTGGCACCATGCGCCTGGGTGCGCAGGAATGCCGGCTCAAGGCGGGCACGCTGGCGCGCCAGCTTTACGGCCAGGAAGTGGTGCGCGAGCGCCATCGCCATCGCTACGAATTCAACAACCGCTACCGCCAGTCGTTCGAGGATCAGGGCCTGGTGATCTCCGGCAAGTCGATGGATGACCTGCTGGTGGAAGTGGTGGAATTGCCGCCGCAGAAGCATCCGTGGTTCCTGGCCTGCCAGGCCCATCCTGAATTCACCTCCACCCCGCGCGACGGCCATCCGCTGTTCAGCGACTTCGTCCGCGCGGCCGCCGAATACAAGGCCGTGCGTGAGGGCGAACCGTTGGCCGCCCAGGCCAGCGCATGACGCGGTCTTGCCTATTGATCGGGAAATACGTCCTATGAAGCTTTGCGGATTCGATATCGGGCTGGATCAGCCGCTGTTCCTGATCGCCGGCCCCTGCGTGGTGGAGTCCGAGCAATTGCAGCTGGACACCGCCGGCACGCTGAAGGAAATCACCAGCGGGCTCGGCATCCACTTCATCTTCAAATCCAGCTTCGACAAGGCGAACCGCTCATCCGGCGAAAGCTTTCGCGGGCCGGGACTGGAAGAAGGCCTGCGCATCCTCGGCGAAGTGAAGCGCCAGATCGGCGTGCCGGTGCTCACCGACGTGCACGAATACACCCCGATGGACGAAGTGGCATCGGTGGTCGACGTGCTGCAGACGCCGGCGTTCCTGTGCCGGCAGACCGACTTCATCCAGAAGGTGGCGCGCGCCGGCAAGCCGGTGAACATAAAGAAAGGCCAGTTCCTGGCGCCGTGGGACATGAAACACGTGGTGGCCAAGGCCAAGGCCGCCGGCAATGACAGCATCATGGTCTGCGAGCGCGGCGCCAGCTTTGGCTACAACAACCTCGTTTCCGATATGCGCTCGCTGAGCGTGATGCGCGACACCGGTTGCCCGGTGGTGTTCGACGCCACCCATTCGGTGCAATTGCCGGGCGGGCAGGGCGCCACCTCGGGCGGCCAGCGCGAATTCGTGCCGGTGCTGGCGCGCGCCGCCGTGGCGGTGGGCGTGGCCGGGCTGTTCGCCGAGACCCATCCCGATCCCAGCAAGGCGCTGAGCGATGGCCCCAACGCGTGGCCGCTGGACAAAATGAAGGCGCTGCTGGAGACGCTGCTGGAACTCGACGCCGTCACCAAGCGGCATGGCTTTCTCGAACAAGGCGTGTAGTCATCCGGCCGCGCGCGAATTCGCCCCTACAACCCACAGACCATTCAACTCGACCAACGGAAACCGCATGAGCAACCAGATCACCCGCATCCACGCCCGTGAAATCCTCGACTCGCGTGGCAACCCCACGCTGGAAGCAGAAGTCACGCTCGCCGACGGCGCGTTCGGCCGCGCCGCGGTGCCCAGCGGCGCCTCGACCGGTTCGCGCGAAGCCGTTGAACTGCGCGATGGCGACAAGTCGCGCTACGGCGGCAAGGGCGTGAAAAATGCGGTGGCCAACGTCAACGGAACCATTGCCGACACGCTGAAGGGTTTCGATGCGGCGGATCAGAAAGGCCTGGATGCGAAGCTGATCGCGCTGGACGGCACGCCGAACAAGGGCAAGCTGGGTGCGAACGCGCTGCTCGGTGTTTCGATGGCCGCGGCGCATGCGGTGGCCGCGTCGCGCGGCGAGCCGCTGTGGAAGTACCTGTCGAAGGACGGCAAGCCCGGCGCCCTGCCGGTGCCGATGATGAACATCATCAACGGCGGCGAGCACGCGGACAACAACATCGACGTGCAGGAGTTCATGGTGCTGCCGGTCGGCCTGCCCAGCTTCGCCGAAGCGCTGCGCGCCGGTGCCGAGATCTTCCACGCGCTGAAGAGCGTGCTGAAGGGCAAGGGCCTCAACACCGCCGTCGGCGACGAGGGTGGCTTCGCGCCCAACCTGCGCTCCAACATCGAAGCGCTGGACACCATCCTCGAAGCGGTCAACAAGACCGGCTACAAGGTGGGCAGCGAGATCCTGCTGGGCCTGGACGCAGCCAGCTCGGAGTTCTACAAGGACGGCAAGTACGACCTGGCCGGCGAAGGCAAGAAATACAGCTCGGCCGAGTTCGTCGACCTGCTGGCCGGCTGGGCCAAGCAGTACCCGATCATCACGATCGAGGACGGCATGGCCGAAGGCGACTGGGACGGCTGGAAGCTGCTGACGGACCGGATCGGCGACTCCGTGCAGGTGGTGGGCGACGACCTGTTCGTGACCAACCCGGTGATCTTCCGCGAAGGCATCGAAAAAAAGATCGCCAACTCGATCCTGATCAAGGTGAACCAGATCGGCACCCTGTCCGAAACCCTGGAAGCCATCGCGATGGCCGATGCGGCGAAGTACTCGGCCGTGATCTCGCATCGCTCCGGCGAAACCGAGGACACCACCATCGCCGACATCGCCGTGGCCACCACCGCCACCCAGATCAAGACCGGCTCGCTGTGCCGCAGCGATCGCGTGGCCAAGTACAACCAGCTGCTGCGCATCGAGGAAGCCCTGGGCAGCGCCGCGCGCTATGCCGGTCGCGACGCGTTCCCCAACCTGACGCGCCTGCCCGGTTGACGGGAGTCACGACATCCCATGCTGCGCTGGGTTGCCCTGATCCTGATCGTCACGCTTGTCGGGCTGCAGCTGAAACTGTGGTCCGGCAGCGGTGGCGTGCGCGAGGTGGACACCTTGCGTGTTTCGTTGAAGAAGCAGACTGACGAAAACGCGCGGCTGGTCCAGCGCAACCAGGCGCTGGCGGCCGACGTGCTGGATCTGAAGCATGGCGAGCAGGCGGTCGAGGCGCGTGCACGCAACGAGTTGGGCCTGATCAAACCCGGCGAGACGTTCTATCAGGTGGATGAGCGGCCGGCCACGGCGGCCAGCGTTTCGCTGCCGCCCCCGCCGCCCGCTGCGCCACCCGCGGGCGCGCAATGACCGGCGCGCTGTGGTGCGTGGTGCCGGCCGCCGGGCGCGGCACGCGGGTGGGTGGCATGTGTCCCAAGCAGTACCTGCCGCTGGCGGGCCGGCCATTGATCGAACACACGCTGGAGCGTCTTGCCGCACACCCGCAAATCGCCGGCCTGCTGGTGACGCTGGGTGCGGATGATGCGCGCTGGCCGGGTATCACCGAACTCAACGGCAAGCGCGTGATGACGGCCCTGGGCGGTGCCGAACGCAGCGACTCGGTATTGGCCGGCATCGACGCGTTGCCGGCCACGGTGGGGCAGGACGACTTCGTGCTGGTGCACGATGCGGCACGTCCCTGCGTGCGCCTGGCCGACATCAGCGCGCTGATCGAGCAGGGATGTGCGAAGGATGGTGGCCTGCTGGGTGCCCCGCTGCGCGACACGTTGAAGCGCGCCGACGCGGCCGGCTGCAGCGCGCAGACGGAGCCGCGCGATCAGCGCTGGCGCGCGTTCACGCCGCAAATGTTCCGCCGTGGTCAACTGGCTTCGGCCTTGCGCGCGGCGGCGAAGGACGGCCGCGCCGTAAGCGACGAGGCCATGGCGATGGAATTGGCTGGTTACGCCCCGTTGCTGGTGGAAGGCGCCGAGGACAACATCAAGGTCACCACCGCGGCGGACTTTCCGCTGGCGGCGTACCTGCTTTCAAGGATCGTGACATGAACGCAATCGCGAGGGACTCTTTCGCGCTTTCACCCGGCATGCCGCGATGAGGATCGGGCAGGGCTTCGACGTGCATGCGTTCGGCGAGGGCGACCACGTCATGCTGGGCGGCGTGCGCGTGCCCCATGAGCGCGGGCTGGTGGCGCATTCGGATGGCGACGTGGTGATCCATGCGCTGTGCGACGCGATTTTCGGCGCACTGGCACTGGGCGACATCGGCACGCATTTCTCGCCGCGCGACGAGCGTTGGCGCGGTGCCGACAGCCGCCAGTTCCTGCGCCACGCCGCCAAGTTGATGAAGCAGCAGGGTTACACGCTGGGTAACGTGGATGTCACCGTGATCGGCGAAGCTCCGAAAGTCGGCCCGCACGTGGCGTCCATCCGTGAATGCCTCGCCGCCGATCTCGGCTGCGACGTCGGTCGCATCAGCGTCAAGGCCACCACCACTGAAAAACTCGGCTTCTGCGGCCGGGGCGAAGGGATTGCCGCGCAAGCGTGCGCCCTGCTGGAGCACGCGTGACCGAGGTAGAAGCCCGCAGCGCCGCCAGCCGGCTGCACGACCAGCTCGACGTCATCGTCGAGCTGCTGCATCGGCACGAGGCGGATGGCCGCCTGCCCGCGGACGTGCTGGCGGATTTGCGCCAGCAGATGGACGAGCTGCATCCGGCGGACATCGCCTTCATCCTCGAATCGCTGCCGCTGGATGACCGTCTGGCGATCTGGCAACTGGTGAAGGCCGATCGCGACGGCGAGATCCTGCTGGAAGTCTCCGACGCAGTGCGCGAATCGCTGATCGCGGATATGGATCGCCACGAGATCCTTGCCGCCGCCGAGACCCTCGACGCCGACGAACTGGCCGACCTGGTCGAGGACCTGCCTACGGCGATGCTGCCGGAGCTGATGGCGGGCCTGGACGCACAGCAACGCGAGCAAGTGCAGTCGGCGCTGTCCTACGAGGACGACCAGCTCGGCGCGCTGATGGACTTCGAGATGGTGACCATCCGCGAGGATGTGAGCCTGGAAGTGGTGTTGCGCTACCTGCGCCGCTGGGACGAGCTGCCGGCGCAGACGGACAAGCTGTTCGTGATCAATCAGGACAATCTGCTCACCGGCGTGCTGCCGCTGCACTGGCTGCTGGTCAACGCGCCGGACAAGATGGTGAGCGACGTGATGGCGCCCGACGTCAACACGTTCCACCCCGAGAACGACGCCTACGAAGTGGCGCAGGCGTTCGAACGCTACGACCTGGTGACCGCCCCCGTGGTGGATGACAACGGCCACCTGATCGGCCGCATCACCATCGATGCGATGGTCGACGTGATCCGCGAGGAAGGCGAGAGCGAGGCGTTGAGCCGCGCCGGTCTGCGCGAGGAGGAGGACATCTTCGCCTCGGTGTGGGCCAGCTTGCGCAACCGCTGGTCGTGGCTGGCGATCAACCTGGTGACCGCGTTCATCGCGTCGCGGGTGATCGGCCTGTTCGAGAATTCGATCGAGCGGCTGGTGGCGCTGGCCGCGCTGATGCCGATCGTGGCCGGCATCGGAGGCAACTCCGGCAACCAGACCATCACCATGATCGTGCGCGCGCTGGCCCTGAACCAGATCACCGCCGAAAGCGCCAAGCGCCTGTGGCGCAAGGAACTGACCGTGTCGCTGCTGAACGGACTGATCTGGGGCGGCGTGATCGGCGTCGTGGCGTGGTGGCTTTACGACAGCCTGTCGCTGGGCCTGGTGATGACCGCGGCGATGACGTTGAACCTGTTGCTGGCCGCGTTCGCCGGCGTCGGCATTCCCGTGCTGATGACCCGGTTCGGGCGCGACCCGGCGCTGGGTTCCAGCGTGCTGATCACCGCGATGACCGACAGCGGCGGCTTCTTCATCTTTCTCGGCCTGGCCTCGATTTTCCTGATGTAACGCAGCGTCCGCTGCCTGCACCACGCACTCTGGATATTCATGTCCGAACTCCCTTACGCCTGTGGCACTCCACCCTTGACCGCGCGGCTGCGTGCCAGCCCGGAGGATTTTCAGGTGGAGGAAATCCTCGGTTATGACGCCGACGGCGCCGGCGAGCATGTCCTGTTGTGGGTGGAGAAACGCGGCGCCAATACCGACTGGGTGGCCCGCGAGCTGGCCCGGTTCGCCGGGGTGGCCCCGGTCGCGGTGGGTTACGCGGGCCTGAAGGATCGCCACGCGGTCACCCGGCAGACGTTTTCCCTGCAACTGGCGGGCAAGCCCGATCCGGATTGGTCGACCTTCCCGCATGCGGAAGTGAAAGTGCTGGCGGCCACGCGTCATTCGCGCAAGCTCAAGCGCGGCGCGTTGCGCGGCAATCGCTTCGTGCTGGTGCTGCGCGAGGTGCAGGGTGATCGCGAGGCGGCCGAACAGGTGCTGCAGCAGATCGCCGCGCGCGGCGTGCCCAACTATTACGGCGAGCAGCGCTTCGGCCGCGAAGGCGGCAATGTGGCGCAGGCGCGGGCGATGTTCGCGGGGCGCAGGGTGGAACGCAGCAAGCGCTCGTTCCTGCTGTCCGCCGCGCGCTCGCAGATATTCAACGAGGTGCTGGCCGCGCGGGTCGAACGGCAGGCGTGGGACACGCCGCTGGCGGGCGAGATATGGTCGCTGGCCGGCTCACGTTCGTGGTTCGGGCCGGAGCCTTTCACCGCGGTGCTGGCCGAACGCCTGGCCCGCGGCGACATCCATCCCTCGGGTCCGCTGTGGGGGCAGGGCGAACCGCCCACACAGGATGAAGCCGGTGCGCTGGAGCGCGAGATCGGCGCTGCGCACCAGGACTTGGCCGACGGGCTGGCGGCGGCGCGCATGGATCAGGAGCGTCGCCCGCTGCGCTTGCTGCCGCACGATCTGAAGTGGCGCTGGCTCGCTGACGACGCGCTCGAGCTGGTCTTCGAATTGCCCGCTGGCGCCTACGCCACGGTGGTGGTGCGCGAACTCGCCGCCGTGATGTAGGAGCGATTTCAGTCGCGATGCTCTTTTGCCTTGGAGCCCCAGAGCAAGAGCATCGCGACTGAAGTCGCTCCCACCATCCGTATGGCGCAGCTTTCCTCTAGCGCTTGAGCAAAACGACTACCGCGCCCGTGCCGCCCAATGCCGGCCGCGCCGATGCGAAGGCGATCACATCGTCCCGTCGACGCAGCAGGCGATCGGTGAGCGCTTTCAATACCGGACCTGCTGCGCGCGAACGCAAACCCTTGCCGTGCACGATGCGCACGCAGCGCCAGCCTTCCCGTCGCGCCTCGGCCAGAAAATCCACGATGCTGCTCTGGGCTGCGGCGGCATTCATCTGGTGCAGGTCGATGTGGTCCTGCACGCTGAACTGGCCGCGTTTGAGTTGCCGCAGCAGCCTGGGTGAATAGCCGTCGCGCAGATAGCTCAGTTCCTCGCCCACTTCGAGGGCGGCAGGGTCGAAGTCGAGCTTCAGCAGATCGCCTGCCACCGCCGCCTCGTCGGCCTCGAACATGCGTGGGTAGGGCGCCGGCTTTGCCGCCGCCGGGGGCGCGGCCACCGCTTCGAGCGGCCGCGTGCCGCCGATCGCTTCGCGAAACAGGCGGCTGTCGTCATCGCTGATCGGCGCGGGCTGGCGTTTCATGCGGCCATGGTAATGCGTCGCACCGCGGACCGGCGCCATGTGAATGCGAGGCCCCGCTACGGTAGACTTGAACGCTTGGAGCGCATGGCGCTGGATAAACGTTTCTGGTGGAAATTTTGCGGCCTGGCAGCTTGTCCGGCTCGCGTCTCCCACCGGTTCGGCGGCTGCAGCTCAACGGTTTCCTACGGATCAGCATGCGAGTTCTGGTAAGCAACGATGATGGCGTGGATGCACCGGGCATCCGCGTGCTGGCCGATTGCCTGGGCACGGTCGGCACCGTGACCGTGGTGGCGCCGGACCGCGACCGCTCCGGCGCCAGCAATTCGTTGACCCTCGACGCGCCGGTGCGCGTATTGCCGATGGGCGACGGCTATTACCGCGTGGCCGGCACGCCCACCGATTGCGTCCATCTGGCGTTGTCGGGGCTGCTGCAGGACGAGCCCGACATCGTGGTGTCGGGCATCAACAACTCGGCCAACCTCGGCGACGACGTGATCTATTCGGGCACGGTGTCGGCGGCGATGGAGGGGCGTTTCCTGGGGTTGCCGGCGATCGCCGTCTCGCTGGTCAGCAGCGATCACCAGGGCACCCATTACGAATCGGCAGCGCGCGCGGTGCTGTTGCTGATGCAGCGCTTGCTGGTCGATCCGCTGCCGGCCGATACCATTCTCAACGTCAACGTGCCCGACCTGCCGTGGAAGCAGATCGCCGGTTTCGAGGTCACCCGGCTTGGCCGCCGCCATCGTTCGGCGCCGTCCGTGTTGCGGGCTGATCCGCGCGGCCGCCCGATCTGGTGGATCGGGCCGGCGGGCGAGGTTGATGATGCCGGGCCGGGGACGGATTTCGATGCGGTGCGCCGTGGCTTTGTTTCGGTCACGCCCATCCATGTGGACCTGACCCGGTTCCAGGCGCTGGAGAAAGTCAGCAGCTGGATGCAGGCGCTGACCGATGATCTGGCGGACGGATCCGCCACCCAACATGAGGTTGTTTGAACGGTGAATCCCTATCCTCTGCCAGCCGCGGCCTTCAAGGGCGAAGGCATGACTTCGCAGCGTGCGCGTGACCGGCTGGCCAACAGTCTGAAAGATGCCGGCATCCGTGACCCGCGCGTGATCGAAGTGATCCGCAACACGCCACGGCATCATTTCATCGACCAGGCGCTGCATGCGCGCGCCTACGAGAACACGGCGTTGCCGATCGGCCACGGCCAGACCATTTCGCAGCCGTGGGTGGTGGCGCGGATGACCGAGGCGCTGCTGGAATCGTTCGACGCCAAAGAGGGCATGCCGCGCAAGGTGCTGGAGATCGGCACCGGTTCGGGCTACCAGGCGGTGGTGCTGGCGGCGCTGGTGCCGCAATTGTTCACGGTGGAGCGGATCGAGGAATTGCTGCGCCAGGCGCGGCGACGCTTTCGTCAGCTCGGGCTGCCCAACGTGCGCTCGAAGCATGACGACGGCAAACTGGGCTGGGCCGACGAGGCGCCGTTCGACGCGATCATCCTCACCGCCGCAGGAGATACCGTGCCCACCCGCATCCTCGACCAACTGACCCCCACGGGAGTGCTGGTTGCGCCGGTGGGTTCGCCCAGCAGCCAGACGCTGATTCGCCTGCGTGGCGACGGGCAGGGCGACTTTATCCAGGAAGAGCTGGGCGCCGTGAGTTTCGTGCCCCTGCTTGGCGGGATCGGCTGATGCGCCTGTTCGAGAAGCTCTACGCCCGTGCGCTGGTGTGGGCGCGCGAGCCGCGCGCGATCTATTACCTTTCCGGCCTGAGCTTCGTCGAGGCGTTCATTTTCCCGATTCCGCCGGAAGTGATGCTGGCGCCGATGATGTTGGGCAAGCGCCAGCGGGCGTTCCATTTCGCGAACATCAGCCTGCTGTTCTCGCTGCTGGGTGCGCTGGTGGGTTATCTGCTGGGTCACTGGGCCTTCCACGCACTGAAACCCGCGCTGGAGGCGCTGCATTTCCTGGCGCCGATCGAGCACGGCGTGGAGGTGTTGCGCACCCAGATGGCAACCCATCACTGGGGCATGTTCGGCGTGCTGATCCTGGCCGCGCTGCAGCCGGTGGTGCCGATGAAGTTCATCACCTGGGCGTCGGGTATCGTGGGCGTGCCGATCCTGCCGTTCCTGGCGTGCATGGCGCTGGGGCGAGGCAAGCGGGTCTGGCTGCTGGCGTTGCTGATCCGCTTCTTCGGTGATCGCGCCGAACGCATTCTGCACAAGTACATCGAGTGGTTCGGCTGGGCGGCGCTGATCGTGCTTGCCGCACTGCTGGGATGGTGGTTGTTGCGTTGAACCGGCGCATCATGAAAAGGAGTGGACGGCTCGTTATGCTGATGACCATGAATCGAATGCCGCACCTGTTCTTCGTCTCGCTCGCGACGCTGGCCTTGGCCGGTTGCGGAACCATGCGCAGTTCGGTGGTGTTCGAGCCGGCCGCCGGCCAGGCCCCCACGACGACGGCCCCAACCGTATCGACCAAGGCTCCCGTGGCATCGACGGTTGCGCCTCCGGCCCGTACGCCCATTCCGGGTGGGACATATGTCGTGGCGCATGGCGACACGCTGTATTCGATCGCGTTCCGCAGCGGCGTCGACTTTCGTGACCTGGCCCAATGGAACGGTGTCGCCGCGCCGTTCACCATCTGGCCGGGCCAGACATTGAAGCTGTCGCCCCCGGCAGGCGCAGGGGCCACCGCGCCGGCCACGCCATCGTCACCGCCGCCAGCTACGGCTGTGGCATCGGCACCCGTGTTCCAGACGATTCCGCCCGCTACCGCCACGCCTGTGCCGGCCACGACGCCAAGTGCGGGGGCGGTTGGGGCCGGCACGGTTCAATCGGCGACGGTGGCCGCCGTACCTGTCGCCGGTGAGGCCGCGCCGCCCAGCCTGCCTCCAGCGGCTCCGCCTGCTGCCGTGGGTGCATCGCATTCGGCCGGCGGCATCACCTGGCGTTGGCCGGCATCAGGGTCGGTGATCAAGCGGTTCAAGGCCAGCGATGCGATCCCGGGCATCGAGATCGCCGGTAATTCGGGCGAGCCCGTGCGCGCGGCAGCTGGCGGCGTGGTGGTCTACAGCGGCAATGGACTGGTGGGCTACGGCGAGCTGGTGATCATCAAGCACAGCGACAGCTATCTGTCCGCCTACGGCCACAACCGCAAGCGGCTGGTCAAGGAAGGTCAGCACGTCAGCGCGGGCCAGCAGATTGCCGAGATGGGTTCCACTGGCGCCAGCCGCAACGAGCTGCAGTTCCAGATCCGCAAGGACGGAAACCCGGTGGACCCGCTGAAGTATCTGCCGGCGCAATAACCGCCGGCGCCAGGCTGGTGGTCAGGAAGCCGTGGCGGCGTCACCGATGATGAACGCGGCGAGCACCCGGCGCCCTTCGCCGGCCAGCAGGTTGTACGTGCGTGCGGCCGCGGCATTGTCCATCACCTCGATACCCACGCCCTTGCGCAGAAAGCCGGCCATGAAGGCGGCGGCAGGGAAGACCTGTCGCGCCCCGGTGCCCAGCAGCACCAGCTCAGGCTGCAGCGCGAGCAAGGTCTCGACGTGAGCGGCCGCAAGCGCGCTGGCGTTCTCCACCGGCCAGTTTTCGACAACCTGATTCGGTGCCAGCAGGAAGCTGTGCTGCAGTTCCCGATCGGCCAGGGTGACGGCGCCGGCGTCCACGTGGCGCACATAAAGGTAATCGTCGGGGCGATCCAGCGAGAGATCCATCGGATCCTCCTGCGTTAACGGGGTAGGGCGATTTTGGGCTCGTCGGCGTTGCGGCGGAACAGCACCACGACGTGGCCGATCTGGTGGATCTTTTCGGCTTGCGTGCCGCCGGTCAGCACATCGATCTGCGCCTGCCGCTCGTCCTTGTCACCGCCTGACAGCTTGACCTTGACCAGCTCGTGGATATCCAGCGCCTGGTTCAGCTCCTTCACCACCGCTTCGGTGGCTCCCTTGTTGCCGAGCAGGACCACGGGGCTGAGGTCGTGCGCAAGGCTGCGCAGGTAGCGGCTCTGCGAGGATGAGAGGGGCATGCGGGGTGGCCGATTCGCGGTGGGGGAACCGCAAAGGGTATCATGCGCCCTCCTCATGCCCACAAGCGACCCTTCAAGACATGGCCCGCAGCAAGAGCAGCGCCGTCTGGCTGCGCGAACATTTCAAAGACGAATATGTGAAGAAGGCCCAGGCGGCCGGCTTGCGTTCGCGCGCGGTCTACAAGCTTGAGGAATTGATCGATCGCGACCATCTGCTCAAGCCGGGTATCAACGTGGTCGATCTTGGCGCCGCGCCAGGCAGCTGGTCACAACTGGTGCGCAACCGGCTGGGCGATACCGGCAAGGTGCTGGCGCTGGATATCCTGCCCATGCAGAGCATCGCCGGCGTCGATTTCCTGCAGGGCGATTTCCGCGAGGAATCCGTCCTGCGCGAGCTTGAATCGCGCCTGGAAGGGCAGAAGCTGGATCTTGTACTGTGCGATCTGGCCCCCAATATGAGTGGTGTGGCGCTGGCCGACCAGATTCGTGCCATGGTTCTGGCTGAGCTAGCGCTCGATTTCAGCAAGCAATGGCTCAAGCCAGGCGGCTCGTTCCTGATCAAGTTGTTCCAGGGAGCCGGCTTTGACGTTTACCTGCGCAACTTGCGCGCGGAATTCACCCGCGTAACGATGCGTAAACCTAAAGCCTCGCGCGCCCGGTCGCGCGAGGTCTACGCGCTGGCGGTGGGTCGCAAGCCTTCCGCAGCGTCACCGGCGAGAACCGTGCATGAATGAAACAGCGAAAAACGTGTTGCTCTGGGTAATCATCGCGGTGGTGTTGTTCACCGTGTTCCAGAGCTTCAGCCCGCACGGCGCGGCCTCGTCCGAAATGCCGTACAGCGGCTTCGTGCAGAGCGTCGACAACGGCAACGTGGCCAGCGCCACGATCAGCGCCGATCAACCCGCCACCATCAGCGGCAAGCTGAAGGACGGCAGCCCGTTCCGCACCGTTGCGCCGATGCTGGGCTTTTCCACCAACGAGGTGGTCAAGCAGATGCAGGACAAGGGCGTGGAAGTGCGCCAGGACCCGGCTGAGGGTTTCTCGCTGATCGGCTTGCTGGTGAGCTGGCTGCCGGTGCTGCTGATCGTGGGCGTGTTCATCTGGTTCATGCGCCAGATGCAGTCCGGCGGTGGTGGCCGCGGCGCCATGAGTTTCGGTCGTTCACGTGCCAAATTGCAGGGCGAGGACCAGATCAAGGTCAACTTCAGCGACGTCGCCGGTTGTGACGAGGCGAAGGAGGAGGTTGGCGAGCTGGTCGAGTTCCTGCGTGATCCGGGTCGGTTCCAGAAGCTGGGCGGCAAGATTCCGCGCGGCGTGCTGATGGTCGGTCCGCCCGGCACCGGCAAGACCCTGCTGGCGAAGGCCATCGCGGGCGAGGCCAAGGTACCGTTCTTCGCGATCTCCGGCTCCGATTTCGTCGAGATGTTCGTCGGCGTCGGCGCCAGCCGCGTGCGCGACATGTTCGAGCAGGCCAAGAAACACGCCCCGTGCATCATCTTCATCGACGAGATCGACGCCGTCGGCCGCCATCGCGGCGCCGGCCTGGGTGGCGGTCACGACGAGCGCGAGCAGACGCTGAACCAATTGTTGGTGGAGATGGACGGTTTCGAGGGCACCGAGGGTGTCATCGTGATTGCCGCCACCAACCGCCCCGACGTGCTCGATCCGGCGCTGCTGCGTCCGGGCCGCTTCGACCGCCAGGTGGTGGTCGGCCTGCCCGACGTGCGCGGCCGCGAGCAGATCCTCAAGGTGCACATGCGCAAGGTGCCGATCGCCAATGACGTCGACGCCATGACCATTGCGCGTGGCACGCCGGGCTTCTCCGGCGCCGACCTCGCCAACCTCGTCAATGAGGCGGCCCTGTTTGCGGCGCGCGAGAACGCCCGCGAGGTTCGCATGAGCCATCTGGACAAGGCGCGCGACAAGATCCTGATGGGCAGCGAGCGGCGCTCGATGGCGATGAGCGAGGACGAAAAGAAGCTCACCGCCTATCACGAGGCCGGGCACGCCATCGTGGGTCGCCTGGTGCCCGAGCACGATCCGGTCTACAAGGTCACGATCATCCCGCGCGGGCGCGCGCTGGGCGTCACCATGTACCTGCCCGAAGGGGACAAGTACAGCATCAACCGGGTGGCGATCGAATCGCAGCTGTGCTCCCTCTACGGTGGCCGCGTGGCGGAGGAGTTGATCTTCGGCGCGGACAAGGTCACCACGGGTGCCTCCAACGACATCGAGCGCGCGACCAAGATGGCGCGCAACATGGCGACCAAGTGGGGTCTTTCGGACGAGCTTGGGCCGATCACCTATGGCGAGGACGAGGACGAGGTGTTCCTCGGTCGTTCGGTGACCCAGCACAAGAGCATCTCCAACGAGACCGCCAGCAAGATCGACGAGGTCGTGCGCAGCATTCTCGACCGTGCGTTCGCGCGGACCAGGGAGCTGCTCACGGCGAACCTGGACAAGCTGCACGCCATGGCCGATGCGTTGCTGCAGTACGAAACCATCGATGCCCACCAGATCGACGACATCATGGCCGGGCGCATTCCCGGCCCGCCCGCGGACTGGAGCAGGAACAACTCGACCGGCAGCACGCCGCCACCGCCTCCGCCAAGAGGGGATGCCGGCCAACCCGTGGGCAACGTGGGCGATCCCGCGACGCAGAACAGGGCCGGTATCGACGATTGAAATGGACGGCCAAACGGGCGTGCTTATGCTGGCGTGCCCGCTGACCCGCTCGGGTATTCACGCGCCACGATCGTGGTTGTGCAACTTCGGCACGTTTAGGCCGTGACGTGCCTCCATTTCAGCGACGTCGAATGACGCGCAATAAAAAAATTCACGAAAAAGGTTGACGCAAGACGACGGAATCTGAATAATTCCGCTTCTCGCTTCACCGCCTCGGTGTCCCAAACACGGCAGCGGTGAGATGAAAATTTTTTCAGTGCGCCCGTAGCTCAGTTGGATAGAGTACCTGGCTACGAACTAGGTGGTCGGGAGTTCGAATCTCTCCGGGCGCACCATTTTTATACTGTTGGATGAGGTGCTCGCACCTCGGTGCCTTTCACGAACGGAAGTGCTTTTGCCGATTGTTGAAAGGGGCTCCAGATGTCATGGTGTGCTTCGACACGGATTGACTGGGCGAGGCGTCACCCGTAACAATTCAAGGCTTCGGTGTTTGATCAGCCGGGGATTCGAAAGCGGGGTATAGCTCAGTCTGGTAGAGCGTTGCGTTTGGGACGCAAAAGTCGGGGGTTCGAATCCCTCTGCCCCGACCAGCGATACGTTCTGCCATAGGGACTGCGCCTGTAGCTCAACCGGATAGAGCATCGGCCTTCTAAGCCGACGGTTGCAGGTTCGAGTCCTGTCTGGCGCGCCAGTTGCAAGATTTATGGTGGATGTAGCTCAGCTGGTTAGAGTCCCGGATTGTGATTCCGGTTGTCGTGGGTTCGAATCCCATCATCCACCCCAGTTTCAAACCCGGTTCCGGCGTCACGTCAGTTCATGGGCCGTTAGCTCAGTTGGTAGAGCAGTTGACTCTTAATCAATTGGTCGAAGGTTCGAATCCTTCACGGCCCACCAATCAGAACAGGCACCTCACGGCGACGTAGGTGCCTGTTTTTTTATATGCGGTCCAGCCCATGGCAGGGAATTCGACCGACGCGGGCGCAGCTGTCGTCGGGCGCGAAGGCGCGACCTGCAAGCGGTCTGGCGCGCTTGTGCTGCATGGTGCGGCAACCGTAAAATGGCCCGTTATCCAGCGCCTGAATGCCATCGGTGGACAAGGGGTGGTGGCGGTATCCGGGTCGACGTTGACCGGTGCGCCGGGGCAAAGTTTTTGTTGCGCCAGTTGCGGCAAGGCGAGAGTGGCGGAATTGGTAGACGCACCAGATTTAGGTTCTGGCGGTTAACCCCGTGGGGGTTCGAGTCCCCCCTTTCGCACCATGCCAAGCTGGTTTTTTTCATTTGCGGTGGCACAGCCGCCATGGTGCCTGTGGCAGGCCCATACATCAGGTAGTACCAGGAGACGTCATGCAGGTTTCGGTTGAGAACATCGGCACCCTCGAGCGCAAGCTCACGGTGAAGTTTCCCGCGGAGCGTTTCGATTCGCAGGTGAGCGCACGTATCGCGGAAATGGGCCGCACCGTGCGTTTGAAGGGCTTCCGTCCGGGCAAGGTGCCGGTCGCGGTGATCAAGCAGCGCTTCGGCAGCCAGGTTCGTGGTGAGGTGCTGTCCGACCTGATCGGCAGCACGTTGCGCGAGGCGGTGACGCAGGAAAAACTGCAGCCGATCGCGAACCCGGCGATCGACACCACTGGCGTGCCGGAAAACGGCGAGATTGCGTACACCGCCACGTTCGAAATCATGCCCGAGTTCCCGGTGGTCGATGTGGCCGCGCTGGAGATCACGCGCACCGTGGCCAGCGTCACCGATGCCGATATCGACAAGATGCTGGAAACCCTGCGCCAGCAGCGCCGCAGCTTCGAGGACGTTACCCGTGCCTCGATCGAGGGCGATTTTGTGATGTTCGAATATGCCGCCACGGTAGACGATTACCGCTTCCCGGCGGATGGTCTGGAGCGGGCGGGCAGCGTGCTGGGTTCGGGCACTTTGTTCAAGGCGCTGGACGACTCCTTGCTTGGCCGCAGTGCCAACGACGAATTCGAGGCGGATGTCGCGTTTCCCGCTGATTTCCGCAACCCGATGCTGGCTGGAAAGACCGCCAAGGTCAGTTTCAAGATCATCAAGGTGCAGGCGCAGAACCTGCCCGAGGTCGACGGTGAGTTTGCCAAGCTGTTCGGCATTGCCGACGGCAACCTGGAGACGTTCCGCAAGGAAGTGCGCGCCAACCTCGAGCGGGAACTGAATGCCGCGTTGATGGGCCGGTTGAAGTCCGAGGTGGCGGAGAAAGTCGCCGAAGCGCACAGCAATCTCGACGTGCCGCCGATGCTGGTGCGGTCGGAGGCGCAGAACCTGGCGGCCAACAGCGTGCCGCGTGGCGAGCAGCCGTCACCGCAGCTGATCGAGTCGGCCATGCCGATGGCGCGCAAGCGCGTGATCGCAGGCTTGCTGATGAGCGAGATCGCCCGCAAGCAGGAGCTCAAGATTGACCGTACCCGCGTCGCCGAGCAACTGGCGGCGATTGCCTCGACCTACGAGGAGCCGGAAAAGGTCATTGAACTCTACAACGGCGACCCCCAATTGATGTCCGGGTTGCAGAATCGCGTGATGGAAGACCAGGTGGCCGAGTGGGTGGCTGAACACGCCAAGACCACCAGCCTGGATCTGAGTTTCGACGAGGTAATGCGCCCGGCAGGTGCCTGATTCCACCGGTACCGTTCCAGTCCGGCCCTGATGTATCGGGCCGGATGCCATACTGTCAGGCACATCACCCGGAGAGCTGCTAATGGCCATGGATCAGATCCAGAACCTCAATTTGGTACCGATGGTCGTCGAGCAGACGGCCCGTGGCGAGCGCTCCTACGACATCTATTCACGCCTGTTGAAAGAGCGCGTGATCTTCCTGGTTGGCGAGGTCAATGACCAGGTGGCCAACCTGCTGGTTGCACAGATGCTGTTCCTGGAGTCCGAGAACCCCGACAAGGACATCCAGTTCTACATCAACAGTCCCGGTGGTGCTGTCACCGCCGGCCTGGCGATCTACGACACCATGCAGTTCATCAAGCCGAGCGTCAGCACGATGTGCATCGGCCAGGCCTGCAGCATGGGCTCCTTCCTGTTGATGGCCGGCGCCAAGGGCAAGCGTTATGCGCTTCCCAACTCCCGCGTCATGATCCATCAGCCTTCCGGCGGTGCGCAGGGCCAGGCGACCGACATCGAGATCCAGGCGCGGGAAATCCTGTATGTACGCGAACGCCTGAACAAGTTGTACGCGGAACATACCGGTCAGCCGCTGGCGAAAATCGAGCTGGACATGGAGCGCGACCGCTTCATGGACGCGAACGAAGCCAAGGCTTACGGCCTGATCGATGAAGTGCTGGAAAAGCGCGCCGGCGAAACGGTGAAATCGGCCTGATTCCCAGCACCAACCTTACTGTCACGGGTAGGGCTCCGCGTCTGCAGGCAGACGCGGAGCCCTGTGGTATTCTCGCGACGCATTCAGATTGACCAGCGGGATCGAAAGTATGAGTGACGACCGGCAGGGGCGTTCCAGCGACAGCGGCAAGATTCTCTATTGCTCGTTCTGCGGCAAGAGCCAGCATGAAGTGCGCAAGCTGATCGCGGGTCCATCCGTATTCATCTGTGACGAATGCGTCGAGCTGTGCAACGACATCATCCGCGAGGAGCTCGAGGAAAAGGCCGCTTCGGGCCGCACCCAGCTGCCCAAGCCGCGCGAGATCCGTGAATCGCTGGACCAGTACGTGGTGGGCCAGTCACGCGCCAAGAAGGCGCTGGCGGTGGCGGTGTACAACCACTACAAGCGGATCGAGTCGCGCCAGAAAAGCGACGACATCGAGCTGGGCAAATCCAACATCCTGTTGATCGGCCCCACCGGCTCGGGCAAGACGCTGCTGGCTGAAACGCTGGCGCGGCTGCTCAATGTGCCGTTCACCATCGCCGACGCCACCACGCTGACCGAAGCGGGCTATGTGGGCGAGGATGTCGAGAACATCATCCAGAAGTTGTTGCAGAAGTGCGACTACGACGTGGAAAAGGCGCAGTCGGGCATCGTCTACATCGATGAGATCGACAAGATCTCGCGCAAGAGCGAAAACCCGTCGATCACCCGTGACGTCTCGGGTGAGGGTGTGCAGCAGGCCTTGCTGAAGCTGATCGAGGGCACGCTGGCCTCGGTACCGCCGCAGGGCGGGCGCAAGCATCCGCAGCAGGAATTCCTGCAGGTCGACACCAAGAACATCCTGTTCATTTGCGGCGGTGCCTTTGCCGGGCTGGAAAAAGTCATCCAGCAGCGCTCGGAGACCACCGGTATCGGCTTCTCGGCGGAGGTGCGCAGCAAGGAGCGCACTGAAAACCTCGGCAAGGTGCTTGCGGATGTCGAGCCCGAGGACCTGGTGCGGTTCGGCCTGATTCCCGAGTTCGTCGGACGCCTTCCGGTGGTCGCCACGCTCGATGAGCTGGACGAGGCGGCTTTGGTGAAGATCCTCACCGAACCGAAGAACGCCGTCACCAAGCAGTTCAAGAAGCTGTTCGAGATGGAGGAGGTGGAGCTGGAGTTCCGCCCCGAGGCGTTGCAGGCGATCGCCAAGAAGGCGCTCAAGCGCAAGACCGGCGCCCGTGGCTTGCGCACCATCCTCGAACAGGTGTTGCTGGAAACCATGTACGAGCTGCCCTCGCTGGAGCACGTGAGCAAGGTCGTGGTGGATGATGCGGTGATCAACGGCCAGGCCGAGCCCTACCTGATTTATCGTGGCAATCTGCAGCAGCGCGTGGCCAGCGACGGTAACGACGCAGCCTGATCGATACCCCGTGAAAAAAAGCGGCCCCGGTGAGTTACCGGGGCCATTTTTTTGGGTACGGTGGCATGGAAACCTTGTGCATCGCGCCGGATGCCTCCACTTGACGTGTCATGGGCCCCGGCGCAGTGTCGGGGCCAGTATGTCGATTCACCAGGAACTATTTTTCGATGGCCAAGACCGTCCGTAAAACCGAATTGCTGGATGCGCTGCCCGTGCTGCCGTTGCGCGACGTGGTGGTGTATCCGCACATGGTCATTCCATTGTTTGTCGGCCGCGACAAATCGATGCGCGCGCTCGAACGCGCGATGGAAGGCGAACGTCAGATTCTGCTGGTAGCGCAAAAGAGCCCGGATATCGATGATCCGGAAGCCGCCGACCTGCACACGGTCGGTACGCTGGCTGGCGTGCTGCAGCTGCTCAAGCTGCCTGATGGCACGGTCAAGGTGCTGGTCGAAGGCCAGTCACGGGTCACTATCGAAGACTGTCGGGAAGCCGACGGCATGCTGGTGGCGCGTTCACGCACGATTGAGCCCGTGTACAACGCCAAGGAGCGCGAGCTCGACGTGGTGTCGCGCACGTTGATCTCGTTGTTCGAGCAGCTCGTCAAGCAGAGCCGCAAGCTTCCGCCCGAAGTGCTGGCCAGCCTGTCCGGCATCGAGGAGCCGTCGCGCGTCGCCGACTCCATTGCCGCGCATCTTTCCGTGCGCATGGCTGACAAGCAGAAGGTGCTTGAAACTGCCGACGTGGCGCAGCGGCTGGAGCTGCTGATCGGCCTGGTCGACAGCGAGATGGATCTGCAGCAGGTGGAGAAGCGCATCCGCGGTCGGGTCAAGACCCAGATGGAAAAGAGCCAGCGCGAGTACTACCTCAACGAACAGATGAAAGCCATCCAGAAGGAGCTGGGTGACAACGAAGAGGGCACCAACGAAGTCGAGGAGCTGCAGAAGAAGATCGAAAATGCCGGCATGCCCAAGGCCGTGCTGACCAAGGCGCGGCAAGAGTTTGGCAAGCTGAAGCAGATGTCGCCGATGTCGGCGGAAGCGACGGTGGTGCGCAACTACCTCGATTGGCTGGTCGGCGTGCCGTGGAAGAAGCGCAGCAAGGTGCACAAGGACTTGCGCGTGGCGCAGGAAGTGCTGGACGCCGATCATTTCGGGCTGGAAAAGGTCAAGGACCGCATCCTCGAATACCTGGCGGTGCAGCAGCGCGTGGCCACGATGAAGGGCCCGATCCTGTGCCTTGTCGGTCCGCCGGGTGTGGGCAAGACCTCCCTGGGCCAGTCGATCGCGAAGGCCACCAACCGCAAATTCGTGCGAATGAGCCTGGGTGGCGTGCGTGACGAGGCCGAGATCCGTGGTCATCGGCGCACCTACATCGGCTCCATGCCGGGCCGCATCGTGCAGAACCTGACCAAGGTCGGCACCCGCAATCCGCTGTTCATGCTGGACGAGATCGACAAGATGTCGATGGACTTCCGTGGCGACCCGTCGTCCGCGTTGCTCGAAGTGCTCGACCCGGAACAGAACCACGCCTTCAACGACCACTACCTGGAAGTCGATTTCGACCTGTCCGAGGTGATGTGGATCGCCACCGCCAACTCGCTGAACATCCCCGGCCCCTTGCTCGATCGCATGGAGGTCATTCGCATTCCCGGTTATACCGAGGATGAAAAGCTGGGGATCGCGCAGCGGTATCTGCTTGCCAAGCAGTTGAAGGCGAACGGCCTCAAGCCCGAGGAACTGCAGGTGGACGAGGAGGCGCTGCGGGACATCGTGCGCTACTACACGCGCGAGTCCGGTGTGCGCAACCTTGAGCGTGAGATCTCCAAGATCTGCCGCAAGGTTGTCAAGGAGCTGACCCTGGGTGAAGTAACCAAGGCCAGGAAGGCGAAAACAAAAAGCGCGAAGCCCCAGAAGAAGGCCGTTGCCGGTGTCGAAGTGACGTCGGCGAATCTGGACCATTACCTCGGCGTTCGCCGTTTCGATTTCGGCCGCAAGGAAATCCAGAACGAGATCGGCCTGGTCACCGGGCTGGCCTGGACACAGGTCGGCGGCGAGCTGCTCAGCATCGAGGCATCGATTGTTCCCGGCAAGGGGCGGTTGGTGAATACCGGGCAACTCGGTGACGTCATGAAAGAGTCGATCCAGGCGGCGCTGTCGGTGGTGCGCGCGCGCGTTGATCAGCTCGGCATCGATCCCGAGTTCCACCAGAAGCTCGACGTGCACATCCACGTGCCGGAGGGCGCCACGCCCAAGGATGGCCCGAGTGCCGGCGTGGCGATGTGCACCGCGCTGGTATCCGCCCTCACCAAGATACCGGTGCGTTCGGAGGTGGCCATGACCGGCGAAATCACCTTGCGTGGACGCGTGCTGCCGATCGGCGGGCTGAAGGAAAAATTGCTGGCGGCGCTTCGTGGCGGCATCACCACGGTGATCATTCCCGAAGACAACAAGAAGGATCTTGTCGACATGCCGGCCAACATCACCACGTCGCTGGAGATCCATCCGGTGCGCTGGATTGACGAAGTGCTCGACATCGCGCTGGAGCGTCCGTTGCAGCCCAGCCAGGCGGTCGATTCCGAGGAAGCTCATGCGTCCAAGGAAGGCGCGCCAGCGGAGGACGGCGCCGAGGTCCATTCGCGCACGCATTGAGTTGTTGGCCGGTCTCCATGGCCGGCTCCTGTTCACCTGACAAGACGGCGGGCCATGCTGAATCGGCATCGTTCGCCGTTTGCTTTACGCATCATTTCGTGCGCTGTATTTCCGCGAAAACGCTTGCCGTGACTTGTGTTGCGAAGTTCGGCAACGCACTGGTATAAAGGCGGAACCGCAGATTTCATGCCCACCGCGGCGATTCCGGTTGCGACACGGCACCTGGCGCGAGCCAATCATCCACGCTGGCGTTGTTTCGTCGAAAACGAACCGCGCCGGTCGAAAACTAGGAGCTTCTCAATGAATAAAACCGATCTGATCAACGCCATCGCCGAAAAGGCCGAACTGACCAAGGCCGATGCAACCCGCGCGCTCGAAGCGTTCTTCGAGACCGTGCAGAAGACGCTCAAGAGCGGCGAAGACGTTTCTGTCGTCGGATTCGGTACTTTCACCGTGCGCGCGCGTGCTGCCCGTACGGGTCGCAACCCGCGGACCAACGAAATGATCCAGATCCAGGCGTCCAAAGTGCCGGCGTTCAAGGCTGGCAAGACCCTGAAGGATGCCCTAAACTAAGCGGCTGACGCTTGGTTCCGGGTGCTTAGCTCAGCGGTAGAGCGTCGCCCTTACAAGGCGGTGGTCGTAGGTTCGATCCCTACAGCACCCACCAGAAATGCGGAGCGGTAGTTCAGCTGGTTAGAATGCTGGCCTGTCACGCCGGAGGTCGCGGGTTCGAGTCCCGTCCGCTCCGCCACAGTTCACAAGGGCGCCCGTGTGGCGCCCTTGTTTTTTGGCACAAGGCTTCGTCAAGGCGAGGCTGATCATCAGGCGGCGTGTGATCGATGTTCTTGTGGCATCGCATGCGGGGGTAGCCTGGTGTTCGCATCGCGCTTCATGCGCCTACAACCACGTTGCGGGAAGATTCCAATGCTGCAGGCAATGCGTAACAAAATGCATGGATGGCCAGCCATCATCCTTCTGGGCATTTCCGTTTTCGCCATGTCGTTTTTCGGCATGGAAGGCTACCTGACGTCCAGCAGCGACATGTCGGTGGCAAAGGTCGGCAAACATGAGATCAGCCAGAACGACATGCAGGATCGGCTGAACCAGTTGCGGCAGCGCGCCAACGCGGAGCAGGGCGACCAGTTCGATACCAGCATTTTCGAAAAGCCGGAAATGAAACTGCGCGTGCTGAATTCGATGATCGATCAGCAGTTGCTGCTCAAGGCCAACGATGATTTCGGGCTGCGGGTGTCCGACCAGGCCGTGCGTGATTACATCGCATCGATCCCTGCGTTCCAGGTCGATGGTCATTTCGACCCGACGTCCTACAGCGCGGTGCTGGCCAGCCAGCGCAAGACGCCCGAAATGTTCGAGGCCGAGGTTCGCTCCGATCTGGCCGTCCAGTTGCTCCCACGCGCCATCGATGCCAGCACCATCATTCCCGCGGCCGACGCCGAACGTTTCCTGGCGCTGCGCATGCAGCGTCGCGATGTCCGCTATTTCCTGTTGCCGCGTCCGACGATTTCCGACACCAAGGTGACTGACGAGCAGATCGATGCCTACTACAAGGCGCATCTGGCCGACTACACGGACCCCGAGCGTGTTTCGGTGAAATACATCGAAGTGAACGGTGCGGATCTCGCGTCGGCATCGGCGCCCAGCGACGAGGAACTGCGCAAGCGCTACGCCGATGAGAAGCAGCGCTTCGTGCAGCCGGAGCAACGCCTGGTTTCGCACATCCTCATCGACGTGCCCGCCAACGCCACGCCTGAGCAGCAAAAGGCCGCCCTGGCCAAGGCCAACGATATTGCCGCCCACGCGACTCCCGAGGATTTTGCCGAGCTGGCCCGCAAGGACTCGCAGGACCTGGGCTCCAAGCGCCAGGGCGGCGACCTGGGCTGGTTGGAGCGGGGTGTGACCAATCCGGCGTTCGAGTCGGCCATGCTCGCCATGACCAAGGGCCAGATATCCAAGCCCGTGTTGTCGCCAGAGGGTTACCACATCATCTGGCTGCGTGATGTTCGCAGCGGAGACGCCAAGCCTTTCGAGGAAGTGCGCGACACGCTGGTGAAGGAGGCGACGGCGGCGGACAAGGATCGGTTGTACAACGAAGTGGCGGGCAAGCTTTCCGACAACACGTATCAGAACCCGTCCTCGCTGGAGCCTGCTTCCGAGGCCCTGAAGCTGCCGATCAAGGAAACGCCCCTGTTTTCCCGCACGGGTGGTGAAGGCATCGCAGCCAACCCCAAGGTTGTCGCCGCTGCGTTCTCGGATGACGTGCTGGCCCAGGGCAATAATTCGGGTTTGATCGATCTGGGTGGCGACCACTCGGTGGTGATCCACGTCGACAAACATTTGCCGGCGACGCCGCGGGCGTTGGCCGATGTGCGCGACGACGTACACGATCGCATCATCGATGAACGTGTCGCCGCTGAAGCGAAGACGCAGGCGCAGGCGTTGCTGGCCCGCTTGCAGAAGGGCGATTCGATGGACGACGTAGCCGCTTCCTCGAAGCTCGATGTGACCACCGTCAAGAATGCGCTGCGCGTCCAGGCGGATCTGCCGCCATCGGTCCGTGACCGCGCGTTCCTCTTGCCGCATCCGGTCGATGGCAAGCCGCAGTACGCCTCGGTCGATATGGACAAGGGCGTCTACGCTTTGCTCGCGGTGGACAAGGTGCAGCCCGGCGATCTGTCCGACGTGACAGCCGACCAGCGTGAATCGCTGCGGCAGCAGATGGCGCAGGCCTACGGTGCCGAAGCGACGAGCGAACTGATCGAGATTTTGCGGTCGCGGACCGAGATCAAGATCAACAAGGAACGCCTGTAATCTGATCCGCAGCCTTGCCGCGAGGCCAGGCGGGCAGTGGACAAAGTTGAAAAAGAAAAGGCGGCCATGGGCCGCCTTTTTCGTGGTGTCGTTTATTGGCGAGCGTACCGGTCGCCGTCGAGGTGGCTTGCGCGTTCGGCCAGCCACGCTACGGATCGTCCACTCAGTGGGCGCTGCCCACTTTCAGCACCAGGCCGGGCTTGATCGAATGTCCGCGCAGGTGGTTCCAGCTCTGCAGTTGGTCGACGCTGACCGAATAGTGGCGGGCAATGCCCCAGAGGCTGTCGCCGGGACGGACGGTGTGGTGGCGCGGTGACGCGGCCGATGGCTGGCTGGTGCCTGCGCTACCCGGCGAAAGCGATGCGGCTGGTTCACGATCCGCGTCTGCGGTGGAGGCCTCGTTGACCAGTGCGGTGCGAAACTGTCGTACGTGCTTCGCAGGCAACACCAGGTAGGACGCCGCCTGGGCATCGATGCTGTCGCTGCGGAATGCCGCATTGAGGTGCTTGAAGCGATCGACCGACATCCCCGCGTGGCTGGCCGCGTCCGTGATCGACAAGGATTGATCGACCGGCACCTTGACCAGCTGCCGTTCGGGTGGCAGCGCCGGCAGGGTCACGCCGAATCGCGCCGGTTCACGCACGACGCAGGCAATGGCCAGCAGTTTGGAGAGGTGTTCACGAGTCCCGCGACGAACCGGCAGCTCGGGTATGGCTGGCAGTTCGGTGGGTGCGCCGTGTTTCTTCACCAGCTTGCGCACCGCGAATTCGCCCGCGTTGAACGCATAGTCGGCGAGCCGCCAATCGTCGAATCGCCGGTGGTATCGCTGCAATTCTTTCATGACCGCGTGCGTTGCCGCGGGTACGTCCAGGCGTCCGTCGTAGTTGTCGTCCACGCGCAGGCCCATGGCGCCCGCCGTGGCCGGCATGATCTGCCACATGCCGGCAGCCCGATTCCGGTGCCGCCCCGGCACGGGCTGGAAATGACTCTCCACCCACGGCAGCAGCACGAACTCCCCGGCGACGTTGTACTGGTCGGCGACCTGTTGCACATAGATCAGGCGTGGCAGTACCGCGCTCAATTGGCTTTCGAACTGCTTCGGATGGCGCGTGTAGGTACGGGCCCAGGCGGTGATCGTCGGATCGGCCGCGCAATCGGCCATCTCGAAACGGCTGCGCAGTTGTTGCCATACATCGATCGGCGCTTGTGGCGTGGTTTCCGATGGCGGGAGCAGGCGGCTGCGATCGGTGGCAACCGGCGTGGTTACCACCGGGTGACGGGTCTTCTGCGAAGGGCCGGTGGCGCAGGCTGTCAGCACCAGCGTCAGCGTGAGCGTGAGCGGTAGTAGCCGCCGACTCATGCGGCGAACGTGTTCTTGGCGTGGCGCAACGCGGCGAAGCGGGCAACGCGGTCGCCGCGGCCGTCATGATGTTCGCACCAACTCGATACGTCGTCGCTATCCACCCGCAGGAAGGGATTTGTGGCCAGCTCGCTGGCAAGCGAGACCGGCACGGTGGGTAACCCCTGCGCCCGTAACTGGTCCACTTCCTGGCATCGGGCCGTGAGGGCGGCATTGGCCGGTTCAACCGCATGCGCGAAACGTCCGTTGGCCTGGGTGTATTCGTGGCCGCAACAAACCAGGGTGTCTTCCGGCAGCGTCGACAAGTGGTCCAGGGATGCCAGCATTTGTGCGGGCGTGCCCTCGAACAGGCGGCCGCATCCGAGACTGAACAAGGTGTCGCCACAGAACACGATGCCCGCGCCGACGTAGGCGACGTGGCTCAAGGTGTGGCCGGGAATGGCGATGGTGTCGAATTCAACACGGGGCGCCGCGAGCTCAATGCGCTGGCCGTCCGCGACGGGATGCGTGGTCGCGGTGATGCGCCCGTCGTCGGGGGCGTAGACGGGCACGTCATGTTGCGATGCCAACGCCGCGGCACCGCCGATGTGGTCCAGGTGATGATGCGTCAGCAGGATCGCGCGCAACTGCAGACCGTTCGCGACCAGCGCGTCTTCGACCACCTGTGCCTCGCCCGGATCCACCACGATGGCGTCGCCTGTGTCGTCGTGCAGAAGCCAAATGTAGTTGTCGGAAAGCGCCGGTAGGGGGATCAGGTGCACGATGAACTCCACAGCGTTGGGTGATCCGGAAACCGACGTGCAGCCTTCCGAGGCGGGAAACGCCCGACTATAAGGGGGCGGCGCCGGCATCTCGTTAGCCTTGTGTTAAATGGTTTCTACCGTTCAGTTGCGCCCACGGCCTCCGCCGCCGGCATGGTTGGCAGCAGCTACACTTCCCGGATAGATGAGTCAGGACGTACGCATGCTTCATCGCGATTACCGGATCTACAGCAGCGCGCCTTTGCGGCAGCTGGCCGATGAGCAGACGCGCGCGATGTTGCCGGATATCCAGCGCAGTGCCGGCGCGTGCGCGTTGTCGCTGGGTGCTTCCGGCGATGTCGCGGTTCCCTCATTGCCGATGATCGGCGGCTGGACCCGGATGTGGATCGCCGCGGGCGGTTATCGCGGCGATGTGTGCGCCGCGATCGACGCACCGTTGCCCTTTCTGGATGAAGCCTTCGATGTGGTGTTGCTGCGCCATGCCCTTGAGGTCGTGGCTGAACCCTCGATCCTGCTGGGCGAAGCCATGCGCGTACTGGCACCGGGCGGCGTGCTGGTGGTGACCGGGGTGCACCCCGTGAGCGGCTGGGCGCCCTGGTTCTATTGGCGATCCGGTGGCACGCGGATACTGCGGTTTCCGGGCCAACTCGGCAGGCGGCTTGAACGCCACGGGCTGGAAATCGAATGGACGCGGCGGGTGGGTGGGCCGTGGCCCAGTGACGCGTCCGGACATGCGGCATCGTTCAACCCCTGCGGCGGTGGCTACGTGATGATGGCGCGGAAAAGGTGTCGCAGGGCGACGCCATTGCGCATACTCCCCGCTCCAACCCGACTGCACGTTGCCAGTGGAAGGCTTTCACCCGGCACGCGACGCAGTGCGGTTTCGTGATTTCAATTCATAGCGAGCCATGATGAGCGAAGTGGAAGCATTTACGGACGGCGCCTGCCTGGGCAATCCAGGCCCCGGTGGCTGGGCGGCACTGTTGAGGGCGAAAGGCAGCGAACGCATGATTGCCGGCGGCGATCCGGCCACCACCAACAACCGCATGGAGCTGATGGCGGCGATCGGCGCGCTGGAGGCACTGAAGCGCCCCTGTCAGGTCGTGCTCACCACCGATTCGCGCTACGTGATGCAGGGCATCGAACAGTGGATGCCGAAGTGGGTGGCCAATGGCTGGCGCACTGCGGACAAGAAGCCGGTGAAGAACCAGGATCTGTGGCAGCGCCTGTCGGCGGCCGCGGCATCGCACCAGGTGCGCTGGAAGTGGGTACGTGGGCATAACGGCCACGTCGAGAATGAACGGGTGGATCAGGCGGCGCGCGAGCAGGCCGAGTTGCTGCGGGTAAGCGCATGAGGCAGGTCGTTCTCGATACCGAAACCACCGGCCTGGAAGTGCGCCAGGGCCACCGGCTGGTGGAAATTGCCTGCGTGGAGATGGTCGAGCGCCGGCTCACCGGCCGTTATTACCAGACTTACCTCAACCCTGACCGCGCCATTGATGAAGGTGCGCGCATGGTCACCGGCATCGAAGACGCGTTCTTGCTGGACAAGCCGCACTTCGAGGACGTGGCCGAGGAATTCCTGGCGTTTATCGATGGCGCCGAACTGGTCATCCACAACGCCAGTTTCGATATCGGCTTTCTCGATGCGGAACTGGCGCGCCTGGGCGAGCAGGCCGGGCGGGTAGGCGACCGCTGCGCCGTGCTCGATACACTGAAGATGGCGCGGGAGCTCTTTCCCGGCCAACGCAACAACCTCGATGCCTTGTGCAAACGGCTGGGCGTGGACAACTCGCGTCGCGATCTGCACGGTGGCCTGATCGACGCGCAGTTGCTGGCCGACGTCTATCTGGCCATGACCTCGGGTCAGGTCGCGTTCGATCTGGGTTTCGAGGACGAAGCCGATACGCGCAGCACAACGGTGGCTGTGCCATTGTCACTGCAGGAGCGACCGCGCGTGCTCCGTGCCTCAGCGGAGGAAGTGGAAGCGCACCAGAACCGGCTTGCCGCACTGGACAAGAGTGCAGCCGACGGCAGCCTGTGGCGCCGGCTTGCGTCGCCGCAGGCCGAAACCGTCGAGTAAGGCATCAACTGATGCGCGCGAGGATCGCGGTGATGTTGTCGCTGCCACCGCCGTCCAGCGCGCCAAGCAGCAGTTGATCGACGCATTCCTGCGCGGCCAGGTCCGTGCGCGCCACCAGCCGGCCGATGGCCGCGTCGGTGACATCCTCGGTGAGCCCGTCGCTGCACAGCAGAAAGCCCATGCCGGGAAGGGCGGTGCCGCGATTCATGCCGATGTGCAGCTGATCCGCCGCCGTCACACCCAGCGCCTGGGTCAACACATTGCGCTGCGGATGTTGCGAGGCCTGCGCAGGATCCAGTTGGCCCGCTTCCACCAGCGCCTGTACCAGCGAGTGGTCATGGCTGATCTGGCGCAAACCCTGTTGCCATAGATAGATGCGGCTGTCGCCCACCCAGGCAACTTCGTAGCTGTCGCCGATGATCCGCAACGCGGCAATGGTGGTGCCCATGGGGAGTCGATCGCCATTGCCACGCGTAAGCGCCAGCAATCGTTCGCCGGCACCTTGCACGGCTTCGATGAGCCCATGCCCGCGCGTGACCAGGTCGACCACGGCATCGCGCACCAGCGCCGAAGCCACCTCACCGTGCTGGTGCCCACCCATGCCATCGGCTACCAGAAACAGGCCCGACGAGGCGTCGGCGTAATACGTGTCCTCGTTGCGCGTGCGGCGCAGGCCGACGTGGGTAGCGTGTCCGAATTCGATCATGGCCGTTCAATGGGGGCGAGCCGTCGCAGCATGCCGCAAGCGCGGTGTGTTGTCACGGCAGATGGGCTCGCGTATGATTCCCGGCTCGCATGAGCCACCATGCGCCCCACTGGAGAGGTGGCAGAGTGGTCGAATGTACCTGACTCGAAATCAGGCGTAGGTGAATAGCCTACCGAGGGTTCGAATCCCTCCCTCTCCGCCAGAAACGCAAAAGGCCCCGTTCGGGGCCTTTTGCGTTTCTGGCGGAGAGGGAGGTGTGGACGAACCCTCCCGGTTCGACAAATTCGCCGGGAGCGAATTTGGACAGCCGCAGGCTGGCCCTGGAGCGCACAGCGCGGAAGGGTTCGACCCATGGATGGGTCGAACAATCCCCGCGGACGTCATGCAAATCGCGCTGCGCACTCCCCGGGGCCTTTTGCGTTTCTGGCGGAGAGGGAGGTGTGGACGAACCCTCCCGGTTATTCGGCCCATCCTGGGCCTCACCCTTCGGGCCATCGGCTGCGCCGATGTTCGCTCTGGCGTCCTGCCTAGGCAGTCGACGAATTTGTCTGGAGCGAATTTGGACAGCCGAAGGCTGGCCCCGCAGCGCGAAGTGCGGAGGGGTTTGGCCCATGGATGGGCCAAACAATCCCTCCCTCTCCGCCAGCCACGCACGTCCTTCGACTCCGCTGCGCTACGCTCAGGACGAACGGATTTCTAGGCCTAAGGCTAGACTCAACCCGCCTTCTTCTTCGCCAGCCGCAACCAGGTATCCACCACCGTATCCGGGTTTAGCGACAGCGACTCGATCCCCTGTTCCATCAGCCACTCGGCGAGATCCGGGTGATCGCTGGGTCCCTGGCCGCAGATGCCGATGTACTTGCCCTTGGCGCGGGCAGTCTTGATCGCCATCGCCAGCAGTTTCTTTACCGCCGGGTCGCGTTCGTCGAACAGGCTGGCGACGATGCTGGAATCGCGGTCGAGGCCAAGGGTGAGCTGGGTAAGGTCGTTGGAGCCGATCGAGAAGCCATCGAAGATGTCGAGGAATTCATCGGCGAGCAGCGCGTTGGAGGGCACTTCGCACATCATGATGACCTTCAGGCCGTGCTCGCACTGGACCAGTCCATTGCGCTTCAGCACCTCGATCACCTTGCGGCCCTCACCCAACGTGCGCACGAACGGGATCATCACCCACACATTGTCCAACCCCATCGTTTCACGCACGCGCTTCACCGCCTTGCACTCCAGCGCGAAAGCGTCGGCGAAGCTGGGGTCGACGTAGCGGCTGGCGCCGCGGAAGCCGATCATCGGGTTCTCTTCGTGCGGCTCATAGCGCGTGCCGCCGATCAGCCCCGCATATTCGTTCGACTTGAAATCGGACAACCGCACGATCACTGGCTTGGGATGGACCGAGGCGGCGATGGTGGCGATGCCTTCGGCCAAGCGGTCGACATAGAATTCGACCGGACCGGCATAACCGGCGATGCGCTCGTCGATCTTGGCTTTCGTCTCGGCGTCCTGCTTGGCATATTCCAACAGCGCCTTCGGATGCACGCCGATGTGACTGGCGATGATCATTTCCAGGCGGGCCAGGCCGATGCCGGCGTTGGGCAGCATGCCGAAATCGAAGGCGCGCTCGGGGTTGGCCACGTTCATCATGATCTTCAGCGGCGCCTCGGGCATGTCGCCCAGATCCGCCGTGATGCGCTCGAACTTCAGGATGCCCTCGTAGATCGTGCCGGTGTCGCCCTCGGCGCAGGACACGGTGACGTCGGCGCCATCGGGGATCAGCTCCAGCGCGTTGCCGGTGCCGACAACGGCCGGCACGCCCAGCTCGCGGGCGATGATCGCCGCATGGCAGGTGCGGCCGCCGCGATTGGTGACGATGGCCGACGCGCGCTTCATCACCGGCTCCCAGTCGGGATCGGTCATGTCGGCAATCAGCACGTCACCGGGCTGCACCTTGTTCATGTCGGACAGCGAACGCACAACGCGGGCCTTGCCGGCGCCGATCTTCTGGCCGATCGATCGGCCCTCGGCCAGGACCTTGCCTTTTGCGCTCAGGTGGAAGCGCTCGAGCTGGGTGGCGTGGGAGCGTGATTTCACGGTTTCCGGCCGCGCCTGCACGATGTAGATCTTGCCGGTGTGGCCGTCCTTCGCCCATTCGATGTCCATCGGGCGGTCATAGTGTTTCTCGATGATCAGCGCCTGCCGCGCCAGCTCCTGCACGTCCTCGTCGCTGATGCAGAACCGGTTGCGCAGTTCGGCAGGCGTGTCTTCCGTGCGCACACGTTCGTCGGCCGCATCGGAATAGACCATGCGCAATTGCTTGGCGCCGAGGTTGCGGCGCAGGATGGCCGGCTTGCCGGCGTTCAACGTCGGCTTGAAGACGTAGAACTCGTCCGGATTCACCGCGCCCTGCACGACCATTTCGCCAAGGCCATAACTGCCGGTGACAAACACCACGTCGCGGAAGCCCGACTCAGTGTCCAGCGTAAACAACACCCCGGACGCACCCACGTCCGAACGCACCATCAACTGCACGCCAGCGGAGAGGAACACCTCCTCGTGCTTGAAACCCTGGTGCACGCGATAGGCGATGGCGCGATCGTTGTACAGCGAGGCGAAGACTTCCTTCACCGTGTGCAGTACGTCGTTGATGCCGGCCACGTTGAGGAAGGTTTCCTGCTGGCCGGCGAACGAGGCGTCCGGAAGATCCTCTGCGGTGGCCGATGAACGTACCGCCACGGCGATGTCGCTGGCGCTGGCGTCCTTGCACAGCGTGGCGTACGCGTCGCGGATTGCCTGCTCGAGTTCGGCGGGCAGGGCGGTGTCCACGATCCATTGGCGGATTTCCTTGCCGGCAACCACCAGCGCGTCGACGTCATCGACATCCAGCGAGGTCAGTCGATCCTGAATTCGTTTCGCCAGGCCGCTTTTCTCCAGATACTGCTGGAAGGCCTCGGCGGTGGTGGCGAAACCGCCCGGCACCGACACGCCCAATCGGGACAGGTTGCCGATCATTTCGCCAAGTGAGGCATTCTTGCCGCCTACCTTGCCAAGGTCGGTCATGCGCAGCGCATCGAGCCAAAGCACCAGATCGTTCAAGGGGATCTCCTGAAGGCTTTCGTGTGACAACGGGAAGGGTGCAAACTGACCAGAACGGTCGGCAAAGGAGTGGTATTGTCCGCTGCCGGTCGTGTACAGCACAAGAAGACCATTGCCGTTGATCCCCACTCCAACTGCATACCAGTCAGCCTTGATGCAGTAAGTACAATGATTTACTCGAAACTTTTGGCGTCGTAATAACGGTCATGACCAACCGGGAGCAGGCATGCAACGCACGGTTTTCTTCATATCCGACTCCACTGGTATTACCGCGGAGACGATCGGCAACAGCATCCTGACCCAATTCGAGGGCGTCACGTTCGACAAGCATCGCCTGTCGTTCGTGGATGACGCGCAAAAGGCCGAGGCCGCCGCCGTGCGGATCAAGACCCATTACGCGCAGAGCGGGCAGCGACCGATCGTGATCAACACGATGGCCGAGCCGGCCTTGTGCGACATCGTCGCGGCCAGCGGGGCGTTGATGATGGATGTGTTTGCGCCGTTCATCGGGCCGCTGGAGGACGAGCTGGGCGCCAAGCGCTCCGGCGCGGTCAACCGCGCGCACGGCATGGTGGACTACGGCAAATACGAGGCGCGCATCAACGCGACCAACTATGCGCTGTCGCACGATGACGGCATCGACGTGAACTATGCCGATGCGGATCTGGTCCTGATTGGCGTGTCGCGTTCCGGCAAGACGCCCACCTGCCTCTACATGGCCTTGCACTATGGTGTCAGTGCCGCCAACTATCCGTTGACCGAGGAGGATCTGGACCGGCTGGAATTGCCGGCGCTGCTGCGTCCTTACAAGTCGCGGCTGTTCGGCCTCACGATCGAGCCGGCGCGGTTGGCGCAGATCCGCGAGCAGCGCAGTCCGGGCAGCAAATATGCGACTTTGAAGCAATGCCGCTGGGAGCTGGACCAGGCGGCCCGGCTGATGCGCCAGGCCGGTATCCCCAGCCTCAACACCACGCACGTGTCGATCGAGGAAATCGCCAGCAAGATCTTTTCCCGCTTCGGTATCGAGCGGACCATGTTTTGAACGCAAGGGTTTTGAACGCAGGAGTTTCGTGACAACGATGAGTGCCGTACTGGACAGCCGAACCAACTTGTTGCCGGGGCGCTTTGGCTTCCTGATGGGGCTTTATGCGGAAAATTACCATCGGCTGACGCGGCTGTTCGCGCCGCAGCAACTTGAGCCCGGCCGCTACCTGTCCAACGTGGATGACGGATTGAACGTGCATCTCCATGTGCAGGAGTGCCATCCGTATACGCTGGAGCTTGAGCTCACCTACGATTTCGTTGACGCCCATACCGGCCAGCGTTCGCCATCGGCGCAGCTGCGCATGTATACCGACGCGCACGTGGCCGAAGCGATGCATTGCCATCCCGGGCGACACCTGTGGCAGGTGCTGGGTCCGTTCGCGCCGGCGCATACGGTGTTCCAGCATCGCCTGCGCATGAACGGCTTCCTGTCGCGCTGGCTGGAATACCTGGCGGAGCAGGGGCATTCGACCGGTACGCTGGAGCGCGATCCGGCGGATACGATCGGCTGAGTGCGAAACGGTCGCACACACGAATCGCGCGCAACAAAAAACCCGCGCAAGGCGGGTTTTCCGTTGTGTAGTGGCGGAGCGGACGGGACTCGAACCCGCGACCTCCGGCGTGACAGGCCAGCATTCTAACCAACTGAACTACCGCTCCACATTTTGTTTTACAGCGTGTACGTTCCAGCGTTGCGAGCCAACTTGGCGTCCCCACGGGGATTCGAACCCCGGTCGCCACCGTGAAAGGGTGGTGTCCTAGGCCTCTAGACGATGGGGACAATTCAAGTTGGTGGAGCCAGGCGGGATCGAACCGCCGACCTCCTGCATGCCATGCAGGCGCTCTCCCAGCTGAGCTATGGCCCCGCCGCTGGAAGCCCGGAAGAATAGGTCCGAGTGTCATATCCGTCAAGCATTTTTTTCACATCGGTGAAGCACGCGAACTGCATTCGGCAACTCGGCCCTCCGGCTTGTGCTTTCGCGAACGAATAGTGAGCGGGTGTTCGTTTAAGCTGGGAAATCCCGCGGCGTTGAAGAGAAGGCATGCACGAAATCGGTTTCATCCGCGACCTGGCCATGGTGATGATCGTGGCCGGTGCCACCACGATCCTGTTCCAGCGTCTGCGGCAGCCTGTATTGCTGGGCTACATCCTCGCCGGCGTGCTGATCGGCCCGCATACCCCGGGTGTGCTGGTGGCGGACCCGCGAGCGATCGAAGACATTTCCAACCTCGGTGTCGTGTTGCTGATGTTCACCCTGGGGCTGGAGTTCAGCGTGCGCAAGTTGCGCCAGGTGGGCGTGGGCGTGCTGGTGGTCGCGGTGGCCGAGGTCGGGTTGATGCTGTGGATCGGCTTCGGCATCGGTGAGTTGTTTGGCTGGAAGGGCATGGACTCGCTGTTCCTGGGCGCAATCATCTCGTTGTCATCGACGATGGTGGCCACCCGCATGCTTTCCGAGGGTGGGCAGCGGCACCACCCGTTTGCGCAGTTGGTGGTGGGCTTGCTGGTGGCAGAGGACATGCTGGCGATCATCATGCTGACCCTGCTGACGGCCGTAGCCATCGGTGGCTCGGTGCAGGCGGAAGCGGCGTTTACGCTGATTGGCCACCTTGGCCTGTTCGTGATCGTGGGCATGATCCTGGGGCTGCTGTTGCTGCCGCGGCTGGTGGATTACGTGGCCGGTTTCGGTCGTGACGAAACCTTGCTGGTCAGCGTGCTGGGCATCTGTTTCGGTGCCAGCCTGCTGGCGGCGTGGATGGGTTTCAGCGTGGCCCTGGGCGCGTTTCTGGCGGGTGCCATCGTGGCGGAATCGCGCAGCGTCGCCCGCGTGATGCATCTGGTCGAGCCGTTGCGCGACATGTTCGCGGCGCTGTTCTTCGTGGCCATCGGTCTGAAGATCGACCCGGCGATGTTGCTGCATTACGTCGTGCCCGCGCTGTTGATCGCCGGCGCGGTGATCCTGGGCAAGACGCTGGCCTGCAGCGTGGGCATTTTCGCCGTCGGTCACGATGCGCGTACCTCGCTGCGCGCCGGCCTGGGGATGGCGCAGATCGGCGAGTTCTCCTTTGTGATCGCCACGTTGGGTTTGTCGCTGGGCGTGATCAGCGACTTCATCTATCCGATCGCCGTGGCGGTGTCGGTGGTGTGCATGGCGGTCTCGCCCTATCTGAACCGTTCGGCCGACAAACTCGCCAACGGACTGACCCGGATAACGCCACGCTCGGCGCGGTTGCTCGCCACCAGTTACAGCGGCTGGCTGGCCAACCTGAAGCCGGTCAATGAGAACGCGGCGCTGGCGGCGATCTTTCGCCGGTTGTTGTGGCATATCGGCATCAACGTGCTGCTGGTGGTCACGCTTTTCATGCTGGGTGCCTACGTCAATGCGCATAACTGGACGTGGTTCTCGATGGTCGGAATCGGGCGCGAATTGCGCCACACACTGATTTGGGCGACGGCATTGTTCCTGTCGCTGCCGATGCTGATCGCGGTGTACCGCAAGGCCGAGGCGCTGGGCATGCTGCTGGCGGAAATCGGCATCAGCGAGCGCTTTACTGGAGCCTATACTCAGCCGATGCGCAACGTGCTGGCGCGGATCATTCCGCTGGTGACTTTGCTGGCGCTGGGGGTGCTGGTCAGTGCGTTGGGTTCGACCATCCTGCCGCCGCGTGGAGTGGCGCTGTCCCTGGCTCTGCTGGGTGTGGTGCTGGCGGTGGTGATGTGGCGCAACCTGGTGCAAATGCACGCGCGCCTGCAGGCGGCGCTGAAGGACACGCTCGACAAGCCGGAACACACACCCTGACCGTGGTGGCGGTCGGCGGCATGTGAAATCGGTGTCATGCCGAATGAACCTTTACCGTTGCCGAAGGTCGGACGTTTGCATCGTTGCCAAGACCGGACAGGAACCGCACAATGCGTGGCCTGCCTCCATCGGGGAGGCCCGGATGGTGACGCCGGCATATTCCATGACGAGGGAGTTTCGAATGAAGCAATTTCTGCGTCCCACGCTGACCGCCACTGCGCTGGTCGTTGCGTTGGGCATGACGTCGAGCGTGTTCGCTCAGGCTGCCGCCGGCGCCGCCGGCACGGTCGACAAGGCCAAAGCCAGCTACGTGATTGGCTACCAGATGGGCGAGCAGGTGCCGCCGATCATGCGCGACGAGCTGGATCCGACCGCCGTTGCCAACGCCGTCAAGGCTGCCATGCTCGGCCAGAAGCCGACCATGACCGACACCGAGGCCAAGCAGGTTCACGACGCGTTCATGGCCAAGATCCAGGCCAAGTACAAGGTCGAAATGGACAAGCTCGGTGCCAAGAACAAGGCTGAAGGCGCCGCGTTCCTGGCCAAGAACAAGTCCAAGCCGGGTGTGAAGACCACGGCTTCCGGCCTGCAGTACGAAGTGATCACCCAGGGTAGCGGCCCGCGCCCGGGCCCGAACGATACGGTCGAGATCAACTACACCGGCAGCTTCATCGACGGCCAGGTGTTCGATGCCTCGTCCAAGCACAACCCGCCGGGCGCCGCCAAGATTCCGCTGGCTGGCGTGATCCCCGGTTTCCGCGAGGGCCTGCAGTTGATGCAGGCGGGTGGCCACTACAAGTTGTACATCCCCTCGACCCTGGCCTATGGCTCGGAGCCGCGTCCGCCGATGCCGCCGAATGCCACGTTGATCTTCGACGTGACGCTGGTCAAGACCGGCCCGACGCCGGCCGGTTCGGGTGCCTCGGGCGGCTGATCGCCTCCGCGATGGCGGCATGGCAAGGGCGCGAAGCGATTCGCGCCCTTTGCTTTTTTCGAGAGGCAACAAGGGTCACGTTGCCGTCGGCAGCCGGCTAGAATAGTCGGCTCGGTTTCAAGGAATTAACTTTGCGATGAAAGTCACGATTTTTGGCACCGGCTATGTAGGCCTGGTAACGGGCGCCTGCCTCGCGGAAATGGGCAACCAGGTGATATGCGTCGATATCGACGCATCGAAAATCGAGCGCCTTCAGCGCGGTGAAGTTCCCATCTACGAGCCGGGCCTGGAGCCCATCGTGCGGTCCAATGGCGCTGAGGGGCGGCTTGGCTTTACCACCGACGCGGTGTCCGCCGTGGCCCATGGCGAGGTCATTTTCATTGCGGTGGGGACGCCGCCGGACGAGGACGGCAGCGCCGACCTTCAATATGTGCTGAGCGTCGCCCGCACCATCGGGGCGCATCTCGACCGGTACGCGGTGGTGGTGAACAAATCCACCGTTCCCGTGGGTACCGCCGACCGGGTGCGCGCCACCATTTCGCAGGTATTGGAATCGCGTGGCGTCGAGGTGCCTTTCGACGTGGTTTCCAACCCCGAGTTCCTGAAGGAAGGGGCTGCGGTGGAGGATTGCCTGAAACCCGACCGCATCATCGTCGGCGCTTCAAGCGAGCGTGCAGTGACGGTGTTGCGCAGCTTGTACGCGCCGTTCAACCGCAGTCACGACCGGATGGTGGTGATGGACGAGCGTTCGGCCGAGCTGACCAAGTACGCCGCCAACGCGATGCTGGCGACCAAGATCAGTTTCATGAATGAGATCGCCAATATTGCCGAGCGGGTCGGTGCCGACGTGGAACTCGTGCGTCAGGGCATCGGCTCCGATCCGCGCATCGGTCACCATTTCATTTACCCGGGCGCCGGTTACGGTGGCTCGTGTTTCCCCAAGGACGTGCAGGCGCTGGAGCGGACCGCGCGCAGCTATGGCTACGACGCACGCCTGCTGGCGGCGGTCGAGGCGGTCAACCACGATCAGAAGGCCAAGCTATTCGAGTTGATCTCGCGCCACTTCGATGGCCAGTTGGCGGGCAAGACGATCGCGCTGTGGGGTTTGGCATTCAAACCCAATACGGACGACATGCGCGAAGCGCCGAGCCGGCGACTGATGGAAGCGTTGTGGCAGGTCGGTGCCAAGGTGCGTGCGTTTGATCCGGAAGCACGGGCTGAAACGGCTCGCCAGTACGGCGAGAGGGACGACCTGGTCCTGTGCGAGCACGCCTACGATGCGCTGCAAGGCGCCGACGTACTGGCCATCGTCACCGAATGGAAGGCGTTCCGCAGTCCCGATTTTTCGCGCATCCGCGGCCTGTTGAAAACCCCGGCCATTTTTGACGGGCGCAACCTCTATGAACCGGCGGCGGTGGAGGCGGCGGGGCTGGCGTATTACGGCATGGGTCGCGGGCGCAGCCTGCAGGTGGCGAAGTGAGCAACGACGGGCTGGAGCAGCGGCTGGCCGAGCTGGAAGTGCGGCTGACCTTCATCGACGACACCGTCGAGGCGCTTGCGGTGGCTGATGCCGATCAGTCGCAGCGCATTGCGGCGCTGGAACGTGCGGTGCGCGAGCTGCGCGGCGAGTTGATGTCGGTACGGCTGGGCCAGGCGCCGGACCCGCACAGCGAGCCGCCACCGCCGCATTATTGATACCGACCGAGATTTCCGACCATGGCCGATTCCCTGCGCGACCAGTTGCTGAAAAGCGGCATCGTCAAACAAGTACGCGAAGAAAAACGCCCCGCTGCCCCATCCGCCAGGCCGTCGCAGAAAGGCAGGCCGTCGAAGCCGCCACGCCACCGCTCACCTGCCGCCGATACCGATGCCGACGGCATCAATCTGGCGCGTGCGTATGCGATGCGGGCGCAGACCGAAGCCAGCGAGCGCAAACGTGCCGAGCAGGAGGCAGCAGAACAGGCGCGTCTGCGGCGCGAGCAGAAGCAGAAGGTCCAGCAGTTGCTGGCGGGGAACGCGCTCAACAAGGCGGATGCCGACCAACCACGCAATTTCGAATATGGCGGCAAGATCCGCCGCATCTACGTCGATGCGGCACAGCTGACGGCGCTCAATGCGGGCGAGCTGGGCGTGGTGCAGCAGGGTGGTCGCTACGTGCTGGTAAGCCGCGACATCGCCGAGCAGGTCAAGGCGGTAGACGCGAGGCAACTGGCGCTGCTGGTCGATCCCGCTGCGGCAGGTGTCGGCGACGATGGCGTGCCCGACGATCTGATGTGGTGAAGCGGCCTGGAACAACCGGCGCGCCGCGCCGGTAATCCAGTCTATGCGTCGGGCATGAGTGCCGCGCTGGCACTGACCGCCAGGGCCGGGTTGTCCCAGCCTTTCTTGGGCATGAAACGTTCGCCGTGGCGTTGCGCCAATTGCTCCAGCTTCTGCTTGAGCTTGTCCACGCCTTCGCTGCGCGCATACTGGATCGGGCCGCCGCGGAACGGCGCGAAGCCGGTGCCGAAGATCACGCCCGCGTCGAGCAGGTCGGCGTCGTCGACCACACCCTCGTCGAGGCAGGCGATCGCCTCGTTCACCATCGGCAGGATCATGCGCTCCTGCAGGTCCGGCGGGGTGGCGTAATCCGGGTCGACTTCGGGTTTTTGCGGCTTGCCGTCCTGCCAGACATACAGGCCCTGGCCATCCTTCTTTCCGCGCTTGCCGGCGCCGAGCCGGTCATCCAGCCCGGGCGGAAGTTCCAGCCCGAGGAACGGCGCCAACTCCTTGCCGACCGAGGCGCAGACATCGAGCCCTACAGTGTCGGCCAGTTCGATCGGGCCCATTGGCATGCCGAATTTCTTCGCCTCGCGATCCAGCACCGGGCCGGGTACGCCCTCGGCATACATGCGCATGGATTCGAGCAGGTACGGCATCAGGATGCGGTTGACCAGGAAGCCCGGCGTGCCCTTTACCGCCACCGGCAATTTGCCGATCGCCTTGCAGAACGCCAGCGCGCGCTTCTCGATCGCCGGATCGAGCCGGTCGTGACGCACCACTTCCACCAGTGGCATCTGCGCGACCGGGTTGAAGAAATGCAGGCCCAGGAAACGCTGCGGCGCGGTCAGCCCTTCACGCAGCTCATTCAACGGAATGCTGGACGTGTTGCTGGCAAGTATTTCATCGCTTTGGAACTGCGGCTCCATCGTGGCGTACAACGCACGTTTGGCGTCGGCGTTCTCGTAGATGGCCTCGATCGCCAGATCGGCTTGCGCGACGCCGCTGCCTTCCACGTCGGCGCGCAGGCGCTGCGCGGCCGCGGCGATTTTCTCCGGCGTCTTGAGCTTTTTCTCGTACAACGCACGGGCGCGGTCCAGCGCAGGCTGCACGTATTTCATCTCGCGATCCTGCAGCGTCACCTGGAAGCCCTTCAACGCCGCCCACGCGGCGATGTCGCCACCCATCACGCCCGCGCCCACCACGTGCACGTGCTCAATGCCGTGCTCGACGCCGGCGCCCTGGTTCTTGAGGCGTTCGCTGAGGAAAAAGATGCGGATGAGGTTTTGCGCCGTCGGCGTTTCGGCCAGCTTGGCGACGGAACGTGCCTCCAGCTTCAGCCGTTGGCGGATATCTGGCCCACCACGCTTCCATACATCGATCAAGGCGAACGGCGCGGGGTAGTGCTCCTTGCGCACTTTCGCGGCCGTCTGCTTCAGCACCATCGGCGCCAGGATCTGGCGCACGGGCCATAGGTTGCTGGCCCAGGCCTTGGCGCGTCGTGCCAGCGGGCGAGCGGAGGGGCGACGCACCATGTGACGCGCCTCGGCCAGCAATTCGTCGGCACTGGCCAGGCGATCGACCACGCCCAGGTTCAGGGCGCGTCGGGCGGACAAGGGTTTGCCTGTCAGCATCAGCGGCAAGGCGTCGGTCGCGCCGATCAGCCGCGGCAAGCGCGCGGTGCCGCCCCAGCCGGGATGGATGCCGAGTTGCACTTCGGGCAGCGCGATGCGGGTTTTTTCGTCGTCGACGGCGATGCGCTGGCGGCAGGCCAGAATCAGTTCGGTGCCGCCGCCCATGCAGGCGCCGTGCACGGCCGCCACCGTGGGGCAGGGCAGGCGCGCCAGCGCTTCATAGATCCGCTGGCCGTTCTCGATGTTCTCCAGCACCGTGCCGCGCCGGGCGTAATCCTTGAACTCGGTAATGTCCGCACCGACGGCGAAGCCGGCGGGCTTGGCGGAATGAATGATCACCCCGGCCGGGTTCTCGATCGCCAGCCGTTCGACGATCTGCCCCAGCTCGTCCAGCACGGCACCCGAAATGGCGTTGACGCTGCTGCCGGCGCGGTCGAGGGCGAGGGTGACGATGCCGCTGTCGTCCTCGTTGGCTTTCCAATGATTGAAGCGTAATCCTTCGAACATGGGATCTGCAGACGTGGTTTGGGAATGTCGAACCTTACCGTTCCATCGCCGTGAATGCGAGACTCATCCCCCGTCGATTCGGGCATCGCCGGACGAAGGGGCGAGGGCGAACGCGGGATCGGTCAAACGTTAATTTTTTGGCGGCGGCTGTCGTCGGCACGGATCCAAAAAAGTGCGTGCGGTGGCTGGGCGATGGCGCGCGCACCGGGCTAGACTTGCGGAGGACCTGGTTGCCGCACCGGCGGGGATATCAATGACGAGACGCATGCTGTGGGCACAATGATCTTGCCGATGGATACTGCATCGTCGCAGGCTGGCACCGAGGTGTTCGAACAGATCCTCGGCGCGTCCAGCGGCCTGGTGCTGCTGCAGAGCGAGGATTGCCCGGGCTTGCTCGAACAGTTCCGCTCGATCGCCCGCCACACCGGGCAGGCGGTCTACCTGTGGCAGCCGGACACCGGCCTGGGCAGTATGCGTGATGCGCACGTGCGCGTTCCCGATTGCCAGCGCCTGGGCAATGCGCTGCGTTTCATGCAGCAAAGCCTGCATTTCGGCGTGTACGTGCTGGTTGGCCTGGAGTTGCCGCTCTCGGCGATGGACGACACCTTGCTGCGTCAACTGGCACGCATGCCGCAGGGCCACCTGCGTCGCGTGGTGCTGGTGAACGCGCCACCCGCGCTGGCCGAGCACCTGGGTACGCTGGCGGTGCACCTGCGCAGCGACGACAGCTCACCGCGTCGGCTGCGTCTTCGCGATGGTCGCTGGCTCATATGAGGGCTTGCGCATGATGGCCGGTGTCCTGATCGTGGCCGAGCAGCGCGAGCTGCGCCGGCTGGTGTTCGACGCGCTCGACCAGGCGGGCTACGCGCAGATCTACAGTGCACGCGACATCACCCATGCGGCCATCCTGCTGGAGGGGCGCCCGCCCTTGCAGTTGATGGTGGTCGTCATCAAGGGTGATGGCGTGCAGGGCCGCGCCTCTTGCGGGCAGCTGCGCCAACTGCCGGCGACCCTCGACGTGCCCTTGATGGTGATAACGACCGACGAGGCACCGCTCCATCCCGATCATTGGCCGGCTGGCACCGTGGACTGGTTGCACGCCTCGCGCGTTACCGCGGAACTGTTGCCGCGCTGGCGCCGGGCCAGCGCCCTTGCTGGCGCGCCCTTGCCGGCGTTGCCGCAGGTGCCGCTGCCGGCACCGGCTGGCGACCGTTATGCGTTCCAGGAAGACGACAGCGAATGGCTGATCGCCGAGTTGTCTGCCACCTGCCCGCTGCTCGAAGTCAGTTCCGCCGTGATCCGGCATAGCCGCCTGCCGGCTGATCATTGGAAGGCACGCCCGCTGTCGCAGGTGCTTTCCTTCGAGGGCGTGACGATCGAGCAGGTGATCACCGAGGCCAATCGACGCTGGTATCCCTGCCAGCGCCGTTCGGCCGAAGGCAGCGATACCGGGCAGGCAAACGCGCGGCTGGTAAGCCACGACGGGCACGATGCGGTGGCGTTGATTTTCCGCAGCGATCGCGCGGATCTGCGCGCCGAGGCGGCGCTGTCGTTGCTGTCGCGCATGTTTGCCTCGACCAATGGCGTCGATGCGCAAACGGCGGCGGCGCGTTTGCTGTTCGATGAACTCGGCCTCGATTACCTCGCGGTCTGGTCGTTGCCTTCCGGGAGCGCCGGCATACCGGTGCAGCAACTACAGTTGTGGAACGGCCCCGAACCAAGCTGGCCGCCGCCTGCGGCGCAGCCTTCGCTGGCCCAGGTATTGGCCGGCGGCACGGTGAACTACAGGCACGATGCGCGCAGCCAGGTGGCCAACGATCCACTGCTGCAGGTGCTGGGCCTGACCGACTTCGCCGGCATGCCGCTGTACGACGAGCGGCATACCGTGCTGGGTGCCATGCTGGCCGGCAGTCGTCGTGGCTTTGGCGCGGCGGGCATCGTCGAACCCGTACTGCATTGTGCCGCGGCGCGGTTCGCGCAAATGCTGGAGCTCGGACTGACTCGCGAGCAGGGCCGCAGCGAAGGTCTGCTCGACGCGCTCACCGGTCTGCCGAACCGCTTGCTGTTCAACGACCGACTGGAAACCATCATCCGCGAGGCGGTTCGCAACGGCGAATGCTTCGCCGTGCTGTTCGTGGATCTGGACCGCTTCAAGGCCGTCAACGACAGTCACGGCCATGCCGCCGGCGATGCCGTGCTTCGCTCGGTATCGCGGCGCCTGTGCGGCAGCGTGCGCGCGTCCGATACGGTGGCGCGCTATGCCGGCGACGAGTTCACCGTGGTGCTGCGCCACATCGTGAAGAACGATGACGTGCTGCGCGTGGCGGAGAAGATCGTGCAGGTGATGGAGACGCCGCTGTACCTCGACGACGGCACCGAGCTGCAGATTACCGTTTCGATGGGCGTGAGCTTTTTCCCGGACGACGCCAGCGACGCCGAGACCCTGCTCAAGCACGCGGACGAGGCGATGTACGCAGCCAAGCACCTGGGCCGCAACAACTTCCAGATCTACGAAGTCAGCCCGGAATACGCGCAGGAGCACGGCATGGCGCTGAAGACGCGCCTGCGCCACGCCGAGGGCAACGGCGAGCTGCGCGTGGTCTACCAGCCGCAGGTGAACACCGAGACCGAGGACATCGTCGGCATGGAGGCGCTGCTGCGCTGGGAGCACCCGGAGCTTGGCACCATCAGCCCCGCGGTGTTCATTCCACTGGCCGAGGAAACGGGCCTGATCGTGTCGATCGGCGAGTGGGTGATGCGCACCGCCTGCCGCCAGGCACGGGAGTGGGAGGAGCGCTACGGCTTGCGCCTGCGCCTTGGCGTCAACCTCTCGGCGGTGCAGTTGATGGAGCCGCGCCTGCTCGACACGGTGGCGAAAGTGCTGATGGATACCGGGCTCGATCCCGACCTGCTGGAGATGGAGGTCACCGAGAGCATCAGCATCAAGGAAGCGCCGAACCTGGTGGAAAACCTGCACGGCCTGCATGAGCTGGGCTGCCACATCGCCATCGACGACTTCGGTACAGGAGCCGCTTCGCTCGACTACCTGCGACGCCTGCCCGCCGACCGGATCAAGATCGACCAGAGCTTCGTGCGCAACATCGGCGTCGACCCGGATGACGAGGCGATCGTGCGCGCCACCATCGAAATGGCGCACCGGCTGAAGCGTGCCGTGGTGGCCGAGGGCGTGGAGATCGAGCAGCACCTGGAATTCCTGCGTGCCCACGGTTGCGACGAGTTGCAAGGCTACCTTTTCTGCCGGCCGGCCACGCCGGTCAGCTTCGGCAACCTGCTGGCCGAGCGGCAGCGGCTGCTGAGCACGCGAGCCACCGAGCCCGCCTGAACGGACGGATGGCGGGGGCCAACGTTTTTTCCACAATCAATCCGGCGCGCGACATTACACTGTGCGGCGCGCAAGCTGAACTTGTGCGGCGGGCGTCGGTCTGAGCTGCGCGTTCGGCTCCTACAGTTTCGCAGCGGATGACGGCATTGATGATGGATACGGCCCGCATGGGCGAAAACGAACTGGACAAGGCGCTGGTTGAGCGCGTCCAGAAAGGGGACAAGGCCGCCTTCGATCTGCTGGTGCGCAAATACCAGCACAAGCTGATCGGGCTGGTATCGCGTTACGTGCGCAGCCATGCCGAATGCGAGGACATCGCCCAGGAAGCGTTCATCCGCGCCTGGCGCGCCATCGGCTCGTTTCGCGGCGACAGCGCGTTCTACACCTGGCTGTACAAGATCGCGGTGAACACCGCCAAGAACCACTTGGTGGCCGCCGGCCGGCGACCGCCCACTGACGACATCGATGCCGATGACGCGGTGTTCATGGCCGGCTCCCAGCGCATGCACGACAACGCCACGCCCGAGCGCGAAATGATGCGCCAGGAAATTGAACAATCGGTGTTCTCCACTGTCCAAGCGTTGCCCGAAGAGCTGCGTACCGCCATAACACTGCGTGAAGTGGATGGCCTCAGCTACGAGGAAATCGCCGAGGCGATGGGCTGTCCGATCGGTACGGTGCGGTCACGCATATTTCGGGCACGTGAAGCGATCGATGAAAAACTGCGGCCACTGTTGTCGGACCGCGAGGACCAGACATGAATCAGGCAGGCATGAACCCGGAACACCGCGAGCAACTCTCGGCCGCCATTGATGGCGAATTGTCGGCGGAGGAGCTGCGCTTTCTGCTGCGTCGCCTCGACCATGACGCCGCGTTGTCGCAGGCGTGGTCGCGGTATCACCTGGCCGGCGATGGCGTCCGGCGGCAAATGCCGCCGCTGGCGTCGGCCGGCTTTGCCGCGCGTGTCATGCGGGCCGTCGAGCGAGAATCGGCCGCGGTTTCGGTGGTACCGGCGGCAGGCGCACGCCGCCATTGGCTGCATTGGTCGGCCGGCGGCGCCATAGCCGCCAGTGTGGCGGTGGCCGCATTGCTGCTGGTGCAACCGGCGGGTGAAACGGGTCGCGTCGAAACCGCCGCGGTCGATTCGGCGGGCGTGACCACATCGTCCGAGCATGCCGCGCTGCCGTCCTCGGCGGTGCCGGCCACGGTTCCACCGTGGTTGAGCGGCAACTCGGCCGAGTTGTACAGCCAGCGCGCGTCGGCCACGCTGGGTGTGCCCGGCGACGGCAATCTGGTGCCATATGCCCGCGACGGGACGCCGATGCATCGCTACCGCACGCTCGACAACCACGACGGCAGCTATCTGCTGTTGCTCGATCCGCAGCAACAGCGCGATACCGCGAACAGTCGCGCATTCCCGCGCTGACCGGTGCCCGCGTGTTGCTCTCCGCGGACTTCCTGTTTTCACGCGTCGCCGGTTCGTGATCCGGCCGACGCGGTTGCTGGCGACCGGTCATGCCCCGACCGGTCGCGTATCCAGCTGTTTGCCCACTCCCAAGGAGGAATCATGAATCGATCCATCTTGCGCGTTGTCGCGTGCCTCGCGCTGACCGGCTTTCCCGCGTTCTTCGCGGTGCAGGCGCAACCGGCCGCTGCTGCGGGCCTGCCTGATTTCACCGGGATCGTTGAAAGGAATGCACCCGCCGTGGTGCATGTCGAGGCGAAATACACTGGCGCGAATGATCGCCGCCGTGGCGTGGTGCCGGGCCCGGGCCAGGCAGATGATCCGCAGGCCGAATTGTTCCGGCGCTTCTTCGGCATGCCGATGATGCCGTCGCCGCAGGAGCAACGGCATACCTCGCTGGGCTCGGGCTTCATCATTTCCGGCGATGGCTACATCCTCACCAACAACCATGTGGTTGAAGGCGCGGACAAGGTCAATGTGCGATTGCAGGACCGGCGCACGCTGACCGCCAAGGTCGTCGGCACCGATCCGACGTATGACATCGCGCTGCTGAAGGTCGACGCGGGCGGCAAGTTGCCGACGGTGAACATCGGTGATTCGCGCAGCTTGAAGCCCGGCCAGTGGGTGCTGGCGATCGGCTCGCCGTTCGGCTTCGACTACACCGTGACGCAAGGCATCGTCAGCGCAGTGGGCCGCAACCTGGGCCAGCGCGACCAGCCGTACACCTCGTTCATCCAGACCGACGTGCCGATCAACCGCGGCAATTCCGGCGGCCCGCTGTTCGATCTCGCCGGCGCCGTAGTGGGTGTGAACTCGCAGATCTATTCCAACACCGGTGACTACCTGGGTGTGTCGTTCTCGATCCCGATCGACGTGGCGATGAACGCCGTGCAGCAGATCAAGAGCAAGGGCTACGTGTCGCGCGGCATGCTGGGCGTGATGGTGCAGCGGGTCGACGACGACATGGTCAAGGCGTTAAAGCTGGACAACGGCGTTGGCGCGGCGGTGGCGGCGGTGACGCCCGACAGTGGCGCGGAGAAGGCCGGCGTGCAGCCTGGCGACATCATCCTGACGTACAACGGCCACGTGCTGCAGCAGGCTGCTGATCTGCCACCGCTGGTCGGCATGACCAAGCCAGGCACCACGGTTCCGATGGAGATCCTGCGCAACGGCAAGAGGCAGACGCTCAAGGTCACCATCAGCGAGGCCGAGCGCGACAAGAACGCGGTAGGTGCAAGCACTGGCGGCCCGTCGTCCGCCAGCAGTGGCTCGGCGGCACTGGGCCTGACCGTACAGCCGCTGGACAACGACACCCGCAAGCAATTGGGGCTGAAGTCGGGGCAGGGCGTGGTGATCGGCGAGATTACCGGTCCGGTGGCGGCGCAGGCCGGGTTGCGTGCGGGTGACGTCATCCTGATGGTCAACCAGAAACGGATCGGCACGGTTGGCGAATTCCATGACGCCACCAAGGACGTGAAGCCCGGCAGCACGGCCTTGCTGCTGGTGCGTCGCGGCGAGCAGAGCAACTTCGTGGGGTTGACCGTGCCCGACGGGAAATAAGCGCCACGTTCCACCGCTTTCACGCGCGGGCGCCATCCGACCGGTGGCGCCCGTCGCGTTTTCCACGCTGGCAGATGCCGGTTCCATGCGATAATGCCGGGTTCGCGCCGCCATACCGGCGACGCGCGCCTGCGCTCCCCGCATGGCGACAAATCCCCTCGTTCGGCAGGCCAGCAGCGTTCCATGGAATTGATTCGCAACTTCTCCATCATTGCCCACATCGATCACGGCAAGTCGACGCTGGCCGATCGCATCATCCATCTCTGTGGCGGCCTGGCCGACCGCGAGATGGAAGCCCAGGTGCTGGACAACAACCCGATCGAACGCGAACGCGGCATCACCATCAAGGCACAATCGGTATCGCTGCCGTACACCGCGCGGGATGGCAAAACCTATCAGTTGAATTTCATCGACACGCCGGGCCACGTCGATTTCTCCTACGAAGTCAGCCGCTCGCTGGCGGCGTGCGAGGGCGCGCTGCTGGTGGTCGATGCGGCGCAGGGCGTCGAGGCGCAGTCGGTGGCCAACTGCTACACCGCGGTGGAGCAGGGGCTGGAAGTGATTCCGGTGCTGAACAAGATCGACCTGCCCACGGCCGACGTGGAAAAGGTGAAGGGCGAGATCGAGGCTGTCATCGGCATCGACGCCACGGACGCGGTGGCGGTCAGCGCCAAGACGGGGCTCAATGTGGTTGAGGTGCTGGAGGCGATCATCGCCCGCATCCCGCCACCCAAGCCGCGCGACACCGATCGGCTGCAGGCGCTGATCATCGACTCCTGGTTCGACAACTACCTGGGCGTGGTGTCGCTGGTGCGCGTGATGCAGGGCGAGATCAAGCCCGGCGACAAGCTGCTGGTGATGTCCACGGGGCGTAGCCACGAAGTGGGCGAGGTCGGTGTGTTCACGCCCAAGCGCAAGAAGCTGGCCAAGCTGGGTGCCGGTGAGGTGGGCTGGATCAACGCCTCGATCAAGGACGTGCACGGCGCGCCGGTGGGCGACACCCTGACCCATGCCGGCAAGCCCGCTGACAAGGCATTGCCCGGTTTCCAGCACATGCAGCCGCGCGTGTTCGCCGGCCTGTTTCCCGTGTCGTCGGATGACTACCCCGCGCTGCGCGAGGCGCTGGACAAATTGCGCCTGAACGACGCGGCGATGTTCTTCGAGCCCGAGTCGTCCGAGGCGATGGGCTTCGGTTTCCGCTGCGGCTTCCTCGGCATGCTGCACATGGAAATCGTGCAGGAGCGGCTGGAGCGCGAATACGACCTGGACCTGATCACCACCGCGCCCACCGTGGTCTACGAAGTGCTGAAAAGCGACGGCACCACGATGCTGCTGGACAACCCGGCCAAGCTGCCCACCAACACCAGCCTGATCCAGGAAATCCGCGAGCCGATCATCGTGGCCAACATCCTCACCCCGCCCGACTACATCGGCAACGTGATCACCCTGTGCGAGGAAAAGCGCGGCGTGCAGCGCTCGATCCAGTACCTGGCCACCCAGGTGCAGATCAGCTACGAGTTGCCGCTGGCCGAAGTGGTGATGGATTTCTTCGACCGGCTGAAGTCCGTCTCGCGCGGCTACGCCTCGATGGACTATCAGTTCGAGCGTTTCGAGGCCGGTCCCTTCGTGCGCACCGATGTGCTGATCAACGGCGATCGTGTCGATGCGCTGAGCCTGATCCTGCATCGCAGCCATGCCGACCGCAAAGGCCGCGAGCTGGTCGAGCGGATGAAGGACCTGATCCCCCGCCAGCAGTTCGACGTGGCGATCCAGGCGGCCGTCGGCGCGCAGATCATTGCGCGCTCCACCGTCAAGGCGCTTCGCAAGAACGTGCTGGCCAAATGCTACGGTGGCGACGTCAGCCGCAAGAAGAAATTGCTGGAAAAGCAGAAAGAAGGCAAAAAGCGCATGAAGCAGGTCGGGCGGGTGGACATTCCGCAGGAAGCTTTCCTTGCCGTGCTGAAAGTGGATAAATAGTTTGGTCGGGAATGGAGAATCGGGAATCGGGAATCGCAAGAGCTTGCCGCTCCGATTCCCGATTCCCGATTCCCGATTCCCGGCTCCCCAAGGAGCCCCACATGGAATTTGATTTCTCGGCGATCCTGCTCGGCCTCACCGTCCTGTTTGGCGTGGTGTGGGGGCTTGATCGGCTGTTTTTGTACAAGCAGCGCAAGGCGCGGCTCGATGCCGCGGGTACGGAATACAGCGACCCGGTACCGGTGGACTGGGCGCGCTCGCTGTTCCCGGTGGTGCTGGTGGTGTTGCTGCTGCGCACGTTCGTGGCCGAGCCGTTCCGGATTCCGTCCGGCTCGATGATGCCCACGCTGGATGTGGGCGATTTCATCCTGGTCAACAAGTTTGCCTACGGCCTGCGCCTGCCTGCGTTCAACAACAAGGTCGTGGACCTGGGCGAGCCGCAACGTGGTGATGTGGTGGTGTTCCGCTTCCCCGGTTTCCTGTGTGACGACGGCACCGGCAAGCTGATCCGCAGCGGCGATCCGGGCTGCAGCGATCCCCACGCGAAGGTGCCCAGCCAGAACTGGATCAAGCGCGTGGTGGGCCTGCCGGGCGACTCCATCGAAGTGCATGGCGCCGATCTGCTGATCAACGGCAAGCCGGTGCAGGCCGAGGAGATCGGCCCGTACACGGGCAACCCGCAGCGCGCGGAGGACCGCCTGATGCTGGACATGGGCGCCACCGTCTGGAAGGAGCACCTGGGCAAGGTCAACCACATGATCGCGCGCATGCCGGCCTACAACATTCCCAACCCGATCCCCAACGCCAAGGTGCCCTCGAAGGTGCCGGAAGGTTGCTACGTGGTGATGGGTGACAATCGCAACAACAGCGAGGACAGCCGCTGGTGGGGCTGCATGCCGGAGAAGAACCTGGCCGGCAAGGCGTTCCTGATCTGGATGAGCTGGAAGGGCTGGGGTACCGGTGGCGTGGACTTTTCCCGTATCGGCACGGTCATTCATTGATCGGTGCCCCGGATTCGGACGTGCCATTGGTGCGAGAATTCGCCGGCATCGCCGATCCCGGCGAGCATTGGGGTTTCGGACTGGCATATCGGGCAGGCAAGCCGCGCAGGCGGCATAGCGAGGGGACTATGAAATCGAGGCAATCGGGCATCACCCTGATCGGGTTCCTGGTGATTCTGGCCGTGGTGGGCTTTCTGGGTTACATGGCGATGCGGCTGGCACCGTCGTACAGCGAGTACATGGGCGTGGAGAAGGCGATGACGCAGATCTCCACCTCTGGCGTCGATGGCAAATCGCTGGACGACCTTCGCCGCGAACTGATGTTCAAGATGAACTTCCAGTACGTCGACGACGCCACCATCCAGCCGTCCGACATCACCCTGGTGCGCGACCGCGACGGCGGCCCGACCCAGTTGCGGGTGGCCTACGAGAAGGTCGTGCCATTCATGTACAACATCGATTTCCTGCTGCACTTCGACAAGAGCGTGCCGCTGCAGGGCAATCCGAACCAGTAACCGGCCAGCGCATCCCTTGGAATTCAATTACCGTTTTCGCGATCGTTCGCTGGCCGAGTTGGCGTTGACCCATCGCAGCATGGGCAAGCCCAACAACGAGCGGCTGGAGTTTCTGGGCGACGCCTTGCTGGGTGCGATCGTCGCCGAAATGCTGTTCGAGGCGCACCCCAAGGCCAGCGAAGGCGAGCTGTCGCGGTTGCGTGCGCAACTGGTCAGCGGCCAGGCGTTGGCCGTGGTGGCGCGTGAATTGTCGTTGGGCGACGAGTTGAAGCTGGGCACCGGCGAGTTGAAGACGGGCGGCTTCCGCCGCGAGTCGATCCTTGCCGATGCGTTCGAGGCGATGGTGGCTGCCGTGTACATGGACGGCGGTTTCGACGCATGCCGTGAAACCGTGCGTGGTCTCTTCGGTGAACGCATCGCGGCCTTGCGCCGGTCATCCAAGGACGCCAAGACACGCCTGCAGGAATGGCTGCAGGCCGGCGGTTGGCCGCTGCCGAATTACGAGCTCGTCGCCAGCCACGGCGAAGACCACGCCAAAACCTTCGATATCCGCTGCAGCGTCAGCGAGCCGATGGCATTGGTTGCCGAAACCACCGGCCCCAGCCGTCGCGGCGCCGAGCAGGACGCCGCCGAGATCGTGCTGGCGCAATTGCTGGATGGGCAGCGCAAAGCCTGATCCGCGTTTTCACCATCCCCCCGGAATCCGCTCCACCGCCGCACCATCGCGTGGCGGCGGCTGCCATTTCCTTTGGCGACAAGGCATTACACTTGCCGTCCAACTTGCCGAGCACTCTGTCATGAACCACGAACTGGATCCCGCCGCCGACCTGCCGCACGAGAATTATCGCTGCGGCACGGTGGCCCTGGCCGGCCGGCCGAACGTGGGCAAGTCCACCTTGCTCAACGCGTTGATCGGCTTTCGGCTATCCATCATCAGCCCGCGGCCGCAGACCACCCGCCACCGCATCCTCGGCATCAACACCACCGAGGCGGGCCAGATCATGTACGTGGACACGCCGGGCCTGCATCGCGGTGCCAAGCGCGCCATGAACCGCAGCTTGAACCGCGCCGCGCGCTCGGCGATCAGCGATGTCGACCTGGTGGTGCAACTGATCGAAGCCGGCCGCTGGACCGACGAGGACGAAGCGCTGTACGCCGCGCTGGTCGAGCAAACCACGCCGCGGCTGCTGGTGATCAACAAAGTCGACCTCAACAAGGACAAGACGGTGATGCTGCCGTTCGTGGCCGAGCTGGTGGCCAAGCACACTTACGACGAGATCCATTACGTCAGCGCGCTGAAGGAGCAGGGCCTGAAGGAGCTGGAGCAGGCCATCCTGAAACGCCTGCCGATCCAGCCGCCGGTGTACGGCGAGGATGAGGTCACCGACCGCAGCGAACGCTTCCTGGCGGCCGAAATGGTGCGCGAGCAGTTGATGCTGCGGCTGGATCAGGAGCTGCCGTACGCCACCACGGTGGAGATCGAACGGTTCGAGGATCGCCCCGACGGCATCGCCGAAATCCACGCCATCATCTGGGTCGAACGCGACGGCCAGAAAGCCATCGTGATCGGCAACGGCGGCGCCCAGCTCAAATCCATCGGCAGCAGCGCCCGCCGCCACATGGAGCGCATGTTCGAACGCAAGGTGTTCCTGAAGCTGTGGGTGAAGGTGCGCGAAGGCTGGGTCGACGACGACAACATGCTGCGCAAGTTCGGGTATACCGATTGAGGCCGGGAATCGGGAATGGAGAATAGGGAATGGGAAAAGCTTTGCTCTAACGATTCCCTATTCTCCATTCCCTATTCCCACCCAAAGCCATGCGCCTCGAACTGCAACCCGCCTACGTCCTGCATTCGCGCCCGTACCGGGAGACGTCGCTGTTGCTGGAATGCCTGACCCGCGATCAGGGGCGGTTGGGTGTGGTGGCGCGTGGGGTGCGGGGGGAGAAGACGCGTTTGCGCCGGGCGCAACTGGAGCCGTTCCAGCCGCTGGCGATGGGGTTGCTGCTGCGCGGCGAGTTGGCCACGCTGACGTCGGTGGAAACCACGGGTACGCCGCTGCGGCTAATCGGGAATGCCGGGCTGGCGGGGCTTTATCTCAACGAACTGGTCGTACGCCTCAGTGAGCGGCAGGACCCTTCGAGCGCGTTGTTCGATGCCTACGCCCTGGCGCTGCAGCGGCTGGCCACGGATGAGTCGCTGGCCTGGAGCCTGCGCCGCTTCGAGCGCGACTTGCTGCAGGCGATGGGTTACGCCCTGCAGCTGGAGCACGATGCGGAAACGGGTGAGCTGCTGGAGCCGCAGGCGCATTACGAATACCGGGTCGAACAGGGCGCGGTGGCGAGCCTGCCGGGTCGCAGGCATGTCCTGCGTGGCAGCGACCTGCTGGCGCTGGCGCACGACCGCATGCCGGACGACGAAGGGCTGAAAGCGTTGCGCGGCATGATGCGCGAGGTGATCCGCTTTCATCTCGGTGGCGGCGAGTTGCGCGCCTGGCGAGTGCTCGGTGGCACCACCTCGTGGCGCTGATGGCCGGGGTCAGGCATCCAGCGCCAGCAGGGTCGCGTCCAGTGCCCGGTTGAAGCGCTGCAGGCTTGGCGCGATGTCCATGGACGCGTGGGCGAGCGCTTCCTGCAACGCCACGGTTTCGGTCGACAGCATGGCGGCGCCACAAAACCCGCAGGACGACCGCAACCGATGCAGCCGTTCGGCAAGCGCGATGCGGTCGACGTCCATGTTCGCGAGCTCGTCCTTGAGCCGCTCCAGTTCTCCCCGCAACAACCCGCGCAGCGCCTGCATGGTGACCGGGTCGCCGCTGGCAAGCAGGCCGGCCTGATCGTCAAGCGGTGGGGCTGGGTGGTTCGCCAGCGATCCCAGCAACCGTTGCAGGTCCACCAGCTTGCAGGGCTTGACGAGTACCTCGGCGAAACCGGCCATCAGCAACGCGGAGCGTTCGCTGGGCGCCATCTCGGCACTGCTTGCCACCGCGATGGCGTGCCGCGAGCGGGCCCGCGCATCCGATCGCAGCGTCGACAGAATCTGCAGCGCCCCCGCGCCCGGCATGCGGCAATCCAGCAACAGCAGGTCGAAAGCCCGGTCGCGGGCCAGCGCCAGCGCCTCGATGCCGTCGGCGCAGGTGACCACGCGGGCATCCAGCCGGCCCATGCCGTCCGCCAGAAAGCGACGGCTGGCCGGGTCGTCGTCCGCTACCAGCACATCCACGCCGGTGGCGTGAAACGGGAATGAAGACGGGGCGGTGACGGTGGCGGCCATGACGAAATCCATATCGTTCAGCTGAGTTTGGCAGAATGGCCCGACATGCGTTTTTCATCAAGCCATCTTCTGCTGGTTTTTTGCCTGCTGTTTCTTGCCGGCGGCTGGGCTGCGCCCGCGCGTGCGGATGTGGTCTTCGCGGCCCGTTCCATCAGCGTGCCGGGGGTGAAGCTGTCGACGGTAACGGTGCGTCTCAGCGATCGTGCCGATGGCGGCATCCACCTGCAGTTGAGCGCGAAGCAGGCGGATGTGGCGGCCATGGGCTGGCGCAAGGTTGGCCTGGCGCTGGATGGCGACCTGCAGCGCGACGCGCGCATGCGCTGGGTTCTGGATGGCCAGCTGCAATTGCGTGGCGCCCCGGGCGGCGCGCTGGGCGATGCCACGCTGCGGCTGGTCACCAGCGAAACCACCAACACCATCCAGGTCGACATCGAACAGGGCAAGGCAAAGGCCAGCGCCGCGTTGCCGCTGGATCAACCCACTCACGCGCAGATCACGCTTACCCAGTTGCCCGCCACCTGGCTGCAGGGTTTGTTGGGTACCGTGTGGTCCGGGAGGCCTACCGGCGGCCGGCTGGATGCCGAGCTGGCGCTGGATGTGCGTGATAGCGGTCTGCAATCCTCCGGCCAGTTCAGTCTGGCCGGCGTGGGCTTCGACACTCCCACCGGCACGCTGGCTGCCGAGGGCCTGGGTGGCTCGGGCCGGTTCGGGTTGGACACGACGAGAGTGCCCTCGCGCATCGACCTGGACGCCAACCTGCGCGGCGGCGAATTGCTGCTGGGGCCAATCTACGCCAGCCTGCCGGATCATCCGGTACAACTGGGGTTGAACGCCACCGCCCAGCAAGGCGCCTTCGCGCTGGAGCATCTACGCGTGAACGACGCCGATGCCCTGCAACTGGAGGGCGCGCTCGCTTTCGACGCGAAGGGCGAATTGAAGCAACTCAAGCTCGACCGGCTGCATGCGGCGTTTCCGGCCGCCTACGAACGCTACGGCCGTGCGTGGCTGGCCACGATGGGTTTGCGCGATGTGCAGTTGAGCGGGCAGTTGAACGCCAGCGTGGACATGCGCGCGAACGGCTTGCGCGCCTTCGCCTTCACCACCGACGGGCTGGATCTGGCCGAGGCGGATGGTCGCATCAGCGTGAACGACCTGCGCGGTGGACTGGACTGGGTCGCATCGGGCGATCGTCCCGCCACGACACTGCAATGGAAGGGCTTCAAGTTCTATCGACTGCCGGTGGGCGGCACGCAATCGCGCTGGCAAAGCCGCAACGGCGCGCTGGCGCTGCAGCAGCCCATCGACATGGCCTTGCTGCAAGGCCAGTTGCATCTGGGCGAATTCAGCTGGCGCCCGGCCGCGGCCAGCGGGCAACGGCTGTCGACCGCGCTCAACGTGACCGGGGTCGATATGGCCGCCTTCAGCCAGACCATGGGCTGGCCGAAATTCCCCGGCACCTTGGGCGGCGCCATTCCCTCGCTGAAATGGGTGGATGACCGGGTCGAGCTGGCCGGTGGACTGTCGGTGAATTTGTTTGGCGGATTTGCCGACATCACCGATCTTTCGCTGCAGCAGCCGTTCGGCAACAGCCCGGTGCTTGCCGCCGACATCAAGCTGAGCCAGCTCGACCTGGGCGCCATCACCAGCGTTTTCGACTTCGGCAGCATCACCGGCAAGCTCGACGGATCGATCGACGACCTGCGCCTGGTCAACTGGCAGCCGGTGGCCTTCAAGGCACGGTTGCTGGCCGGTGACGGTGGCCGCATCAGCCAGCGCGCGGTGAACAACCTCACGTCCGTCGGTGGCGGTGGCATCGCCGCCGGCTTGCAGGGCGCGGTGCTGAAGCTGTTCAAGACCTTCGGCTACAAGCGCATCGGCCTCAATTGCACCTTGCAGGGATCGGTCTGCCGGATGAGCGGCCTTGAGCGCGAACAGGGCGGATACACTATCGTGGAAGGCAGTGGTTTGCCGCGATTGCAGGTGATCGGCCACCAGGCCGAGGTCGACTGGCCCACCCTGGTCCGCCGCCTGAAGGAAGCCATCGCCGGCAATGCCCCGGAAATCCGCTGATGCTTTCCCCCCCCACACCCCAGCCGGAGTTGCCGCATGCGCAAGCTCGTATATCTGATCCTGACCACCGTGACCGTGGCGCTGGTCGGTTGCGTCACCATCAACGTGTATTTCCCCGAAGCGGCGGCGCAGAAAGCGGCGGACCAGTTCATCGGCAACGTGCTCGACGGCACCGGAAAGGCACCTGCCGAACCGAAGAAGGAAACCCCGCCCCCCGGCAACGGCCCGCAGCCGTCGGCGATGCTGCTGGACTTGCTGATTCCCGCGGCTTACGCCGCCGATGCGCCCAACCTGCAGATCCAGAACGCCACCACCGAGGCCATCCGTGGCCGCATGCGCGCACGCGTGCAGGGTGCGCTGGGCGGCCTGCTCGACAGCGGCGCCGTGGGCTTTACCAACGACGGCCTGGTCGCACTACGCGATACCGCCAAGGTGCCGCTGAGCCAGCGTGCGCAGGCGAATGCCACGGTGGCTGACGAAAACCGCGATCGCAACGAGTTGTACCGCGAGATTGCCCAGGCCAATGGCCATCCGGAATGGCAAGACCAGATCCGCACCACCTTCGCCAAGGGCTGGGTCAAGCACGCACATGCGGGTTGGTACTACCAGAACGCCGCCGGCGCCTGGCAGCAGAAATAGCCGCCGCGGTCGGTGCCGCCGATCTGAGATAATCGGCGGCCCACCGCTGCGGCCCGATGCGTTTTCATGTCCCGATCCAACTCCGTTCCTGCCACTCCCTTCGAAGCCACCATCACCGACCTGAGCCACGACGGCCGCGGCGTCGCCCGCGTGGACGGCAAGGCGTTGTTCGTCAGCGGTGCCTTGCTGGGCGAGCAGGTGATGGTGCGCCTGCGCAAGCGCCACCGCCATTTCGACGAAGCGGAAGTGGTCGAAGTGATCACCCCCTCGCCGCATCGGGTCGAGCCGCGCTGCCGGCATTTCGCCGAGTGCAGCGGCTGCTCGCTGCAGCACCTGGACGCCGAAGCGCAGATCGCGGCCAAGCAGCGCGTGCTGGCGGAAAACTTCGAACGCATCGGCAAGGTCGCACCGCAGCAATGGTTGCCGCCGCTCACCGGTGAGCCGTGGGCGTATAGGCGCAAGGGCCGCCTGTCGGTACGCCACGTTCTGAAGAAGGGGCGCGTGCTGGTGGGCTTTCGCGAGGAGGCGAATCCGCGTTTCGTGGCCGACATCCAGCAGTGCGAAGTGCTGCATCCGGCGATTGGCCCCAAGGTGGGCCTGTTGGCCGAACTGATCAACGGGCTGGACGCGGTCGATGCCATCGCGCAGATCGAGTTCGCCGGCGGCGACGACACCATGGCGCTGGTGTTCCGCCACCTGCAGCCGCTGGGCGAGGGCGACCTGGCCGCGCTGACCGCGTTCGGACAGCAGCATGGGTTGGCCATCTACCTGCAGCCCGGCAACAACTCCAGCGTGCATCCGCTGTGGCCGGCGCAGCCGCGGCTGGCGTTCCGCATCGCCAGCGACGACGCGCGCTTCGCCGATGTGGAGCTGGAGTTCGAGCCGCTGGATTTCGTGCAGGTCAACGCCAACATGAACCAGCGCATGGTGGCGCACGCGATGGCGCTGCTCGATCCGCAGCCGACCGACCGCGTGCTGGACCTGTTCTGCGGCCTAGGCAACTTCACCCTGCCGATCGCCCGTCGCGTGGCCGAAGTGGTAGGCGTGGAAGGCGAGCACGGCCTGGTGCAGCGGGCAGCGCAGAACGCCGCGCGCAACGGCATCGACAACGCCACCTTCCACGTCGCCAATTTGTTTGAAGACCAGCGCGCCAGCGACTGGGCGCGCACGCCGTGGGACAAGGTGCTGCTCGATCCGCCACGCGCCGGTGCCGACCAACTGCTGGCCTACCTGCCGCATCGCAAGACGCGACGCGTGGTGTATGTCTCCTGCCACCCGGCCTCGCTGGCACGTGACGCCGGCATCCTGGTCAACCAGCATGGATTCACGCTGGCATCGGCGGGCGTGATGGACATGTTCCCGCACACGGCCCACGTGGAATCGATCGCCTTGTTCGAACGTTGAGGCTGATCACCCCCGGCCGCTCGCCCTGAGCGTAGGCCCGCAGGCCCGAAGTCGAAGGATGCTGGGGAACGCTTCGACTTCGCGACCTGCGGTCGCTACGCTCAGCGTGAACGGTGGGGTTGATGCGTTGCCCATTACCTCAACCGAAGCACGCCAAGTGTTTTCCCTTCATCTCCACTCACGCCAACTCCAATGCCGATCGAGATCGAACGCAAATTCCTCGTAGCCACGGATGACTGGCGCGCCGCTGTCGAGCACAGCGAGCCGATGGCGCAGGGCTATCTGGTGGGCGCGCAGGCGCTGCGCGATGGCAGCGCGCGGGCCTCGGTCCGTGCGCGGCTGGCCGGCGAGCAGGCGTGGCTCAACATCAAGGCCGCCACGCCAGGCATCGCGCGGGCCGAGTTCGAATACGCGATACCGGCAGGCGATGCCCGATCCTTGCTGGCCACCTTGTGCGACGGCGTGCTGCAGAAAACCCGCCACCATGTGCGGGTCGATGGCGTACTGTTCGAGGTCGATGAATTCGAAGGCGAGAATCGCGGCCTGGTGGTCGCCGAGGTGGAGCTGCCGGCGGTCGATGCGCCATTTCCCCGGCCACCGTGGCTGGGTCGCGAGGTGAGCTCCTTGGTGCGCTACTACAACGTCAACCTGATCACGCATCCGTACCGGCAATGGTCGCCAGCGGAACGTGCCGCCGAGGATGCCGCATGCTGATGATCGGCGTGGCCGCGCTGGAGCTGGCCGAACACGAGAAGCGCTGGCTGAGCGAACCCGGCGTGGCTGGCGTGCTGCTGTTTTCGCGCAACTACCAGTCGCGCGATCAACTGTCCGCCTTGTGCGACGCGATTCGCGAGGCCGGCGGCGACGACATGCTGATCGCGGTGGATCAGGAGGGCGGCCCGGTACAACGCTTCCGCGACGGCTTCACCCGGCTTCCGCCGCTGTCGGCGATCGGCGAGCGCTACGCGCACGATCCGCACGAGGCGGTGCGCCTGGCCGAGGAGCACGCCTGGGTCATGGCCAGCGAGCTGCGCGCCAGCGGCGTCGATTTCAGTTTTGCACCGGTGGTGGATCTGGCCCGCGGCAATGCCGCGATCGGGCTGCGCGCGTTCCATGCCGAGCCAGCGGTCACCGCCGAACTGGCGCAGGCCTATGTGCGCGGTATGCACCTGGCCGGCATGGCCGCGGTCATCAAGCATTTCCCCGGCCACGGTTCGGTGGCCACCGATACCCACAAGGCCGCGGCAATCGACCCGCGACCGCTCGAACGGATTCTCAGCGACGATCTGCTGCCCTTCGCCGAATGCATCGAGGCGCGGGTGGAGGCGGTGATGATGGCGCACGTGACCTATCCCGCGGTGGACACGCAGCCGGCGGGCTACTCGCGCGTCTGGATCGAGCGCATCCTGCGCGGTGAACTGGGCTTTACCGGCGTTGTCGTCAGCGACGACATCAGCATGGCCGCCGCCGGAGCGGCCGGTTCCGTGGGCGGCCGCGTGCAGGCCCATCTGGATGCGGGCTGCGACCTGGTGCTGGCCTGTTTCCCCGACGTGGTCGACGAGGCCATCGCCGCGGTGCAGGGCAGGGAGACAGGCCGTGCATCACTGGCCAGCCTGCGTGGCGCCATCGCCGCTGGTTGGGACGGGCTGACCGACAACCCGCAGCGCGATCGCTTCGTTGCGCGCATCACCGCTTTGCATGCCGGGCCGGGAACAGGGAATGGGGAATCGTAGAAGCGAAACCTGCGCTGCACCGACCACCCCCGATTCCCATGGAGACACTTATGAGCCCTTCCGTACCTTCCCTTGCCGTCGCGCTGGCCAACGCCGAACTGCTCTATGAGCGGGCCACGCTGGAGAGCGTGATCGCCGATATGGGTCGGCAGATCGACGTGGCGCTGGATGGCGAGCGGCCGGTGTTCCTCACCGTGATGAACGGCGCGCTGGTTTTTGCCGGGCAGCTGGCGCTGGCGATCCGCACCGATCTCGAGTTCGATTACGTGCACGCCACCCGCTACCGCGGCGACACCGCCGGCAGCGAGCTGATGTGGTTGCGCGAGCCGCAGGTGTCATTGCGTGATCGCATCGTGCTGCTGGTCGACGACATCCTCGACGAAGGTCACACCCTGAAAGCCGTGCGCGACGACTGCTACCAGCGCGGCGCAAAGAAGGTGCTGATCGTCAGCCTGTCCACCAAGGATCACGATCGCCTGGTCGACGGCATCGCGTCGGATTTCAACGGCGTCGTCCTGCCCGACCGCTACGTCTTCGGCTACGGCATGGACTACCACGAACAGGGCCGCAACCTGCCGGCGATCTACGCACTGAAGGACGATTGACCCGTCGCCACCGGTAGACAACTCATCCCCCTGCTTGACCCTCAAGGGGACTTCCTTCGGTCGCAGGGGAGGCAGTGAGGGGTAGCGCTTTTGCGTTTGACTTGAACATCAAAAGCTACCCCTCCCCAGCCCTCCCCTGCGAGCAGGGGAGGGAGCAAAACCACCATCTCCACACGGACAACACCATGTCTCATTCCGACCACACACCCATCGACCTGGCCGTCATCGGCGGCAGCGGGCTCTACCAGTTTTCCGGGCTGGAAAACGCCACGCGCCATGCCGTGAAGACGCCGTACGGCGCCGCATCGGGTGACGTGGTGGTTGGCGATTTCGTGGGCCGGCGGGTGGCATTCCTGGCGCGCCACGGCGAGTCACACAACCTGCCACCGCACCGGGTCAACTACCGCGCCAACGTGTGGGCCTTGCACAGCCTGGGCGCGCGGCGGGTAATCGGTGTCAACGCCGTCGGTGGCATCCGCGCCGACATGGGGCCGCGGGTGATCGTGGTACCTGATCAGCTCATCGATTACACGCATGGCCGCGATACCAGCTATTGCGATGTCGAAGGCGCCGAAGTCAGGCACATCGATTTCAGCGAGCCGTACACCGAATCCCTGCGCCAGTCACTGCTGCAGGCGGCGCGCAAGCGCGGCGTGCCGGTGATCGACGGCGGTTGCTACGGTGCCACCCAGGGGCCGCGGCTGGAAACCCGCGCCGAGATCGCCCGCATGAAGCGCGACGGCTGCGACCTGGTCGGCATGACGGGCATGCCAGAGGCCGTGCTGGCGCGCGAGCTGGGGCTGGATTACGCCTGCCTGGCGCTGGTGGCCAACCATGCCGCCGGTTGCGGCGACGAGGACGAGATCAGCATCGAGGAAATCTTCGCCCATCTCGCGGCGGCCACGGCCGAGGTGCCCGGGCTGCTCTCAACGCTGCTGGAAGATTGACGATATCCGTCCGCTCCATACGGACGGCCGAATGGCAGGTTGCGCTTTGCCCTCGAACCCGCTGATACTTTTCCCCGCACCAATGCGGGGAGCCGAAGGATACGGTGGTTCAGCGCACAGATCTGGTGCATCCAGCCCCAGGAGCGTGGGCGGTAGAAATCTTCCGGGCTGCAAAAGCGGCAGCGTGGTCCATATTTCCGCCGGTTCTTGACCCATGGAACCACCATGGGTCGGCGAGACGGCGAAAATCTGTCCTCACACTGCCACTTTTTCGCCTCGAAAGTTTCCACCACCCACACTCCCCAATTGCAGAGGTCGACGCATGAGTTTCGGTACGGTCAAGTGGTTCAACGACGCCAAGGGTTTCGGTTTCATCGCGCCCGAGGACGGTGGGGATGACGTATTCGTCCATTTTTCAGCGATCAATTCCAAGGGCTTCCGCAGCCTGCAGGAAGGCCAGCGCGTGCAGTTCGAAGTAACCCAGGGCCCGAAGGGCGCCCAGGCATCAGCCGTCGAGCCAGCCGTCGCCTGATCGGCAGGCGAGGGTTGTGCAGCAAGATTGAAACCCCGCATCCTGTGCGGGGTTTTTTCTTTCCGCGCGAGCCCGCCTCCGCTTTTCTCCCTCCCCTGCTCGCAGGGGAGGGTCGGGGAGGGGGCGCTCTTCAGGCTCGCCTACAAACGGGACCGCGCCATGCCCAACCGCAGAAACTTCCTCAAAACCTCCCTGCTGGGTGCGTCGGCGTCGATGCTGGCATGGGGCGGTCGGCTCGGCGCGGCTCCCGCCCGCCGTACTACGAAGGCCGCCGCGGCGCGGGTTGTTTCCACCTGGGATTTCGGCATCGCCGCCAACCAGGCGGCCTGGGGAATCCTGGGCAAGGGCGGCAATGCGCTGGACGCGGTCGAGGCCGGCGTGCAGGTGCCGGAGTCGGACCTGAAGAACCACAGCGTGGGCAAGGGCGGTTATCCCGATCGCGATGGCCACGTCACCCTCGACGCCAGCATCATGGACGCCGACGGCAGTTGCGGCGCCGTGGCCGCGCTCGAGCACATCGAACATCCCATCTCGGTGGCGCGGCGGGTGATGGAACGCACGCCGCATGTACTGCTGGTGGGCGAGGGCGCATTGCAATTCGCGCTGGAGCAGGGTTTCAGCAAACAGGATCTGCTCACGCGCGAAGCCGAGCAGGCCTGGCGCGAGTGGTTGAAGACAGCGAAATACCAGCCTTCGATCAACAGCGAAGTGCGCGACTACGGCACCGGCCTTCCCGGCGGCGCGCACAACCACGACACCATCGGCATGCTGGCGATCGACGCCAACGGCCGCATGGCCGGCGCCTGCACCACCAGCGGCATGGCCTGGAAACTGCGCGGCCGCGTGGGCGACAGCCCGATCATCGGCGCCGGGCTGTACGTGGACGGCGACGTGGGCGCGGCCACCTCCACCGGCGTGGGCGAGGAGGTCATCCGCAACGCCGGCAGCTTCCTGGTGGTGGAGCTGATGCGCCAGGGGCGCTCGCCGCAGGAGGCGTGCAAGGAGGCGGTGATGCGCATCGTCCGCAAGCGCCGCGAAGCTTCCAGAACGCTGCAGGTCGGCTTCCTGGCGATGAACCGCGACGGCGAGGCCGGCGCGTACGCGATCCAGCACGGCTTCGCCTACGCCGTCTGCGACGCGCGGAAACAGGATGGGCTGGTTCCCGCGCAAAGCGTCTACAGCACCAGCTATTCATGATCCTGGAAATCGCCGCCAACTCGGTCACTTCCGCGCTTGCCGCACAGCAGGGCGGGGCCAACCGCGTCGAGCTTTGCACGGCGTTGGAGCTGGGTGGCCTCACGCCATCCCACGCGCATATCGCGCTGGCCCGCGACCACCTGCGCATCCCGCTGTACGTGCTGATCCGTCCGCGCGCCGGTGATTTTCTCTACACCGATCTCGAGTGCGAAACGATGCAGCGCGATATCGAAAGCTGCGTGTCGCTGGGCTGCGACGGTGTGGTGCTGGGCGTACTCGATGCGGATGGGCGGGTGGACAGCGCACGCTGCCGCGCACTGGTCGCCGCCGCCGGGACACTCGGTATCACCTTCCATCGCGCGTTCGACCTTGGCCGCGATCCCGCGCAGGCATTGGAAGATATCTTGGCGCTGGGTTGCGAACGCATCCTCACCTCCGGCACCTGCGCCAGCGCGCCGGACGGCGCGGCGTTGATCCGCGACCTGGTGCGCCAGGCCGCGGGGCGCATTGCGGTGATGCCCGGTGCCGGCATCAACGCGCAAAACATTGCCGCGCTGGCACAAGCCACCGGCACCCGCGAATTCCACGCCTCCGCCAAGCGACAGCAGCCTTCCGGCATGCGCCACAAGCGGCCAGCGCTGGGCGACATGGAAGGTGGCGAACTGCGCAGCGACGTCGAGCAGGTGCGTGCGTTGGTGGAAGCCCTACGGGCATTGGATCCTTCGGCAACACCGCGTTAGCCAGCGCGGAAGTCTCGCACTTCCAACCCCGTTCCCCCTGAGCGTAGCCGCCCCGCGGCGAAGTCGAAGGGCGCCTCGCAACAAGGCTCCACTATCCGCAGCCGCGTCGCAGCACCAGCCCAAAGCGATCCCTACCGCAGCGCATGGATGCCCCGCTTGGTTACTATGGCCCATTGCCAAATAACTGCTGGAGCCATCGCGTGATCATCAAGCCCAAAGTCCGCGGATTCATCTGTGTCACCGCTCACCCGGTCGGTTGCGAGCGCAACGTGCTCGAGCAGATCGAGATCACCAAGGCCGCGGGCCACGATGCGAGCAAGGGACCGAAGCGCGTGCTGGTGATCGGCGCCTCCACCGGCTACGGCCTGGCCTCGCGCATCACTGCCGCGTTCGGCTACGGCGCCGCCACGCTGGGCGTGTTTTTCGAAAAGCCCAGCAGCGACGACAAGACCGGTACCGCCGGCTGGTACAACTCCGCTGCGTTCGACAAGGCCGCCAAGGCTGCCGGCCTGTACAGCAAGTCGATCAACGGCGACGCCTTCGCCCACGAAACCCGCGCCAAGGCCATCGAGATCATCAAGAACGAGATGGGCGGCCCAATCGACCTGGTCGTCTACTCGCTGGCCTCGCCCGTGCGCAAGATGCCCGACACCGGCGAAGTCGTGCGCTCGGCGCTGAAGACGATCGGCGAGCCGTTCCACAACACCTCGGTCGACACCAACAAGGACACCGTGATCGAAGCCACCGTCGAGCCAGCCACCGAGCAGGAAATCAAGGACACTGTCACCGTGATGGGCGGCGAAGACTGGGCGCTGTGGATCGACGCGCTGAGCAAGGCCGGCGTACTCGCCGACCACGCCAAGACCATCGCCTACAGCTACATCGGCACCGAAATCACCTGGCCGATGTACTGGCACGGCACGCTTGGCCAGGCGAAGCAGCACCTCGACAACACCGCCAAGCAACTGCGCAGCCGCCACCCCGGCCTGGAAGCCTACGTCGGCGTGATGAAATCCGTCGTCACCCAGGCCAGCGCCGCCATCCCCGTGATCCCGCTATACGTGTCCATCGCCTTCAAGATCATGAAGGAGCAGGGCATCCACGAGAATCCGATCGAACAAGCCAACCGCCTGTTCCACGACCGCCTCTATCGCGCCGACGGCGCCCCCGCCCCGACCGATGACGAAGGCCGCCTGCGCCTGGACGACTGGGAACTGCGCGACGAGGTGCAGGACGCCTGCACAACCCTCTGGCCCACCGTCACCACCGAGAACCTGCGCGAGATCACCGACTACGCGGGGTACAAGCATGAGTTCCTGAAGTTGTTCGGGTTTGATCGCGACGACGTGGATTACGACGCCGAGGTTGAGGCGGATCGGCGGTTTGACTGTTTGGAAGGCTGAGGCCGCTGCTGCGTACACCAACACCTGTTCCCCGGAAATGGCCATGTGTACGCCGTTGACGTATGTGCGCCACTGGCGTAGTGTTTGCCTATGATCTTTGTTGAAACACCCCTGTTCACAAGTCAGATCAAGTTGCTGCTCAGCGACGATGACTATGGGGGTGTTCCAGCGCGCGCTGGCCGAAAACCCGCAGGCGGGTGATGTCATTCCGGGTACGGGTGGCCTGCGCAAGGTCAGGGTGGCGGCGAAGGGACGCGGCAAGAGCGGTGGTGCGCGGGTGATCTACTACCACTTTGTGTCCGCTTCGCGCATTGGTCTGTTGTTCGTCTATCCCAAGAACGAACAGGTCAGCCTGACGCCAGCGCAGAAACTGGCGCTCAGGAAAATCATCGAGCAGTGGAGGTAATTGTGGACGCCAAACATTTCGCCAGCCTCTTCGAAAGCGTGACCCAGATGGACGAAATCGTCCATGGCGTGAGGGAGCCCTCGCGCGAATTCCATATCGATGCCATCGAAGTGGCAGGTATCCGCAAAGCCACGGGCCTGTCCCAGGCCAAGTTCGCCACGCTCATCGACGTGCAAGTCGGCACGCTGCGTAATTGGGAGCAAGGTCGGCGCGAGCCCACCGGCCCAGCCAAGGCGTTGCTGCGGGCTATCAGCAGGGATCCCAAGAATGTGCTTCAGGCATTGGCTGGGTGATGGTTTGAAGGGCGTGGTGGAGACTTGGCCCGATCACCGTTGAACGCCCTATCGTTAGGTTTGCCTTTAACAAGATAAAGAGGGCGGCTTTACTAATTTTCGTGCGCAAGTGAACCTGCTCCCTTTTTCGATAGCGAGCAGTTCATCCCCATTTGAGATGAACTGACTGCATCAATGCGGGCATACTTCCAACGGCTCCCGACAAGGGAGTTGTTTTTGCGGGAGGTGGTATGAAATTCTGGCTAGGTGTCACTGATAACCGATGGTACGAGTTCGTCAGCGATCGAGCGTTTGATGAAGTCAATTTCTGGCAGCCCTCAGCGCGTGCGCCGTTTACCAACCTGCCCGCAGGTACACCGTTTTTCTTCAAGTTGAAGCGACCGAACAACCACATTGTTGGCGGCGGATTCTTCTCGCACTTCACGACGCTTCCGCTTTCCCAGGCGTGGGATTTTTTTGGTGAGGAGAATGGCGCATCTTCGTTTCGCCACTTCGTCGAGCTAATCGCGTCAAATGCGCATGCTGCAGCAAGTGCGGAGCGTCAAATAGGGTGCACGGTTGTCTCGAGCGTTTTCTATCTGCCGCGTGAGGCTTGGATTCCCGTCGAAGGCTTGTTTCCCAAGCCCATCATGGTGGGTAAGCAATACGACTCGTCCGAAGAGCCAGGCGCTGCTCTTTGGCAACGGATTCAATCAGTCTTGCCCTTGGCTGCTCTTGCACAAGGGGTGGAAGATGATGCACCGCGTTATGGTGCTGAATTCCTCCAGAGAGCAAGGCTCGGTCAGGGAGCATTTCGTACGCTCGTGCTCGATGCATATGCGCGGCGCTGCGCGTTGACGGGCGAATCCACATTGCCCGTGTTGGAAGCCGCACATATCCGACCGTATGCCGATCAGGGGCGGCACCTGATCTCCAACGGCCTATTGTTGCGCTCGGACTTTCACAAGCTGTTTGATCTTGGCTTGATGACGGTCCAGCCGGACTACCGTATTCGCATCAGTTCCAGAATTCGCGACCAGTATTTCAATGGCAAGGCTTACTACCGACTAGACGGGCAGGAGCTTGCTCTTTTACCAGAGCGGTTTGTCGACCGGCCTGATCGCGAAGCTTTGCGTTGGCACAATGAAAACAGGTTCATGCCATGAGCATCTTGAAAGACCCGTCACTATGGCAGTCCGTGCTGGATTTCAGGTCTGCTCGTGACTGGGGCCAGTTCCACACTCTGCGTACACTCTCGACCGCGCTCGCGGTGGAAGCTGCAGAACTCGCAGAGATCACCCAATGGACACCAGACTCCGATCTGGCCAAGCGATCGATCGAAGCTCGTGACAAAATTGAGGAGGAGGTTGCCGACCTCTGCATTCTTTTGACCTATCTGGTGCACGATTTGGCCATCGACGTCGATGACGTTGTTCGACGAAAGTTGGCAACAAACGGCGCGAAATACCCGATTGATCGTTTCAAGGGATCATCCCGCAAATACAATGAATGAGGTTGATGTAGCTAGTTTTAGACGTGATCGAGTTGGCGGTCGCTTCTTCCCCGATACGGGCGAATTCCAGCGGTGTGTATGGAACGGAACGCGAGAACCGTATACATGGGGTCACCATTTCGCCGTCCGTAGTCAATAGGCCCGCACTTGCTCTTCCCCGGTGATCGCGAGGAGTAGGTGCCCGTCTTGTCGCTGACCACCAGCCGCTGTGTTTCATGCGGTGCCAAGATCGCG
>NZ_JBHSMM010000004.1:0-193235 GCF_042655685.1 Rhodanobacter ginsenosidimutans | reverse complement strand
TAGGTCACCGCCAGGGGCTTTATCCTGATCAACCCTCACCGGAAACGGTGGGGGTTTTTCTTTTGCACGGCTTCTTTTTATCCGGCTGACGAAGCGCACCGTCCAGGCACTGGATAGCGCTTTTGAGAACGGCTTCCGTCGATATCTGGCCTGGTTTGTCCGTCGAGTCGATGCGATGGACCAGCGCCGCGCACAGTGCGCGCGATATGGACAAGCTGATGCTCATCTATGATGGGGAAGGCGCGCCATGTCGCGCACCTGAGGAGTGCGCACTTGTTTGTCCATGTCGAAACGCGTCGACGCGCCCGGTGGCATTGGGCGACCGCGTTGATCGTGTGTCTTTGCGTCATGTGTTTCGTGGGCCTGGCGTTGACGCCTGTGCCGACGCGCATCGCGCTGTTGCTGGAATGGGGCACGGTGCCCGCCAATATCTTCGATACCCACGAGGCATGGTTGCCGCAGTTGGTGGACCCTGCGTTGCTGCGTCTGTTTACCGCGCTGTTCATTCACGTCACGTGGTTGCACCTGATGAGCAACCTGTTGTTTTTGCTTATTTTCGGTCTGCCGGGCGAGCGGGCGTTGGGGTCGCTGCGGTTCCTGGCGTTGTTCGTGATCGGCGGGATCGTGGCCAACCTGATCGGTGCTTTGTCCCTTGCCGGCGTGCGGTTGCCGATCATCGGTTGCAGCGGCGCGGTCTCGGCGGTGGTGGGCACGTATGTCGCGTTGTTTCCGCGGGCCAAGCTCGGGCTGGTGTTGCCGTTGGGGCTCTATCTGGAATTCGTCCGCGTGCCGGCCTATCTGTTGATCGGTATCTGGGTGCTGCTGCAGTTGCTTTTCAGCTATGCAGGCCCCAGCTACGGCGCCTATGTGTGGTGGGCGCACATCGGCGGATTCATGGTCGGCCTGGTGTTCGCGCTGTTCTCACGCAATGCCGTGGCGCGCCGCTTGCGTTATTGAGTCGGTGGGGGGGGCGCCGCCTTCTGCCCCATGTGGAGATGGACGAACCGACGGAACAACCCGCGGGCCACCGGCGTAGCCGCCACCTCGCGGAAGATCTGGCGCGGGTCGGACCCCTCCCGCTGCATGTCGGCATGTTTGCGCCGGATATAGGCACGCATGACCTCGGCATTGAATTCCGGGTGGAATTGCGCGCTATAGGCCTGCTTGCCATAGCGCACCAGGTGGTTGGGGTCGCGCTCGGAACGGGCGAGCACGGTGGCTTCGGGTGGAATTTCCACAACGCTTTGTTCGTGCGTGGTGTGGGCACGAAAGCTGGTCGGCATTCCCTCGGTGAGGGCGTCAAGCGGGGCGTCGGCCAGGAAGTCGATCGGCAAGGTGCCAATCTCGCGCCCCCCGGGCAAATAATCGACACGGCCGCCCAAGGCGTGCGCCATCAGCTGATGGCCAAAGCAGATGCCGAACATCGGCAGTTCGGCGTCCATGGCGTTGCGGATCCAGCCGGCAGTGAGCTCGCTCCATGCGGCGCGCTCGGTAACCATCGCGGCCGAACCGGTAATGAGCGCTCCCGCCACCTCATTGGGCGCCGGTAGGCGTTCGCCGGCGGTCACGTCGATGACGCGAACCTGGCTGGACGGCAACCGCGCCGCGAGACAGAACCAGTGGGCGAAGTCGCCATGTCGGGCGCGGATGGGTTTGGGCGCGTGACCGGTGCGAATCACCAGAACGGGTTTGGACGGCGGAAAACGGTTGGGTGGAAATTTCATGCGGGCTGGAAGGGCAGGTGGAAAGAGGCGGGTTACGGTGCGCTGTCGCCAAGCGCGTCGATCGGGGGCAATACGGTGAGGATTTCCTGCACGGTGGTGAGGCCTTTGGCGACCTGGTCGGCCGCCGAGATCCGCAACGGGCGCATCCCTTCATCCAGTGCGGCCTGGCCGAACTTGCCAAGATCCAGTTGCGCCGACACAAGCGCCCGCAAGTGCGGGGACAGCATCATCATTTCGTAAATGCCGGTGCGACCCATGAAACCGGTGTTGCGACACTCCAGGCAGCCCACCGGGCGGAACACCTGCTCCGGCACGGGCATCGACCAGCCGTGGGTCAGCACGGCCCACGTGTGGGGATCCTGTGAGGTGGCTTCCTTGCAGTGGACGCACAGCGTTCGCACCAGCCGTTGCGCCACTACGCCGGTGAGCGTGGATTGCAGCAGGTAATGCGGTACGCCCAGATCGAGCAGGCGGGTGATGGCGCTGGGCGCGTCGTTCGTGTGCAGCGTGGACAACACCAGGTGGCCGGTGAGCGACGCCTGCACCGCCATTTGCGCGGTTTCCAGATCGCGGATTTCCCCGATCATGATGATATCGGGATCTTGCCGCAGCAGCGTGCGCACGCCGGCGGCGAAATCGAGATCGATCGATGCCTGCACCTGCATCTGGTTGAACTCGGTCGCCACCATCTCGATCGGGTCTTCCACCGTGCATACGTTGAGTGCCGGCGTGGCCAGATGCTTGAGGGTGGAATAGAGCGTCGTGGTCTTGCCCGAACCGGTGGGGCCGGTGACCAGCACGATGCCGTGCGGACGCTCCACCATGCTGCGCCACTGGGTACCCTCCGAGGCGGAAAAGCCGAGCTGCGCGAAATCCTTCACCACCAGGTCGGGGTCGAAGATACGCATCACCACTTTCTCGCCGAACGCGGTGGGCATGTTCGAGATGCGCAGTTCCACTTCGCGCCCGGCCGACGAGCGTGTCTTGATGCGGCCGTCCTGCGGGCGGCGCTTCTCGGCCACGTCCATGCGGGCGAGGATCTTGATGCGCGCGGTGACCGCCGTCATCACCGGTGGCGGCAGCTCGAACACCTTGTGCATGACGCCGTCGATGCGGAAACGGATCTGGCCGGCCTCGCGGCGTGGTTCCAGATGGATATCCGATGCACGCTGTTCGAACGCGTACTGCAGCAACCAATCGACGATATGCACCACATGGCGATCGTCCGCGCCCACTTCCCCCGTCTTGCCCAGTTCCACCAGTTGCTCGAAGTTGAGCAGGGCGGACGTGTCGTAGCCATTGCCCTTGGCATCCTGCGCCATCTGGATCGAGCGCTGTACGCCGTAGAACTCCTGCAGGTAGCGATTGATGTCCAGCGGGCTGGACACCACCCGCTTCACGTCGCGCCGCAGCATCTGCGACAGGTCGCCGGCCCATGCCGCATCGAACGGTTCGCAGGTGGCGAACGTCACCGAATCAGGGGCGGCGGCGACCGGAAGGATGCGGTGCCTTTGCGCATACGCGTGGCTGACCACCTGGGTGACCGCGCCAGCGTTGATCTTCATCGGATCGATTTTCAGGTACGGCAGGTCGGCTTTCGCCGCCAGCCATTCGGTCAGCGTTTCCAGACTGAGCGGCCGGCCGGGGTCGCGCTGATTGGGCAACTTGGCGTTGGCCACGAGCACCAACGGGTGCAGTTCCACCGTGGCGCGTCCGGCGCGGATACCCATGCGCACCCGTTTCGCATCGTCACCCAGCAGAAAGCCGTCCACCACCAGCGAAGCCAGCAGATCGTCCAGTTGCAGTCGGCCGCGACGGCCGAGCAGCGACGCGATTGGCGGTGACATGGCCATCCGAATGAATTCCCGTGAGCCCCGGCTGGCCGCAACCAGCGTCGAGGCAAGCTGCCGCTATACTAACGCGCTTTATTGCAAGGTCACGGAGAACCATGTCCGCCCGCACGTTCCAGGACATCATCCAGACCCTCAGCCGCTATTGGGCGGCGCAGGGTTGCGTGTTGCTGCAGCCGCTCGATACCGAAGTCGGCGCCGGCACTTTTCATCCCGCAACCTTCCTGCGCGCGCTGGGCCCGGAGCCTTGGGCGGCGGCGTACGTGCAGCCTTCGCGCCGACCCACCGACGGCCGTTATGGCGACAACCCCAATCGCTTGCAGCACTACTACCAGTACCAGGTGGTGCTCAAGCCCAATCCGGAAAACATCCTGGAGTTGTACATCGGTTCGCTGAAAGAGCTGGGCCTCGATCCGCTGGTGCACGACCTGCGCTTCGTCGAGGACAACTGGGAATCGCCCACGCTCGGCGCTTGGGGCTTGGGTTGGGAAGTGTGGTTGAACGGCATGGAAGTGACCCAGTTCACGTACTTCCAGCAGGCCGGCGGACTCGAGTGCCGACCCGTTGCCGGCGAAATCACCTACGGCCTGGAACGCCTGGCGATGTACTTGCAGAACGTGGACAACGTCTACGACCTGGTTTGGACCGACGGCCCGCGCGGCACGGTGACCTACGGCGACGTGTTCCACCAGAACGAAGTGGAGCAGAGCACCTACAACTTCGAGCACGCCAACGTGGCCGAACTGCTGCACTGGTTCGACGTCTGCGAAAGCGAGGCGAACAAACTGGTGGCCGCCAACCTGCCGCTGCCCGCCTACGAACAAGTCATGAAAGCCAGCCACACCTTCAACCTGCTCGACGCCCGTCGCGCCATCAGCGTCACCGAACGCCAGCGCTACATCCTGCGCGTGCGCACCTTGTCGCGCGCCGTGGCTGAAACCTACGTGGCGCAACGGGAGAAACTCGGTTTTCCGGGGCTGAAACAGGCAAAGGAGCAGGCCCGTGGCTGAGCATGAATCGCTGTTGATCGAACTGGGCACCGAAGAGCTGCCGCCCAAGGCGCTGGATGATCTCGCCGCGGCCTTCCTGCGCGGCATCTGTGACGGCCTGGCCAAACGCGGCATCGGCGCCGATCTGGATCACGCCATCCTTTATGCGTCGCCCCGGCGGCTCGCCGTGCATATCCCGCACGTGGCCACCCATCAGCCGCCGCAATCGATCGAACGCCGGGGCCCGGCACTGGCGGCCGCACACGGCAGCGACGGCCAGCCCTCGAAAGCGCTGCTGGGCTTTGCCCATTCCTGCGGCGTCGGTGTTGACCAGTTGGAGAAACTCGAGACCGACAAGGGCGCCTGGTTTGTCTGGCGCACGGTCAACCCGGGCCAGCCGGTTTCGGCGCTGCTGTCCGAGGTCATCAACGAGGCCCTGGGCCATCTGCCGATTCCCAAGGCGATGCGTTGGGCCGATCACGACTACAGCTTCGTGCGCCCCGCGCATTGGCTGGTGATCCTGCACGGGGCCGAGGTCGTTCCCGGCGAAGTGCTGGGCCTGAAGAGCGGCCGCATCTCGCACGGGCACCGTTTCATGCATCCCGAGCCGGTGACGATCGCCGATGCCGACAGCTGGCTGGACACGCTGCGCGCCGCGCACGTGCTGGCCGACCCGGTCGAGCGCCGCCAGCGGATCCACCAGCAGGTTGGGCAGGCCGCGCTCGAAACCGGCGGCGTGCCGCGCATGGATGACGCCCTGCTGGACGAACTGGCCAACCTCACCGAATGGCCCGTGGCGATTGCCTGCACGTTCGAGCGCGACTTTCTCGAAGTGCCGCCCGAGGCGCTGGTGACCACCATGGTCGCCAACCAGAAATTCGTCCCGGTATTCGACGCCAACGGCGCGCTCACCGAACACTTCATCGGCATCGCGAATATCCAGAGCAAGGAGCCAGCCGAGATCCGCAAGGGGTACGAGCGGGTGATCCGGCCGCGTTTCGCCGACGCCAAGTTCTTCTGGGATGAAGACCTCAAGACGCCACTCGCCGACAACCAGGAGTTGCTCAAGAGCGTCACCTATCAGCAGGCGCTGGGCAGTCTGTGGGACAAGAGCGTGCGGGTGGCGGAACTGGCGCGCATCGTCGCCAACCGCGTCGGCGCCGACGCCGGGCTCGCCACGCGTTCCGCAAGCCTGAGCAAATGCGACCTGCTGACCCGCATGGTCGGCGAATTCCCGGAACTGCAGGGCGTGATGGGCCGCTATTACGCCAATCGCCATGGCGAACCGGCCCAGGTGGCGAACGCGCTGGACAGCTATTACCAGCCGCGTTTCGGCGGCGACGCCATCGCCAGCGACGCGATCGGCCAGGTGCTGGCGGTTGCCGAACGACTCGATACGCTGGCCGGCATCTTCGCGATCGGCATGAAACCCGGCGGCAACAAGGATCCCTTCGCCCTGCGCCGCGCCGCGCTCGGCCTGGCGCGTACCTTGATCGAGGCGAGCATGGACCTCGATCTGCATGGCAGCTTCCTGGAAGCGCTGGAACTCATACCCGACAGCGCGCTGTCGGCAGCGCTGAAACCCGGCAAAGATGGCGTCGTACCTGCGCTGAAGCCCGGCCGCCGCGCCGTCCTGGCGGCTGAACTGTGTGATTTCGTGTTCGACCGCCTGCGCGGCTACTACGCCGAGCAGGGCTTCGACACCAACCAGTTCGAGGCCGTCCTGGCCGTGCAGCCGCGCAGCCTCATCGACTTCGACCGCCGCCTGCGTGCCGTGGCGGAATTTGGCCGCCGCCCCGAGGCCACCAGCCTGGCTGCCGCCAACAAACGTGTGGCCAACATCCTGCGCAAATCCGAGACTGACGGATCACCGGCGCCAACTGCCTTGGACTTCGCGCTTTTCGAGAACGACGCCGAGCGCCAGCTGGCCAGCGAACTGGACAGCGCTCGCGACGACACCGCCGAAGCCCTGGTCCAGGGCGATTACACCGCGGTGTTGAGCCGTCTGGCCCAACTGCAGGCGCCGGTGGACCGCTTCTTCGACAGCGTACTGGTTAACGCGGAAGACCCGGCCGTTCGTGCCAATCGGATGGGCTTGCTGCGCCAACTGCAAGACCAGTTCACCGCCATCGCGGATATCGCCAGGCTGTAATCAGCTGACCGTCGGCAGGACGAGGGGCGAGCGATCTGCGCCCCGTACGGCGCCACTTGGCCATTCACAGCATCGGGGATGACCGAAACGGCTCGTTTCGAACTTCTGCTGCGTTTCTCTGGCACCCAATCCGGGGTCGGCGACCCGCCCGGCTGTCAGGGGCTGCGCGCCAGCTCGCTCGGCACGAGGTCGGTGTAATTCGCAAATTCGCTATACGTCAGCCGATGGTCGCCATCGAGATCGTATCGGCCGAACCGCGCCCGAAGCAGCGGCATCCCCGACGGCACCTCCGACCGCGACAGCCCCATGTCACCGTTGCGGTCCAGCGAAAGGAAGGCGTCCGTCGATTCCATCGGCGTCATCACGGCTTGCGGTGAGCGCGCTCCAGCGCTTCGCGGGTGGCTTGTACGTCAAAGTTGCTGAGGAAACCATCGTTGCGTTGTTCACCGGCCGCGTGACTATTACTTAACGTCTTAGCCGATCCAAAGCGCTACCACGAAGGAGGCCAAAGCTCAAGGGGCCAGGTTTCCGTTTCAAGTGTTAATATTCCGTGCAGGTGTGTTAGCAAAGTGTTGACCGCCATGATTCCATGAATTAACGTCGGGCGAACTCCGCAACAACGCCAGTCTATCGACACCACCTTGGGCAACCGCAAAGGCGGCAGTTTAGGGTCTCAACAGTAAGTTTCATGCGCCCGGGTACCGGGTAGAACCTTGGAGTCACCAACTATGAATTCGCGAAATACATCCATCGCGCGCCAGCTTCCTCGTACTGCGCTCGCCATAGCTCTTGGGCTAACCCTTAGCGGCGTGGCGTTTGGTCAGGCGACCACCGGCGCAATTACTGGCACGGTTCCCGCCGGCACGGCGGATACTGTGGTAGTGAGTGGGACCACGGGTATCACTCGCGAGGTTGCGATTGACTCGACTGGCCGTTATACGGTTGGCTCGTTGCCATTAGGCAAATACACGGTCACCCTGCAGAACGATGGGAAAACGGTAGACTCGCGCTCGAACGTCACGCTTCGCGTGGGCTCGAGCACCGATGTTTCTTTCGGTGCCGCGAACACGCAGACTCTCTCTGCGGTAACGGTGCAGGCCAACGCGCTGCCCACTATCGACGTGACCGGCGTGGATTCGCGTACTGTCATTACGGCGGAACAGCTTTCGAAGCTTCCCTTGGCTCGAAACGCCGAGGCGATTGCACGGTTGGCTCCGGGCGTAATTGACAACAACATCTATACCAGCGCCGCGTCCGGCAAAACCTTGAACTCCTTTGGCGGCTCCGCGGTGACAGAGAACGCCTATTATGTCAACGGCTTTGCTACTACCGATCCCCTGAAGAATCTCGGCGGTATCACGCTCCCGTATGGCGCCATCGACCAGATGGAAGTACTCACTGGTGGCTATGGTGCGCAGTACGGTCGTTCTGATGGTGGCGTAATGAGCATCGTCGGCAAACGCGGCACCAATCAGTGGCATTTTGGCGGTAACTTCCAGTGGACACCGTCCTCATTGAAGGCGAGTCCGAAGAACGTCTATTCCGTATATGGGCCGAATGCCGGCAAGATGTACAACTACAACAACGACGACAAGAGCACGACGGTAGAAGGCAGCATCTATGCCGGCGGTCCGTTGATTGAAGATCGTCTGTTTCTTTTCGCTTCGGCAGATGTGGAACGCCAGATGGGCCAGTCGGTCGCGGGCAGCGCGACGACAGCTACCTCAACGCCGAACACGAAGTACAGCTACCAGATGCCGCGTTGGTACGCCAAGTTGGATTGGAACATCAACGACAGCAATACCATCGAATTGACCGGAATGTCTGATAAGCGGAGCTATCAGGCCAACATCTACGATTACGATTACGAGAGCCATTCGCGCGGCGACTTCCTGACGCCCGACAACCCCACCAAGACCGGTGGCGACGCGTACATTGCGAAATACACGAGTTACATCACTGACGATTTCACGGTTAGTGCGTTGTACGGTAAAATGACGACGCGCGAATATACGGGTTTGGGTAATCCCAGCACCGATGCTTATGTTTCCAGTCCGGAACTACAACGCGATGCATTCAACAGTGGCGGCCCGGGTTACAAGGGTACGCAGACCACCGATTCAATCAGTGATCCACGCAACAACAACAAGATCAGCAGCTTTCGCCTGGACTTGAGCTACAAGTTAGGCTCCCACACGCTGGCGGCCGGTATCGATAACCAGACTGCGCGCTCCAATTTCGTTGGTGATACGACAACCGGCCCTGGGTACCGTTGGACGTACTATCACGTAGAAGACAAGGACATCAATACGCCCATTTCCGATGGGCTGGGAGTTGGTGCGCCTGGTGAGAATTTCTACGTCGACCAAATCTACATTTCCAATGCGGCTTCGGTGCGCACGGTGCAGCATGCCCAGTACATTCAGGATGATTGGCAGATCAATGATCGTTGGCTGGTCAAGCTCGGTCTGCGTAACGATCAATTTACCAACTACAACAGCCAGGGCGAGGCCTATATTCGCCTGACCAAGCCGCAGTGGGCACCACGTATCGGATTCAGTTGGGACGTGCTTGGTGATTCCACCTTCAAGGTCTATGGTAATGCGGGCCGTTATTATCTTGCACTGCCGAACAACGTGGCGGTTCGCGGCGCGTCGGGTAGCTTGTTCACCGATCAGTACTTCACCTACGAAGGGGTTGACCCCACCACGGGTGCACCGATCGGCCTGACCCCGATCAATGCCACACCGGTGTCGACAAACAATGAATACGGCCAGGCGCCGGATCCCAAGACGGTGGCTACCAACGACATCAAGGCCGAATACCAGGATGAGTACATCCTCGGATTTGACAAGCAGTTCAATTCAGATTGGCTGTATGGTGCAAAGGCCACTTATCGCAAATTGCGTACCGCAGTGGATGATGTTTGCGATCCAGACAGCATCATCGCGAAGGGCGTGTCGCTCGGATACGACGAAAGCCAATTCGCGGAGATGAATGGCTGCTACTTGTTTAACCCGGGTCGTACCAATAATTACCTTGTCAAACAGGATGATGGCAGCTATATCAACGTCCCGGTGAGCTGGAAAGATTACGGGTTCCCGCCGTTGAAGAGAAGTTATTATGCGGTGAACCTCTACCTCGAGCATCCGTTCGACGGTAAATGGTTCGGACGTATTGACTACGTGTTCTCGCGCAGTTATGGCAACACGGAAGGCCAGACCAAAACCGGCGGCGTACCGGATGGCCAGGATGACGTCTCGCAAACCATCGACTGGGATAACGCTGCTGTCATGGAATATGCGAACGGCCCGCAGTCTTCCGACCGTCCGCATCAGATAAAGATGTATGGTTATTACCAGATTGCACCGGAATGGCTGGTGTCGGCCAATTTGACTGTCATGTCAGGTGCTCCGATCAGCTGCTTGGGCATGACGGGCCCTGATGCCAGTGGCGATCCGTCGGGTTACTCTCCGTGGTACCACTGGTGTGGTGGCGAGCCGTCGTCGCCGGGTAAGACACGCTATCCGTGGACGCGTCGTTTGGACTTGGGCGTGCAATACAGTCCCGCCTTCGCGGATGGCAAGATGGCGATTTCGCTGGATGTCCTGAATGCGTTGAACGAACAAAAGACGACCCAGGCATACTCGATTTACAACACCTCACCCGGTATCGGAAATTACTACTCGGGCTACAAGCGCGTTATTTCGCGCGAGACGCCAAGGTATGTGCGCGTAGGCGTGAGCTACGATTTCTGATCGTTGCATCAAGATAAGCACGTGGGCAGAGCGCCACTTGTTTCGTTCGAAAAAAAAGTCGCTGGGAAACCAGCGACTTTTTTTGTTTGGCGCGTCCGGTCGGCGCTAGTAGGGCGTAAAAGTCCTCATGCTCGCTTGGTGAGGGGAAGATTGGCCGAACGGCACGGGTTTCGCATCTGGGTTTGATGTCGTTGCGATTGCGGGCGACTTCGGTATCTGTCATGAGCGACTGGACGTGGAACCGCACGTGTGGCGACATCGGTATGGCCGGCCCCTGCCCGGGGCCGGCGATTGCCAAGCGGCGCGGGCGCAGCCCCAAGGGGCGGCAGGTGTTGAAATGAGCGGTATCCGCACGAGTCCGGTTGACTTTTCCAGCCGGACTGTTTCCGCTATGCTCCGGGTTTCCCCCGCGAATGACTGTGGCGTTACGACGTCTGACAGGTTCGTGTCCGTTGAACGCAGAATTCGAGGTTTCCCCATGCGCAAGCTGGTTTTGTTGCTGACGTCACTTGCGGCGTTGGTTTTGGCCGGGTGCAATGCATCCCCTTCGTCGCAGCAGAACGGAGCGGGCGTTGCCGCGTCGGGCAGCGCGGCTTCCGACGTCGTGGCCAACGTGGTGAGCGGCACGGTTGCTTTGCGCGAGCCGGCGCAGTTGTCGCCGAAGGCGAACCTGGTGATCAGCCTTGTCAACGTGTCGTCGACGGCGCAGACCGGCACGGCGCCGCTGGCCAGCAAGACGGTGTCGCCCGCGACGACGTTTCCTCAGTCGTTCGAGCTCACTTTCGATCCCGCCAAAGTCAATCCGTCGGACCTGTATGTGGTCAAGGCGCAGCTGACCGATGGCGAACGCCAGTACACCATGCCGCTGCAGGCTCCCGTGCTGACCAATGGCGCCAAGAACGAAGTGTCGATCCAACTGGTGGCCGAGCAGACTGCGGCAGAGAAGGACCTGGCTGCGTTCAATTCACTGGAGCAGCAGATCGGCGGCATGATGGTCAAGAGCGGCACCAAGCTGGGTGACGGCGTCTCCCGCGGGTGGCAGATTTTCCGTCAGGCCGGTGATATCAAGTTCATCCGCGAGCTGGTGGATTACGGCGACAAGGGCTTTACCAGCACCGATTTCGCCTACCGGGATGGCAAGCCGTGGGCGGCGGTGCAGCAGAAGAAGGCCAGCCGGACCGCCAAGCCGACGTCCACCGACAGCGCGAGCTGGGCCGAGAACGGCACCCTGGTGCTGAAACTGCACGAGGCGGATGGCAAGACCGAGACGCTGGATTCCGATACGGCGTCGAGCTTGCACCAGCAGGCCGTGAACATCCTGAGCCTGGCGACGGGCGGCAAGAACAAGTAGCAGCAGGCTTCCCCTGCAGCAGATAAAAAAAGGCCGCCAGCGCAAACTGGCGGCTTTTTTCATGGCGATCAGATCATCAGAAGCCGATCTTCATGCCGATGTTGACGCTGTTGTACTTCTGGCTGTTGTCGCTGAAGCGGCCGCTGTAGCCGATCCAGCTGCTGATGTTGGACGTCAGCTGCGCCGATAGGCCCACGTCGGCGGTGCCCCAGCTGTCGTCGGGGATGAAGCCGGTCAGGGCGAAGGTGCCGCTCATGCTGTTGAGGCCGGCGCTGACGGTGCGCGGATCGGCCTTGCTGTCGTGGTTCCAGGCCACTTCGGCGTAAGGCGACAGCACGGTGTTGCCGGCCTGCCAATGGCCTTGCAGGCGCCAGCCGGCGGTAGCCACCAGCGCGTCGCGCTGCTGCCGACCAAACCACATCGCGGTGCTGTCGTTGCCGTTTTCGGTGTAGCCATTGATCTTGACGGTCTGCCATTCCACGGTGGCGAACGGCCCGGTACGCAGGTCATTGAAATCGAACCACCAGCCACCGGTCAGCCCGCCGCCCAGATGCGAGCCGTCAGCCTTGCCCGTTTCGCTCCGATGGGCGGCGCCGATCGCCACGCGACGCTCGATGTCCTTGAAGTTGGATTGTCCGAAGTTCGCGTAACCGCCCACGTAGCCGCCGCCGGCATGGTAGGTGACATAAGCCTGGCCGCTGATGTCCTGCAGCTTGTAGCCGCCACCGCCGGCGAAATCGGCGGTGTGCTGGCCCACGCCCAGCGCCATGCCGGCGGAAACATGATCGGTGGCGCGCACGTCGGCGCCCAGCGTCAGGTTGACGTTGTTGCTGTCGGTTTTCGGTGCGCCGTTGACGGCCTTGAAGCGCTGGCGGCCGTAATCGATGTTGACGAAGGCGCGCGTGTCGCTGCCGGCGCTGTCGGCCAGCATCTCGTTGCGGATCGCGCGGGTCTGCGCGTTGTTGGCGGCCAGCGGGGCTTCGCCCAGCAGCGATACCTGTTCCGGCGCGCGCAGTACCGACAGCACGTATTGGCCCAGCATGGCGTGGGCCGCGGTCGTGGGATGCACGCCATCGGCGAACAGGTAGCTGTTTTCCGTACCCGGCGCATAAGTGACCGTGGCGCCCGGCGTGCCTTGCGGCGCGCACGCCACCGAGCTGCCGCTGCCGCCGGTGCAGGCCGGGTCAGTGACATTGCTGAAGCCGTACATCTGCGGGTTGGCCACCACTTCGTTCAACAGGCTGTAGGTGTTGATCGGGATGATGCCGGTGCCCAACCGCGAAATACCGGCGTTGAGCTGGCCGTTGAAGATCAGGCTCAAGCCGCTCAGCGAGGCGGCCGCTTCCGCGCCCTGCGACCTGGCCGAGGGCGTGATGCCCACGTTGGGCAGGTTGAACACCAGGATGTTGGTGGCGCCCGCGGCCTGCAGCTCGCCGATCAGCTTGACCTCCTGCTGCGCGGCGGCGGCGACATTGGCCTGCACCTGCTCGGCCGTTTCGAACGAACTGACGCCGGCGGTCGCCATGACCTGCGAACTGATCTGTGCGGCCACCTGTGCGGCCGTCGTGGCCGGCAAGCCCGCTGTATTGGCAGCGATCAACTGCTGCGCGGTCGCGCCGGCACCTGCGGCGGTGGCGTGATAGAAAATATCGTTGGCACCACCCCAGACCGAATAAAGCGCCTTGCCATCCACTGCGCCGGCCGCCAGATAGCCATCGATTTGCGATGTAAGCGTCGGTACGCCTGCAGGCGTACCCGGCGAGTTGGTGTTGACGCCGGCGCCGCCCCACGCGTAGTCGCTGCCGCCGGCAAGAGAGGGTGCCAGCTGGAAGCCCAGATCCGTCGCCACGTTTTCGATCGTGGTGGTGCCAGGGTTGGTGGTGAACCGCATGGGCACCGGCGATTGCGCGAACATGGAAAGGTTGCCGCTGTCGCTGAGGCTGTCACCAAAAACGACGACGTTGCTGAACTGGGCGGCGCTGGCACTGGCGCTGAATAGCAGTGCTGCGGAAATGGCCCCGGCGAGATAACGAGAACGCGGCATGGAAGCACTCCTGATCGGAAAACTTGTTATGTCCGAGTTACGTTAATCCAATCCATACGGAAGCGCATGCTGCGGTGCACGGCGGCCGGGGCGCGGCGTCAGCGCTCGCGCGCCTTGGCCAACGCATCGGCAAAAGCGCTGTTCGCGGGAGGGGTGGTCGGCTTGGGCACACCGCCGCCGGAGCGTGTGCCGCCGCGCCCATCGCGGGCGCCGCCACGTGACGACGGCTCGCCATTGCCCGCCGGTTTGCCGCCGCGCGCCTGGCCCGGTTCGTCATCCAGTCGCATGCTCAGCCCGATGCGCTGGCGCGGCAGGTCGACTTCCATAACCTTGACCTTGACGATGTCGCCGGCCTTCACCGCATCACGCGGATCCTTGACGAAGGTGTGCGACAGCGCCGACACATGGACCAGCCCGTCCTGGTGCACGCCGATGTCGACGAATGCGCCGAAGGCGGCCACGTTGGTGACGCGGCCTTCGAGGATCATGCCGGGCTTGAGATCCTTCACGTCCTCCACGCCTTCGGCGAAAGTAGGCGCCACGAATTCGGGGCGCGGATCGCGGCCGGGCTTTTCCAGCTCCTTCAGGATGTCGCGCACGGTGGGCACGCCAAACTTTTCGTCGGTGAACTGTTCGGGCTTCAGCGCGCGCAGGAAGCTGGCGTCGCCGATGACGCTTCTCACCTCGCGGCCGCACTGCGCGATGATGCGCTCGACCACCGGGTAGGCCTCCGGATGCACCGCGCTGGCGTCCAGCGGATTGTCGCCGTTGGATACGCGCAGGAAGCCGGCGCACTGCTCGAACGCCTTGTCGCCCAGCCGCGGCACTTTCAGCAGCGCCTTGCGGTTGGCGAACGGGCCGTTGCCGTCGCGGTGCTTCACCACGTTTTCAGCCACGCTGGCGGAAAGGCCGGCTACCCGCGACAGCAGCGCGGCCGAAGCGGTGTTCACGTCCACGCCGACCGCGTTGACGCAATCCTCCACGCGGGCGTCCAGTGCGCGCGCCAGCTTGATCTGGTTCACGTCGTGTTGATACTGGCCCACGCCGATGGCCTTGGGTTCGATCTTCACCAGTTCGGCCAGCGGATCCTGCAGCCGGCGCGCGATCGACACGGCGCCGCGCAGGCTCACGTCGAGGTTGGGGAATTCCTTTGCCGCGGTTTCCGAGGCGGAATACACCGAGGCGCCGGCCTCGCTCACCACCACCTTCGACAGCTTGTGCTCCGGGTGGGTCTTGGCGAGGCCCTTGATGAGTTCGGCGGCCAGCTTGTCGGTTTCGCGCGAGGCGGTGCCGTTGCCGATGGCGATCAGGTCCACGCCGTGCTGCTTGCACAGCCGCGCCAGCGCGGCCAGCGATTCGGTCCACTGTCGTCGCGGCTCCAGCGGATAGATGGTGTCGGTGGCCAGCAGTTTGCCGGTGGGATCGACCACGGCCACCTTGCAGCCGGTGCGGATGCCCGGGTCCAGGCCCATCACGGTTTTGGCGCCGGCCGGTGCGGCCAGCATCAGGTCTTTCAGGTTGTCGCCGAAGACACGGATCGCTTCGTCCTCGGCGCCTTCGCGCACGCGGCCGAACAGGTCCAGGGTCAGGTGCAGATGCAGTTTCACGCGCCAGGTCAGGCGCACGGTTTCGCGTAGCCAGGCATCGGCAGCGCGGCCGCGGTTGTGGATGTCGGCGCGGGCGGCCACGCGGCCTTCGGCCTCGGCGTGGCCCTGGTCGGCGTCGGTATCGGGCGCCAGTTCCAGCTCCAGCACGCCTTCATTGCGCGCACGCATCAACGCCAGCAGACGATGCGAGGGGATCTTGCCGATCGGTTCGACGTGATCGAAGTAGTCGCGGAATTTCGCGCCTGCCGCCTCCTTGCCTTCAACCAGCTTGGCGCGGATCTGGCCCTTGCTCCACAGCCAGTCGCGCAGCTCGCCGACCAGCGCGGCATCCTCGGCGATGCTTTCCATCAGGATGGCGCGGGCGCCGTCCAGCGCCGCGCGTACGTCGGCCACACCTTTTTCCGTATCGACGAAGGCCTCGGCGAAGGCTTCCGGCGTTTGCGTGGGGTCGTTGCGCAGGCCCAGCGCCAGCGGTTCCAGCCCGGCTTCACGGGCGATCTGCGCCTTGGTGCGGCGCTTGGGTTTGTACGGCAGGTACAGATCTTCCAGCCGCGCCTTGGTGTCGGCCGCGAGCAAGTCGCTTTTCAGCGCGTCGGTGAGCTTGCCCTGTTCCTCGATGCTGGCCAGGATCGCCGCGCGCCGGTCTTCCATCTCGCGCAGGTAGTGCAGGCGATCTTCCAGCAGGCGCAGTTGCGTGTCGTCGAGCCCGCCGGTGACTTCCTTGCGATAGCGCGCGATGAACGGCACGGTGGCGCCGCCATCGAGCAGATCCACGGCGGCGCGAACCTGTTCGGTCCTGGCGGCGATATCGTTGGCGATGCGTTGTTCGATGCTGAGCATGGGTGGCTTTCAATTCCTGGCGACGGCGCGTGGCGTCGGTTCACTGTGGTCGAACCGCCGATGATAACAAGCAGGCCAACGCTGTTCAGCGCGCGGCGCGCGGATCAGTTCGGCCGCGGATTCGAGGGGTCTCGCTCGGGCGCCGTGCTTCAGGGCGACGGCGCCGATGCCGGTCAGGCACTGAACGTGTTGCTGTTGCCGGGCGGCGATGAGGGGTTGCCTGCGTCGCTGGCGCGGCCGTTCAACACCAGGGTTTTTGCCAGCATGTCGTGCAGGCCCTGGTGACGCGAGGTCCAGGCGACCGTCAGATAGCTGATCAGCGGAATCAGCGCGGTAATCGCGTTGGCCAGCCGGACCGCATTGCGCAGCGCGCTGCGGGCGAAGCCGAGGCGCTGGCCATCCATGTCGGTAACGCGCAGTCCGAGCGCCAGCTTGCCCGGCGTGGCTTGCCACCGTGAGCACTCGAAAAACGCGTAATAGAGGAAGCCCACCAGCAGCGACCACATCGCCGCCGGCCGCACCGTGCGGGAATAGTCGGCCATTGCCACCATCGGGGCGATGCCGCTTTCCACCTGGCTCATGAAGTGCTCGAACGCGGCCGGCGCACCCATCGACAGGGCGATCAGGGCGGTGGGCAGCAACAGGATGAGATAGTCGATGATCCAGGCGCCGAGGCGCTTCCAGAAACTGGCCACGTCCTCCAGTGCGCTGTCGTTGATGGTCGGCAGCGGCGGCACCCGCGGGGCGTCGGAGGTTTCGGGTTGCGCCTGGGGGAAAAGCACCGACAGCGGTTGCCAGTCGGCCAGCCCTTCGTACCAGCCCAGGTCGGCGGGGCTGACTTCCCCGCTGGCCAGCCATTGGCGGATATCGGCTTCCGTATACGGGCCGTGGCGCTCACCGTCCCGACCGATCCAGACTTCCATCGTGCATGTTCCTGCTTGGTGATGCCGGCCATGATGCCATGCGCAGGCGGAGGCGATGTGACCGGAAACTCCGGAAGTCAGGCCGCGTCGCGACGTTTCAGATGCACCAGCAGCAACGAAATGGCGGCGGGAGTCACGCCGCTGACGCGGGCCGCCTGGCCGACGGTGGCGGGCAGCGTGCGCTTCAGCTTCAGCAGCACTTCGGCGGACAGCCCGCGCACCTTGTCGTAGTCGAAGCTGGCGGGAATGGCGGTGTGCTCGTGGCGCCGCTGGCGCTCGATCTCCTCGCGCTGGCGTTCGAGGTAGCCAGCGTACTTGATCTGCACCTCGACCTGCGCGGCCACGTCGTCGCGCGCCACGGCAGGGCCGAATTCGGTGATGGCAGTGAGCTGGGCGTAGTCGATTTCCGGCCGGCGCAGCAGATCCGCGGCGCTGGTTTCGCGGCTCACCGCAATGCCAAGTTCGCGTTCGACGGCCGCCCCGAATCCATTGTTGGGGCCGGCCCACAAACCGCCCAGCCGCTGCATTTCGCGCTCGACGGCCTCGCGTTTGGCGCGCAGCGCATCGAAGCGCGCCTGCGGCACCACGCCCAGCGCGTGGCCGGTTTCGGTGAGGCGCAGGTCGGCGTTGTCCTCGCGCAGGTGCAGCCGGTATTCCGCGCGCGAGGTGAACATGCGGTACGGCTCGATGGTGCCATTGCTGGTGAGGTCGTCGATCAGCACGCCGATGTAGGCCTCGTCGCGGCGCGGATACCACGGCGCCTTGCCTTGCACGGCCAGCGCAGCGTTCATGCCGGCGATCAGCCCTTGCGCGGCCGCTTCCTCGTAGCCGGTGGTGCCGTTGATCTGGCCGGCGAAGTACAGGCCGGGGATCGTCTTGGTCTCCAGCCACGGGTTGAGTCCGCGCGGGTCGAAATAATCGTATTCGATGGCGTAGCCCGGACGGGTGATGTGCGCGTTCTCGAAACCCTTGATCGAGCGCACCAGCGCCAGCTGCACGTCGAACGGCAGCGAGGTGGAGATGCCGTTGGGGTAGATCTCGAAGGTGTCCAGCCCTTCGGGCTCGATGAAGATCTGGTGCGAGGACTTCTCCGCGAAGCGCACCACCTTGTCCTCGATCGACGGGCAATAGCGCGGGCCGATACCCTCGATCTGGCCGGTGTACAGCGGTGAGCGGTCCAGCGCGCCGCGGATCAGTTCGTGGGTGTGCTCGGACGTGTGGGTGATCCAGCAGCTGACCTGGCGCGGGTGTTCGTCGCGGGTGCCGAGGTAGGAAAATACAGGTGCCGGAGAGTCGCCGGGCTGTTCCTGCAGCGTGCTGAAATCGATGCTGCGCTGGTCGATGCGCGGCGGCGTGCCGGTCTTCAGGCGGTCCGTGGCGATCGGCAACTCGCGCAGTTTCGCGGCCAATGCGCTGGAAGGTGGATCGCCAGCGCGGCCGCCGGCGTATTGCGCCGGCCCGATGTGGATCTTGCCGGCGAGGAAGGTGCCGGCGGTAAGCACCACCGCCCGCGCGCCAAACGACAAGCCCATCTGCGTGACCACGCCGCAGACGCGGCCGTTCTCGATGATGAGGTCGTCCACCGCCTGCTGGAACAGATCCAGGTTGGGCTGGGTTTCCACAATGTGGCGGATCGCCGCCTTGTACAGCCCACGATCGGCCTGGCAGCGGGTGGCGCGCACGGCGGGGCCTTTCGACGCATTCAGGGTGCGCCACTGGATGCCGGCACGGTCGGCGGCGTGCGCCATCGCACCGCCCAGCGCATCGACCTCCTTCACCAGGTGGCCTTTGCCGATCCCGCCGATGGCAGGGTTGCAGCTCATCTGCCCGATCGTCTCGATGTTGTGGCTGAGCAACAGCGTGCGCGCGCCGGTGCGCGCGGCGGCAAGCGCTGCTTCGGTGCCGGCATGGCCGCCGCCGATCACGATGACGTCGTAGTGGGTGGGATGACGCATGAAACTGCCCTGGTCGTGCAAAAGGTGACGAAATACGCGCAATGGTACTGCCATCAACCCGTTGCGGCAGGAGTTGGCTGTGCTGGCACGCATCCTGCTTTTCCCGGGCTGCACTTTCCCGGGCAGACGCTGCGCCCGGCGCGCCGAGATCGAACGACAGGGGTTTGATCGCGTACCGGGAAAGGAAGCCTAGACGGCACCCTTTGGGGTGCCGTCGCCTTTTGCGGAGCCGGAAAAACCAGACCCGCGACAAGCGCGGGTTGCGGAGCTGGAAAAGCCAGACCCCGCGCAAGCGCGGGTTGCGGAGCCGGAAAAGCCAGACCCCGCGCAAGCGCGGGGTCTGGGGGCTGCTTAGATCTGGCGTCCGGCGGTCTCAGGAACAGGGGGAATCCAGGATGACCGTGTTGCCGGACGCCAGAAGCCGTGAAAACTGGCGCGTTCAAGGCCAAGCGGCGGTCTTGAAGCTTCAGTCGATATTTACTCCGCGCGCGTGAACACGCAGTGACTGGCGCGGGAGTTTGTGTCCAATAGCGGCAACAGCTGACACTCCACGGCAGCCGAGGCCTACATTTCCGCTCGTGAGCGGATCTCCCCCTCTTTTTGGCATGCCGGTTGCAGCAGGCACGGCAACCCAGGGAGGACGTTTGACCATGAACTTCGATTTTGAACCGGTGTATGCCCATCACGATCTGTTGATCGAAATGGGCCGGGTGGAACTGGCCATGGAAAATATCGAGGAGCGCGCGGGCGAGGAAAGCTCCAGCCTGCTGCCACGACTGGTTTCGCGCATGAACAACCTGCGCGAGGCGCTGGACCATCTGCCCGCCTGATCCAGCCCCTTGCGACGGACTACTGCTTCCGTACGTTGGCCACGATTTCGCGCAGGTTGCGTGACAACCCCTCGCGATTGGCCAGGTCCTCGATGACCCTGCGGGCCGCTTCACGACGGCCCGGCTCCAGCCGTTGCCAGCCGTTGAAAGCGGTAGCCAGCCGCGCGGCTACCTGAGGGTTGAGCGCATCTAGCTGCACCAGTCGCTCGGCCAGGAAGCGGTAACCCGCGCCATCCGCACGGTGGAAACCGCTGGGGTTGGCGCGCACGAATGCACCCAGCAGCGACTGCACGCGGTTGGGATTCTTCAGGGTGAACGAGGCGTCACGCTCCAGCGTCAACACGCGATCCAGCGCCGTCTCGCCCGGCACCTGTGCCTGCGCCATGAACCATTTGTCCAATGCCAGCGCGTTGTCGGCATAGCGCTGGCGATAGTGCGCCAGCGCCGCCGGTGCCTGCGCGGCGTCGCTGCGCAACAAGGCCATCAACGCGCCAAGCCGATCAGTCATGCCAGGTGCGCTGGCGTATTGGGTAGCGGCAAGTGGCTGCGCCACGCCGGGGTCGATCAGGCACAGCAGTTCCAGCACGCGCTGTTTCAGCCGGCGTCGGGCCTGACTGGCGGCATCGAGGGAAAGGCTGGCTTCGCCGGCCAGCGCCAGATAACGCTGATGCAGCGCCTCGGCGCCGATGCGCTCCGCCAGCTGCCGCTGCAGTTGCTGGCGCAAGGCGTGGATGCGGGCCGGGTCGACGCTGGCCTCCCGCTCGGCCCACTCCACTTCGCTCGGTGGCGTCAGCAGGTTGGCCAGCAGGGCGGGCTCGACATCGTTGTGGGCGAACAAGACAGACAACGCGTCGAGCCACGCCTCCAGTGCGTGGCTGGCGCCGCCATCGCGCAGCTCGACATAGGCCAGCGTGGCCAGTTGCTGGCTGGCCTCCCAACGGTTGAAGCCGTCAGGGTCGTGGCGCAGTAGCAGCGCCAGTTCGGTGGCGTCGTAGTCGTACTCCAGGATCACCGGCGCGGAAAAGCCGCGCAGCAGCGACGGCACCGGTGCCGTCGGCACGCCCCGGAAGATGAAGGTCTGCTCGTCCGCCTCCAACACCACCACGCACTCGGTTTGCGGTTTGGCCGTCTGGCCGTCCAGATGCAAGGCCGTCATCCGCCCGTCGTCGTCGAACAGCGCCAGCTTCACCGGAATGGGCAGGGCCTGTTTTTGTGGCTGGCCTGACGTGGCTGGTGTGTGCTGGCGCAAGGTCAGCGCATAGCTGCGGCGGGCTTCGTCGTACTCGCCGTGTGCATGCAGGCGGGGCGTGCCGGCCTGGCCGTACCACGCCAGGTAGGGGCCGAGGTCGGTGTGGTTGGCTTCGCCCAGCGCACCAAGAAAATCCTCCAGCGTGGCGGCGCGGCCATCGTTGCGCGCGAAGTACAGGTCCATGCCGCGTCGGAAACCCTCGGGACCCAGGCGGCCGGCCAGCATGCGCACCAGTTCGGCGCCTTTCTCGTACACCGTGGCGGTGTAGAAATTGTTGATCTCGCTGTACTGCGCCGGGCGCACGGGATGGGCAAGCGGGCCGGCGTCCTCGGGGAACTGGGCGCGGCGCAGCAGCGATACGTCCTCGATGCGCTTCAGCGACGTGGAGTTCATGTCCGCCGAGAAGCTCTGCTCGCGGAACACCGTGAGCCCTTCCTTCAGCGACAGCTGGAACCAGTCGCGGCAGGTCACCCGGTTGCCGCTCCAGTTGTGGAAATACTCGTGCGCGATCACCGATTCCACGTGGCGGTACTCGTCGTCCGTGCTGGAGTCGGGGTCGGCCAGCAGGTACTTCGCGTTGAAGATGTTGAGGCCCTTGTTCTCCATCGCGCCCATGTTGAAATCGTGGGTGGCAACCACGTGGAAAACATCCAGGTCGTAGTTGCGGCCGTAGGTCTGCTCGTCCCAGCGCATCGAGCGCTCCAGCGCATCCATCGCGTAATCGCAGCGATCGATGACGTCGGCCTCCGACCAGATTTTCAGCGTGACCGCGCGGCCCTCGGCGGTGACGTAGTCACGTTCGATCGACTGCAGGCGGCCGGCCACCACGGCGAACAGGTAGCTGGGTTTCGGGTGCGGATCGGCGAAACGCGCCCAGTGCCGGCCATCGTCCAGTACGCCGGCGCCATCGGGATTGCCGCCGGCCAGCAGCACCGGGAAGCGATCGCGATCGGCGCGCAGGGTGACGGTGTAGCGCGCCTGCACGTCCGGCCGATCAGGGAAGAACGTGATGTGCCGAAACCCTTCGGCCTCGCATTGGGTCAGCAGGAAACCCGCCTCGGCCGACCCGGAAAGATAGAGCCCCTCCAGCGCGGTATTGGCCGCGGGGCGCAGGCGTACGCGGGTTTCCAGCACGCTGCCATCGCGCGCGCCGTCCACCTCCAGCACGTTGCTGGCGTAGCGGAAGGCGTCGGGTGGAAGCGTGGTGCCGTCGAGCGTGATCGACAGCAACTCTAGGTTTTCGCCATCCAGACGCAGCGGTTGCGTCTGTGCGGGGTCGCGACGCAAGTGCAATCGCGCGGTGACTTCGGTGGTGTCGATGGCCAGGTCGAAGTCCAGTTCGACCGTTTCGACGCGCCACGCCGGCGCGCGGTAAGCGTCCAGACGGGTGGGGGCGGCAAGTTGTTCAGGGCGGGCATTCATGCGGAAAACAGATGGGTGTGAGAGGCGATCAGGCTAACATGGGCCTTTTCGCGACAGGAGCATCCGATGACGCGCTATACCGTCGAAGAGGTCTTGTGGGACGAGCAAACCGTCCTGGTGCTGACCGACCAAGCGCAGCAACGGCACGTGCAGATTGCCCGCCACGGCGCGGCCTTGCTCACCTTCAAGATCATGGTCAGCGGCGTACTGCACGACCTCGCCGACGGCTATCGTGATGCCGCCGAGATCGTCAGCCGGCCGAGTTCGCGTTTCGCCATCATGGTGCCGTTCGGTGGCCGCATTGCCGCCGCGCGCTATGAATTCGATGGCCAGGCGCAGGATCTGCAGCCGGGCGTGGTGGGCGATCAGCGCGCCAGCCGTCACGGCTTCGTGCGCGGCGTGGATTTCGACATCGTTGCCTTGTCGGCCGACGAGCAGCGCGCGCAGCTGACCTTGGCGACGTCGTCGATCCGGCCGCAGCCGGGTTACCCGCACGCGATTGACCTCAGCATCACCTACACGTTGGACGCGCAGGGGCTCACGCTGGAAGCGGCCATGCGCAACGTGGGCGACAGCGCCGCGCCGTGCTTTTTCGGCTGGCATCCGTACTTCCGCCTGCCGGCCGGCGAGGTGGACGACTGGCAGCTGCAGATACCCGCGCAAACGCTGATCCACACCGACGCCAACCTCATCGCGTTGCCCGGCGCGCCCGCGTACGTGGCGCTGGATGACGCGCCCGCGCTGGATTTCCGCGTGCCGCGGCGCATCGACGACGCCATCATCGACCAGGGCTACACCGACCTGGAGCCGGAAACGGACGGGCGCATCCGCACCTATTTGCGCGACCCGGCCAGTGGTGTGGGCATTGCGGTGTGGCAGGAGCGCGGCATGATGCACGCCTTCACCGCCGACACGGTGACGCGCGACGTGCGCGGCGCGGTGGCGCTGGAGCCGATGGAATGCATGGCCAACGCGTTCAACCGGCCCGAGTGTGCCGACACGATCCGGTTGATGCCGGGCGCCGAGCGTCGCTTCCGCTGCGGCGTGGAAATCGACATGGACGCCGTGGCCTCGGCATGAATCGCGACGCACTCCCCACCCTCGACGATATCCGTGCCGCCGCTGCGCGCATCGCGCCGTATGCGCAGCTCACACCGGTGCTGCGCAGCGACGCGCTGGACACGTTGGCCGGCGCGCGGCTGCATTTCAAGTGCGAAAACCTGCAGCGCAGCGGCGCTTTCAAGTTTCGCGGCGCCTGCAACGCGGTGTGGGCGCTGGACGATGATCAGGCCGCGCGCGGCGTGATCACGCATTCGTCCGGCAACCACGGCAACGCGCTGGCGCTGGCCGCAGCCACGCGTGGCATCGCGGCGCACGTGGTGATTCCCGAGGGCGCGGTGCGTGCCAAGGTCGAGGCGATCGAACGCGCCGGCGGCACCGTGCATCGCTGCGCCCCCACGCAGGCTGCGCGCGAGGCGACGGCCGCCGAATTGCAGCGCCAGACCGGCGCCGTCTTCGTGCACCCCTATGCCGACACCCGGGTGATGGCGGGGCAGGGCACGCTGGCGCTGGAGCTGTTGCAGCAGGTGCCGGACATCGACACCTTGATGACGCCGGTGGGCGGTGGGGGGCTGGCCACCGGCGTGGCGATTGCTGCGCATGCGCTGGATCCGACGCTGGCGCTGTTCGGCGCCGAACCGGCCGGTGCCGATGACGCGGCGCGATCGCTGGCGCAGGGTTCGCGGGTCACCACCGTCGTACCCGACACGCTTTGCGACGGCCTGCGTGCGTTGGTGGGCGAGCACAACCTGGAGGCGCTGCGCGCGCACCATGTCGAGGTCATCACCGTGACCGACGACGAAACCGTGGCCGCGATGCAGCTGTTGTGGCGCGAGCTGAAAGTGCTGGTCGAAGTGTCCAGCGCCACCGTGCTGGCGGCGATACTGAAGCGGCCCGAACGCTTCGCAGGCCGCTGCGTGGGCGTGGTGCTTACCGGCGGCAATATCGACCTTGCGGCGTTGCCTTGGTGAATGCGCTGTGGGAGCGACTTCAGTCGCGATGCTCTGGCTCCAGAGCTCCAAAGCAAAAGCATCGCGGCTGAAGCCGCTCCCACAGAACCTTCAGCGGCCGGCGCGACGTGCGCCGACACCGCTGATCGCCAGCAATCCCAGCAGCACCAGCACGATGCCGACCCACTCCATCAACGACGGTCGTTCGTGCAGGATCAGCCACGCCAGCACCACGCTGACGATGGGCACGCCCAGGCTGGAGACGCTGGCCACGGTGGTCGGCAGGCGCTGCAGCACGATGGACCACAGCCACCACGCCAGGCTGGACGCCAACAGCACGCTGTAGGCCAGGCCGGCGATGAAGGCGCCACTCCACTCGATGTCGCGCTCCGGCGTCACCAGTGCCAGCACGCCCAGCGCCATGCCGCCCAAGAGCATCTGCCATGCCGTGAGGTTCAGCACCGACGGCGCGTGGCGCTGGAACATGCGCTTGCTGAGCACCGTGCCGGCCGCCCAAGCCGCGCCGCCGGCGATCGCCAGCGTGGTGCTCAGCGCGCTGCCCAGCTCGTGCCAGGGTTCGATGATGCAGACCAGGCCGATCGCGGCCAGCGCCACGCCAACCCAGTGACGCGCGGTGGGGCGGTCGCCCAGCACCAGCCACGCCAGGAACACCGCCCAGAACGGCATCGTGTAGGCCAGCAACGCCACATGGCCGGCGCCGCCGTCCATCAGCGCCCACTGTTCCAGCCCCTGGAACGCGGCGGTCTGGCACAGGCCGATCGCCAGCGTGGGCAGCAACGGTGGCGGCCGCAGCGATTGGCGCAACAGCAGCAAGGCCGTAAACAACACGCCGGCGCCCAGCAGATAGCGCAGCGCCGCGAAGTGGAACGGTCCGGCGTATGCCAGCACCTGTTTCATCACCACCCAGCTGTAGGCCCAGATCAGGATGGTGCCGATCAACGCGAACAGCGCGCCGCGTTGCGGAGAGGGGGAAATGGTCATGATGGGGCGATACGGAAGGTGGCGCAGTGTAGCGTGCCGCAGCGAAGTGGCGTGCGCTGCCCGCCATCGGTGCGAGCCGTTTTAGGGACGGTCTGAACAAGCGTTTGCTCGTCATCCCAGCGAAAGCTGGAATCCAGTGTCCTCAAGAGGTTGCCGAGGCACTGGATCCCAGCTTTCGCTGGGATGACGACTTGCTCGGACCTTCCTCAGTAGTGCGGCAGAGCGGCGTTGCACCCCGCCGCGATACCATGGGCGGAATCACGTCGCCGTCCGTTGCACGGCGACTTCCATCCCTTCACCCGTTTCGAGCCCGCACGCATGAGCCCTACGCGCCTGGAAATCATCCGCCCCGACGACTGGCACCTGCACCTGCGCGATGGCGAGGCGCTGGCGTCGGTCATCGCGCATACGGCAAAGCGGTTCGCCCGCGCCATCGTGATGCCCAACCTCAAGCCGCCGGTAACCACCGTGGCCCAGGCCGAGGATTACCGCCGGCGCATTCTCGCCAGCCTGCCGAACGGCTCGCGCTTCCAGCCGTTGATGACGCTGTACCTCACGGAAACCACCACGGTCGACGAGATTGCCCGCGCCGCCGCCAGCGACAGCGTTTTCGCGGTGAAGTATTACCCGGCCGGCGCCACCACCAATTCGCAAGCGGGTGTGCGCGATCTGGCCCACGTCTATCCCGTGCTGGAGGCGATGGAGAAACATCAGCTGCCGTTGCTGATGCACGGCGAGGTCACCGATCCGGCGGTTGACATCTTCGATCGCGAGCGCGTCTTCATCGAGCGTCACCTGATGCCGCTGCGTGAAAAATTTCCGACCCTGCGCATGGTGCTGGAACACATCACCACCCGCGACGCCGTCGATTTCATCAGCACCGCGCCGGCCAACGTGGCCGCCACCATCACCGCGCATCACCTGCTGCTCAATCGCAATGCGCTGTTCGAGGGCGGCATCCGGCCGCACAACTACTGCGCGCCGGTGTTGAAGCGCGAAACCCATCGCGCGGCGCTGCTGCAGGCGGCCACCAGTGGCAACCCGCATTTCTTCCTCGGCACGGACAGCGCGCCACACATCCGCGAAGCGAAGGAAGCGGCCTGCGGCTGCGCCGGCGTCTACACCGCCCACGCGGCGATCGAGCTGTACGCCGAAGCGTTCGAGCAGGCCGGCAAGCTGGATCAGCTCGAAGCCTTTGCCAGCTTCCACGGCCCGGATTTCTATCGTCTGCCACGCAACCTGGATCGGCTCACGCTTGAGCGCACGCTCTGGCAGGTGCCCGACGAGTTCCCCATGGCCGGCGCCACCTGCCGGCCGATGCGTGCGGGCGAATCGATCGCGTGGTCGATCACCGACAACGCGGCGGCCTGAGCCTTTGGTGGCGGCAGCGTGTGGCAACATGATCGCTTTCCCGCCAGGCCTGTTTCCATGAGCGTCCCCTCGAATCCCGTGCGTTGCGCCTGGGCCGGCAGCGACGCGCTGATGCGCGACTACCACGACACCGAATGGGGCGTGCCGCTGCACGATGACCGCGCGCTGTTCGAGTTCCTCTGCCTCGAAGGCGCCCAAGCCGGCTTGTCCTGGCGCACCGTGCTGACCAAGCGCGACAACTACCGCAAGGCGTTCCACGATTTCGAGATCGCCCGCGTCGCCGCGATGACGGACCGCGCGCTGGAAAAGCGCCTGCTCGATCCCGGCATCATCCGCAACCGCCTGAAAGTCTCATCCACCCGCGGCAACGCGATTGCCGCGCTCGAGGTGATTGACGAGTTCGGCAGCCTCGACGCGTACCTGTGGTCCTTCGTCGACGGCAAGCCGCTGGTGAACCACTGGCGTGAACCGTCCGAGGTGCCCGCCAGCACCGCGCTTTCCGACCGCATGAGCAAGGCGCTGAAGAAGCGCGGCTTCCGCTTCGTGGGCAGCACCATCTGCTACTCGCTGCTGCAGGCGACGGGCATGATCAACGACCATCTGGTCGGTTGTTTCCGGCATCCGGGATCCCGGCCGCGCCAGCCGTAGCGAACGCCGATCAATTCCGGCTGGCGGCTTTCGCGGTATTGGCTTCGTTGGCCGGGTCTTCGCGCAGCAGGCGGCGGGTGACGCCGTTGGTCCAGCCGAAGCCGTCCTGCAGCGGGTATTCGCCGCCGCCACCGCCCACGGCGCAGTCGTCCTGTTTCATCACCACGTATTTTTCGACCAATTTGCTTTCGCGCTGATACAGGCTGCCGACCGTGTGCAGCCAGCGTTTGGCGATCTCGTCGGCCAGCGGGTCGTCGTAATGGCGCAGGCCGCCGATGGCCAGCCATTGCAGTGGCGCCCAGCCGTTGGGTTGGTCCCATTGCTGGCCGCTGATGCTTTCGCTGGTGCCGATGCCACCGTCCTGCAGCAATCGCGCGCGAAGCGCTTCGCCCACGCGCCGGGCCTGCTCGCGGGTGGCGATGTTGATGTACAGCGGTGTGGCGGTGGCCGCGTTCAGTGCGGTGCGCGGTGCCTGCCGCTGCCAGTCGTAGTCGAGGTAGGCGCCGGCCTCTTCGTTCCACAACATCTTGTCGATCGCCGCGCGTCGGGCGCGGGCCTTTTCCTGGAAGGCTTCGCCCTGTTCACGCTGGCCGTTGGCGTGGCTGAGCAGGCCGATCTGCCCTTCGAGCTTGTACAGCAGCGCGTTCAGATCGACCGGCAGGATCGAGGTGGTACGGATGCTGGCCAGGCTGGCATCGTCGTCGCACCAGCGGGCACTGAAATCCCAGCCGGAGGCGGCGCCGGCACGCAGTTCGCGGTAGACCTCGTGCACCGGACGTGAGGATTGTTTGGCCGTGGTCACGTCTTCCAGGTAGGACTCTTCGCGCGGTGTGTCGCGGTCATCCCAGTAGCGGTTGAGCAGGCTGCCGTCCTCCAGCCGCACGCAGTGGCGGTGGGCGTCGCCGGGGCGCAGGTCGTCGGCACCGTCCATCCAGTAGGTGTATTCCTTGCGCAGCCGCGGCAGGTATTCCATCGCCGCGCAGATGCCGCTGTGCTCGAACAACTCCACCATCAACGCGAACACCGGCGGTTGCGAGCGGCTGAGGTAATAGCTGCGGTTGCCGTTGGGCACGTGGCCGTAGGTGTCGATCAGGTAGGCGAAATTGTTGGCCATGTCGCGCAGCAGATCCTGCCTCCCACTTTCGGCCAGGCCCAGCATGGTGAAATAGGAATCCCAGTAGTACAGCTCGCTGAAGCGCCCGCCCGGCACCACGTAGGGGTTGGGCAGGGGCAGGATGGAGCTGTGCGCGGGGTGCTCGCGCGGCTGCCGCGTGAGCACGTTCCACAAGCCGTCGATGTGGTCCCGCAGCGGCTGGCCGGGTGTCGAGACGTAGTGGCTGTGATGGACTTCCGGCGGCGAGAAATGCTGTTTCACGAACGCCTTGAGATCGAAATCCGCCGCGTCGCTCTGGCAGCGGTAGGCGTCCAGTATTTTCTCGGGGTCGCCGCGCGGCGCGCAATCGACGAAGGTCTTGCTGTCTTCGAACACGCGGCCCGATTGCACCGCCACGAACAGCTCCTGATAGCGATCGGCTGGTGTGAGCGTGTCGGCCGGTGCGGCGCGGGCGGCGCGCTCGGCGTTGGCATGCGGGTCCAGTACGGTCATCGCCGGCTCACTGTTCGTGGTAGTTCCACAGCAGGCCGCCGTCGATGCCCACCGTGGTGCCGGTGATATACGCCGCATCGTCGCTGGCCAGGAAGGCCGCCACGCCGGCCACGTCCTCCGGCGTGCCCAGCCGCTTCAGCGGGATGTTCGCGCGCAGCGCCTTCAGTAGTGCGGGGTCGTCCATCAGCTCGGCGTTGATCGGCGTCTTGATCGCGCCCGGCGCGATGTTGTTGATGGTGATGCCCAGCGGCGCCAGCTCGATGGCCAGGTCGCGCGTCAGCATTTTCAGGCCGCCCTTGCTGGCGCAATAGCTGGCGAAATGCGGAAACGGCAATTCCTCGTGCACCGAGCTGATGTTGATCACCCGGCCGTCGCCACCGCGTTCGCGCACATGCCTGGCGAAGGCTTGGGTGATGAAGAACGGGCCTTTCAGGTTGACGTGCATCACCAGGTCGTAATCGGCTTCGCTGGCGTCCAGGAAGCCGGCGCGCCGCTCCACGCCGGCGTTGTTGACCAGGATGTCGATGCGGCCCATCGCGGCCACGCCTTCGCGGATCACACGCTGGCCATCGGCCACCTTGCCCACGTCGCCGACCAGCAGTGCCGTCTTGGCGCCCATCGCCTGCAGCTCCTGCAGGGTCTCCTCGGCGCGCGGGTTGTCCGACAGATCCTCGATGATGACAGCGGCGCCTTCCTGCGCCAGCCGCGTGGCGATGGCGCGGCCGATACCCTGCGCGCCGCCGGTCACCAATGCCACCTTGCCTTGCAACTTCATCGCGGCTCCCTGCATCGAAAACAATGTCTTCAAGGATAAGCCGCGGTGGTGTGAACGCGATGCGAGCGGGGAGCGCGCGGGGCTCAGGTCAGCGCCGCGAACCGCGCAGGCTGTCGACCGAGAAACTGGCGATCTCGACACCGCCTGCGCCGCGCCGCGCCTGTCCTTGCGGCGGCCCCCATGCGTGCGCGGTGACCACTTCCCAGGTGGCCGGGATATGGCCGTCCAAACGCATGGACTCGTACGCTTCCAGCATGCGCTGGTAGCGCGCCTTGCCGGTGAGGCCGCGCTCGCGCGCGCGGTCGGCGTTGGTGGCGCCCAGGCCCTGCAGATCCTGCAGCAGCTTGCGCGGTTCGCTGTAGGTGAGGGTGTAGCGGCACACGTCGAGCACCGGGTCGCGCAGGCCCGCGGCCAGTACCGCATCGCCCACGTCGTGCATGTCCAGGAAGCGGCTGACGTGGGCTTGCTGGTCGGCCTCGGCCCAGGCCGCGCGCAGCTCCTTCAGCGTGTCCGGGCCGAAGCTGGAAAAGACCAGCATGCCGCCGGGTTTCAGCACGCGTACGCATTCGGCGAACAGCGGCGGCAGTGTATCGACCCACTGGAAACAGAGGTTGGAATGCAGCACGTCGACGCTGTGGTCGGCCAATGGCAAGGCGGTCGCTTCGGCGCAGACGCGCAGGAACGGCTTGCGCCAGCTGCTGTGTTTTTTCGCGGCGCGCAACATCGGCAGCGCGAGGTCGATGGCGATCACTTCCGCCTTGGGATAGCGCTGTTTCAGCAACGCGCTGCCGCGGCCGGTGCCGGCGCCGATGTCCACCACGCGCTGCGGCGTCTGCAAATAGAAGTCCAGACGATCGAGCAGCAGCGACTGCACTTCGCGCTGCAGCACGTCGTGCTTTTCGTAGGTGCCGGCGGCGCGGCCGAACTGATGGGCTATGCGGGATGGGTCGAGCTGGAACGCGGTCATGGCATCGGTTTCATCGTTCGAAAGTGGCCAGCAAGGGCTGCAATGCCTGCGCCACGGCATCGGCGTGGGCGAAGAACGGCGCGTGGCCGGCTTGCGGTATGTCGTGATAGTGCCCGGCGCACTGGCTGGCCGACCACTGCATCGCCTGCGGCGGCACCAGCCGGTCGCGGCGACCGGAGATCCACGTGCTGGGTACGGTGAGGTCGGGCAGGGCGGCGCGGCGATCGCTGGTTTCCAGCAGCGCGATGCCTTCCTGCAGCACGCGCCGGTCCGGTTCGCCACGCTCGAATACCAGTGTGCGCAGATGGCGCAATTCTGCGCGCGGATCGGCGCTGCCCATCGCCTCCAGCGCCAGGAAGCGCTCCAGCGTGGCGTGGTAATCGGTTTCCAGATCGGTCGCCAGCTGACGGACCAGCGTCTCGTCGGCGCCATGCGGCCAGCTGGCGTCGCGTGCGAATTTCGGCGTGGCGCACAACATCGCCAGGCCGCGCACCTGGCGCGGCATGTCCAGTGCGGCGGTGAGCGCGATCAATCCGCCCAGCGACCAGCCCAGCCATATCGCCGGTGGCGTCTGCGCCGCGATCGCGGCGGCGCAGGCGCGCGGTTCCAGCGGCAGTTCGCTGTCGCGCGAATAGCCATGGCCGGGCAGGTCGACCACATACATTGTGCACTGGTCGTCGAGCGCCTCCACTAACGGCGCCAGCACGCCGCCGTGCATGGCCCAGCCGTGCAGCATCACCAGTGGGACGGGGCCGTGGCCTGCCTTTTCGACAAAAAGCTTCACGCGTTGGCCTCCTCTCCCCTGCGGGGAGAGGATTGAGGAGAGGGGGCGGGGCTTGCGGGGGGGATGATTGGAGCGCGCTTCGCATCAACAGGGCCGCCAGCGCGTCCCCTCTCCCCAGCCCTCTCCCCGCAGGGGAGAGGGGGCAGATCAGGCTTCGACAGGGCTTCATCGCCAGCTGGTTCGGCGGCCGGCGGCGAAGGCAGCAACCGCTTGTCCACCGCCACGCGTCCGTCGAACACGAAGCAGTCGCCCTGCCAGTGCACGCCGTCGGTTTGTTCGAGGTATTTCAGGATGCCGCCTTCGAGCTGGTAGACGTGATCCATCCCCAGCGCCTGCATGTGCAGCGCGGCTTTCTCGCAACGGATGCCGCCGGTGCAGTACGACACCACGGTCTTGCCGGCGTAGCGCTGGCGGTCGGCGGCGATGGCGGCGGGGAAGGCGGTGAAGTTGGCCAGGGCGTAATCGACCGCGCCGCTGAAGCGGCCCAGCGCGATTTCGTAATCGTTGCGGGTATCCAGCAGCACCACGTCGCGGCCGTCGTCGTCGTGACCGCTCGACAGCCAGCGTTGCAACGTGGGGGCATCGACGGCGGGCGCGCGGCCGCCCTCGGGCTGGATGGTCGGCTGGCGCATGCTGATGATTTCGCGCTTCAGGCGCACCCGCAGGCGGCCGAACGGCACGCTGTCGGAGAGCGATTCCTTCACTGCCATGTCGGCAAAGCGTGCGTCGGCATGCAGGTGCGCCAGGAACTGGTCGATTCCCTCGCGGCCGCCGGCCAGGAACAGGTTGATGCCTTCGGGCGCCAGCAGGACGGTGCCCTTCAGCGCGGCCGATTCGCAGCGTTCGCGCAGGCGTTCGCGCAGCCCGGGAAGGTCGTCCAGGCGGATGAATTTATAGGCGGCAATGTTGACGATCGACATGGAAAACTTCGCAAGCAGGCCCGCAATTATACGCGGCGGGGCGAAGCGGCCGGTGCGGGCAGGGTTTCCAGCGCGGCCAGCAACTGATCGACGTGGGCGTCGTCATGGGCCGCCGACAGCGTGATGCGCAGGCGCGCCTTGCCGGCGGGCACGGTGGGCGGGCGGATGGCGCCGACCAGCAGGCCGTGTTGTTCCAGGTGGTGCGAGGCGGCCATGGCGGTGTCGGCGTCGCCCAGCATCAGCGGCTGGATGGCGCTGGAGGACGGCAGCAGCGGCAGGCCCAGTTCGGCGGCGCCACGGCGGAAGCGGGCGATGTTGGCGGCGAGTTTTTCGCGGCGCCAGGTTTCGGACTGCGCCAGTTGCACCGCGACCCGCGCGGCGGCGGCCACGGCCGGCGGCATCGCGGTGGTGTAGATGTAGGGCCGGGCCAGCTGGGTGAGGCCGTCGATCAGCGAGGCCGAACCGGCCACGAATGCGCCGGCGCAACCCAGCGCCTTGCCCAGCGTGGCCATCAGCACGGGCACGTCATCCTGGCCCAGACCCGCCACGCTGAGGCTGCCGGCGCCGTCAGTGCCCATTACGCCCAGGCCGTGGGCGTCGTCGACCATCAAGGTGGCCTGTTCGCGCGTGCATAGATCGGCCAGCTCGCGCAGCGGCGCCACGTCGCCGTCCATGCTGAATACGCCGTCGGTGGCCAGCAGCGCAGCGGCCTCGCCCCGGCTGGCGAATTGCCGCGCCGCGGCCGCCACGTCGGCGTGTGGATAGCGCTTCAACTCGGCGCCGGAAAGCTGCGCGCCATCCAGCAGGCAGGCATGGTTGAGCTTGTCCTGCAGGCACAGGTCGCCGCGCATGAGCAGCGTCTGCAGCACGCCCAGGTTGGCCATGTAGCCGGTGGAAAAAAGCAGGGCGCGGTCGCGCCCGGTCCATGCGGCCAAGGCCTCTTCCAGCGCGGCATGGTCGCGCCGGTGGCCGCAGATCAGATGGGCCGAGGTGCTGCCCACGCCTTCAGCGTCAACCGTGCGCTTGAACGCGGCGACCAGTTGCGGGTGTTGCGCCAGGCCCAGGTAGTCGTTGCTGCAGAACGACAACAGGCGCCGGCCGCCGCTTTCCAGCCAGGGGCCGTCGGCGTGGTCGACCGTGCGCAGGCGGCGCAGCAATTGGGCGGCTTCGCGTTCGGCGCGCTGGGCGGCCAGGCGTTGGAGCAGGTCGGGGCGGGTCATGCTGCAGGGGGGAAGAGCACCCCCTCCCAGCCTCCCCCTGCGAGCAGGGGGAGGGGACAAGCCGCCCTGCTCCCTCCCCTGCTTGCAGGGGAGGGTTGGGGAGGGGTGCTCCTGCTTTTAAGCTGCCGCACTGCAACCGCAACCTTGCCCGCAACCCGCCGCCGCGCCCTCGGCGATATCGGCATGCACCGTGTCCGCCTGTTCGACGACTTCCATCGGATGCAGGTCGAGTCGGCGGAACAGGGCGTGATCGGCGGCCACGTCGGGATTGCCGGTGGTGAGCAGCTTGTCGCCCAGGAAGATCGAGCCGGCGCCGGCGAAGAAGCACAGCGCCTGCACCGCGTCGTCCATCTGCTGGCGACCGGCGGACAGGCGCACGATCGAGCGCGGCATCAGGATGCGCGCCACCGCGATGGCGCGCACGAACTCGAACGGGTCCAGCGGCTCGGCATCGGCCAGCGGTGTGCCGGGCACCGGTACCAGCTGGTTGATCGGCACCGACTGCGGATGCGCGGGCAGGTTGGCCAGCGCCTGCAGCAGGCCGGCGCGCTGCTCGCGCGTCTCGCCCATGCCCACGATGCCGCCGCAGCAGGTTTTCAGGCCGGCGTCGCGTACCTGTTCCAGCGTGACCAGGCGATCCTGGTAATCGCGGGTGTGGATGATCTCGCCGTAGAACTCCGGCGCGGTGTCGATGTTGTGGTTGTAGTAATCCAGCCCCGCGTCCTTCAGCGCCTGCGCGTGGCCGTCGCCCAGCAGGCCCAGCGTGGCGCAGGTTTCGAGGCCCAGATCCTTCACTGCGCGCACGATCGCGGCAACCTTGGGGATATCGCGATCCTTGGGCCCGCGCCACGCCGCGCCCATGCAGAAGCGGCTGGCGCCCGCATCCTTCGCGGCGCGGGCGCGCTGCAGCACCTCGTCGATCTCCAGCAGTTTCTGCGCCTGCACGCCGGTGTCGTAGCGCGCCGCCTGCGGGCAGTAGGCGCAGTCCTCAGGGCAGCCGCCGGTCTTGATCGACAACAGGGTCGACACCTGTACCGCGTTCGGGTCGTGGTGTTCGCGGTGCACGGCGTGCGAACGGAACAGCAGGTCGTTGAACGGCAGGGCGAACAGCGCGACGACCTCGTCGCGGGTCCAGTCGTGACGGACGGCAGCAGGCATGGCGGACTCCAGGGCAGAGGCCGCGAAGTGTGGGCGGGGCTCGCCGCCTCGTCAACCTGAAATGAATCATCAAGGTTGACGAGGCGGCCGCCCGCCGCGCTATTTAACGGCGTCGCGTACCGCCTTGACCTGTTCGGCAGTGACCTGCTTGGCCTGGTTGCCCCACGAAATGCGCTCGTGGTTCGCGATGTCGGCGATGTCCGCGTCGTTGAGGCTGGCGGCGAACGGCGGCATCGCGCTGGGATAGCTGACGCCATCGATGGCCTCGCCATGCAGGCCGTGCAGGATCACGTCGAGCTGCTTGGTCGGATCCGCGTTCAGCACGGCAGGGTTGCCCTTGAGTGGCGGAAACGCGCCGGGCAGGCCCAGACCGGTGGGCTGGTGGCAGGCCGCGCAATACGTGCCATAGAGCTGCGCGCCGTGGGCCGGATCGAACGTGTACGGCCCGGTGGCCGCCGGCGGCGGCGCGGCGTTCTCATCCACCGGTGCCTTGGTGATTTGCGGCTTGGCCAGCGCCTCGCCCGGCGTGGCGATCTCCAGGATGCCCTGCGCGCCCAGCACGGCGTGCGCCATCGAGTGATCCACGAACGGATAGTGGCCCGCCTCGTCCAGGGTGAGGTCGAACACCGCGCCCTCGCCCGGCCCCACCGTGTAGGTGGAGACGCCGTCGATGGCCTGCGCCGGGTTGCCGCCGGGGTAGACCTTGTCGAAGATCGCGCCGATCACGTGGAACGCGCTCCACAGGCTCGGCCCGGCGTTGACCACGTACAGGCGCACCAGATCGCCCGGCTTGGCGGTCAATGGATGCTGCACGTACTGGAAGGCGGCGCCGTTGAACACCACTTCGTCGGGGCGGATCTGCTGCATCTTCTCGTAGTTGCCCGCCATCAGCGTGCCGGACACCTGCTGCGTGTACCACTCGCCCTGCACCAGCACATAGCTTTCGGCCGCCGGCGGCAGCGGTTCGGCCGGGTCGACGATGATCGCGCCATACATGCCGTTGCCGATGTGCAGCAATACCGGCGGCGTACCGCAGTGATAGAGGAACGCGCCCGGCACCTTGGCCACGAACGAGAAGGTGATCGACTCGCCCGGCATGATGTCCACGTAATGCAGGCTCGGTGGCGTGATCGCCGAGTGGAAGTCGATCGAGTGCTGCATGGTGCCGCGGTTGGTGAGGGTGACGTTCACCGTCTGCCCCTGGCGCACATGGATCACCGGGCCGGGTACGGTCTTGCCGAACGTCCAGGCCTGGTATTGCACACCGCTGGCGATCTCCACGGTGTCGTCGCTGGAGGTGATCTGCACGTCCACGCTGTCGCCCGGTTGCAGTGGCGGCAGGCGTGCATCACGCGCCTGCTTGATCGGCTGGGTGGAAGCCAGCGACAGCGGCGTCACCGCGGCGGCGGCGGCGGCGGGGCTGGCGCTGCGCACGTTCAACGCGCTGTGCAGACCGGCCAGCAGCAGCGCCACCAGCAGCAGCACGCCAGCCAGCGCCGGACCCTGCACGCGCCAGGACAGGTGCTGCACCTGCTCCAGCGGTACACGGCTGTTCCATTCGGAAAACCGGCGCCAGCTCGGCCAGCGGCTCTCGATCAGGTAGTCGACGCTGTATGGGCTGGGGCCGGCGCGCAGGTTGATCACGATCAGGGCGGCGAAAATCAGCACGAAGCTGATCGCTGCACCGATGTTGTTGGCGCCCACCGAATACGGCCCACCGAAGCCCTCGGCCGTACTCCAGATCAGCAGGCTGAAAAGAATGCCCACGACATAGGTGATCTTGCGCGCGAAACCCAGCAGCAAGGCCAGCGCCAGCAGGGTCTCGGCGATCCGCGTGGCCCATACGAACAGGCCCACGTTCGGTGTCACCAGGGCGATCCACATCTGGAACCACCACGCCGACCACGCCGGCTGTCCGGTGGCGGCGTTGTGCAGGTAGCCCACGTAGTGATCGGCAAAACCATCGGTCCAGGTCAGCGCGGCGCTTACCGCCCAGATCACGCCGAAGGCCACGCGCAGCGCGGTGCCGGCGAGTGTCGGCCAGGTCGATGGAGCGGCTTGGTTGTCGTGCGACGAGATCATGCAGGCCTCCTGGTGGGAAGAGACGATGGGTACGCGACACGGCGTACCCGTCGATCATCGAGTGTAGAGCGTGAACGTGCAATCGGCGCGAACCGGTTTTTGCCACTACCATCGAGCGATGCCGGAACGGTAGGTACATGGACACGACCCATCGCCAGCGATCCTGGCCGGTGCTGCTGCACTGGCTGTTGCCACTGCGCTGCCTGCTGTGCGGCGGCGCGGGCGCGCACGGCATGGACTTGTGTGCCGACTGCAGCGACGAACTGCCGCGCAACCGGAGCTGTTGCGCCCGCTGCGCCCTGCCGCTGGCCGCGCCCGCCGCGCTGTGCGGCGAATGCCAGCGGCGGTCGCCACCATGGGATGCCGCGTGGGCGCCGTTCCGCTACGGCTGGCCGTTGAACCGGCTGGAATCACGCTTCAAATTCGGCGCCGACCTGGCTGCCGGCCGCGTGCTGTCCAGCCTGTGGCAGCGCGAAAGCCGCCCCATGGCATTGCCCCGGCAGATCCTGACCGTGCCGCTGCACAGCAGCCGCCTGCGCCAGCGCGGCTACAACCAGGTGCTGGAACTGGCACGGCCGCTGGCGCGCGAACTGCGCCTGTCGCTATGCGTCGATGCGATCCAGCGCGTGCGCCGCACCGAGGCGCAGACCGAGCTCGATGCGGTAGCTCGCCGACGCAACGTGCGTGGCGCCTTCGCGTTGCGCGAGGGCGTGGCGCTGGCGCCGCACGTGGCGGTGATCGACGACGTGATGACCACCGGCGCCACCCTGGCCGAATGCGCCCGCGTGCTGAAACGTGCAGGCGTGCAGAGGGTCGACGTGTGGGCGCTGGCGCGGGCCGGCAACCGGTAGGAGCGCACCCTGTGCGCGATGCTTTTTGCGGGATTCGGAACTCGCAAGGGCCAAGAGCAAAGAGCATCGCGCACAGGGTGCGCTCCTACATGGCAAGTGCCAGCACGATGCCGATCCACAGCGCCAGCCCGACCCAGTTGTTGTGGCGGAAGGCGGCCAGGCAGGCGTCGCGTTGGCGGTCGCGGATCAGCCACAACTGCCAGGCGAACAAGCCGGCCACTGCCAGCAGGGACAGCCAGAACGGCCAGCCCAGCGCGGCGCGCTGGCCCACGAACAGCATCGCCAGCAGGAACGTGCCCATCAGCACGCCCAAAATCGGCACGTCGGCATCGCCAAACAGGATCGCGGTGGACTTGGCGCCGGCCTTGAGGTCGTCCTCGCGATCGACCATCGCGTATTCGGTGTCGTAGATCACCGACCACAGGATGTTGCCGATGAACAGCAGCCAGCCCACCGGTGACACCGTACCGGTCGTGGCCGCGAACGCCATCGGGATCGCCCAGCCGAACGCCGCGCCCAACACCACCTGCGGCATGTAAGTGTAGCGCTTGGTAAACGGGTACAGCGCCGCCAGCGCCGCGCCCACGAAGGACAATTCGATGGTCAGCCGGTTGGTGAACAACACCAGCACGAACGCGACCGCCAGCAGCGCGCCGGCCACCAGCAGCGCCTCGCGCGGCGTGACCCGGCCGGCGGCAATCGGCCGCCCCGCCGTGCGGGCCACCTGCGGGTCGAGGTGGCGGTCGGCGTAATCGTTGATGGCGCAGCCGGCGGCGCGCATCGCAAACACCCCCAGGGTGAAGATGGCCAGCAGCTTCCAGGACGGGAAATCGCCCGCCGCCAGCCACAGCGCCCACCAGGTCGGCCACAGCAGCAGCAGCGCGCCAATCGGGCGGTCCATGCGGGTCAGCACCAGGTAATCCAGCGCCTTCTCGCGGTGGCGCGCCGGCCAGCGGCGCAGCAGCCAGTTCAGGACCCGCGTGGCCGTGGTGGAGCTGTCGGCCGGGCGCGGCGCCTTCGCGCGTGGCCGCGTCGCCGCGCCGGGGCGCGGGCGGGGGGCTGGCGAGGGGGCGGCTTTCTGCGGGCGGCGCTTGCGGGACGTGGGAGCCATGGGCGAAGTTTAGCCCGAGCCCGGTGCCGTGGCTGTGCCACGCCGCACGCCCGCTGCGGCCCTGCCCGCGGCATGGATCGACGAGGAAAACACGCCGGCTTCGACCATGGTCGCCCTAAAGCGCCATGACAAACAGCCGATACATGTTCAGGCCTACCGTTTCGGCCCTCCGCCACCTCTGGCCTTGGGCGGATGGCGCCTTGGAGTTCGGGAGGAGTGATGGTCGAGTGTGAATGCTCCGGGCGGGAGAACCAGGCGGCGTCGGGCACAGCCAACGTCGAGCCTGTCGACGCGTCCCGGTTGCTGGCGCATTCGCGCCTGCTCGATTCCGTGGCGGCGTTCACCCATCACCGCGACGTCGATGCGCTCGATCACAGCCTGGTGCTGTCGCTGGCCGAATTGACTTCGGCGCACAGCGTGTCGCTGGGCAAATACACCGCCGACAGCCATGGCCGGCTGCGCACCGTGGTGCGCTGCACGGTGGGCGCCCATGGCCATTACGAGTTGCGTGCGTTCGAGCCGGCGCCGAATGATCCGTCGCTGCACCTGTTGCGCCAGGGACTGGAGCGGGTGGACGCGCACGCGGAACAGGGCGCGGAAGGGCTGCACCGGCTGATCGTGCCGATACTTTCCGAAGGCCGCGCGGTGGGCGCGTTGCAACTGGAAAGCGCCGTGCCTTGCGGCGACAGCCTGCCGCTGGTCGCCGGCTTCGCACGCATCTATGCCAATTACACCGCGCTGCTCAACGAGAGCGAGCGCGACAAGCTGACCGGCTTGTACAACCGCCGCACGTTCGAACGGCACCTGCGACGCCTGTTGCAGCCGGACCCTGCGGCGATCACCACCGAAGCGCTTGACGAGCGCCGTCATGGTGGGCCGTCTGCGCGCGACGAGGTCTGGCTGGCCATCCTCGACATCGATCACTTCAAGCGCATCAACGACAGCTACGGTCATGTCTACGGTGACGAGGTGATCCTGCTGCTGGCGCAGCAGATGCGCGCCTGTTTCCGCCAGTCCGACGTGTTGTTCCGCTTCGGTGGCGAGGAGTTCGTGATCCTGCTGGCGGCGCATGACGAAGCCACCGTGCGCAGCGTGCTGGAGCGGTTCCGCCTGCGCATGGCCGCGTACGTCTTTCCGCAGGTGGAGCACGTCACCGTCAGCATCGGCTATGCGCGTATCGGCGAGCACGACTACCCCGCGACCATCCTCGAGCGCGCGGACAAGGCGCTGTACTTTGCCAAGGAGCACGGGCGCAACTGCGTGCAGGGCTTCGAGGCGCTGACGGCGCAGGGCCTGCTGGCCACCGGCGGCGCGGCGGCGGGAAGCATCGACCTGTTCTGACCAACCTGTTCTGATCGAGCCACCCTGGCCGAGCCGCGCGGGTCAGCCCTGCAGCAACAGCCGATAGGCGCTGTGGTCGCTCTCGTTGCGATACGGATAGCCCAGCGTTTCGAGGAAGCGCTGGAACAGTTCGCGTTCGTCCGGCGGCACCTGGATGCCGACCAGGATGCGGCCGTAATCGGCGCCCTGGTTGCGGTAGTGGAACAGGCTGATGTTCCAGTCCGGGTGCATGTGGCCCAGGAAGCGGGTCAGCGCGCCGGGGCGCTCGGGGAATTCGAAACGGTACAGCTGCTCGTCCTGCGCCAGTGGCGAGCGGCCGCCCACCATGTGGCGCAGATGCAACTTGGCCAACTCGTCGTCGGTGAGGTCGAGCACGCCGAAATCCTGCGCGTGGAAGGCGGCGATCAAGGCCTCGCGTTCGTTCCGACCGGTGGTCTGCACGCCCACGAAGATGTGCGCCAGCCGGGTGTCGCCGACGCGGTAGTTGAACTCGGTGATGCTGCGATCGCCCAGCGTGGCGCAGAAACGGCGGAAGCTGCCGCGTTGCTCGGGCACGGTCACCGCGAACACGGCCTCGTGCTGCTCACCGACTTCGGCGCGCTCGGCCACGAAGCGCAGCTGATCGAAATTCATGTTGGCGCCGGAGACGATCGCCACCAGCGCGCCCTCGCTCTCTTCGCCCGCGGCCTTCTGGTCGGTGATGTATTGCTTGAGCCCGGCCAGCGCCAGTGCGCCGGCGGGTTCGGGAACGCTGCGGGTTTCCTGGAACACGTCGCGGATGGCGGCGCAGATCGCATCGGTATCGACCCGCAGCATGGCGTCGACGTGACGCTTGCACAGGGCATAGGTGCGTACGCCGACCTGCTTCACTGCGGTGCCGTCGGAAAACAGGCCCACTTCGTCCAGCGTCACCCGTTCGCCGGTTTCCAGCGAGCGGGCCATCGCATCGGAGTCGGCCGCCTGCACGCCGATGACCTTGACCTCCGGGCGCAGCGACTTGATGCAGGCGGCCACGCCGGCCAGCAGGCCGCCGCCGCCCACCGGCACGAACACCGCATCCAACGGGCCTGGGTGCTGGCGCAGGATCTCCAGGCCGATGGTGGCCTGGCCGGCGATCACGTCCGGGTCGTCGAACGGGTGCACCACGGTGTAGCTGTGGGCGTACTGCAGGCGCAGCGCCTCGGCCTGGGCCTCGCTGTACGAGTTGCCGCACAACACCACTTCGACGGAACTGCCGCCGATGCGGCGCACGGCATCCAGCTTGACCTTCGGTACCGTCACCGGCATCACGATGACCGCGTGGATGCCCAGCTTCGCCGCCGCCAGCGCCACGCCCTGGGCATGGTTGCCGGCGGACGCGGCGATCACGCCGCAGGCACGCTGGGGCGGGTCGAGGCGGCTCATCTTGTTGTAGGCGCCGCGCAGCTTGAACGAAAAGACCGGTTGCTGATCCTCGCGCTTCAACGCCACCGACCGGCCGTAGCGGGTCGACAACAGCGGTGCCGGCTGCAACGCCGTCTCGCGTGCCACGTCGTAGACGCGCGCGGCGTACATGCGCCGCAGCAACTCCTCGTCGGACAACGAGGGCACCCCGTCCGGTTGCACCGGCGCCTTGCTGGTGACGGCATTCATCATCAGTCCGCCGTTGCCTGGTGGCTGACTTCCAGCACGTCGATCAGCTTGCGCGTCTGGCGCACGATCTGCACCACGGCCTGGTCGTCGCCACGGATGCTGAGCACCAGCTTCGAGATGGCGGGGTCGGCGGTGGCGGCCACGTTGAGCGAGTCGATGTTGTAGCTGCGCGAGGCGAACAGCCCGGCCACGCGCACCAGCGCGCCGGTTTCGTTCTGCAGCATGATGGTAAGCGTGTGTTGCGTGACGGCGTTCATGGGCATCCGCTCAAAACATGTCGTTGCGTAGGGTTTCGTCGCCGGCGGCGCGCTGCCGCGAGGCGATGAAATCACCGGTGATCATCTGGGCGTACGACATGCCCGGGCCCACCATCGGGTAGACGCCGGCGTCCGGGTCGATCATCACTTCCAGGAAGGCAGGGCCCTCGAACGCCAGGAATTCGGCGATGGTGTCGGCCAGTTCCTCCTTGCGCTCCAGCCGGCGCGCCCAGGTGAAGCCGTCGGCCTGCACGGCCTTGATGAAATCCTTGGTATGCAGGCTCTTGTCGGAGGAGGCGAAGCGGCCCTTGAAGAACAGCTTCTGCCACTGCCGCACCATGCCGTCGCCGCGGTTGTTGAGCAGCACGATCTTCACCGGCAGGCCATACGTGGTGACGGTTTCCAGCTCGCCCAGATTCATGCGAATGCTGCCGTCGCCATCGATGTCGATGACGGTGGCGTCGCGCCGCGCAAACTGCGCGCCAATGGCCGCGGGCAGGCCGAAACCCATCGTGCCCATCGAGCCGGAGCTGAGCCAGTGGCGTGGCGCGCGGTAATCGAAATACTGCGCCGCCCACATCTGGTGCTGGCCCACGCCGGTGCTGATGATCGCGTGGCCGTCGGTGATGCGGTTGATCGCCTCGATCACCGCATACGGCTGGATCAGCTCGCTGTCGTGGTCGTAGTTCAGCGCGTGCACGCGCTTGAGCTCGGCGATATGCGCGTGCCAGGCGGCGTAGCGGCCGTCCTGCCGCGGGTGGATACCGTGCGCCGCGCCGTACTCGCGCAGGCGCTCGAGCGTGCGCCGCAGGTCGCCGATGTGGTGCCAGTCCACCGCCTTGACCTTGCCGATCTCGGCCGGATCGATGTCCACCTGGGCGATGAATTTCGCGCGGGGAGCGAACTTGTCCGGCACGCCGGCCACGCGGTCGTCGAAGCGCGCGCCCAGGGTCAGCACGAAGTCGCAATCCTCCACCGCGTAGTTGGCGTAGGCGGTGCCGTGCATGCCCAGGAAATGCAGCGCCAGCGGATCGGTGGTGTCGAACGCGCCCAGCCCCATCAGCGTAGTGGTGACCGGCAGGCCAAAATCGGCCACGAAATCACGCAGGGCCTCGGCGGCACCGGAGGCGATCACGCCGCCACCGGCGTAGATCAGCGGACGCCTGGCCTGGGCCAGCGCGTCGAAGAAGCTGGCGCAACCGGCATCGTCCAGCTGGGCCGACTGCACGTTGCGCAGGCGCGCGCGGTAGCCAGGAATCGGCAGCTGGCCCTGGCCGGCAAAGGTCAGCGCGGTGTTCTGCACATCCTTGGGTACGTCCACCACCACCGGGCCGGGCCGTCCGCTGCGGGCGATCTCGAACGCGGTACGCAAGGTGGCTTCCAGCACGCTGGCATCGGTCACCAGGAACACGTGCTTCGCGCAGGCGCCCATGATCGTGCTGACCGGGGCTTCCTGGAACGCGTCGCTGCCGATGGCGGCCACGCCGACCTGGCCGCAGATCACCACCATGGGGATCGAGTCGGCCATCGAATCACGCACCGGGGTGACCATGTTGGTGGCGCCGGGGCCGGAGGTGACCACGGCCACGCCGACCTTGCCGGAGGCGCGCGCATAGCCGGCGGCCATGAAGCCCGCGCCCTGCTCGTTGGCCGGCACGATCAGCGGCAACGGCTCGCTGCCGTCGTCGTTCGGATGGGTGGCGTTGTACCGGAATACGGCGTCGTAGACCGGCAGGATGGCGCCGCCGGAATAGCCGAACATCACGTCGACGCCTTCGTCCGCCAATACCTGCACGATGACCTCGGCGCCGCTCATCGACTTCGCCGCCAGCGGGTGCAGGTCGCCGGCGGGAGCCGGGGTGGACTTGGTATTCATCAGTTGTGCATTCACGATGTTGCGGTTCCTTGGCATGGCCGGCAGCCGCCGGGTGCTTGGACGCGATGCGATGACGGTGCGGCGCACCGGTCACCCCAACGCTTGTGTCATGAGTGGGAGGTCGATTCCCGTGGTGGTCGTCCTGACCTGACCGGAACGCCGTAGATCTCGGCGATCTTCAGATCCTGTTCCTGCGCGCAGAAGCTTTCCCATACCAGGCCATTGACGTCGGAGGTGCTGGAAAATCCTTCGGCGAGGTCATCCTCGAAGCCGATGTGGCGCAACTGGCCCGCGCGCTCCGGCATCTGGTTGATGGAGAAGTTCAGCAGGTCGGTACGCCACATCGCGTACTTGCCGGCGACGACGGCGCTCGGCTGGGCATCCAGTCGCTGGCTGTAGTCGTCGATCGACTCGGCCAGGTCGCGAACCGCCAGCGCAATGTGAAAACGTTTCACGTCGTGTCCCCGATGGAAAAACGTTGCCGCTCCGTTCCCCGGCGAACCGGGGAACGGGACGTCGATCAGCCTGCCTGCTTCGCCGTTTCCGGCTGCAGCCACGGCATGCGGGCGCGCAGCTTGGCACCGACCACCTCGACCGGATGCTCCAGATCGGCCTGCTTGAACTTCTTGTAATTCGGCAGGCCGGCTTCGTACTCGGCGATCCAGTTGCGAGCGAAGGTGCCGTTCTGGATGTCGGTCAGCACATCCTTCATGCGCGCCTTGACGCCGGCGTCGATCACGCGCGGGCCGCTGACGTAGTCGCCGTACTGGGCGGTCTCGGAGACGAACTGCAGCATCTTGGTGATGCCGCCTTCGTAGAACAGGTCCACGATCAGCTTCAGTTCGTGCAGCACTTCGTAGTAGGCGATTTCCGGCTGGTAGCCCGCTTCCACCAGGGTCTCGAAGCCGGCCTGCACCAGCGACGAGGCGCCGCCGCACAGCACGGCCTGCTCGCCGAACAGATCGGTCTCGGTCTCTTCCTTGAAGTCGGTCTTGATCAGCATGGCGCGGCCGCCACCGATGCCGTTGGCATAGGCATGCGCCTTGGCCTCGGCCTGGCCGGACACGTCCTGGTACACCGCCCAGATGCTGGGCACGCCGCGGCCGCGCTCATACTCGGTACGCACCAGCGCGCCGGGGCCTTTGGGGGCCACCAGGATCACGTCGATGTCCTTGCGCGGGTCGATCCGCTTGAAGTGCACGTTGAAGCCGTGCGCGAACAGCAGCGCCGCGCCGGGCTTGATGTTCGGCTCGATGCTCTGCGTATAGACGTCTGCCTGCACCATGTCGGGCGTCAGCACCGCGACCAGGTCGGCACCCTTCACCGCCTCGCCCGGCTCGGCCACCTTGAAGCCTTCGGCACTGGCCTTCTCCCAGGACGGGCCGCCCTTGCGCAGGCCGACGACGACGTCGAGGCCGGAGTCGCGCAAGTTGAGGGCGTGGGCGCGGCCCTGGCTGCCGTAGCCGAGAACGGCGATGCGGGCATTGCCCAGGGTGTCGTTGTTGCTCATGCGGTAACTCCTGCTTTGGTTGGTTTGTTTGTGTGGGCGGGCGTCTGCACCGCCGTATCGGGATGGGTGTTGGCGCCGTCGGAGGCGGAACCAACCAGCCGCGCGTACTTGGCCAGTACGCCGCGGGTGACTTTGGGCTCGGGCGGCTGCCAGCTGGCGCGGCGGCCGTCGAGGTCGGCATCGGTGACCAGCTCGCGGGTGTTGGCATCGATGCGCAGGTGGTCGCCGTCACGCAGCAGCGCGATCGGGCCGCCACGCGCCGCTTCCGGCGCCACGTGGCCCACCATGAAACCGTGGGTGGCGCCGGAGAACCGGCCATCGGTGATCAGCGCCACGTCGTCGCCCAGGCCGCGGCCGATCAGTGCGGCGGTGACGCCCAGCATCTCGCGCATGCCCGGGCCGCCGGCGGGGCCTTCGTTGCGGATCACCACCACGTCGCCCTTGCCGATGCGTCCTTCCTGCACGGCAGTGAAGGCCGCTTCCTCGCTTTCGAACACACGGGCGGTGCCTTCGAAATGGGTGGCGCCATGGCCGGCGCTGTTCTTGCCGGGGATCTTCAGGATGCAGCCTTCCGGCGCGACATTGCCGTAGAGGATGGAATAGCCGCCGCGCGGCTTGATCGGTGCGCTGACCGGGAACACCACCTGCTGGTCCTCGAAACGCGGCGCCTCGGCGGCTTCGGCAAACAGTGTGCGACCGGTGACGGTGGGCGCGTCCTGCAGCATGCCGGCGGCGATCAGCTCCTGCGCCACGCGGGCAATGCCGCCGGCGTCGAACAGCTCGACCGCGGTGTACTGGCCGCCGGGCAGCAGGTCGGAGATCACCGGGGTGTTCTCCGAAGCGGGCTGGAAGTCCTCCAGCGTCCACGGCACGCCGGCCTCGCGGGCGATCGCCAGCAGGTGCAGCACGGCATTGGTGGAGCCGGCGGTGGCGGCGACCATGCGTGCGGCGTTGCTCAGCGCGGTGCGGTTGAACATCGAGCTGGGGCGGCGATCCTCGCGCAGGCATTCCATCACCAGCTCACCGCAGCGCTGCGCGGCGGCGAGTTTGTCGGGATGCGTGGCGGGGATGTCGTTCAGGCCCATCGGCGACAGGCCCAGCGTGGTCAGCACCATCGCCATGGTGTTGGCGGTGAACTGGCCGCCGCAGGCACCGGCGCCGCCGCAGGCATCGCATTCCACCGAGCGCAGCTCGGCATCGTCGATCTTGCCCGCGCCATGCGCGCCGACCGCCTCGAACACCTGCTGGATGGTGATCGGGCGGTTCTTGTGCAGGCCATGCGCGATGGTGCCGCCGTACAGCGCCACCGCCGGGATATCCAGCCGCGCCATCGCCATCGCGGCGGCGGGGATGGTCTTGTCGCAACCGCACAGCACCACCATGGCGTCGCACAGGTGGCCCTCGACCGCCGCCTCGATGGAGTCGGTGATGACCTCGCGGCTCACCAGCGAATAGCGCATGCCGGCCGTGCCCATGGCGATGCCGTCGGTGACCGCGATGGTGTTGAACTCCACTGGCGTGCCGCCCGCGGCGCGGATGCCCTTGGCGACTTCGGCAGCCAAGTCGCGCAGGTTGAGGTTGCACGGGCTGACGTCGGACCAGGTGTGCACCACCGCGATCAGCGGCTTCCTGATCGCGTCGTCATCCATGCCGGTGGCGCGCAACATGGCACGGGCGGGAGCGCGATCGGCGCCGGTCTTGATTGCATCACTACGCATGGCGGTTCCAGTAGGACATGGGGAAGGGGGCGTCCGGTCAGCCGGCCGAGCGCAGGGAAGGGGCGGCGCTGGCGTAGCCGTCCAGGGCCTGCAGCACCGCGTCCAGCACGTCCTGCGTGCCGGCCTGGCCGCCGATGTCGCGGCTGTGCGGGCCGTCGCTCAGCACGCGGTCGATGGCGGCTTCGATCGCCACGGCTTCGGCTTCCAGCTGCAGCGAGTGGCGCAGCAGCAGTGCGGCGGAGAGGATGGTGCCGACCGGGTTGGCCACGCCCTTGCCGGCGATGTCCGGGGCCGAGCCGTGGATCGGCTCGTACAGGCCCACGCGACTTTCGCCCAGCGACGCCGACGGCAACAGGCCCAGCGAGCCGGCCAGCGCGGCGGCCTCGTCGGTGAGGATGTCGCCGAACAGGTTTTCGGTGACCACCACGTCGTAGCGCGACGGCTGGCTCAGCAGCAGCATCGCCATCGAATCGACCAGTTGGTGCTCGACCTTCACGTCCGGGAATTCGGTGGCGATGCGCTGCACCGTGCTGCGCCACAGGCGCGAGGTTTCCAGCACGTTGGCCTTGTCCACCGAGGTGAGCTGCTTGCGGCGGCCGCGTGCCAGCGCGAAGGCGCGGCGGGCCACGCGTTCCACTTCGGCCACGGTGTATTTGCATTCGTCGGTGGCGGTGTCGTCGGTGCGGGTCTTGGCACCGAAGTAGGCGCCGCCGGTGAGTTCGCGCACGAACAGCACGTCCACGCCCTGCAGGCGCTCATTCTTCAGCGGCGACAGGTCGGCCAGCGCCGGATGCACCTGCAGCGGGCGCAGGTTGGCGTACACGCCCAGCGCGGCGCGCAGGCCCAGCAAGCCCTGCTCGGGGCGCACCGGTGCGTTCGGATCGGACCATTTCGGCCCGCCCACGGCGCCCAGCAGCACCGCGTCGGCCTGCTTGCAGGCGGCCAGCGTGGCGGCGGGCAGCGGCTCGCCGGTGGCGTCGATGGCGCAGCCGCCGATCAGCTGTTCGTCGAAGGTGAACTCGTGGCCGTAGTGGCCAGCCACGGCTTGCAGCACGGCGACAGCCGCGGCGGTGACTTCCGGACCCACGCCGTCGCCGGGCAGAGTGACGATGCGTGCCTTCATGCCGCTTTCTCCTGTTTCTCAAAATGGCCGATGGCGTCGGTGTGCTGCAGCAGGAAGCCGAGCTGATCCACGCCGTTCAGCAGGCAGTGGCGGGCGAATGGCTCCAGCGTGAACGCGACCTGGCTGCCGTCGGGCAGGGTGATCGTCTGCGCCTGCACGTCGATGGTCAGTTCCACGCCGGGGTTGTCCAGCAGCCAGCGGTGCTGCGCCTCGGCGATCACGATCGCCAGCAGGCCGTTCTTCAGCGCGTTGTTGCGGAAGATGTCCGCGATCTCGCTGCACAGCACGGCCTGGATGCCGTAGTCGAGCAGCGCCCACGGCGCGTGTTCGCGCGAGGAGCCGCAGCCGAAGTTGCGCCCGGCCACCAGGATCTCGCAGCCCTGCGACTGCGGTTGGTTGAGCGGGAAGGCGGGGTTGTCGGAGCCGTCGCTCTGGTAGCGCCAGTCGTTGAAGCACAGCTTGCCCAGGCCCTCACGTACCGTGGTGGTGAGGAAGCGCGCCGGGATGATGCGGTCGGTATCGATGTTTTCGTCGGTCAGCACGGCGGTGCGTGACTGCAGGCGGGTAATCGGTTTCATGCTGCGACCTCCGTCAGGTACACGCGCGGGTCGGCGATCACGCCGGCCACGGCCGATGCGGCCGCGGTGGCCGGGCTGGCCAGCACGGTGCGGGCGCCCTTGCCCTGGCGGCCTTCGAAATTGCGGTTGGAGGTGGACACCACCAGCTGGCCCGGCTGCGCCAGATCGCCGTTCATGGCGATGCACATCGAGCAACCCGGCACGCGCCATTCGGCGCCGGCATCCAGAAACACCTGGTGCAGGCCCTCGCGCTCCGCATCGCGGCGCACCGCCTCGGAGCCGGGCACCACCAGCATGCGTACACCCTCGGCGACGTGGCGACCGCGCAACACGCTGGCGGCTTCGCGCAGGTCGGGCAGGCGCGAGTTGGTGCAGCTGCCGATGAACACCACGTCCACCGCCATGCCTTCCATCGACTGGCCCGGCTCGTAGTGCATGTAGTCGCGGGCGCGGCGCTCCTGCGCGTTGGTGGGTTCCGGCAAGGTGGCGCTCAGGGCGCTGGCCATGCCCGGGTGGGTGCCGTAGGTGACGGTGGGGCCGATCTTGCTGGCGTCGAAATGCACCTCGCGGTCGTAGCTGGCGCCCTCGTCGCTGCGCAGCGCGCGCCAGCGGGCCACGGCGGCGTCCCAGTCGGCGCCCTGCGGTGCCATCGGGCGGCCCTTCAGCCACGCGAAGGTGGTTTCGTCCGGTGCGATCAGGCCGGCGCGGGCACCGGCTTCGATCGACATGTTGCAGATGGTCATGCGCTCTTCCATCGACAACGCCTCGATGGTCGGGCCGCGGTATTCCAGCACGTAGCCGGTGCCGCCATCGACGCCGATCGAGCCGATGATGTGCAGGATCAGGTCCTTGGCGCCCACGCCGGGGGCCAGCTTGCCGTCCACGTGGATGGCCAGGGTTTTCGGCTTGCGCTGCAGCAGGCACTGGGTGGCCAGCACGTGGCCCACCTCGGTGGTGCCGATGCCGAACGCCAGCGCGCCGAACGCGCCATGGGTGGAGGTGTGGCTGTCGCCGCAGACGATGGTCATGCCCGGCTGGGTGGCGCCCAGTTCCGGGCCGATCACGTGCACGATGCCGCGCTGGTCGCTGTCCCAGCCATGCAGGGTGACGCCGAACTCGGCGCAGTTGGCTTCCAGCTGTTCCACCTGCGCCTTGGCGGCGGCATTGGTGTACGGCCGCACGCCGTCCGCGCCGGTGGGCAACGTGGGCGTGGAATGGTCGAGCGTGGCTAGGGTGCGATCGGGACGGCGCAGGGTGAGCCCGCGTTGGCGCAATTCGCTGAACGCCTGCGGCGAGGTGACTTCGTGCACCAGATGCAGGTCGACGTACAGGACGGCGGGCGTATCGGTGGATTCGGGCGCCACCACGTGGGCGTCCCACACTTTTTCAAACAGGGTTCTTGCGGTCATGCATTGGCTCCAGTCGACGCTGGCTGTTGTTGGGGAGTCCGACCGTAGGTGGCCGGTTCTTGATTGTCGCGGTCACTGACAACATTCAGCCAGTTCCAGCGGTCTTCGGTACGGCCGTCGAACAGGCCAAAGAATGCCTGGCGCAGGGCCTTGGTGATCGGGCCGGGCGTGCCGTCGCCCACGTTCTTGCGATCGACCGAGCGCACCGGTGTGACCTCGGCCGCGGTGCCGGTCATGAAGATCTCATCGGCGGTATACAACGCCTCGCGCGGCAGGTCACGTTCTTCCACGCTCAGGCCCAGGTCGGCCGCCAGCGTCAGCACGGTGTCGCGGGTGATGCCGGCCAGGATGCCGGCGCTGGACGGCGGCGTGAGCAGCTTGCCGCGCTTGACCAGGAACAGGTTTTCGCCGGCGCCTTCGCTGAGCAGGCCGTTGTGGCCCAGCGCGATGCCCTCGTCGTAGCCGCCGCGGCGCGCCTCCAGCCCGATCAGCTGGCTGTTGAGGTAGTTGCCGCCAGCCTTGGCCCAGCTGGGAATGGTGTTGGGTGCGGGCCGGTTCCACGACGACACGCACACGTCGGCGCCGCGTTCGGCCGCCTCGCCGAGGTAGGCGCCCCAGTCCAGCGCCATGATCGCCACGTCCACGGGTGCCTCGCCCTTGGGCAGCACGCCCAGGCCGCCGGCGCCACGAAACACGATCGGGCGCACGTAGGCCGATTCCATCTTGTTGGCGCGGATCAGCTCGATGCAGGCGGCGTTGATCTGCGCCTCGGTGTAGCCGATCTCGATCTCGTAGACCTTGGCCGACTCGAACAGGCGCCGGGTGTGATCCTCCAGCCGGAAATACGCCGGCCCGCGGTGGGTCGCGTACACGCGCTCACCCTCGAACACGGAGGAGCCGTAGTGCAGCGCGTGGGTGCTGACGTGGACATTGGCCTCGGCCCAGGGCTTGAGCTGACCGTTGTGCCAGATGAAAGGCGTGCTCATGGTGTGGATTCCAGTGCTTTCGGTGCGGAATGCGAGCGGGCCGGAGCCTGCCGTTCGATGCGGTTGACGATCGCCAGCGCGGCCAGGGCGGCGGCTTCCACGATGTCGGTGCTGACGCCGTTGCCGTGCCAGTCGAGGCTGCCGTGGCGGGCGGTGAGTTCGGCGCGACCCTGGGCATCGCCACCTTCGCCCATCGCGCGGATCTGGAACTGGGTCAGCGCCAGTTCGATGCCGGTGGCGCGGGTGATGGCGTGCAGCACGGCGTCGACCGGGCCGTCGCCGGCACCTGTTTCGGCGACCTCGCGGCCATCCTCGTGGACCAGCGTCACCGCGGTGGAGCTGCCGCCACCCAGCTGCGAGCTGGCGTTCAACTGCAGCAGGCTCCAGGGGCCGGTGGTGTCCGGGTCCTGGCCCAGCGCCAGCGCCTGCAGGTCGTCGTCGTGGATGTCGCGGCGCTGGTCGGCCAGCATCTTGAAGCGGGCGAAGATGCCGTCCAAGGTGGCATCGTCCGGCGTATGCCCCAGCTTCTGCAGCCGCTCACGCAGCGCATGGCGGCCGGAATGCTTGCCCAGCACCAGACTGGTTTCGGCGATGCCGACGTCCTGCGGATGCATGATTTCGTAGGTGCCGCGATGCTTCAGCATGCCGTGCTGGTGGATACCCGATTCGTGTGCGAATGCATTGTCGCCCACGATCGCCTTGTTGCGCGGCACGCCCTGGCCGGTCAATTGGGTCAGCAATCGCGAGGTGGGGTACAGCTTGCGCGTATCGATGCCGGTGCTGACGCCGAAGTGCGGTGCGCGCACCTTCAGCGCCATCACCAGTTCCTCCAGCGCGGCATTGCCGGCGCGTTCGCCGATGCCGTTGATGGTGCATTCCATCTGTCGCGCGCCCGCGCTGACCGCCGCCAGGCTGTTGGCCACGGCCATGCCCAGATCGTTGTGGCAATGGCTGGAGAAGATCAGGTTCTCCGCGTTGCGCACGTTCTTGCGCAGGTAGGTGAACAACTCGAACATCTCCGCCGGCGTGGTGTAGCCGACAGTGTCGGGGGCGTTCAGCGTGGTGGCGCCGGCGGCGGCGGCGGCGTTGAACACCTCGACCAGGAAGTCCGGCTCGGTGCGCAGCGCGTCCTCGGCGGAAAACTCCACCTCATGGCACAGCTGGCGGGCACGCTCGACCGAGCGCACGGTGGCTTCCACGACCTGCTGCTTGCTCATGCCCAGCTTGTGCTCGCGGTGCAGCGGGCTGGTGGACAGGAACAGGTGGATGCGCGAGCGACGCGCGCCTTCCAGCGCGCGGGCGCAGCTGTCGATGTCGCCGGGAACGCAGCGGGCCAGGCCGGCAACGGTGGTCTTCGTCAACGACTGGGCGATTTTCGCCACCGCGTTGAAGTCATCCGGTGAGGCCTGCGGGAAGCCCGCCTCAAGGATGTCCACGCCGAGTTCTTCCAGCGCATGTGCCAGTTTCAGCTTGGCGTGCAGATCCATCGAGAAGCCGGGCGCCTGCTCGCCATCGCGCAGGGTGGTGTCGAAGATCAATACGCGATCGGGCGTTGTGTCTTCGCCGTTGCTGCTGTCGTTCGTTGCTGCCGGTTGGTTATTCATCGCTGGCTCCGCGGGGCGGCGCCAAGGGCATGAAAAAACCCCGCATTCGTTTCCGGGTGCGGGGTTCTTCGGGAGTCATCAGGTTATCTTCTAACTACCTGGACACATGCCCTCAGCCCGCACCTCCGTTGGTAATAAGGAGTACGAGTACAAGGACAAGGATGAGCGCGCCGCGCAATCGCGGCGGACCAGCAACCATCGCGGGATGATTCATTCCGGTGATGCGGCGATGTGTGCTGCGCTGCGACATGTCGTTGACCGTACGGCACACCCTGTGGCTTGTCAACACTTACGTTTGTAATTGAACACAACGGATAACGCACGCCACCGTATGGACGTCCAGAAGTCCGGACGTCCATCGACGCGGGGCGTACTTTGCGGGCCATCATGGCGATTCAACCATTCGTCGACGTACGGTTGGTCAGGCCTTGTGCGCAAGCAGCCAGTCGTGCAGCGCCGCGTCGGTGGCCGCCAACGGCAGCGCGGTTGCCGGGCGCTGGAGCATCGCCGCCAGTGCCGGTGGCACGTCCAGCGGGTGGCCGAGCAATGGTTCCACCACGCTTTCGAACTTGGCGGCGTGGGCCGTGGACACCACCGCCCAGCTGGCGCTGTCGCCGGCGGCGCGCAACTGGTCGAGCAGATGCATCGCCGTGGCCGTATGCGGGCAGAACACCTCGCCATGCTGGCGTGCATGCAGCGCGATGGTTTCGCGGATGGTTGCGTCATCCACGCAGTCGGCCCGCAGCAGGTGGCGCAATACCGACGGATCGGGGTAGGTCCAGCGCAGCCGCTCGAAATTGCTCGGTGCGCCCACGTCCATCGCGTTGGCCAGCGTCGCCACCGCGTCGCGTGGCGTGTACTCGGCACCGCCGAAATAATCCGCCAGCGTGGCGTTGGCGTTGCATGCCAGGCGTACTTCGCCAATCGGCAGACCCATCTCGCGCACCCACAGGCAGGCCAGTGCGTTGCCCAGGTTGCCGGTGGGCACGATGAAGTTCAGCGGCTCGCCGTGCGCATGCCACCAGCGCAGCGCGGTGTACGCGTAATAGCTCATCTGCGGCAGCAGTCGGCCGAGGCTGATGCTGTTGGCTGACGACATCGGCACCTGCGCCTGCAACGCGGCGTCGTTCAATGCCGCCTTGACCATCCGCTGGCAATCATCGAAACGCCCATCCACCCGCAGCGCGGTGACGTTGTCGCCGAAGCTGCCCAACTGGTGCGCCTGGCGCGGCGAGACCTTGCCGTCGGGGTAGAGGATCACCACCCGCACGCCGGGCCGCTGGTGGAAGGCCGCGCCCACCGCGGCGCCGGTGTCGCCGGAGGTGGCCACCAGGATCGTCAACGGCTGGCCGCTCGCCCGCGGCAAGCGCTGCAGGCATGCCGCCAGGAAGCGGGCGCCGAAATCCTTGAACGCCGAGGTGGGCCCGTGGAACAGCTCCAGCATCAGGCTCTGCGGATGTTGCGGCAGCGGGCGCAGCGGGGCGTCGAACACGAACGCCTCCCCGCAGATGGCAGCCAGTTCGTCGGCCAGCGGGTCGCCGGCAAAGAACGGCGCCAGCAGCGTGGCGGCGGTGTCGGCGATGCTGCCGCGCGGGTCGAACGTGGCCGGGTCGATCCTGGGAAGTACCTCGGGCACATACAGGCCGCCATCCGGTGCCAGCCCGGCGGCAATCGCCTGGCTGATCTCCACCGAGGGGCTGCGTGCGCGGGTGCTTGTGTAGAGCAGGGGTTCGATGCGGCTCATGGATTGCCCTCGATGGCGGAAATGACGGCGGCAGCCGGGCCGTTCACCGGCGACACCAGGGCGTCGCTGTCCAGCCCCGCTTCGGCGAAGGCGGCGTGCATGGCGGCAGCTGCGCTCTCGGCTTCGGCGCGTGATTCATACCAGCCGAACACGCTGGGGCCGCCGCCGGAAATGCTGGCGCCCAGCGCGTTGTGATCGAGCGCGGCCTGCTTCACCTTGGCGAAATTGGGTACCAGCGCGGCGCGGCGCGGTTCGACCAGCACATCCTTCAGGCCTTCGCGCACCAGCGCGGCCTCGCCGCGGTAGCAGCCGGTGAGCAGCAGGGCCAGGTTCGTGCTTTGCGACACGAACTCGCCCAGCGCGTAATTGCCCGCCAGTGCGGCGCGCGCCTTGCGCGTTTCCAGCACGTAGTGCGGGTGCACCAGCGCGCAATGCCACGCTGCCGGCACCGGCACGCGCAACAACCGGGTCTTGGTGGCCAGCACCAGGCCGCCGAGCAGCATCGGGCCGAGGTTGTCGCCGTGCTGACTGCCGCTGGCCAGCGCCTCGCCCTGCAGCGCGAACGGATACAGCGCTTCGTGCGAAAGCGGCAGCGGCAGCAACGCATTGGCGGCCACCAGCGCGGCCACGCAGGAAGCGGCCGAGCCACCCATGCCCGAGCCCAGCGCGATGCCCTTGTGCAGGGTCAGCTCCAAGCCATGGTCCAACCCCATCGCCTTGTGGAATGCGAGCAGGGCCACGCCGGCGGTATTTTTCTGCGGGTCGGTCGGCAGCGCGGTGACGCAGCCGCGGATCGCGTCGATGCGTACTTCGGGTGCCTCGATGCGCCGCACCTCGGCGCGGTCACCGGGGCCGGCCAGGCTGTGGCCCAGGATGTCGAAACCCACCGCCACGTTGCCGACGCTGGCATAGGCCACCGCGCAGGCGACGTCTCGGCCGGCTTCGTTGCGTGCGGGAGCGATGGCGGACGCGTTCATGCGCGCACCCCCAGCGATTCGGCAATGCGCAGCAGGTCGGTGAACACGCCCGCGGCGGTGACCTCCGGCCCGGCGCCAGGCCCCTGCACGACCAGCGGGTTGTCGCAGTAACGGCGGGTGGTGAACTGCACGATGTTGTCGGTCAGGCGGGTGTGGGCGAAGGTGTGATCGGCCGGCAGGACCACCAGTTTCACGCTGGCGTGGCCGTGGCGGTCGAGGCTGGCAACGTGACGCAGCACGCCACCGCCGGCGCGGGCCGCGGCCAGCTGGCTGGCCATCGGCGCATCGAGTTCGGGCAGGCGCTGCATGAAGGCCTCGGGCGACAAGGCCGCCAGCTCGGCCGGCACCAGGCTCTGCACGTCGACCTCGTCCAGCGACAGCGGCCAGCCGGCCTCGCGCGCCAGGATCACCAGCTTGCGCGCCACGTCCATGCCGGACAGGTCGTTGCGCGGGTCCGGTTCGGTATAGCCCAGTGCATGGGCTTCGCGGACCAGGGTGGAAAACGGATGGTTGCCGTCGTGGCGGTTGCACAGCCAGGCCAGCGTGCCGGAGAACATGCCGTCGATGGCCAGCAGTTCGTCGCCGGTATCGAGCAGGTCGCGCAAGGTCTGCACGATCGGCAGGCCGGCGCAAACGGTGGCTTCGTAGCGGAAACGTGCGCCGCCGTTGGCGCAGGCGGCGCGGATCGCGTGCCAGCGGTCCAGCGGTCCACTGCCGGCCAGCTTGTTCGGGGTGACGACGTGGATGCCCGCCGCCAGCCAGTCGGCGTAGCGCTCGGCTACGGCGTCGTTGGCGCTGCAGTCGATCAGCAGGGCGTGGCGGCCGTCCTCGCCGGTGACGTGGGCGGCGAATTCGTCGAGGTTGCCCGGGCGCCAGATCTGGGCGCGCTCGGCGCCGCTACCGAGGCCGACGCGCAGTTCCGGGTCGTCGCAATCGAGCCACATGCGTTTGCTGGCGGCCACGCCGCACAGTCGCAGATCAAGCCCGGCATCGCGAGCCAGCCGCGGTTGGGCCGCGCGCAACTGCGCCAGCAGGGCACTGCCGACCCGACCGGGGCCGATCAGCCCGACAGCCAGTACGCGACGGCGCACGGTCGAGCCGGGCGTGGTCGCGGTCAGCGGCAAGGGCTGCAGTTGATCGACGAGTGGTGGTGCGCAGGTGTTCACGATTGCCTCTCCGGAAGAGGCCCGTGCTCGCTGGCGGTGATCGGTGTGTGCCGGCCCGCATCATCGAGGGCGGGGCCGTTTGCGTCTGTAACTCTATGCGCGCACGGATACCCACCCGAAGCCAGTAATGGTAATCGGGGTAATCGTGGCGGTAATGATCATGGCGTCGAACGACGGCGACACGGAGCCGCGATCAGGCGGCATGGGATGCATGTGTGCTGGCGTGGATGACGGCGACATGAAGTCGACCATAAAGGCGTTGCTGCACTGCAGTCAACAGATTCATTTGTAACTTTATGCGGCGCGCAGGGCGGCGCTTCCGGCGTGCTGCACACGCTGTGTGGATGGAATGCGGCGCCGCAACGAACGCCGCTTGCGCCGTACTGCGCCGATCGGTGCGCCGCCGATCAGTGCGCCAGGTCGATGGCGTAGGTCGCGGTGCCGTCGCCGTTGTCGCGAAGCACGCTGATGTTCGTCAGTCCTGCTGCACGCGCCACGGGCAGCTTGCCGCCGGGTGCGCTGAACACCACCGGGCCGCGGGTCTTGAGCGGCGCGAAACGCCAGGTCGCCAGTTCCAGCGCGGCGGCGCCGACGGTCCCGCGTTGTTCCAGCCACTTGGCCAGGATCTCGCGGTTGCCGTCCGCCACGCTGAGCACGATGCTGCCGCCGTCCAGACCGGGGAAATGGCCGCCACCGTTGGCGCGGTAATTGTTGGTGACCACGATGAACGGCTGGGTCGGGCTCACCGGCTTGCCGTGGAAGGTCAGTGAAACGATGCGCTGGCCCACCGGCTTCGACACGTCGATCAGGTAATGAATGCCGCCCTGGATCTGGTCGAAGTTGTAGCCGGTGAAACGCGTGTTGATCAGCGCCTGCTCGCCGGTTTTGGCCGGGTCGATCCGGTTGAAGCGCTGGGCGGATTTTTCCAGCCACGCCTTGACCCCGGCGCCGTCGGTTTTCACCGCGGCCAGGGTGTTGGGGTAGAAGTACAGGTCGGCGGCGCTGCGCAGGGTCAGCGGGCCGGCGGGTACGTCGGTGTAGTCGTCGACGCCGCCGAAGCCGGTGCGGAAGGCGGCCGCGGCGGAAAGCACCGGCACCTTCGCCAGCTCCGGATGCAGTCGCGGCAATTGGTTGCGCACGTAATCGGCCTGTGCCGCATTGACCGGCGCCAGCGCGGTCAGGTTGCCTTCGTCGGCGAAATAGCTGCTCATGCGCAGCGTGCTTTTGCCGATCGGGGTGTCGATGTAGGCGATGGCGGCTTCATGCGCTTTCTGCACCAGCGGTGCGATGGCGGGATCGGCGGGCACGCAATCATCCTTCGCCTTGCAGATCGGCCGCACCTCGCTGTGGCTCTCGTCGCGATTGACCACCCAGCGGCCGTCCTTGCGCTCCAGCACCAGCTGGATCACACCCAGGTCCTTGCCGAAAAAGCCGCCCATCACGGCGGGCACGCCGCGCACCAGGCCGCGTTTCGCGTCGACGTCCTTCATGCCCGCGTAGCGCGGGCCGGGGAACTCGGTGTGCGAATGGCCCAGCAACAGTGCGTCGATGCCGGGCACGCCGGCCAGGTACCAGCCGGCGTTTTCCATGGTCGGGGTGTACGGCGCCGTGTTGAGGCCACCGTGCAGGATCGCCACGATCAGGTCGGGATGCTGCGCCTGCAGTTGCGGCAGGTATTTTTTCGCCGCCTCGACCACGCCGCTGACGGTGACCTTGCCGGCGAGATTCCGCTTGTCCCAGTCCATGATCGGCGGCGGCGTGAAGCCGATGATGCCCACTTTCAACGGCACATTGAGCTTGCTGCCGTCGGCGGTGTACACCTCGATGGTCTTGGTCACCACCGTCCACGGCTGGAAGATCGGCTTGCCATCGCGCGCGCTGTATACGTTGGCCAGCACCAGCGGAAAGTGCGGCCCCGCGCAGCGGTCGGCGTGGCCGCCGTCGACATTCATCGGCGTGCCGGTGACCTGCGACAGGAAGCCCAGCCCGTAGTTGAACTCGTGGTTGCCGGCGGTGCCGCCGTCGTAGCCGACCGCGTCCATCGCCCGGTAGATCGCCAGCTCCTGGTCGCAGCGCACCGGTTTCACCAGCGCCTGGTAATCGGCCAGCACCGTGCCCTGGATGGTGTCGCCGCTGTCGAACAGGAAGGTGTTGGGGAACTCGTCGCGGGCGCGCTGGATCAGCGTGGCGGTGCGCTCGTAGCCCAGCGAGTCGTCCGCCTTCAGCTTGTGATAGTCGTAGCTGAGCACGTTGGCGTGGACGTCGGTGGTCTCCAGGATCGCCACGCTGGCGCGCGCACCATTCGGTGCCGCCACCGGATGCGATGGCTGGCTGGCGCAACCGGCCAGCAGCGCGGTGGCGAAAACAAGCGGGAGCAGCGCGCGGTTCGACATGGGGGAGGTCCGTGCGCCGTCCGGGCGCAAAGCGGCAGGATAGGCATGCGGCCGTGCCGGCGCCAATGCTGTCAGTCACGGTCGGCGATGATCACGCGATCTGTCATGTTCAACGACTATCATGCCGCGCTTGCGCGCCTCCGCCCTTCCACCGAGTACCGCCATGCACCGTTGTTCCTCCATCGCCGGCCACCTTGCCGTCGGCATCACGCTCTCGCTGCTGGGCGCTTGCGCCAGCGTGCCACCCACGACATCCGCGCATGCCGCGATCGATGTGCCGGCCATCCAGCGGCCGCAGGGCGAGACGCCGCAGTGGTGGTTCCGCAACGGTGCGGCGCAGGCCGCGCAGGCTTCCGCCCAGGCGCATGTCGATGGCCAGCGGGCGAAGAATGTCATCGTGTTCCTGGGCGACGGCATGAGCATCCCCACGATCGCGGCCGCGCACGTCATGGCGGGCCAGCGCAAGGGCGTGGATGGCGAAAGCTATCGCCTCAGCTTCGAGAAGCTGCCCTTCAGCGCGTTGTCGCGCACCTACGAAACCGATCAGCAGACCCCCGACTCGGCCGGCACCATGACCGCGATCATGAGCGGCGTGAAGACGCGCGCCGGCTTCATCGGCGTGTCGCAGGTGCCGACCCGGCAGGATTGCGCCGCCAGCCGCGGGCAGGAACTGGTGAGCACGCTGGAGCTGGCCGCCGCCGCGGGCATGAGCACCGGCGCGGTGAGCACGGCACGGATCACCCACGCCACGCCCGCGGCCACGTACGGCCACCTGCCCGAACGCAACTGGGAGGTGGACGCGGCGATGCCGGCCGCGGCACGCGCCGAAGGTTGCAAGGATTTCGCGACGCAGCTGATCGACTTTCCCGCCGCCAACGGACTCACCGTGGCGATGGGCGGCGGGCGGCGGAATTTCCTGCCCACCGGCGTGGCCGATCCGGAGTACCCGAAGAAAACGGGCGCGCGCAGCGATGGCCGCAACCTCATTGATGAATGGACGGCCAAACACCCCGACGGAAAATACGTCTGGAACACCGCCCAGCTCGATGCGCTGGATCTGGCGCACACGCCACGCCTGCTGGGCCTGTTCGAGCCGTCGCACATGCAGTACGAACACGACCGCTCGAAAGGCCCCGGCGGCGAACCCAGCCTGGCGCAGATGACGCGCAGCGCGATCACCGTGCTCAAGCAGAACCCGAACGGCTTCTTCCTGATGGTCGAGGGAGGCCGCATCGACCATGCCCTGCATGCGGGCAACGCGTACCGCGCGCTGGATGAAACGATCAGCCTGGCCGACGCGGTGCAGGCCGCGCTGGACGCCACCGACCCGGCCAATACGCTGATTGTGGTGACCGCCGACCACAGCCACACGTTGACCTTCGCCGGCTACCCGCGCCGTGGCAACCCGATCCTGGGCAAGGTGCGCGGCACCACCGACAGTTACGACGAGGAAAGCACGGGCGCTCTGGCGCACGACGCGACCGGCTTGCCGTACACCACGCTGGGTTTCGCCAACGGCCCCGGCTACACCGGTGCCAGCGACGAGCAGCCCGAGGGGCCGAAACATTTCCCGCACCAGCCGAAACATTTCACGGCGATCAGCAAGGGGCGGCCTGACCTCACCAATGTCGACACCACCGCTCCGGATTACATGCAGGAGGCGGTGGTGCCGCTGGGCGGCGAAACGCATGGCGGCGAGGACGTGGCGATTTTCGCCAGCGGTCCCGGTGCGGCGGCGTTCCATGGCGAGCTGGAGCAGAACGCGATCTTCCACATCATCGTGCAGCATGCGCCGCGGATCCGCGCCGAACTGTGCCGGTTGGGCGGTTGCAATGGCGATGGCGTGCCGGTGGATCGACCCACGCGGCAGGCCTGGCTGCAGCAGCTGGGCGCACCCGCCACCACCCGGTGACAACGCCGGCGCCGGAGTTGCCGATCGCCGCGCAGGTGCGGGTGATCGCCCATCGCGGCGCCAGCGCATGGCGGCCGGAACACACGCTGGCGTCGTACGCCAAGGCGATTGTTGACGGTGCCGATTTCATCGAACCCGATCTGGTGATGACGCGCGACGGTGTCCCGGTGGCGCGCCACGGCAACGAGATCGGCAGTACCACCGACGTGGCCGATCACCGCGCGTTCGCCAGCCGCCGCACGCGCAAGCGCATTGATGGCGACCTGGTCGAGGGCTGGTTCGTCGAGGATTTCACCCTGGCCGAGCTGAAACGCTTGCGTGCCCGCGAGCGGCTGCCACCGCTGCGCGGGACGCGCTACGACGGCATGTTCGCGATTCCCACGCTGGAGGAAATCATCGATTTCCTGGCGGCCCAGGCGAACCTGCACGGGCGAACCATCGGTCTCATTCCCGAGCTGAAGCACGGCAGCTATTCGCGCGGACTCGGTCTGCCGATGGAGGATCGCGTGCTGGATATCCTGGCCGCGCACAGCTACACGCGCCATGCGCCGGTGGAGCTGCAGTCCTTCGAGATCGGCAACCTGTTGTACCTGCGTCGCCGGCTGGGACCGGAACGCGCCAACATCAGCCTGCTGCAATTGATCGATGACGATCATCCGCAACCGGCGGATGTGCTGGCCGCGCATGGCACGCTGACCTATGCGCAGATGCTCACGCCCGCAGGTCTGCACCGGATCGCCACGTATGCCGATGCGATCGCGCCGCCGACGCGCATGATCATTCCGCTTGGCGCCGATGGCCGGCTGGCGCATCCGACCACGCTGGTGCGCGACGCGCACGAGGCGGGGCTGCAGGTGCAGCCGTATACGTTTCGCCCGGAAAACATCTTCATTGCCGCCGATTTTCACGACGGCGGAGCACCGGAAGCATGCAACGAGGCCGGCTCCATCGCCGAGATCCGCGCCTATCTCGCTACCGGCATCGATGGCTTCTTCACCGACGATCCCGCGTTGGGGCGCAAGGCACTAGAACAGCGCTGAAACCGCGTCAAATGCGGCAAAAAAAGCCTTTGTTATGCTGGCCCATTGTCGCAAGGGGAAAAGCTCTATGGGTTTTATCGCCAAACTGGTACGTCACAAATCAATCGAACACCTGCAGGCCGAGGCCGGGCAGCGCGGCGATTTCCGTCGCGTGCTGGGGTTGTGGCAGCTCACCGCGATCGGCGTGGGTGCGATCGTCGGCGTGGGTATTTTCGTTCTCGCCGGCCAGCAGGCCGCCGCCAATGCCGGCCCTGCGGTCGTGCTTAGTTTTCTCATCGCCGGCCTGGGCAGCGCCTGCGCCGCGCTGGCCTATGCCGAGTTTTCCGGCCTGATCCCGGTTACCGGCAGCGCCTATACCTACAGCTACGCGGTGCTGGGCGAGTTGTTCGCCTGGATCATCGGCTGGGACCTGTTGATCGAATACGCGCTGATCGTGGGCGTGGTGGCGATCGGCTGGTCCGGCTATGTGCAGGCACTGATCGAGCAGCTGTTCGGCGTGCACTTGCCGGTCTGGGCGCAGGGCGCCTACGACCCGCAAAACCCGGACAGCGGCAAGGTGTTCAACGTGATCGCCGCGGCGGTCACCTTGCTGATCGCCTGGATGCTGACGGTGAAGACCGAATGGGGCGCGCGCGCAAACACCGTGATCGTGGCGATCAAGGTGATTGGCGTGGCGCTGGTGATCGGCGTGGGCGTGTTCTACGTCAACACCGACAACTGGCACCCGTTCATCCCCGCGGCGATCACCAGCGAAGGGTTGACCCAGTACGGCTGGGGCGGCGTGCTGGCCGCGTCCAGCATCGTGTTCTTCGCGGTGTTCGGCTATGACACGCTGACCACGGCGGCGGAGGAATCGACCAACCCGCAGCGCGACCTGCCGCGCGCCGTGTTGCTGTCGCTGGCGGTGTCGATGGCGCTGTACGTGATGGTGTCGCTGGTGCTGACCGGCATGGTGCCGTACCAGCAACTGGCCGGCCCGGCGCCGGTGGATGCGGCGTTCAAGGCGCTGGGCCTGCACTGGGTGCGCGGCATCATCTCGGTGGCGGCGGTGGCTGGCATCACCAGCGTGATGTTCGCCTTCATGCTGGGCGCGGCGCGCATCTGGTTTGCGCTGGCGCGCGACGGCCTGTTGCCGAAATGGTTCGCCAGCGTGCACCCGAAGTACGGCACGCCGGCGCGCCCGACCATCATCCTGGGCGTGTTCACCGCGCTGGTGGCCGGTTCGCTGCCGATCGGCGAGGTGGCCGAGCTGGTGAATATCGGTACGCTGGCCGCGTTCATCATCATCTGCGGCTCGGTGCTGCTGTTGCGCGTGCGCAGGCCGGATCTTCCCCGCGGCTTTCGCACTCCGGCGCTGTGGCTGGTGGCTCCGGCGGGCATGCTGTTTTCGCTGTTCCTGATCATCGGCTGGCCATGGTTCAGCGATGGCCGCTTCCACCTGCTGGGCGGCCTGCCGTGGATCACCATCGAGCGCTTCATCATCTGGATGGCGCTGGGCCTGGTCATCTATTTCGGCTTCGGCATCCGGCACAGCCGGCTGGAACGCGAACCGTGATGTGACGAGGCGCCCGGCGGCAAGGTGCCGCCGGGCGTCGTCAATTGACCTGTTCGGCCGCGCGGTGCCGGCTGCTGATGACCCGGTCGCGGCCTTCGCGCTTTGCCTCGCGCATCGCCTGGTCGGCGCGGGCCAGCAGGGCTTCGATGCTTTCGTGCGGCAGCTGGCAGGCGGCCACGCCGACGCTGATGGTCAGCGGGCCGTCCGGCCGTTCGACCTTGCGTACGGCCTGGCGCAGCAGTTCGGCGCGCCGGCACGCCTGGGCCAGGTCGAGGCCGGGCAACAGCAGGGCAAACTCCTCGCCGCCGATGCGCGCCAGCAGATCCGTGCCGCGTGACTGCCTGCGCAACACCCGGGACAGCGCCACCAGCGCGGCGTCGCCGGCGGCATGGCCGTGGTTGTCATTGAGCAGCTTGAAGTGGTCGGCATCCAGATAGAGCAGGCATGCCGGCCGCTGTTGCTGGTGCAGCTCGCGCAGCGCCCGTCGGGCCAGTTCAAGGAAGCGGTTGCGCAACAGCAATCCGGTGAGATCGTCGGTGTTGGCGCGCTCGCGCAGTTGCTGCTCCAGTTGAAACTGCGCAAACAGCGTGCGTGCCATGAAGGCCCGCAGCACAGTCGACAGCATGATCGCGATGAACATGTAGACCACGTACTGCACCAGCCGCGTGTGGTCGATGTCGCCGAGCAAAAGCATCGGCAGCGGGCCCAGCGCACATAGCGCCATGGCGCAGAGGAAGTCCCAGCGGGCCAGCCAGATCACCGACGAAGCCACCGGCAGCAGCAACCCCGGCATCACGCCCGAGGCGCCGTGGACATTGCCGATGCTGTTGAGGTTGATGCCGCCTTCCAGCAACAACACGCACAGCAGCGCGAGCAGGCTGAGGTGTCGTGGTTCGCTTGCGCGGCGTGCCGTCATTGCCACCAGCAGCAGCGGCAGCAGCGGCGCCAATCGCAGCGGCAACGGCAGGGCCGAGCTGCGGATGAAGGTGCTGGCGATGGCCGCCACGGCATAAGCCAGCGTGGCCACCAGCATCAGCGCATGGATCATCGGGCCACGCTGCCGCGCCAGATAGCGAACGTATTCGCGGCGCTGGTCGGCGTCGTCGGTGTGTCGTCGGCTCTCGAACAAGGCGGCCATGGAGGTCTCGTGGGTGAAGCGGTGCGGGAACGGATCAACTCGCAAAGACACTGAGGGTGACTCAGCAAGATCGATGCCAAGGCCACGCCAGTGGGTGGGGCCGTGACCTTCGGCATGGGTTAAGCGCAGGGGCGCCGGTCTAGCATCGACGGGCCGTATCTCTGTCATGACAGCTTTGCCTGCGAAACACGCTCCAGGCGAGCCGCGTGGCTTCGTTTGCGCTGCGGGTGCGGCGCTGCCTGTCGGGCGCCCGATCCGATCCCTTTCCCCGGAGAAGCTTTTGAAACTCACCAGCCTCACTTCAGCCCTCGCCGCCGCTGCCCTCGGGATCAGCTCCTTCGCGGCTTTCGCCGATGTGCCACCGCCGCGCGATGTGCCGTTCGAAGGCACCGTGCAGATCAACGTGGATGCCACCGACGTGGCCCATCGCATCTTCCGCGTGCACGAGGTCATCCCGGCGCAGCCCGGTCCGCTGACCCTGCTGTACCCGCAGTGGCTGCCGGGCAACCATTCGCCGACCGGGCCGATCGACAAGCTGGCCGGCCTGGTAGTGACCGCCAACGGCAAGACGCTGCCGTGGAAGCGCGACACGGTGAACGTCTACGCCTTCCACGTCGATGTGCCGGCCGGCGCCAGCAGCGTGGAGGTGGCCTTCCAGTTTCTCTCGCCGCAGGAAAGAAACCAGGGCCGCGTGGTGATGACACCGGAAATGCTGAACCTGCAATGGAACGCCAGCTCGCTGTACCCGGCCGGCTACGCCACCAAGGGGATCACCGCCAAGGCCAGCGTGAAATTCCCCGCCGGCTGGCAGTTCGGCAGTGCGCTGGAAGTGGCCTCGCGCGACGGCGACACCGTGCACTTCAAGCCGATCAGCTACAACAGCCTGGTCGATTCGCCGATCTACGCGGGCAAATATTTCAAGCGCGTAGACCTGGACCCGGGCGCCAAGGTGCCGGTGCACCTCAACATCGTGGCCGATGCGCCGAAGTATCTGGAGATCACGCCGGAGCAGCTGAAAGTGCACCGCAACCTGGTGCAGCAGATGTACAAGCTGTACGGCGCGCGCCACTACAACCACTACGATTTCCTGTTCTCGCTGAGCGACAAGATGAGTGGCAACGGCCTGGAGCACCACCGCTCCAGCGAAAACGGCGTGGGCACCGGCTACTTCACCGAGTGGGACAAGAACGTGCTGGACCGCGACCTGCTGCCGCACGAGTTCAACCACTCGTGGGACGGCAAATACCGTCGCGGCGCGGACCTCACAACACCCAGCTTCAACGTGCCGATGGAGGACTCGCTGCTGTGGGTGTACGAAGGCCAGACCCAGTTCTGGGGCTTCGTGATGGCAGCGCGCTCGGGCCTGTGGAGCGAGGTGCAGACCCGCGATGCGCTGGCCGAAGTGGCCGCGCGCTATGACCGCGGCCGCCCGGGCCTGGCCAGCTGGCGCAACCTGCAGGACACCACCAACGACCCGATCATCGCCCAGCGCGCGCCGCTGCCGTACCGCAACTACCAGGCCAGCGAGGATTACTACTCCGGCGGCCAGATGATCTGGCTGGACGTGGACGCCAAGCTGCGCGACCTCAGCCGCGGCAAGCACTCCATCGACGATTTCGCCAAGGCGTTCTTCGGCATGAACGACGGCGACTGGAGCGTCAACACCTACGTGTTCGAGGATGTGGTCAAGACCCTCAACGACATCCAGCCGTACGACTGGAGCAGCTACCTGCGCACGCGGCTGGACGGCCACGGCCCGCTCATCGGCGGCGTCGAGGCACACGGCTGGAAGCTGGTCTACGACGACAAGCCGTCCGACATGGTGAAGGCCGTCGAGGCACGCCGGCATTCCGCCGACCTCACCTATTCGATCGGCCTGTCGATCGGCAAGAGCGGCGCCATCGGCGACGTGTTGTGGGACAGCCCCGCGTTCAAGGCGGGCATTTCCCCCGGCATGACCGTGGTGGCGGTCAACAACCGTGAGTACGATGCCGACGCGCTGAAGGACGCGGTCACCGCCGCGGCGAAGGACAAGAACCAGCCGGTGGAATTGCTGGTGAAGAACTTCGACGAGTACAAGACCGTGCGCATCGACTACCACGGCGGCCTGAAGTACCCGCACCTGGTGCGCGATGACAGCAAGCCGGACACGCTGGGCAAGCTGCTCAAGGCACGCTGACTCATGCCTTTCCTTCCCCCGCTTGCGGGGGAAGGTGCCCGGAGGGTGGATGAGGGCGCTTTTCGCCGTGCAAAAGCGAAATCAAGAGTCCCCCATCCGCCTTCGGCACCTTCCCCCGTAAACGGGGGAAGGGAAAGCTGGGGCCTCCCGCGCTGCAGTCGCTACACCGACAGCGTGCGTCCGCCATCCACGCGCACCACCTGCCCGGTCACGAACGGCGCATCGCGCAGCAGCCACAACACCGCGCCGGCCACGTCTTCGGGCGTGCCGGCACGCTGCATCGGCGTGCGCGCCAGCATGGCCTGTTGATCGTCATAAGGTTTGCCGTCGCTCGGCCACATGACGGCGCCGGGCGCCACGCCGTTGACGCGCACCTGCGGCGCCAGATCCAGTGCCAGCGAGCGCGTCATCGCCGCCAGCGCTGCCTTGGCCATGCAGTACAAGGGGTGGTTCGCCAACGGTCGCTCGGCATAGATGTCCAGCAGATTCACGATACCGCCCTGTGCCTCGCGCAGCGCAGGCACGGCCGCCTGGCTGAGGAAGAACGGCGCCTGCGCGTTGGAGGCGAACAGCTCGTTCCATTGCACCGGTGTGGCCTCGCCCAACGGTGTGGGATAGAACGCGGAGGCGTTGTTGACCAGCGCGTCCAGCCGGCCGTAATGCGCCAGCAACGACTCGATCAGCACCGGCAGCGCCGCGGTATCGGCGAGCTCGCCCTGCAGCAGCAAGGTGCTGCCGGCACGTTGACGTTCCAGCGTCTCGGCCAGCGCGGTGGCCTCGGCGGCGGAGTGGCGATAGTGCAGCGCCACGTCGTAGCCGGCCGCATGCAGCGTGTGCGCGATCACCGCACCTACGCGGCGGGCGGCGCCGGTGATCAGGGCGACGGGACGTTCAGTGGGTGACTTCATGCATCGGTTCCACGGCGATTCGACCCACAGCTTGCCGCAAAGCCCGGCCGGGCGTCACCGCCACGCTGCGGCCACGCTCATTCCGGCGTGGGCTTGCGCGGTTTCCGGCTGACCGTCTTGTGCGCCGCGCCGGCCGCCTTGCTTGCGCTGCCCAAGACGTTGCGCGCCGTTTTGGCCGCCTTGCGCGCGGTGCCCGCCACCTTGCGTGCGGCGCCGACGACGGACTTCTCCCCGCTGCTGCGCGACGGTTTCGCTTTCGGCTTGGCCGGCGCGGTGCCATCACCAGCGCCTTCGTCGGCGTCACCTTCGACGGCGATCTCGCTCTCGAACATCTCGATCGCCGTTTGCGCCACTTGTCCCGTGTCGTAGTACGCATACGCGCCCACGCCCAGTGCACCGATCACCGGCAGCCAGCGCGAGAGGCCCTTGTTCAAGGTGCGCTGGGTGATCTTGACGCCCACCTGGCGCGCCACCCGCTGCGCCACGCTGTGCGACATGCGGCGGAACACCAGCCGGTCGCCCATGCGCACCACCAGGTCGCGAAACGCCTGCGCCGCGGTATGCCGGAACAGGCACCACAACATCTGCTCGCGCCCCAGCGTGGCGTGCCGGCCGTAGGCGGCGGCGATGTCGCTGACCATCTGGCCCTGGATTTTCCAGATCGCCACCAACTCCGGCAGCAAGGTCAGCCAGCCCAGCGGGCCGGGCGGCAAGGCCAGTGAACCGGCCGCCAGCGCCGCGCGCTGGGCCGCGCGGGTGGCGAGCTTGCGCGCCTCGCTGTCCGGGTCGGTGCTGTGGCCGATGCGGCTCGCCGGTACCTGGCTGACGAAGTCCAGCACGGCCTGCGCAATGCGGCCGTGGTCGGTGGGCATGAGGGTGGCGGGAACGTTTTCGCTGCGACTTGGCATGCGGACTCCGTGGCGGCGTGCCGGTGTGGACGCACTCACTCGCCAGTGTAGGCACGCGACGTGAAGCGCGGGTGGCGCCACGAGTTCGCAGGAGCGACTTCAGTCGCGATGCCTTTCGTCGATGAACCAGAAGCATCGCGACTGAAGTCGCTCCTACAAAAAGCCGGGCTTTCCAGCGGCCCGTGACTTGCGGCAGGGGGCGCTTGCGATTGAATAGATATGTTATAACATAACAATAAATCTCCCCGCCCCACTGGAATCCCTGATGAACCCTTCCCTGCTCGCCGCGAGCCTTGCCGTCGCGCTGGCCGTGCCGTCCACCCGCGCCCTTGCGGCCGATGCGCCAGCGGCAACCGCGCTGCCCCAGGAGAGCAATGCGCAGAATCTCAGCGTCATCGACGTGTCGGCCGCGCTGGACCAGGCGCGCAACGCGCTGTCGCCCGACACCGGCAGCAGCCAGTACGTGATCGACCACAAGGCCATCGCGCAACTGCCGCTGGGCGCGTCCACGCCGATGAACCAGGTGCTGCTGCAGGCGCCCGGCGTGGTGCAGGATTCCTACGGCGGCCTGCATGTGCGCGGCGATCACGCCAACCTGCAATACCGCATCAACGGTGTGATCATCCCCGAGTCGATCTCCGGCTTCGGCCAGACCCTGGACACGCGCACGATCCAGACCGTGAAGCTGCTCGACGGGGCGCTGCCGGCACAGTACGGCCTGCGCACGGCGGCCGTGGTCGACATCACCACCCGCAGCGGCCATGACCTTGGCAACGGCGGCAGCGTGGGCATCACCGGCGGCTCGTTCGGCACGCTCAATCCGAACGCCTCGATCTGGGGCAACGCCGATCGCTGGAGCTGGTTTTTCACCGGCAACTACATGGAAAACGACGCCGGCATCGAAAACCCCACCGCCAGCCGCAAGCCCGTCCACGACCACACCAACCAGGCCCGCGGCTTTGGCGACATCAGCTACCTGATCAACGACACCACCCGCCTCAGCTTCCTGTTCGGCGTCAGCAACAACCGCTTCGAAATCCCCAACAACCCGAATCAGCAACCCGAGTTCGGCTACCTCGATACGGTGGATTTCAATTCGGCCGATCTGAACGAGCGTCAGCGCGAAAACACCCGTTTCGGCGTGCTGGCCCTGCAAGGCAAGGTGGGCGCGACGAACTATCAGGTGTCACTGGGCCAGCGCTACACCAGCGTGGCCTACAGTCCGGACCGGATCGGCGAACTGATGTTCAACGGCGTCGCCTCCGACGTCGGCCGCAGCAATCGCGCCAGCACGCTGCAGGCGGATTTCGCGATGCCGATGGGCAGCAGCCACACCTTGCGCTACGGCCTTTACGGCAGCTTCGAGCGCGCCGCCAGCGGCAACGATGCGTGGGTGTTTCCCGCCGATGCCGACGGCAACCAGGCCAGCACCACGCCGCTCAACATCCTCGACAACAGCCGCCTCATTGCCAAAACCTGGTCCGCCTACGTGCAGGACGAATGGAGCCTCGGCGAAGACTGGACGCTGAACTACGGCCTGCGCGGCGACCAGTACCAGCTGACCCGCACCGAGAGCCAGTTGAGCCCGCGCCTGGGCCTGGTATGGCAGGCCAGCGACAGCACCGTGGTACATGCCGGCTACGCGCGCTACTTCACGCCGCCGGCCACCGAGATGATCGCCAGCAGCAACATCGCCAAGTTCGATGGCACCACCAACGCGGTGGCCGACAGCGGCAACAACACCCCGCTGGCCGAGCGTTCGGACTACTTCGATGCCGGCATCCAGCAGACCATCGGCACGGCCTGGACCATTGGTGTGGACGCGTACTACCGCAAGGTGCAGCGGCTGCAGGATGAAGGACAGTTTGGCTCGGCGCTGGTCTATTCCACCTTCAACCTGGCCGACGGCCGCGTGAAGGGTGTGGAATTCACCGCCAATTACGCGCAGGGGCCGCTGTCGGCGTACTTCAACGCCTCGCTGGGCAAGGCCATCGGCAAGCGCATCATCACCAGCCAGTACAACTTCGATCCGGCTGACCTGGCCTACATCGACAATCACTGGACCCTGCTGGATCACGACCAGAAGCTGACCTCGTCCGGCGGCATCCACTACGCGTTGAACGATCGCACCAAGGTCGGCGCCGATTACCTGTTCGGCAGCGGCCTGCGCAAGGACGGCGACGTGCCGAACGGTGCCTCGCTGCCGGCGTATTTCCAGCTGAATCTCAACGTCGCGCATGACTTCATGCTGGGTGACAGCGGCAAGCTACACACGCAACTGGCGCTGCTCAACGCGCTCGACCGCAGTTACGCGCTGCGCGATGGCAGTGGCATCGGTGTCGGCGCCCCGCAGTTCGCCCCGCGCCGTGGCGTCTACCTCAGCGTGCAGAAGGATTTTTGAGGAGCCGGGAACAGGGAATGGGGAAGAGGGAATGGCAGGAGCGGTGGGCCGTATCCACTATGCTTGCGGCGCTATCACCACCCGTCAAAGCCGATGCCTTCCCGACTCCCCGAACCCAGCGCCGACGAGCGCGCGCATTCCGACCATCTGCTGCAGCTGCTGCGCGAGATGATCGCCTCGCACGGGCCGTTGCCGTTTTCGCAATACATGGAGCGCTGCCTGTACGCGCCGGGGCTGGGCTACTACAGCGCCGGCCGCACCAAGTTCGGCGCCGCCGGCGACTTCGTCACCGCGCCCGAGCTGGGGCCGTTGTTTGCGCGCTGCGTGATCCACGCGTTGCAGCCCACGCTGGCGTCGCTGGGCGACGAGGCGGATTTCCTCGAGCTGGGCGGCGGCAGCGGTGCGTTTGCCGAAGCGGCCTTGCTGGCCTTCGCGGACAGCGGCACGCTGCCGCGTCATTACCTGATTCTTGAGCCCAGCGCCGACCTGCGCGAGCGCCAGCGCGAACGCCTCGCCGCCGGCTTGCCGGCCGATCTGAATGCCCGCGTGCGCTGGCTGGATCGTCCGCCCGAGCAGGATTGGCGCGGCGTGCTGTTCGCCAACGAGGTGATCGACGCGCTGCCGGCCACGCGTTTCACGCTGCGCGACGGCGAGGTGTACGAGGAATACGTGGCGCTGGATGGCGAGGGCCGCCTGATGCGCGTCGATCGCCCCGCCGATGCACTGGTAGGTGGCGCCGTGCGCCATGTCGAGCGCGACATCGGCAACGAGTTCCCCGCCGGCTACCGCTCGGAAATCCTGCCGCAGCTGCCGTACTGGATCCAGGCCGTGGCCGGTTCGCTGGTGGCGGGGCTGATGCTGTTCATCGACTACGGCTACGTGCGCCGTGAGTTCTACCTGCCGCAGCGCGACGACGGCACGTTGATGGCGCATTACCGCCACCACGCGCACAACGATCCGCTGTACCTGCCGGGCCTGAACGACCTCACCGCCTCGGTCGATTTCACCGCCCTGGCCGAGGCCGGCAACAGCGCCGGCTTCTCCGTGGCCGCCTACCTGCCGCAGGCACAGTTCCTGATCGGCGCCGGCCTGCAGGCCATCTTCGAGCACGAGCAGGCGCAGGCTGCGGACGAACACGCGCGCTACCGCCTGTCGCAGCAGGTCAAGACCTTGATGCTGCCCGACCAGATGGGCGAGCGCTTCCAGGCGATGCTGCTGGCGCGCGGACTCGACGTGCTGGCGTTGCCGGCCGAGCTGATGGCGGCCGACCAGGGTGGCCGGCTTTGAGCAAGGCGATGGACGTCCAGACGTCCGGAAGGTTGCGTTGGCATGGGGCTTGGTTGGTGCTGGGCGGCGCGATCATGCTGTTCGTGACATGGATGGCGCTGACGCCGGACCCGAGCATCACGTTGTCATTCACCTACGGCGACAAGCTGCTGCACGCCACCACTTTCTGCTGCCTGATGGGTTGGTGGGGCAACATCTACCGCAGCCCTCGCACCCGCGCCTGGATCGCGCTGGGCTGCCTCGCCTTTGGTGTGTTCATCGAATTCGCGCAATGGCTGGATCCGCCACGCGACGCCAGCGGCTGGGACGTACTGGCCGACGTCATCGGCATTCTGGTCGCGCTGCCGTTGCTGCGCACGCCATTGGCCCGCGTGCTGGCGGGCATCGAAACGGCTGTTGGTCGCAGGCGCGCCCGGTGAGGGGTCAGCGCGCCCACACGCCTGGCGTCATCGCCTGCCGCTACTGGCAGCCGCGGCAGGCGCGGTGACGGTCGGTGGTGTCAGTGGCTGCACCGGTAGGGCGTCGTCCGGCCGGCGCACCAGCTTGCCGCGTTTGAACAGGTCGCTGGCGACCTGGTAGTAGGCGATCGTCTGGGCGATCTGCTCCTCGTTCTGCGGTGTGATGGCGGCGCCGTCGCCGGTGACGTAATCCGGCTTCATCTGCTCCAGCTTGCGGCCGGGTTCCAGCACGGTGAGCACGTCATTGTGCAGATAGCCCAGCTTTTCGTAGGTGGCCGGGAAAGCGCGTTCGCGGCCCGGTTCCAGCTGGAACACGTCGTAGCCGAAGAAGCGCGAGCGGTAGCTGAGGTCGAGCAGGCCCAGCAACGTGGGGGCGATGTCGATCTGGCTGGTCAGCCGCTCGACCCGCTGCGGCTTGATGTGCGCGGGCGCGTAGATCCACAGCGGGATGTGGTAGCGGTTCACCGGCACGCTGGTCTTGCCCGCGCTGGAGGCGCAGTGGTCGGCGGTGATCACGAACACGGTGTCGTTGAAATACGACTTCGCCCGCGCCCGCTTGATGAAATCGCCGATCGACCAGTCGGTGTACGCCACCGCACCGGCGCGGGTGTGCTCTGCCTGCTTCACCCGGCCTTCGGGGAAGGTGTACGGGCGGTGGTTGGAGGTGGTCATGATGTGCAGGAAGAAGGATTTTCCCGCCGCGTGGATCTGGTCCATCTGGCCCAGTGCCAGCGTGTACAGATCCTCGTCGGCCACGCCCCACACGTTCTCGCTGTGGATCGTGGCGCTCTTCGGGATGTCGCGACGGTCGACCGTGCGGTAGCCGTTGCTGCCGAAGAACTGGTTCATGTTGTCGAACTCGCCGTAACCGCCGTAGACGAAGTCCGACTGGTAGCCGCGGTCGTTGAAGATGTCCGCCAGCGAGAACAGGTTTTCGTTGTGCTTTTCCTTCAGCAGCGAGTCGCCGGGCGTGGGCGGCACCGACAGCGACAACGCTTCCAGCCCGCGCACGGTGCGCGTGCCGTTGGCGTAGAGGTTGTCGAAGAACATGCTCTGGCCGACCAGCGAGTCGAGATACGGCGTGATGCCTTCCTTGTTACCGAACGTGGCCAGGTAATCGCCGGACAGGCTTTCCACGCTGATCAGCACCACGTTGAGGTGCCGCTCCGGCCCGGCATGGCGGATCGCGCGGGTGAGGTCGCGCGGGTCGTCGCTGACATAGGTGGCGTCGGGCGTCTTCAGCATCTCGCGTACGCGGCGGAACGCTTCGTCCTCCGGCAGGGTGCGGTAGAACTTCGCGTAGTCGAGATGGCTGCTGCGGAACGCGTTGAAGAACTGGTAGATGCCGTTGCCGGCCAGTTCGTTGACGTAGTTGTTGCCGGTGCGGTCCTTCATGCCGCCGTTCACAGCGGCGACCGAGATGATGGTCAGCACCAGCCACAGCAGCGCCACCTTGCCGCGCTGCCAGAAGCGGCTGCCGTCATCGCGCGCGCGCAGGCCGCGCCGGCTGATCGCGAACAGCACCAGCGCGCCGACCACCAGCAGGGCCAGCCAGCGGTCGATCGGGTACGACTCGCGGATATTGCCGATCACCTCGGTGGTGTAGACCAGATAGTCCACCGCGATGAAATTGAAGCGCACGCTGAACTCGTTCCAGAACACCAGTTCGGACGCCGCCACGAACAGCAGCCCGTATAAAAGCAGCAGGGCGAAGCCGTACAGCACCCACTGGCCGGCACGCGAGGTATAGGTGAACGCGGTCAGTGGCAGCACGAACAGGAACGGCAGGATCGCCGGCCAGGTGGTCCTCAAGGTGGCGTGGTACATCAGGTGCAGCACCACCAGGCAGAGGGCGCAGGTCAGCACCAGCGCGGCGGCGCACAGCAGCCAGCGCCGCAGCCCGTGCATGCGTCCGGTCCGCGTCGGCACCAGCCACAGGAACAGCACCATCGGCCAGGCCACGTAGATGAAGGTGATCAGGTCGTAGCCCAGCCCGACGCCGAAGGCGTAGAGCAGGTTGCCCGGCGTGTGCGGCACTTCCGCGCCGGACATCACCAGCAACACCACCCGGGTGACGAACGCGATCGCCAGGAAGACGATGCCCAGCCACAGCAGCGGGCGGAAACGCTGGCGCAACGTTGAAGAGGGCGGGTAGGTGCGCGACACGGGCAGCTCCAGCAAGCGTGGGGTTGATCGGCGTCCCGGGCGGGCGATCAGTGTTGCGGCTTTATAGCGCGATCAGCTTGCTGGAAGCTTAGTTTTCACCGTGGCGATGGCGTCGATGCGCGCCCGCTCCATCGCCGCGCCGATGGCCGGCCCGGCCAGGCCTTGCGCCACGAACGCGGAAGCATTGACGGCGGCGGCCGCGGCGCAGGCCTCGCGCAGGTAATCCGCTTGCGGGTAAGCGTCGTCCTGATGACCGAGGCGGCCGCGCTTGTCGGCCATGCAGGCGGCCAGGAAAGCGTCCAGTCGCGCCGGGCGCCGCAAGGCATCCAGCGAGGACAGCAGCTTGGCCACGGTGGCCGGTTTCAGTTCGAACGCGCGGTGCGCATTCAGATGCTCGCGGCACACCGCCTCGGCCAGCGCCGCATGTTCGGTGGGCACCTTCAATCGCGCCGCCAGCTGGCGCAGCGGGGCCAACCCGCGTTGTTCGTGGCCGATGTGGCGGGGCAAGGTGTCGGCCGGCGTCAGCGCCTTGCCCAGGTCGTGGGTGAGCGCGCAGAAGCCGACCAGGTCGTTGCGCGGCGCCAGTTTCGCGGCGGCATCCAGCACCATTTCCACGTGCACGCCGGTATCGATCTCGGGGTGGAACTCGGCGCGCTGCGGCACGCCATACAACGCATCCACCTCGGGAAACAGCACGCGCAGCGCGCCGGCTTCGCGCAGCACGCGCAGGAAGGCCGAAGGTCGCGGCTCGGTCAGCGCCTTGCGCGTTTCCGCCCACACGCGCTCCGGCACCAGGTGATCGACCTCGCCATCGCGCACCATCTGCTGCATCAGGGCCATGGTTTCGGCGGCCACCGTGAAACCCAGCGGCGCGAAGCGGGCAGCGAAACGGGCCACCCGCAGCACCCGCACCGGGTCTTCCACGAACGCCGGCGACACGTGGCGCAGCACCCGCGCCTCGATATCGCGCACGCCATCGAACGGATCGGTCAGCACGCCGTGCTCGTCGCGGGCGATGGCGTTGATGGTGAGGTCGCGGCGCGCCAGATCCTGCTCCAGCGTCACCGTGGCATCAGCCTGGAACACGAAGCCGTGATAGCCGCGGCCGGTCTTGCGCTCGGTGCGCGCCAGCGCGTATTCCTCGCCCGTGTCCGGGTGCAGAAACACGGGAAAGTCCTTGCCCACCGGCCGGTAACCCAGCGCCAGCAGGTCGTCCGGCGTGGCCCCGACCACCACGTGGTCATGGTCCACCACCGGTCGGTCCAGCAGGGCATCGCGGACGGCGCCGCCGACAAGATAGATACGCATGCCGCGATCTTGCCACGCGCCGCGCATGCGCATCGTCATGGTGTTCAGCGGGCGGCGTAGATGAAGCCGTCGTCGCTACCGAAATACACGCTGCCGTCGTGCACCGCGGGCGACGAGTAGACCGTGCCTTCGGTGGACACGTAGCCCAGCAGTTTGCCGGTGGGTCGGTCCAGCGCCACCAGCTCGCCATCGCACAAGCCCACGTACACGGTCTTACCGACCACCACCGGCGAGGAAAACACGCGCCCGCGGGCATCGAACGACCATTGCTGCTCGCCGCTGGCCGCATCGATGGCCAGCACGGTATGCGCATCGGAGGTGCCGACGTAGACCGCGCCGTCGGCCACCGCGGGGCTGGAGATCACCCATGAGCCCTGGTTGTCGAACGCCCAGCGCTTGGTGCCGGTGCGGGTATCCAGCGCGTAGAGAAAGCCATCGCGACTGCCGAAATACACCGTGCCGCCGGCCACTGCGGGTGACGATTGCAGTTCGCCCAGCGGGAACTGGGCATTGCCCGCGGTCTTGAACGTCCAGCGCGGTTTGCCATTGCGGGCGTCCAGCGCGTAGAGCTTGCCATCCATGCTGCCGGCGTAGACCACGCCATCGGCCACCGCCGGCGTAGCGCGCACGCGGGCCTGGGTCTGGAACGACCACAACGGCTTGCCGTCAGCCGCGGCGAGCGCGTACACGCGGCCATCGGCGCTGCCCACGTACACCACGCCGTCGGCCACGACGGGCGAGGACTGGTAGAAATCCCAGCCCATGTACGGCGGCGGCAACGGCTTGCCGGTGCGGAACGTCCAGCGCGATTTGCCGCTGGCAGCGTCGACGGCGTGGATGGTGCCGTCGCCGGCGGCGACGTAGACCGAGGTGGCATCGGTGGCCGGCGAGGAGGTCAGTTCGCCGTCGGTGTGGAACGTCCACTTCTTCTTGCCGTCGACCGCGCCCAGCGCGTACAGGTTGCCGTCGTGGCTGCCGACGTAGACGGTGTCGTGTGCCACCACTGGGCTGGAGCGGTTCAATCGACCGGTATGGAACTTCCACGCCGGCGCGATGAGCTCGGGCGCGTCGGCATTCAGCAGCGCATCGCGCCAGCCACTGGTGGCGCACACGCCACTGCGCTCGGGGGTGCAGCCGAACATGCCCGCCCGCGCCGCCGACGTGCACAGCACGCCGCCCCACGCCACAGTGGCCAGCACCAGCATTCGCATCCAGGAGCTCGATGACATTCGTGTAAACCCCTTCAGGTGGTTCCCGGCAGACGGCCTGCCGAAAAGTGCCCCACTGTGTGGCAGGCGCCTCAGCGGCGCAACGAACGCGCGGCCGACAGCCGTCGTTGCCGCGCGGAGGCCGTCAGCAGCCGTGGCAGCCAGGGGGCGAACGCCTGTGGCGTGATGCCCAGCATGGCGTAGCCGTCGTTCTTGCCCACGGAATCGGTGCGCAGCGAGCGGAAGTTGTCCAGCGAGAAGGGTTTGCCCGGCAGCAGTTCGGCCAGTTGCGCCTGCAGCCGGCCGAGGCCGTCGGGCAACTCGAGGATCGGCGTACGGCGCCCGCTGGCGTCGCGGATCAGTCGCACGATCTCGCCCAGTGAAAACACATCCGGCCCGTAAAGCTCGAAGCCGCGCTGGCGGCCGAGCGCCGGGTTGTCGACGCAGCGGGCGATCGCCGCGGCCACGTCGCCCACCCAGGTCGGCGCCAGCCGCGCCTGGGCGCGCGCCAGCGGCAGCACCGGCAGCTGACGCAGCAGACGGCCGAACCGGTTCACCAGGCCATCGCCTTCGCCGAACATCACGCTGGGCTGGTACAGGGTCCAGTCCAGGCCGGACTGGCGCACGCGCGCCTCCATCTGGCCGCGCGATTTCAGGTAGTTGGACAGGCCCTGGCCGGCCTTCAGCGCGCTCATCTGGTGCAGCCGGGTCACGCCGTTGGCGCGGCAGGCCTCGATCACTTTCTCGACCAGTTCCACGTGCACGTGCTCGAAGCTGTGGATGCCGCGCGGGTTGAGGATGCCGACCAGGTTGATCGCGGCATCGGCGCCGGCCAGCTCGCGCTGCAGGACAGCCGGATCGTGCGCGTCGGCGCTGCGCACCTGCACCCCGGGCAGCACGCCGAGCTCGCGATGCTGCTCGCGGTTGCGGCTCAGCACCACGACGCGGTGGCCGTCGGCGGCCAGTCGCGGCACCAGGTGGCGGCCGACGAAACCGGTGCCGCCGAGCACGACGAGTTGTTGGGCGGGCATGCTCAACGCCCGTCGGCCGAGGTGGCGACCGGCGCGGCGGCGGACGTTGCCGCCGCCGGTGCCGTGCTGGCCGGGCAGCTGATGGCCTTGCGCGCGGCGTTCGCCGCCGCTGTCGCATACGGCTGGCCGATGGTGCTGAGGCGGGTCGTCAGCGGAATCACGGTGCCGTTGAGGCGCCAGTCGTAGATCACGCTGAACGCCATCACGCGGGCCACGTATTCGCGCGTTTCCTTGAACGGGATGCTGGCGATGAAGACGTCCGGCGCCAGCGTGCCGCGCGCGGCCAGCCACTGGTCGACGCGGTTGGGGCCGGCGTTGTACGCAGCGCTGGCCAGCCATGGCGAGCCGTCGAAACGCGACGCCATGTGGGCCAGATAACGCGTGCCCAGCGCGATGTTGGTGACCGGGTCGTAGAGGGTGTCGCCGCCGCCCCAGCTCATGCCGTTGCGTCGTGCCACCAGCGCGCCGGTGCTGGGCAGCAACTGCATCAGGCCGCGCGCATCGGCGCCGGAGCGGGCATCGCTCATCCAGGCGCTTTCCGCGCGCAGGATGCCGTAGGCCCACGCCGGATCGATCCCGGCCGCTTCGGCCTGGGGCACCAGGCCATCCTGGCTGGCCAGCGGGAAACGCAGGTCGTACAGGCGCAAGGCGTCACCACTGCTGAAGGCGAACACGGCGCGGTCGTACCAGCCGCGCTGGTTGGCGAGCGCGGCGGCAACCCGCACGGTGGCCTGATCGGCGCCTTGCAGGGCACGGTTCCATTCGCGTCGCGCCGGTTTCGGCAGGTCGACCGCGAACAGCTCCAGCGCGCGTTGCAGCCCCGGCCGTGCCAGCAGCGAGGCCTGCTGCGCGGGATCGTCGGCCAGCGTCAGCGGGCAGATGGCGTACGGCTGGCCCAGCTCGTCGGCGGCCAGGAAACCGAAGAAGGTCGCTTCGTCCGCCAACGTCTTGAACTGATTTTTCGCCTCGGCGGCATCGCCTTGTGCGGCCAGTGCGCGGCCATGGAAATAGCGCCATTCGCCGTCCTGGCGCAGCGTCGCCGGCATCGCCTCGATCGCCGCGATCACCGCCGGCCAGTTCTGTCGCGCCAGCGCCACGCGGGCGCGCCACTCGAAGGTGGCATCGGTTTGCGCGGCGGGCGGCAGGGCGATCAGCCGTGCCAGCGCGCGGTCGTCGAAATCGGTGGCGTGGAACAGCGCCAGCGTGGCGAGAATGTGGTTGCGCTGGGCCTCGCTGAACGGCAAGCGGCCCTGCAGCGTCTGCCAGCCAGCGTCGGCACTGGTGGACTGGCGTCGTGCCAGCCGGGTCAGGGCCAGCGTCGCGGCCCGGGTGTTGCGCTCACTGCTGGTCCAGCCGGATGCGGCCGCCACGGCGGCGGCCGGGTCGCGCCAGGCCTGCGCCAGGTGCAGCGCGGTGGGCTGATCGGCGGCAGGCAGCCAGGATGCCAGGCTGGCGACGGTGCCGGCCTTGCCGGCGTCGGCGGCGCGATCGATCCGATCCCACAAGCGCGCCGTGGTCAGCAGGCCCTGGTCGTGCGCGGCGCTCAGCACCGGATCGCAGGCGCCGGGCAGGTCGGGCTTGGCCCACAACGCGGCCAGGTCGCGCTGGAAATCGAGCGTGCCGCCGCCGGCCAGGCTGGCCTGCAGCGCGTTGCAGGCCAGCGCGTCGCCCAGGCCGGGCTGGTACAGCGCGGTAAAGTCGGCCCAGTCCTCGCGTCGCGCCAGCTCGCGCAGGAAATTGCGGCGCAGGTCGGCGGCGGGGATGAGGTCGGGGTAGCTCGCCAGATAATCCTCGACTGCGGTGCGGTCGATCAGGCGGATGTCGTGTTCCAGCGCCGCGGCCGGCAGGTACGGGTACAGCGGGTAGTCATGCAGGCCGGCCGCCAGCGTGCGCCAACCGGGATCGCCCTGACTGGCGGCGGCGTAGGCCTGCTTGAACGCGGTGCGCTGCGCATCGATGGAAGCCGCGGCCTGCGCCTGAGGCATGGCCAGCAAAGCACCGGCCGCCGCCAGCAACCCGCAGATAAAGCGCCGTGGCGCTGCACTCAAAAACATGGAAGCTCCTCTTTGGCCGATCCCCAGTGTAGTGGATGCGTCCCGTACCGCCGCCGTGAAGGCCGTGGTGCCGGCGCTGCTAAACTGGCGCGCTCCCACGCTTCAACCCACCAAGGACCGGCATGCCGTCCCCATCGTTGCCCCGCTACCGCCCGCAGGTGTTCGTCTGGCTGGGTTTGTTGCTCGCCGCGTTGGCGGTTGCCCTGGGCTGGTGGGTTGAAGGGCGGCCGGTGGCGCTGCCGGATGCGCCGTCGGCGCGGATTTCCTGCGTGTCCTACGCACCGTTCCGCGAAGCGGGGGAGACCCCGCTCGATCCCAACGCCTTCATCAGCCCGCAGCGGATCGATGCCGATCTGCAGGTGTTGTCGCAACGCTTCGACTGCGTGCGCACCTACTCGCAGGGACAGGGCCTCAGCGCCGTGCCGCGGATCGCCGCGCGCCACGGCATGAAAGTGCTGATGGGCATCTGGCTGGGCGCCGATCCGAAGGCCAATGAGGAACAGGTACGCCTGGGCATCGCCGCGGCCAAAGAAACACCGCAGGCCTTGCGCGGCGTGGTCGTGGGCAACGAAGTGCTGCTGCGCGGCGAATTGTCGGCGTCGGCGTTGGCCGGTTACGTGCGTCAGGTGCGCGACGCGGTGGACGCGCCGGTGACCTACGCCGACGTGTGGGAATTCTGGCTGCGCTACCCGCAACTGGCCGCGTCGGTGGACTACATCACCATCCACATCCTGCCGTATTGGGAAGACAAGCCGGTGGCGCCCGAGCGCGCCGTGCAACACGTGGCCGAGGTCTATGCCCGGGTGCAGCAGGCGTTTCCCGGGCGGCGCGTGATGATCGGCGAAACCGGCTGGCCCAGCGCGGGCCGGCCGCGCCAGCGGGCCGCCGCCAGCGTGATCAACGAGGCGCGCTACCTGCGCGAGTTCCTGCGCTACGCGGCGAAGGTGGATCTGCCGTACAACGTGATCGAGGCGTTCGACCAACCGTGGAAGCGGGCGCAGGAAGGCACCGTCGGCGGTTACTGGGGCATCTTCGACGCGCAGGCGAAAGCCAAATTCCCGATGCAGGGACCGGTGGTGGAAGAGCCGCGCTGGTGGATCGGTGAAGCCGCCGCGGGCGCCGGCGCGCTGCTGTTCGTGCTGGTCGGCGGCTGGCGGCGGCGTTGGCGCGGACGACTGGCGCTGATGCTGGCCGGCTGGGCCAGTGGCGGTGCGCTGGCGTGGCAGGCGCGGCAAATGGCCTACGCCTGCCGTGACGCCTGGGAATGGAGCATCTCGACCATCGCCTGCCTCTGCGCGCTGGGCACCGCGCTGTGGCTGGCGCGCTGGATCGCGGCACGGCTGGATGGCGAGCAGCGGGCGGAACTGCCGATGCTGCCGGTGCGCTTCGGCTGGCTGTTTGTACTGGCTTTCTACGGCTTGCTGCTGGTGTTCGACGGCCGCTACCGCGATTTCCCGCTGGGGCTGTTCGCGTTGCCTTGCGTGGGTTTTGCGCTGGCCGCGTGGCTGAGCCCGCGCGCGGTGTCGGCACTGTTGCTGGAGGCGCGCTTCCTGGCCGTCGCCTTGCTGCTGCTGGGCAGCATCGTGCTGGTACAGGAGCGTGGCCTGAATCCCGCCAGCTGGTTATGGCTGGGACTGAACCTGCTGCTGGCCGTGCCGGTGTTGCTCGGCTGGTGGCGCGCTGCGCGGCGGCGTGGCCTGCCGACGCAACAGGCGTAGGCAGCCGATCAGCAGGGCCAGCGCGCCCGCTTCGAAGCAATAGAGCTCAAGCGCAAACACGCCCAGCGCCGCGGCCAGCCACGCCAGCCATGCGCTTCGGTGCAGCAGAGCCGCAGCCGCGGCGATCAGCGCCGCGATACCGTAGATGTCATGCAGGAAACCCAGCACCAGCCATTGCCGCACGCTGCACCACCACGGGCCGTTGGCGGCGCCGCACAGCTGACCCATCGCGCTGCTTTCGATCAGGCCGTAGCGCAGCACCGCGGCGCCCACGCCCACCAGCGCCAGCAGCAGCCAGGGCAGGGCGGTTCGCCACCGTTGTCCGGCGGTGGTCGTCATTCGCGGTGACCGTTGGCGACGCTGCCGACGTTGGCCGGCAAGCGGATTTCCGCCGCCAGCGGCAGATGGTCGGAGAACGCCTGAGGCAGCGCCCAGACCTTGTCCAGCACGATGCCGGGCGAGGTGATGATGTGATCCAGCGCCCGCCGCGGTTTCCAGCTGGGAAACGTGGGCGTCGCCTGCGCGGGCGGCTGCAGGCTGCATTTGGCGAACAGCCGGGCCATCTCGGTGCTGCCCGGCTCGGTGTTGAGGTCGCCCATCAGCACCGCGTGCGGAAAATCCTGCAGCAGCTCGGCGATGAAGCCCAGTTGCTGCGCGCGGGCCGCGGCGCTGAGCGACAGGTGCGCGATCATCACCGCCAGCGCATTGGGGCCTTCACCGAATTGCGCCAGCAGCGCGCCGCGGCCGGGGATGCGGCTGGGCAGCGGGTAATCCAGCACGGCGTGCGGCTCCATCCGGCTGATCAGGCCATTGGCCGAATGCGCCAGCCGCGCCATCGGCCGGTTGGGCTGGTGGCTCCAGAACGGCATGCCGGCGGTTTCCGCCAGGTAGCGCGTCTGGTTGAGGAAACCCGAACGCAGGCTGCCGGCGTCGGCCTCCTGCAGGCCGATCACGTCGAACTGCGGCAGCACCTCGGCCAGCCGGTCCAGGTTGTCCATCTTGCTGCGCCCGGGCAGCACCGCGCTGAGGCTGCGGGTGACGTACTCGCGATAACGCTGCACGCTGCCGCCCGCCAGGATGTTGCAGCTGAGCAGGCGCAAGCGGCGTTCGTTGCCGCTTGCGGGGCTGCTGGTGGTGGGTACGGCGCGGTTCATCGCATCACATCGTGGGAAAGGAGGCGTCGGCGGGCCGATGCGGTGCCAAGCATGGAACAGCAAACGTGAAAGCGTGTGCGCTGGCCGACGCCGGGCTTATTTCCTGGCGGTCAGCTCGCGCTTGGCCAGCCACAGCGCCACCGCAGCCATTTCTTCCTGCGTCTTCACGCCGGTGATGCGGTATTTGCCGTCGACCACGATGGTGGGCGTGCTGTCGACCTGCCAATGGCGGATCAGGTCCAGGTCGCTTTTCATCGCGGCGGTGGCTGCGTCGGAGTTGGCGATGCGCAGGAATTCGGCACGATCCACGCCCTGGCGCGCGTAGAAATCAGCCAGATCGTCCAGCGAGTTGATCGGGTAGTTCTGCTTGAACTTGGCGTCGAACAAGGCCTGATGTGTGCGCTCGACCACGCCCAGCTGCTTGGCGGCGTAGTAGGCCCGCGCATACGGCAGCCATTCCGCACTGAACGGTGCGGGCAGCAGCTTGAATGTCACGCCGGCGGGCAGCTCCTTGCGCAGCTTCTCGGCCATCGGCGCGAAGTGGGCGCAGTGCACGCAGCCATAGGAGAAGATCTCCACCACCTCGACCTTGCCGTCATTGCTGAGCCGCTGGTTCGGCGCGGGCAAGGTGACGTACTCCGAGCCCTCGGTATAAGGCGCGGGCGTGGCCGGGCCGGGCTGCGCGGTGCAGGCGGCGGTAAGCATGAGGCCGGCGGCCAGGGTCAACACACGCAAGCGGGAAAATGTCTTCATGTGACCTCTCGATATGGGTGGCTTCGCGACCCGCCTCAAGTGCCGGGCGCGACTTACTTGCCGGCGGCTTCCTTCGCCACCAGCCAACGGGTCAGCTCGACCGTCTGCGCATAACCGCCGGCGCTGCCAACGGTGTAGCGGTACTTGCCATTGACCACCATGCTGGGCGTCTGTTCAATGCCCAGCGCCTTCACGCGCTCATCGGCGCGCTTCATTTTCAGGTTGGTGGCGAACGAGGCGGCCACCGCCTCGAATTCCTTCGGGTCGACGCCGAACGGCGCGTAGACCTTGGCCGCATCGGCGATCGTGGGCAGCGCGCTGGCGGGCTTGAGGCCGGTGCCGGCGGGGTTCATGGCGCTAAGCGCGCGGGTCTTCCACACCGCGTCGTACATGGCGTCGTTGCCCTTTTCGGCCACGCCCAGTGCCTGCGCGGTGAAGTACGCGCGCTGCAGCATCACCCAGTTTTCCGGCGGGTTGAACGAAGCCGGCAGGTAGGTCATCACCGCGTTGGCGGGCAGGCTGGCGGCGATCTGGTTGGCGGTGGCGTGGAACGCGTTGCAGGCGGGGCAGCCGTAGGAAAACACCTCGGTGACCTCGACCTTGCCAGGCTGGCTGGTGGGCTGCGCCGGTTCGATCAGGAAGTAGTTCTTGCCTTCGACCCACTTGCCGTCGTCAACGAACGGCGTGGCACTGCTGGCGACCGGGGCGGCCGCCTCAGGCTCGACGGCGCTCTCCGGTGCTGGCGCGGTGCTGGCCATGGCCGGGGCCATGATGGTGGTGGCGGTCGCCGCCGGTGCTGGCGTCACGCTGGCCGGTGCCGCCGGAGCGGTGGCGGTGGCCGTTGCCACGGGTGCGGCGGTCGGTGCGCTGGTGGTATCGCTGGAATTGCTGCAGGCCGCGAGGGCAAACAGGGCGGCACAGAGAAGCGGCAGACGTTTCAACATGGATCACCTCGACGGGTGTGGCGCAGCGGGAGCAAGCCAGAGTGGGGGCCCAAACCGAAAGCGCCGGCACAGGGCCGGCGCACGGGGAATCAGGGTTGGGTGGTCGATTCGGCGTCGGCGCTGTGCAGCCCTTCGATGTAGCTGGCCAGGGCGGCGATGTCCTTGCTGTCGAGCTTGGCGGCGATCGACGGCATGATCTTGGCGTGGGCGTCGTCGCCCCAGGTGGTGCCGTCGTGCCAGGCTTTCAGCGTGGCTTCCACGTACTGCGCATGCTGGCCGGCCAGGTGCGGGTACATCGCGCCGGGGTTGCCGCTGCCGTCGATGGAATGGCAGGCCATGCAGGCCGGGATGTCGCGGCTGGAATCGCCCTGGCGGTACAGCTTCTCGCCGTGCTCGACCAGCGCCTGATCGGCCACGCCGGGCAGCGGCTTCTTGGTGGAGAAGTAGGCGCCGAGGTCATGCATGTCCTGCTCGGAGAGCGGCGCGGCCATGCCCATCATGATCGGGTTCTGGCGCTTGCCCGACTTGAAGTCGGTCAGCTGGCGCACGATGTACTGCTCGCTCTGGCCGGCCAGCTTCGGGTACTGCGCATCGGCGGAGTTGCCATCCATGCCGTGGCAGGCGCCGCATACAGCGGCCTTGGCCTGGCCGGCGGTGGCGTCGCCCGGCTTCACGGCGGCGGGCGTTGCAGCCACGGCGGGCGCGGCGGCAGCGGCGGCCGGTTGGGCGGCCGTGGCGGCGGCAGCCGGCTGGGCATCCTGCGCCAGGGCCGTGCCGGACAGCACCAAGGCAAGGGCTACGGCGGCCCCGAGAACAGCTGGCCGAAAACCGGCGGACCGAAAACTCATACAATTGACTCCCGAGAGACTGCAGACACTGCCGTTGATTGCGCCCATGGGCCCGCGATCGGCAGAAACCGCAGAATTATCCCTGTGCCACCGTACCTTGGTCAAACCATCCCCATGCCGAATCCCTCAGAGTCTGCTCGTGATGTCCAGACGCCCCGCGCCGGGAGCTGTTTGCACGCAGGCCAAGAAAGAGTGAGGAAGTGGACGTCCGTCCACGACCGAACGATGACGCCGGCCTGCGCGCAAACAGACCCGGCCCGAAGGGTAGCTGTCGAGTGGCCGCCAGGCGGCAGCGCGCGGCTTGGCCTGACAGCCAGTCAGGCGCTGCGCCGCCCACTACCACCTGGCAGCCACTCGACGGCTACGCGGGGCATCTGGACATCATGAGCAGACTCTTACAGGGTGCGCAGTTTGTACTCGCCGCCCATCGCATCAGCCAGTTGCCTGCCGACCAGGGGGCAGAGGTGGCGTTCGCCGGCCGCTCCAACGCGGGCAAGTCCAGCGCGCTGAATGCGTTGACCAATCACAAGGGGCTGGCGCGCACGTCGAAGACGCCCGGGCGCACGCAACAGATGGTGGCTTTCAGCCTGCCGCCGACTCAGATCGACGGCGTGTCGCTGGAGCCGCGCCTGATCGACCTGCCCGGCTACGGCTACGCCAAGGTGCCGCTGGAGATGCGCGAGCACTGGAAGCTGGAGATCGACGCCTACCTGCACCAGCGCCGCAGCCTGCGCGGGCTGGTGTTGATCGTGGACATCCGCCATCCGCTGAAGGAATTCGACCGGATGATGCTGGAGTTCTGTTTCGCCACCCAGCTGCCCTGTCACGTGCTGCTGACCAAGGCCGACAAGCTGTCGCGCAACCAGGCCATGCAGGCGCTTGCCGCCTTGCGCAAGCAGTTTGCCGACAACAGCCCGCACGCCACCGCGCAGATTTTCTCGTCCTCCGCCAACACCGGCGTGGACGAGGCGCGCGAAGCGGTGATGACTTTGCTGCGCACGCCGCGCGAAATGGCTCCGGCCCACGACCGCTGACGTCCGCGCTCCGTCATGGCCAAGCTTTATTTCTATTACTCGGCAATGAATGCCGGCAAGACCACCAACCTGTTGCAGGGCGCGTACAACTATCACGAGCGCGGCATGCGCACGCTGATCCTCACCCCGGCGCTGGATAATCGTTACGGCGAGGGCGTGGTTGCCTCGCGCATCGGCCTGAAGGCGCATGCGCGCCGCTTCCGCGCCGAGGAGAACCTGCTGGCGCTGGTGCAGGCCGATATCGCGGCCCACGGTCCGCTGCATTGCGTGTTTGTCGACGAGGCGCAGTTCCTGGCCAAGGCGCAGGTATGGCAGCTCAGCGACGTGGTCGACCAGTTGCGCATCCCGGTGCTGGCGTATGGCCTGCGCACCGATTTCCGCGGCGAGCCGTTCGAGGGCAGCCAATACCTGCTGGCCTGGGCGGACGAGCTGCAGGAGATCAAGACCATCTGCCACACCGGCAGCAAGGCCACCATGGTGGTGCGCGTGGACGAGCACGGCCGCGCCGTCACCGACGGCCCGCAGGTTGAGATCGGCGGCAACGAGCGCTATGTCTCGGTGAGCCGCGCCGAGTTCAAGAAGATCAACCAGGGCGACGGCTCCATCGAACTGCAGCAGCCCGTGTTGCCGCTGGGCGAGCCGCGATGACGTTGCCGGGCTCACCCGCTGGCGACAATGCTGCCGTTACCTTGACCGACCGCCCACCGTTTTCGCGCATCCCAAGGAATCCCGCATGACCGAGACAAGCCCCGCCTGGCCGCGCCCGTACTGGACCCCGGGCGAAGAGAAAGCCGTGCTGGTGTTCTATGTGTTCGGCAAGTTCGACGCGGAGCTGGTGATCCCGTCGATGCGCTACCAGAGCCCGGGTTTGCCCCAGGGCATCGAGATCCAGCGCTTCCAGAACGCGGTGCTGCGCCAGTGGGATGGTTACCCGTTGCAGGGCGCCTTGGGCGAAATCCTGCACACCGAGAATCCCGAAATCACCCAGCAGGCGCGCATCGCGCCCGAGGTGCTGGTGGTGCGCGGCGAGATCGACGATCGCAACAGCCTCGACTACCTGCACGACACGCTGGGCGTGCTGGCCGGCCTGCTCGACGTGGGTGGCACCTCGATCCTCGATCCGCAGATCCTGAGCCTGTTCAGCGCCGACCAGTGGCGTCAGCGCTACCTGGTGCCCGGTGGCGCGCCGCCGCGCAATCACGTGCTGATCCTGTGCAACGCCGATGAAACGCCGGACCGCTCCTGGGTGCGCACCCGCGGCATGCGCAAGTTCGGCCGCCCCGACCTCAGCGTGCGCAACGTGCCCGAAAGCGAGCTGGGCCGCGCCGGCAGCATGTGCGAGCGGCTGATGGAATTCCTGTCGATGGGCGGCCATTTCCGCGCCGGCCAGGAACTCGCCGTCGACGGCCTGTCCAGCGACATGGTGGCCGAACCCGGCGGCAGCGCCGACGATCCGCAGTTCAACAACACCCATGTGGCGTTCCACTGGCCTGATTGAGGCTTTGCGGTAACGCAAAACCACCCTGTAGGAGCGGCTTCAGCCGCGACAGCTTTTGCTTTTGGTGGCGGGGAAAGCGTCGCGACTGAAGTCGCTCCTACATCAGCGTGCGCTCCTACTTTTGGCAGCGCGGGCACCAGAACGTGGAGCGCTGCCCCAGCGTCACCTGCCGGATCGGCGTGCCGCAGACGTGGCACGGCTCACCGCTGCGGCCGTAGACATTGAGCTCGCGAAAGAAATAGCCGGGCGCACCGTCAGGGCTGATGAAATCGCGCAAGGTGGTGCCGCCGCGTTCGATCGCCCAGGCCAGGATACGTTTCACCTCGGCGGCCAGCCGCGCATAGCGGGCGCGCGACACCGTGCCGGCGGCGCGGCGCGGGTCGATGCCGGCGGCGAACAACGCCTCGCTGGCGTAGATGTTGCCCACGCCCACCACGATCGCGTTGTCCATCAGGAACAGTTTCACCGCCGCCTTGCGGCCGCGCGAGCGGCGCCACAGCAGGTCGCCGTCGAAGTCGTCGGTCAGCGGCTCGGGGCCGAGGCTGGCAAGCAGTTCGTGGGTTTCGCCCGGCGCCTGCCACAGCAGGCAGCCGAACCGGCGCGGATCGGTGAAGCGCAGGATGCGCGGCGCCTGCGCGATCGTGCGTTCCAGCGCGATATCCACGTGATCGTGCTTGCCCACCGGCGCGTCCGGCGGCAGCACGCGCAGCACGCCGCTCATGCCCAGGTGCAACAACGCGCTGCCGGCCTCGGTGTGCAACAGCAAATACTTCGCGCGCCGTTCCACCGCCTCGATGCGCTGACCGGGCAGCAGGGTGGTGATCTGCGGCGGGATCGGCCAGCGCAAGTCGGGCCGGCGCAAGGTGACGCCCAGCACGCGGCGGCCGATCAGGTACGGCGCGATACCGCGGCGGGTGGTTTCGACTTCGGGCAGTTCGGGCACAGATGTTCCGCCGTCAGTGCAGATCGGTGACGTGGCCGGTGGGCGGCCGCGGCGTGTAGTGGGCGGGGACCAGCGCAACGCGATCACCCACGCGGACGTAGCGCTGCGGACCGGTGACCGAGGTCTCGCCGAATTCGATGCGCTGGCCGTTCAGGGTCAGCACGGCAGAGGGCGGCGCCAGGCCGATCTTCGCGGGCTGGAAATCGGCGGCCGGCCGCCAACTCAGCACGTTGGCGGCGGCGGTATCGGCCAGTTCGGCGAGGCGCCCGTCATCGGTGCGGCGGGGCGTGCCATCCACAATCCACCAGTGACCGTCGCGCTTTTCGTAATGCACCGCTGGCGCGCCAGAAATCGCCAGTGCGATATGGTCGACCGAGGCCGGTTCCAGGGTCAGCAAACTGCCGGGTGCAGCCTGCGCATCGCGCTGCCACTGCCATCCCGCCACGGCCAGCAGTGCGACCACCACGGCCAGCAGGGCAAGACGTCGGCGACTGGCGCGCGTCATCTCAGCGCCGCCGCCGACGCCACACAATGGCGCCACCGATCAGCAGCAACAGTAGCGGCAGCACGATCAGGAAGCCCACGCTGATCGCGTTGAGCCCGCCTTGGGAGATCTGCAGCAGCCGATCCGGCGCGCCGCGCGGCGGCAGGTCGACCAGCTTGTCGTCGCCCAGCAGCCAGTCGAACACGCGCTCGCCCAGCGCGCGGTTGCCACCGTTGCCCAGGAACGTGTTGGAGAGGAAATCGCCGTCGCCGATCACCACGGCGCGCTGCTCGCTCTTGTCCGGGCTGGGCGAAAGCCGGCTCAGCGCCAGCCCGAAATCCAGCGGCCCCTTCAACTCGCCGGCGGCGGCATCGAAGCGGATATCCGACGTGGCGTCGTTCGCGATCGGCTGGAATTCCGTCCAGCTTTGCGGGCCCGAGCGCAGGAACGGTGCCACCGCCCAGTCGCGCTGGCTGACTTGCGCCAGCGCCGACGCCTGCGGAAACAGCGTGGTGAAGGTGAAACCGCGGGTGATCGCCTGCGCCGGGTAGTCGCCGCGCGTGATGATGCGCGGATCGTGCAGGCCCAAGGCGGCGCCGGAACCGTCGACCAGCACGCCAGGTAACACGTGGACACCCAGCACGCTGGCCAGCGGATCGAGGCCCAGCGTGTCGTTCGCCGGCTCGGTTAGCCACAACAGGTTGCCGCCGCGTTGCACGTAGTCGACCAGGGCCTGCACCGCGCCAGGCGGCAGTGCCACCGTGGGGCTGGCCAGTACCACCAGGTCGGTGTGTTCCGGCACCGCGCTGACCTGGCTGAAATTCAACGGCACCGCGCGCATGCCGCGGCTTTCCAGCTGCGCCATGAACGTGCCCATGTCCGCATTCGCCTTGCCGTCGGCGCGCCGCTCGCCGTCGCCGGTGACGAAGGCCACCATGCGGTCGCTGCCGCGGATCAGGCGCTCCAGCGCGTTGGTGAGGCTGCGCTCGGAGAGTTCGTCCAGCCGCTGCTCGCGCTGGCCGTAGCGGATGATCAGCGCGCCATCCACGGTGATGCCCAGCTCGCGCATCGCGGCCGGGTCCTGCTGTGGATCGACAAAGCGCAGTTGCAGGTCGGGCTTCACTGCCTGGTAGCGCTGCAGGAAGCCGGCCACGGTCTGGCGCAGGTCACCTTGCGGGCTCGCGTAGCTGGTGATTTCCATCGGGCCATCCAGCCGCGCCAGCACCGCGCGGCTTTGCGCCGACAGGCTGGTGCGGCCGCCGGCGGTCCAATCCGATACATGGGCGAAACGCGTGCTGAGAAAGCCCAGCGCGCCGGCAGCCAGCAGCAGCATCAGCGCAAACAACCAGCCGTCCAGACGTCTGAATAGTGCGCGCATCAGCCGCGCTCCCGCTCGTTGTCGAGCCGTCGCGACGCCAGCGCCAGCGCCACCACGATCAGCAGCACAAACCAGGCAATATCGGCGGTGGAAACCAGCCCGCGCAGCAGTGGTTGCTCATGCGTGCTCATCGCCAGCCAGTTCAGTACGCCACCGTTGATGCCGGCCATCTGTGCGCCCACGTTCACGCTCCACAACGCCAGCGCGATGATCAACGCGGCCGCGGCGGCGATTGCCGGATGCGAGGCAAAAGCCGAGCAGGTCACAGCCAGCGCTGCCAGCACCGCCAGCATCAGCGCCAGACCCAGCGTGGCGGCGGCCAGCTTGCCCCAGTCCAGATCGGTGGCGTGCGCCAACGCCAGCGGCATCGCCAGCGTCAATGCCAGCCACAACAGCAGCCAGCCCAGCAGCGCCAGGTATTTGCCCAGCACGATGCGCGAGGCGGGCAGGCCGGCGGCAAACAGCAGCGGCAAGGTGCCGTTGCGCCGCTCGCCGGCGATCACCGACATGCCCAGCAACGGCACCACCAGGAAGGACAGCTGGGCCAGCTGGCCCAGTAGCGGCACCGCGACCAGATCGGTGAAACCCGGGCCATCCGGCAACGCGGCGCGCTGCACCTGTCCGGCCAGGAAACCGCCCAGCAGCAGGGTGAAATTCCACGCCAGCCAGGCCAGCGTCAATGCCGCCAGCACCCAGGCCAGCGGGCGCACCACCATGCGACGCCATTCCAGTCGCGTCACCGCGAACGTACCGGCCACGCCGCCGCTCATGCGGCGCGCGCCGCGGCGTCGCCGTGCATCGCGATCTCGAAGAAGGTGCGTTCCAGCGCCTGATGATCGTCCGCCTGCACCGGGCCGTCGTGGCGCAGGCAGCCGTCGTGCAGGATCGCCACGCGATCGCAGACGGCGGTGACCTCGGCCAGCAGGTGGGTGGACAGGATCACCGCCGTGCCGGCCGCGGCCTGCTCGCGAATCAGCCCGCGCAAGGCCACCGCTTGCACCGGATCGAGCGCGTTCGCTGGCTCGTCCAGCACCAGCAGCTCGGGCCGGTGAAGCAGGGCGCAGGCCAGCCCCAGGCGCTGGCGCTGGCCCTGCGACAGCACGCCGGCCAGGCGGCGGGCCAGCGGCTGCAGGTCGAGACGGTCCAGCACGCGTTCGCGGGCGGCGCGCAAGGTGCTGCCGTTCAGGCCGCGCAATCGGCCGTGCGCGTCGAGATGCTCGCTGACGCTGAGTTCTGCCCACACCGGCGCGCGTTCAGGCAGCCAGCCGATGCGGCTGCGGGCCAGTTCCGGGTGTTCCAGGAAATCCTCACCACGCAACCGGATGCCACCGCTGTCGGGGCGCAGCGCGCCGGCGATCATCGACAAGGTGGTCGATTTGCCCGCCCCGTTGACGCCCAGCAAGCCCAGCACCTGACCGGCGTGCAGCGACAGATCGAGGCCCCGTACGGCGTGCCGGCCGGCACGGCGGCGGCTGAGTCGGTCCAGTTGCAGGACGACGGGCGGCGAGGAGGGGATGATCGTGGTCATTGCGTGATTGTCACGGCGCCCCCACTGTTAAACAACAGGGCACGGATGCATGCAGGCTAACGGCCGGTTAGCTTTTTCCGCTTGACCGACTGGTATCATTGTGTTTCGCGCTGGCGCGCTGCCAGTCTCGCGCACGTTGCTCCATCCACTTCCCGGTATTTTTTCCATGCTCGACGCGGTACTCAATTTCCTCAACGACGGCCTCACCGGCGCCAGTTGGGTGCAGAAGCTCGTTTACCTGCTGATCATGACCCAGCTCACCATCTTCACGGTGACGCTGTACCTGCATCGCAGCCAGACCCATCGCGGCGTGGATTTCCACCCGGCGCTGGCGCACTTCTTCCGTTTCTGGGGCTGGCTCACCACCGGCATGGTCACCCGCGAGTGGGTGGCGGTGCATCGCAAGCATCATGCCAAGGTCGAGACGGCGGAAGACCCGCACAGCCCGATGATCTACGGCATCAAGAAAGTGTTCTGGGACGGCGTCTCGCTGTACCGCGATGCCTGCGAGAACAAGCAGGACATGGTGCAGTACGGTCGCGGCACGCCGGACGACTGGGTCGAGCACAAGCTCTATGGCGCGCACCCGTACTGGGGCCCGGCGCTGATGCTGGTGATCAGCGTGGCGCTGTTCGGTGTGATCGGCGCCGCGATGTGGGCGCTGCAGATGGTGTGGATCCCGTTCTGGGCCGCCGGCTTCGTCAACGGCATCGGTCACTGGGCCGGCTACCGCAACTTCGAGAGCGCCGACACCGCGCGCAACCTGATCCCGTGGGCGTTCTGGATCGGCGGAGAAGAGCTGCACAACAACCACCACGCCTTCCCCAGCTCGGCCAAGTTCGCGCTGCGCAAGTGGGAGTTCGACATCGGCTGGGCGGCCATCTGCGGCCTGCGTGCCGTGGGCCTGGCCAAGGTGCTGCGTGTGGCGCCGTCGCTGGACGTGCGCCCCAACGTGCGCCTGCCCGACGCCGACACCCTGAAGGCCGTGCTGACCCACCGCTTCCAGGCCATGACCGACTACTACCGCGGCGTGATCGTGCCCACCCTGCGCGAAGAAGCGACCCACGCCGGCGACAACATCAAATCCATGCCGCGCCGCATGCGTCGCGCCCTGGCCGACGGCGGCCGCTGGCTGGATCAGGACAGCAGCGCAAAACTGCAGGCCGTACTGGCCCGCCGTCCCACCCTGCAAACCGTCTACGACTTCCGCAACCGCCTCGCGGCCCTGATGGAACAGCGCGGCGCCGAGCAGGCGCTGAAGGGCCTGCAGCAATGGATCCACGAAGCCGAGGAAAGTGGCATCCGTGCGTTGCAGGACTTCGCCCAGCGGCTGAAGGGTTATACGGTCGCCAACGCTGCCTGAGTATCGCCGGCACATGTGTTTCGACAAGACCCGCCATTGGCGGGTTTTGTTTTTGGGAAAAGGGAACGCGATGCGACCAGCCTTGTGGTGCGGTGGGTTTGGAAGGCGCGGTTTTCCCTCAGTCGTTCAGGCTGAAGTAGGCGCGTGGCGGCGAAGTCGGAGCCCTGCGGCGATGCTGCTCTTCGATTCCACCGTTGCGCGGCTACGCTCAGGGTGAACAGTTGGATGTGCGGTGCTTCAGCCCTCCCTACCTCGTTCCCCAACAAAAAAACCCACCATGGAGGTGGGTTTTTATGACGCTGAAAGGCACTGGATCCCGGATCGTCGCTGCGCGACGTCCGGGATGACGTTCTGACAAAGCCACTCGCGCATAGCGCGAGCGGGTCAGAACGTCACTTGATCTTGCCTTCCTTGTAGATCACGTGCTTGCGCACCACCGGGTCGTACTTCTTGAACTCGAACTTTTCCGGCGTGTTCTTCTTGTTCTTCTTGGTGGTGTAGAAGTGGCCGGTACCGGCCGAGGAGATCATGCGGATCTTGTCTTGTGTCTTGTTAGCCATGGCTCAATCCTCAGACCTTTTCGCCGCGGGCGCGCATTTCGGCAATCACGGCTTCGATGCCATTCTTGTCGATCGTGCGCAACGCATGGTTGGAAACGCGCAGTTTGATCCAGCGATTCTCGCCGGGGACCCAGAAGCGACGCTCATGCAGGTTGGGCAACCAGCGGCGACGGGTCTTGTTGTTGGCGTGCGAGACGTTGTTGCCGCTCTGCACACCCTTTCCGGTGACTTGACATACACGGGCCATGACGACCTCCGTTGAATGGCTTTTTTGAAGCCTGATTTGCCGCCCGTTGGCCAGGGCAGCATCGGCCCAGCGGCGCCTGGGCGCCCCGCGATGCTGGAGGTGGTGCTGTCGCGTGTCGTGAATCCGCATCGCGTGGCGGATGGCCCAAAGCATCAGGTCGACGTGGCGAGCCGCGTATTCTCCCAGAAAAACAGGGCAATGCGCAATCATCGGTGCGGAATGCGCGTGCGCGAGTGGGGGATGTATGGAACAATCAGCCCCTTTGAATCGACGCAAGCGCGTTCCAAGGGATTTCCGATGGCAGAAGTAGTCAACAACGGCCAGGCCAATGGCCAGGGCAGCCAGCCGCAACTGATGTTGCAGAAGATCTACGTGAAGGATGTCTCGTTCGAGGCGCCCAATGCGCCGCAGGTGTTCCAGGCCATGGGCGAGAACGAGCAGCTGCAGCCGCAGATCCAGCTCAACGTGGGCCAGAAGGCCACCGACCTGGGCAACGACCTGTACGAAGTGGCGCTCAGCCTCACCCTGACCTGCACGCTGGGCGATCGCACCGCGTACCTGGCCGAGGTGGAGCAGGCTGGCCTGTTCGGTATCGCCGGTTTCAGCGAGGAAGAGCACGCCGGCATCATCGGCAGCTACTGCCCGAACCTGTTGTTCCCGTACGCGCGCCAGGTGATCTCGTCGCTGGTGCTGGAAGGCGGCTTCCCGCCGTTCCTGTTGCAGCCGATCAACTTCGACGCGCTTTATGGTGAACAGCAGCGCCGCATGCAGGGCGGCGACGAGGCCCCGACCACGCTCAACAGCTGAGTCGAAAATGGCTGATCTCCCGACCATGGTCGTGCTCGGCGCCGGCTCCTGGGGCACCGCGCTGGCCGCGCTGAGTGCGCGCAACGGGGTGCCTACCCGCCTGTGGGGGCGCGATGCCGCCGCGCTGGCGGCGATCGCGCAAACCCATCGCAATCAGCGTTACCTGCCGGATGTGGAACTGCCGCCGGAACTGCGTTGCGAGAGCGACCTGGCCGCGGCCCTGCGTGGCGCGGACATCGTGTTGATCGCGGTGCCCAGCCACGCCTTCGCCTCCATGCTGGTCGAGGTGGCGCCGCTGCTGGATGCGGGCAGCGCGATCGCCTGGGCCACCAAGGGTTTCGAGCCGGGCACGGGCCGCTTCCTGCACGAGCTGGTGGCGGAACATTTGCCGGGCCGTGCCACCGCGGTGGTCACCGGTCCGTCGTTCGCACGTGAGGTGGCGGCTGGCCTGCCCAGTGCCGTCACCGTGCATTCGGAAGACGAGGCCTTCGCGCGGCAACTGGCCGGCCTGTTGCACGCGCCGAACCTGCGCGCGTATTCGGGCAGCGACGTGCTCGGTGGCGAGCTCGGCGGCGCCATGAAGAACGTGCTGGCCGTGGCCACCGGTATCGCCGACGGCATGGAGCTGGGCCTGAACGCCCGCGCCGGCCTGATCACCCGCGGCATGAACGAGATGCTGCGCCTGGGCATGGCCCTGGGTGCGCGCCCCGAAACGCTGATCGGCCTGTCCGGCCTGGGCGACCTGGTGCTGACCTGCACCGGCGACCTGTCGCGCAACCGCCGTCTCGGCCTGGCATTGGGCCGCGGCGTGGCGATCGACGAAGCCCTGCGCCAGATCGGCCAGGTGGTGGAAAGCATCCTCACCGCCGACGAAGTGAACCGCCTGGCGCTCAAGCACGGGCTGGATCTTCCCATCAGCGCGGCCGTGCACGCCGTGCTGCACGGCGAGGTCACCCCGGTGGATGCGTTGCGCCGGCTGATGGCGCGCGAACAGAAAGCGGAATACCCGCCGGGCCTGTTCCGCACCCACTGATCAAACCGCGGCCAGCCGGCCACGTTAGCGCGAAAACGTGCCGCGTGCTCGCACCGACCGAACCCTGTTTCCGGTGAGTGGCAAGTGTGCCGCCAATGCGCGGCGCGCCTGCTAAGCTCAATGTTTTGCTTGTCGCCATGGACCGCATGCGCATGCAGCAACCGGACGGGAAACAGCGCGCCGGCGGCGCGTCAGCCAACGCTGACGACACGCTTCCGTTAGCGTGGCGACGACTGCTGGCCAAGCCGCGCGTGGCGGCGGCCGACGAGCCGGTCGTGCTCGGCTTTTTCCTTGAAGTGATCCCGCAGGACAACGCCTCCTTCGCTTGCATGGATGCCGCGCCGGTGTTGCTCACCGTGGCCGAACACGGCCGATACGCGCGCCCGGTTCCATTGGACAGCCGCCATCTGGTGCAGGTGACACTGGCGCCGCACGAACAGCGCCTGGCCGCCACCGTGCTGGGCCTGCCGCAGAGCGTGCGCAAGGGACGCAGCTATGCGCGGCTCAGCGGTCACGTGGGCGACACCCTGCTGGCCGAGATGCTGGATACCGCGCCCTGCTTCCTGGGCGGCCTGGGCGGCTTGCGGCTGTCGCGCAGCCGGCCGCATCCGCTGAATTGGCATTGGTCGATGGCGCCCGACGGCAGCCAGCGCCTGCTGCCGTTGCTGCCCAACAGCCAGCGGCTGCTGCGCATCGATGCCTTGTGGTACCTCGACGCCGAACATGCGGCGCTGGGTTTGCTGGACGCCGCGGCGGAGGAAACCCGCTGGCTGGAATTGCCGCCGCTGAAACCCGAGGACGGACATCGCCTGCGCGACCTGCTGCCGGCCAGCCGGCTGGCCACGCGGCTGCCGCCGCCGCAGGTTTTCGGCGAGATGCGCCGATCCGAACTGGCGCCCAAACCGGTATTGACCCTGCATGCATTGACCCGCCACGCACGCCTGGCCGCCGGCACGCCGCCGCTGGCCTATGCGCGGCTGGCCTTCGATTACGCCGGCGAGCGGCTCCCCGGCCGCGGCGGCGAGCCGCTGGTGCGGCGCGTGCGCGACGGCCAGCTGGTCGAGATCACCCGCCGCCGCGCGGAAGAACTCTCCGCCATGGAGCAACTCGAACGCGCCGGGCTCACGCCGGGCGTGGATACCGAGGGCCTGCCCTGGGACGTGGCCGAAACCCTGCCCGAGGACGCCTGGCTGTTCCCCGGCACCGGCCACGCCGGCGCGCTGGAGGTCAACACGCCCGCGCGCTGGCTGGCGCTGCGGCCCCGGCTGGAGGAGGAAAACTTCCAGCTGGAATACTCGCCCAGCTTCCCGTTCGAGGTGCTCGAAGGCCCGGTGCGCTGGTACGGCCAGGCGGTGGAAGACGCCGACGATCATGCTTTCGACCTGGAGGTCGGCATCGAGCTGGACGGCGAGCGTCATAGCTTGCTGCCCGCCGTGGCGCAGGCGCTGGCCGAGCACCAGTTGAACCTCAGCCCCGCGCCGAACGAGCCGGAGGATGCGGTGTGGTACGCGCCGGTCGATGCCCGTCGTCGCGTGCCCGTGCGACTGAAGGAATTGCGCGGGCTGCTGGCGCCGCTGGCCGAATACCTGGAGAAACCGCGCCAGAAACTGCACCTGCCCAAGGTGCAGGCCGGCCGGCTGGAAGAGCTGGCCGCGGCCATGCCCGGTGGTGGCACGCTGGATGCGGCCGAGCCATTGTTCGGTTTTGCCGCGCGCCTGCGCGATGCGGCCGAGCGCGCCAGCGATGTCGTGCCCGAAGGACTCACGGTGGAACTGCGCCCGTACCAGCGCGAGGGGCTGCGCTGGCTGAACGCGCTGGCCGAAGCCGGCGTGGGCGGCGTGCTGGCCGACGACATGGGCCTGGGCAAGACGTTGCAGCTGATCACCCACCTGCTGTCGCTGAAACAGCACGGCGCGCTGACCCAGCCAGCGCTGGTGGTGGTGCCGACCAGCCTGATCCCGAACTGGCAATCGGAAATCGCCCGCTTCGCGCCGATGCTGCGCGTGCTCACCTTGCACGGGCCGCAACGCGCCGAGGAATTCACCCAGCTCGGCGACCAGGACATCGTGCTGACCAGCTACGCCTTGCTGCCGCGCGATGTGGTTGCGCTAAGAAAGCAGGCCTTCGCGCTGATCGTGCTGGACGAGGCCCAGCAGGTGAAAAACCCCCGCACCCAGGCGCGCCGCGCGCTGCTGAGCCTGCGTGCGCCGCGCTTCGTCTGCCTCACCGGCACGCCGCTGGAAAATCACCTGGGCGAACTGTGGTCGCAGATCGATCTCGCCGTGCCCGGCCTGCTGGGCGACGAGGGCGCGTTCCGCCGTCATTACCGCGTGCCGATCGAGAAACAGCGCGACGAGGAATGCCAGCAGCGGCTGAACCTGCGGCTGGCGCCGTTCATCCTGCGCCGCACCAAGGCGCAGGTGGCCACCGAATTGCCGCCCAAGACCGAGATCACCCGCCGCGTGGTGATGGAAGGCCGCCAACGTGATTTGTACGAAGGCCTGCGCCTGGCGCTGACCGAGGAGCTGCGCGAGGTGATCGCCCAGCGCGGCATCGCCCATTCCGGCATCGTGGTGCTGGATGCGCTGCTGAAGCTGCGGCAAGTCTGCTGCGACCCGCGGCTGGTGAAGCTGGAGGCGGCGCAGGGCGTGCACGAGTCGGCCAAGTTCGAACTGCTGATGGATATGCTCCCCGCGCTGATCGACGAAGGCCGCAAGGTGCTGCTGTTCTCCCAGTTCACCGGCATGCTCAAGCTGATCGCCGCCGAGCTCGACCGCCGCCACATCCCCTACGTCACCCTCACCGGCGACACCCGCGACCGCGCCGAGCCGGTGCAGCGGTTCCAGAACGGTGAAGTGCCACTGTTCCTGCTTTCCCTGAAAGCCGGCGGCGTGGGCCTCAACCTCACGGCGGCCGACACCGTGATCCACTACGACCCGTGGTGGAACCCCGCCGCCGAAGCGCAGGCCAGCGACCGTGCGCACCGCATCGGCCAGGACAAGCCGGTGTTCGTGTTCCGCCTGATCACCAGTGGCACGGTGGAAGAACGCATCGAGGAACTGAAAGCACGCAAGGCCGAACTGGCCGACGCCGTGCTGGAAGGCGGTGGCACCCGCGAAAGGCTCAGTTTCGACCAGCTCGACCTGGATACGCTGCTGGCACCCAGTTGAGTCAGAGAGAAGTGCGTCTCCAAGCAACTGGATTACACGGAACATTTTTGATGCCGTTATTGACGCAAGGAAATCTGACTGCTAGTGTCGAAATGCGCCCGAGGCGCAGTTACTGGGGTTCATTAGTTCTAGTTATGGTTTGATTATTATCAACGGAGGATAAAATGAAATCTAGTTTTAGATTGTTGGCATGCGCGACGGCCCTCGCTGGGATCGGTGGATTGACGATCAGCAGTTCGGCATTTAGTCGTCCCCCAACTAGCTATTTCGAAACCTATAACATTTACTACAATAACGCGTCACATGCCGCTGTGGTCGGTGTGAGACATTATTACTGCGATGGTAGGGTGAATAATTGGGGAAAAGTCACTCCTTACAAGATTGAGCAGGGGAAGGAATGTGTTAGCGGCGGTCCCGATGGTCCGGATCCCGGTGATCCCGGTTTTGATTGGCCCATTGATTGCACCACGTTAGACCCGGTATATGGCTGCCATTAGTTTTGGTTCGTTATGGCAAATCCAAATGGTTTTCCCGTAACTTCGGGGCCATTTTCTGCGGTTAAGCCTGTGGGGGATATGGTGCCAACGAATGAATAGTTCGTCCGTTGGCGCCATGGTTATGGTGCGCCTCGATGCTGTAAAACGTAACTACTCGGTTGGTGGACAAGCTCTTGTCGCACTGGATGACGTTAGCTTCGAGCTGCCGCAAGGCCAGTTCATGGCGATCGTGGGCTCGTCGGGCTCGGGCAAATCAACGTTGTTGAACATACTCGGCTGCCTTGATCGTCCCGATAGCGGAAGATATTTGTTGGATAACGTCGACGTATCCACCTTCGACGACGAAAGTGCTAGCGATTTTCGCAATCGGCGTATTGGTTTCGTGTTCCAGTCGTTTCATCTGCTGCCGCGGCTGAGCGTGCTGGAAAACGCTTTGCTGCCGCGACGTTTTTTGCGTGGGCCAGATGAAGGGTTGGAGCAGCGTGCCCACGCGCTGCTCCAACGCATGGGCTTGCAGCGGCATCTGTCGCACCGACCCGACCAGCTTTCCGGCGGCCAGATGCAGCGCGTGGCGATCGCCCGAGCGCTATTAATGAAACCAGCCCTGTTGTTGGCCGACGAACCCACCGGCAACCTCGATTCGAAAAGTGCCGCCGACGTGCTGGCCCTGTTCACCGAAGTGCATGCGTCGGGCCAGACTGTAGTGATAGTCACTCACGACGCCGACGTGGCCGCACGGGCGCAACGGCAGATTAGTTTGCGTGATGGGAAGATCGAGCATGATTCTGCGGTTTGACTCGCTGGTGTGGTCACTGGCGCTGCTGCCGCTGCCCGTGTCGGCCACGGTGTTCAGCGGCGAGGTGCAGGTTACCGGCGCGCAGGAGATTCTCACACCGTCGTCGATGAGTTCGCCGGTGGTGTTGCGCTACTACGTCGATGACGGCGCCCGGGTAAAGAAGGGCGACGATCTGCTGCGCATCGACGCTGGCCCGGCTGAAACCCAGTTGCGCACCTTACAGACGCAACTTGAGCAGGTGACTGTCAATAACGCCAAGGAGGTTGCCGAACTCGAACTCAAGCAGGCCGATGCCGAGTTGGCGTTGGCCGATGCACAAGCCGACCGTGATACCGCCGCGATTGATGCGGTGATTCCCAAGTCGCTGATCTCCGCGCTCGATTACGATCGCTACCAGGGCGAGATGCAACGTACTGATAGCGTTTTGGCGCTGAAGAAGCTGCAGGTTACGCAAGCCGTCGAGGCGGTCGCACGGCGTCGCGAGGACAGCGAATTGGAGTTGCGTAAGCTGCGTTTGTCGCTGGACTTCTATCAAGGCCAAGTGACTGGCGCGGTGGTGCATGCGACGCGCGACGGCACGGTGACGCACGGCGTCGACAACCTGTTCGGTTCCGTGGGCCGTTACGAGGAAGGTTCCCTCAGCTATCCCGGCACTGAAGTCGGCGAAGTGGTGGGCGATGGCGATAGATATACCGTGCGCGGCTGGGTGCTGGAACCCGACCGCGTTGGCTTGCGAATCGGCCAACCGTTGCAACTGCATTTTGATGCGCTGCCAGGCAGCAGTGTGCGCGGCAGCATCGAGGCAATTAGCGGGGCCTCCACCAGCAAGAGCGAGTGGGGTAACGGACGCTATTACGAGGTAGAGATCGCACTGCCGGACAAGTTCGATCTGCCATTGCGCCAGGGCATGAGCGTGCGGGCGGATAGCGACGTCGACGATGTCGACGCTCCTGCCGCCTCCCCCGCGGTCGTCAGCGCCGAAACGCTGGAGATGGATGGCGAGATCTACGCGCAACGGAGCCTTGCGATCTCGCCGCCCGTGGTGGACGGGATGTGGCAGATGACGGTGGCCCAGATGGCTGGCGATGGCGATATGGTGAAGAAGGGCGACATGCTGGTGGTGTTTGAAGGCGCCGAGGTGCTCAAGAACCTTACCGCAAAACAGGGCGAGCTGGCCGAGAAAGTACGCAAGCGGGAGCAACTTCGATTGGATCTAGCGGATCGTGCGCGCGAGGCCGAACTAGCCACCGCACAGGCGCAGGCCGAGATGGAAAAAGCACGGCGTAAGGCCGACCAACCTATGGACTACATCGCACGAGTGGATTACCAGAAGTTGGTGGTAGCGCGGCGCAAGGCCGAACAGCGCCTATCTCTTATCGCACACCGCCAGCATGTGGCGACGCTGGAACGTGTGGCCGAACAGCGCATGGCAGACGAGGAAGTGGTACAGCTCGAAGGTGACGTGAAACAACTGAATGAGTCGTTCGCCACGCTCACAGTCAGGGCGCCGCGCGACGGCATCGTGTTGCATCAGAATGACTGGCGTGGCGGCAAGACCGATGTTGGCTCGCAGGTATGGCGTGGCCAGTCGGTGGCGCAGATGCCAGAATTGTCGACGTTGGCCGTGCGCGCCGCACTGCCCGAGCGAGACCTTACCCATGTGCGCCAGGGCCAACGCGTGAGCGTGATACTGGCCGGCGGCGGTGACCGTAGCTTGGGCGGCAGCATCGCGGAGGTTGGCGGCACGGTGCACAGCAAGTCGCGGGTCGCGGCGGTGCCGGTTGTCGATCTGGTCGTGAAGCTGGATCCGGGCCGGTTCAACCTCAAGCCCGGCCAGTCGGTGCAAGTACGCATTCCAGTGGCGAAGTGAGCGCCCCATGAAGCGCGCATGCGCATGGCTTCTTTTGCTGCCGTTACTGGGGGGCTGCAAACCCCCAGATACCGATCACACCGTATTGGAGCAGGCGCAGGCGATGCCGCTGGAATTCAGCGTGCTGGGCGAGGGCGATCTGCAATCGACCAAGCCGACACCGTTGTTAGTACCCGGCGCGCAGTGGACATCGCGCCAGCTGAACTGGATGCTGCCCGATGGCAGCATGGTGGCCAAGGGCGACCTGGTGGCCCGATTCTCGGCCGAACAAAGCAAGCAGGATCTGGCACAAGCGCGCATCGACCTCGAGCGCAACTTGCTGGCGCGTGCCGCCAAGCAGGCCGAACTGGACGATAAAAACGGCCAGCTTGATGTGGACCTCACCCAGGTGATCGCGCAGTACGTGATCGCCGAACGTTACGCCAACGCCACGCTGGATGCGATCGCACGCAACGACATCCTCGACGCGGTGCAGGACGTGCATTACCTCGACGTGCGCCAGCGCATCCTGCACTGGCGAGAGGACCAGTCTACCGCGCGCGGCGTTGCCGAGCTGGCCGTGCTGGATGCGCAGCGCAGCAGTTTCGACACAGTGGCAAAACAGAAGAAGGCCGATCTGGATGCGTTGGAACTGCGCGCGCCGCACGCCGGTATATTGGTACTGGAAAAGGACTGGACCAACCAAGTGCCGCATGTGGGCAGCAGCCTGTACGCGGGCAACGCTTTCGCCAACCTGCCTGATCTGGACGTGCTCGAAGTGCGGCTCACCGTGCCGCAGATCGAGGCGCAGGGCATCAAGGTCGGTGACAAGGTGGAACTGCATCGCTGGGGTATGCCGGCGCAGACCGTGAAATCCACCATCAACTGGGTCGCCTCGACGGCGCAGCAGCGCAGCCGCGTAAACCCGGTCAAGTACCTGATGATGAAAATGTCCGTGCCGGCCGAGGTGGCGCGCAAGTACGGCTGGCTTCCCGGCCAGCGTTTCGTCGGCAAGATCATCCTGTTGCAAGTGGCGAAGGGCTACAGCGTGCCAAACGTGGCGCTGGGCGGTGCCGACGGCAAGCCCAGCGTAAAGGTGCTGGAAGATGGCAAGGTGATCCGCCGCACGCTGAAGCTCGGCGTGCGCGGAGCTACCCGCACGCAGGTGCTGGAGGGATTGCGGCCGGGCGATCGCGTGTTGCTGGGCGACACGGATGCCGAGGAGTCACAATGATTCCCACACTGTGGCGTGAAGCGATCGAGGAACTCTCGCGGCGCAAGCTGCGCACCATGCTGACCCTGCTCGGCATGATCTTCGGCGTCGGCGCGATCGTGGCGATGCAGGGCGTCGGCGAAGGCAGCCGGCGCGAAGCGTTGAAGCTGGTCGACAGCCTCGGCTTGCACAATCTGATCGTCGAGGCCAAGAGTCAGGACGGTGATGCGCTGAAGGAAGCCCGCGCGCGCAGCATGGGCCTTACCGTCGCCGATGCGCGCGCCGCGCTCGACGTGGTGCCCTCGGCCGAGCATTACGCCGCTGAAAAGCGGGTCACGCGCTGGGGTGTGTTCAGCGACACTGGACATGCCGACGCAGAGATCAGCGGGATTAGCCCGGATTATTTCCAACTCGCCTCGCTGCGTGTGGCCGAAGGCCGCGCGCTCACTGTCGAAGACGACGACAAGCTCACCGCGGTCGCCGTGCTCGGTCATCAAGTGGCGCATGACCTGTTTCCCGACGGCAAGCCGCTGGGCCGGTTGCTCAAGGTCAACCAGGTGTGGCTGCGCGTGGTCGGTGTACTGGCCGACCGCGACCTGAGCCAGGACAAGTTTGAGGGCGTGTCGCTGGGTGCCGACAGCAACCGGGTGTTCGTACCGCTGTCCAGCGCGCGGGCGCGTTTTCGCTTCCAACCGATGGAAGACGAGATCGATCGTTTCCTGCTGCGCCTCAAGAATCCCGAAGGTCTCGCTGCTGGTGCGCGTGTGCTCACCGAACTACTGGGCCAGCGTCATGCCGGTGCCAGCGACTACCGGCTGATCGTGCCGCAACAGCTGTACCAGCAGAACCAGAAGACCCAGCGCATCTTCAGGGTGGTGATGGGCTCGATCGCTGGTGTCAGCCTGCTGGTTGGCGGCATCGGTATCATGAACATCATGTTAGCCAACGTGCTGGAGCGACGCCGTGAGATCGGCCTGCTGCGCGCGATCGGTGCGCGCCGACAGGACATCGTGCAACGCTTCCTGCGCGAGGCGTTGGTGCTTTGTGCCTCCGGCGCGTTGATCGGATTATTGTTCGGCGCGCTGTTGGCCTATGCGATTGCCGCGTTTGCCGGCTGGGAGGTGGCGTGGGCGCCGGTAGGGGTGATCGCCTCGGTACTGGTGTGCATGCTTATCGGGTTGGCCTTCAGCATCTACCCCGCACGACAGGCAGCGGCGCTCGACCCGATCGCGGCAATCCGCGACGAATAGCGGCGGATCGCCCGTTCAGCGCATTGTTGACACACGCGTGCGCAGCAACGCATCCACCGACTGCTGCCACTGCGGCGACCCGGGCTCCGATTGCGGCGCTTCCTGCCCCAGCTTGTGCTGCACGGCCTGGTTCCATTCGGCGGAGCCGTGATCGGGGCCGTGGCCGTTGTCGCTGATGGCCAGTGTGCGGTCGACCCACGCGTACCAGCCGGGCGAGCCCAGCGCGGCATTCGCCGGTGGGGTGTTGGCTGGCTGGGTTTGCTGTGCGGCGGTGGGCGCGTCGGCCGGCGGCGTGGGCGAGCACGCCGTCAGCAAGAGCAGCAGGGGAATACAGGCGACGAATCGGCGCATGGTCATTCCTGTGGCGGAGGGCGGCTTCGAAGCCTAACCGGGCGGCCTGCGCAGAGGATTAATTTTTCATCAGCAAGCCGTTGCCGGTTGCGGTGTTCAGTTGCGCGCCGCAACCTCGTCGATGTGCAGCAGCAGGTCGGCCGGGTCGTCGTACACGCGGAAGGCGCCCGATTCCTGCAGCTCGCCGCGGCCGTAGCCGCCGGACAGCACGCCCACGCCCAGCGAATGCGCGCGCTGGGCCGCCAGCATGTCCCACACGCTGTCGCCGATCACCAGCGACTGGTGGATGTCCACGCCCAGGCGGCGCGCCGCGGTCAGGAACAGGTCCGGGTCCGGCTTGGCGTGGCGCACCTGGTCGCGGGTCACCACATGCACCTTGGCCGGGTCGACGCCCAGCGCCTCCAGGTTGGCCGCGGCGGTCGCCATGCGCCCGCTGGTGGCGATGGCCCAGGGGATGTCCTGCGCGGTGAGGTAATCCAGCAGTTCGCGCGCGCCGGGCAGCGGGCGTATGGCGCTGGCCGCGTGTTGGCGGTTGTAGGCCTCGGCGTGCCACTTACGCAGTCGCGCGAGGCGCTCTTCGGTGATTTCCAGCCCGGTTTCGCGCAGCAGGATATTGGCGAACAGGCCGCCGCTCATGCCGATCTTGCGGTGGATGCGCCACACCGCCAGCTCCACGCCTTCGCGCTCCAGCGCTTCCTTCCAGGCCAGCACGTGCTGGTAGACGCTGTCGACCAGCGTGCCGTCGAGATCGAACAGGAAAGCAGTGTCGCTGCGTGGCATCGGGGTTCTCCAGTAAGTAGTCGACGCCAGTATGACGGTCAGGCGATGAGCGCGGCGACAACAAGGCGCGTGCGATCGCGATTGGCCGTCCAGACGGGCCGATGGTCGCGGGTCGATGCCGGCCTCAGGCTCGCCATCAGCGTGGTTTCAGCGCATCCGGCGTGGTCCTGATAGCGCTGTCAATTTTGCCCGGGAGAAGCCCACAAGGCGTGCCCGGTTTCCTGCATCGCCAGCGCGGCGGCGCCCAGCAGGCCCGGTTCCGAATGGGTGATCGCCACCGTGGGCACCTGCTCCATGGTGTCGCGGAAGCGGCCCTTGGCCTCGAAGCGCTCGCGGAAGCCGCCATGCTGCAGCCACGGCAGCAGGCTCGGAAGTACGCCGCCGGTGAGGTAGACGCCGTCCCAGCCGCCCATGGTCAGTACCAGGTCGCCGGCCACGCTGCCGAAAATGCCGGCCAGCGTCTCCACCGTGCGCACGCACAGCGGGTCTTCGCCGGAGACGGCGCGGGCGGTGATGTTTTCCGGCGTCAGTTCCTCGACCGGCTGACCGGCGATGTCGGCCAGTGCAAGGTAGAGGTTGACCAGGCCGTTGCCGCAGATCATGCGTTCGTTGGAGACGCGACCGAAGCGCTGGTTGAGCCGGTGCAGGATCTCCACGTCTTCGGCAGTGTGCGCCGCGAAGCCAGCGTGGCCGCCCTCGCTTTCCAGCACGCTGCAATTGCCTTCGCGCAGCAGCAACCCGCCCACGCCTAGACCGGTACCCGGCCCCATCACCACGAAGGTCTGCGAGGCATGACTGCCCAGCCGGGGCAGTGGCGGCGCACCCACGGTCACCAGGTCTTTCGGGGTCAGCAGGGTCACGGCCATGCTCTGGGCGGCGAAGTCGTTCACCAGCCGCACCGAGTTCATGTCCAGCTTGTCGCGCAGCAACTGCGCCGAAACCGCCCAGGGGTTGTTGGTGATCTGCACCGTCTCGCCGTCGGCGATGCGCCCGGCGGCGGCGATGATCGCGTGCTTCGCGCTGAAGCCGGTGTCGGCGAAATACTGCCGGATCGCCTCGGCCAGGGTGTCGAAATCCTTTACCCGGTAGCGGCGGATGCTGTCGGTCAGCAGCGGCGCGGTCAGATCGGTGTCCGCCAGTGCGAAACGCACGTTGGTACCACCGAGATCGGCGAGCAAGGTCGGGGTACGGCTGGGCTGACTCATGATCTTCCTGGCGACGGGAAAACCCCTAGCGTGCACGTTGCGGCGGCTGTTCGTCCAGTGTTTTACCCAACCATACGTGGTGGAATGGGCCTTGAAGGCCTTCCAGTCGCCGTTTCAGGGGCGCCGTTTTGCGCCCTGGCGCTAAAATGGCGGTTATCGATTTCGCGAGCCCACACCCATGAATTTCCCCGCCGTCCGCATGCGCCGCATGCGTCGTGACCCCTTCTCCCGCGCCTTGATGCGCGAGCACACCTTGCTGCCCAGCGACCTGATCATGGTGGCGTTCGTGATCAACGGCAAAGGCCAGCGCGAAGCCGTGCCCTCGATGCCGGGCGTGGAGCGGCTGTCGATCGACGAATTGCTGAAACTGGCCGGCGAATGCGTGCGGTTGGGCATCCCCGCGCTGGCATTGTTCCCGTCGCCGGGCGCCGCGGTGAAAAGCGAGGACGCCGCCGAGGCGTGGAACCCGGATGGCCTGATGCAGCGCGCGACCCGTGCGCTGAAAGCTGCCTACCCCGATCTGGGCCTGATCGGCGACGTGGCGCTCGATCCGTACACCACGCATGGCCAGGACGGCCTGATCGATGCGGACGGCTACGTGATGAACGAGCCCACCGTCGAGGCGCTGGTGAAAATGGCGCTGGCGCAGGCCGAAGCCGGCATGGATTTCGTGGCGCCCTCGGACATGATGGACGGCCGCATCGGCACCATCCGCGACGCGCTGGAGGAAGCCTGCCACATCCACACCCGCATCCTGGCCTATTCGGCGAAATACGCCTCCGCGTTCTACGGGCCGTTCCGCGACGCGGTGGGTTCGTCGGCCAACCTGGGCAAGGGCAACAAACACACCTACCAGATGGACGTAGGCAACAGCGACGAGGCGCTGCGCGAGGTGGAACTGGATATCAGCGAAGGTGCCGACGCAGTGATGGTGAAGCCGGGCATGCCTTATCTGGATGTGCTGCGCCGGGTGAAGGACGCTTTTGGGGTGCCCACGTTCGTCTACCAGGTCAGCGGCGAATACGCGATGTTGAAAGCGGCCTCGCAGAACGGCTGGCTGGATGAAAAGGCGGTGGTGCTGGAGTCGCTGACGGCGATGAAACGGGCGGGGGCGGATGCGATTCTGACGTACTACGCGATCGACGCGGCGAGGTGGTTGCGCGGGGAGTGAACTCCGCCCACTGGCACAATGGATCGCGAGCGGGAGCGCTTCAGTTTTATTTCTCAGGGAAGTTCATGGAATACACGATGGCCGAGATTTTCCAGCCATGATCGGTGCGGATCAGAAGCCAGGATTCGCTTCCGATGTTTTTCTGGATTTCCATCGCTTTCGAAAACAAAATCGAAACGGTTGGGGTGAGGGGGACTTTCCGCGGCGCACTACATGCGGAAGGTCAGGGTTCGAATACTTCGACTTGAGCCATCGCATTGCGAGCATGGTGCGGCGCTAAGGCGCGCCGCCGCGCGGCCCGGTCAAGCGAATCTCGTACACATGCGGCCAGCGTTTGCCGGTGACGAACAGCCGGTCATGCGTGGCGTCGTAGGCGATGCCGTTGAGCACGTCGTTGGCGGGGTCGGGTGTGTCTTCGGGTCGCGGTGCCAATCCGCTCAGGTCGATCCAGCCGACCACCTTGCCGCTGGACGGGTCGATGCGGGCGATGCGCTGGGTCAGCCACACGTTGGCGTAGATCTGGCCGTTCACCCATTCCAGTTCGTTGAGGTTGGGCAGCGGATCGCCGTCGGCGGTGACGTCGATGCTGCCGACCTGCTGCAGGGTTTCCGGATCGAGCAAACGCAGGGTGGGGGTGCCGTCGCTCATCAGCAGGTGCGTGCCGTCGCTGGTCAGTCCCCAGCCTTCGCCGGGGTAGCTGAAGCGCGCCAATGGTTTTAGCGTGGCCAGATCGAAGACGAAGCCTTGCTGGCCGCGCCAGGTGAGTTCGATCAGGCGGTCCTTCCAGGCGACGATGCCTTCGCCGAAAAACCCCGGCCCCGGCGTGGCCTGCTGCTGCAGCACCTTGCCGCTTTGCAGGTCCACCTTGCGCACGAAGGATTGCCCCACGTTGCCGGTGCCTTCGTACAAATAGCCGTCCAGATAGAACAGGCCCTCGGTGTAGGCGTGGGTGTCGTGCGGCCACGCGTGCGTCACGGTGTAACCGTAAACCGGCACGTTGCCGGCAGCCGCCGTCGCGCCGACGAGGGAAGTGCCAAGCAAGGCGATAACCATGGCGAGTCGTTTCATGGCGCCATGATGCCGGAGCCGTGCGCCGCTGTGTCAGTGACGGGTCACCCCGGCCGGGGCGGCGCATGGAATAATCGAGGCTTGCGACGAAGCCGGGATACGCGTGGAAAGTCACCAATTTTTGCAGACGGCGGTGGTCTTTCTGCTGGCCACGGTCATTGCCGTGCCGTTGACCAAGCGGTTCCGGCTGGGCTCGGTGCTGGGCTATCTGCTGGCCGGCGTGGTGATCGGGCCGCCGTTGCTGGGGCTGGTCAGCGATACCGAGGGCGTGGCCACGATCTCCGAGTTTGGCGTGGTGCTGATGCTGTTCGTTATCGGCCTGGAGTTGTCGCCGCAGCGGCTGTGGGTGATGCGCCGCTCGGTGTTCGGCACCGGCTTGCTGCAGGTGGTGGCCACCAGCATGGCGATCGGCGCGGTGGCGTATTACCTGTTCGGCCTTACCGGCAAGGCGGCGGTGATCGTGGGCGGCAGCCTGGCGCTGTCCTCCACCGCGTTCGGCCTGCAGATCCTGGCCGAGCGCAAGGAGGCCGGCTCTGCCTACGGGCGCCAGGTTTTCTCGATCCTGCTGTTTCAGGATCTGGCCGCTATCCCGTTGATCGCCGCGGTGCCGTTGCTGGCCTCGTCGACGGCGCAGAGTTTCGACCTGCTGGCGATCGCGCGCACGGTGGCGGTGATCGTGGCAGTGGGCGTGGGTGGTCGCTACCTGTTGCGGCTGGTATTCCGTTTCGTGGCGCGCGCCGATTCGGTGGAGGTGTTTACCGCCACCGCCTTGCTGGTGGTGATGGGCGTGGCCTTTCTGATGGAGCTGGCGGGGTTGTCGGCCACGCTGGGCGCGTTCCTGGCCGGCATGCTGCTGGCGGATTCGGAATACCGGCACGAGATGGAATCCAACATCGAGCCGTTCAAAGGCCTGCTGCTGGGGCTGTTCTTCATCAGCGTGGGCATGTCGATGGACTTGTCGCTGCTGCTGAAACGGCCCGGGCTGATTTTCGGCCTGGTCGCGGCGTTGCTGGTGCTGAAGGGCCTGCTGCTGTGGCCGCTGGGTCGTTTGCTGGGCGGGCTCAACCGCTCGGACACGCTGCGCCTGGTGGTGCTGCTGGCCTGCGGCGGCGAATTTGCGTTCGTGGTGCTGCGCCTGGCGGCGGAGAAGCACCTGATCGCCGTGGCCCAGCGTGATGCCTTGGTGCTGACGATCACGCTGACCATGGCGCTGACGCCGCTATTGGTGGTGCTGGCGTCGCGGGGCCTGCAGCGTGGGCCGAAAAAGCCTTCGCGCGAGTTCGACGCGATCGATACCGATACGCCGCGGGTGATCATCGCCGGCTTCGGTCGCATGGGCCAGATCATCGCCCGCGTGCTGCGCGCGCAGGGCATTCCGTTCGTGGCGCTGGAGCATTCGGCCGAGCAGGTCGATGTCTCGCGCCGCTTCGGCACCATCAACCTGTTTTTCGGCGACCCCGCGCGGCCGGAGTTGTTGCGCGCGGCGCAGGCGGAAAAGGCCGAGGTATTCGTGCTGGCCACCGATGACCCGGAGGCGAACCTGCGCACGGCGCGGCTGGTGAAGCGACAGTATCCGCACCTGAAGATCATCGCCCGCGCGCGCAATCGCCAGCACGTGTTCCGGCTGATGGACATGGGGGTGGACGAGCCCATCCGCGAAACCTTCCACTCCAGCCTCAAGATGACCCTCAAGACGCTGGAGGCGCTGGGCCTGACGCATGAATTCGCGGTCGACCGGGTGGAGCGGTTTCGACGCTACGACGAGGATCTGCTGAAAAAGCAGGCGCTGGTCTACGACGACGAAACCAAGCTGATACAAAGCACCCGCGATGCGCTGGTCGACCTGCAGAAGCTGTTCGAGGCGGATGCGGAGCCGGGGGCGGAACGGGAGCGCGAGAAAGGCACGGTGCGGCCCGAGGAGTCCTGAGGGAAGGAGTCAATCAACGGCAGCGTTTAGCCGTCCAAACACTCTGCTTGCAGCATAAAGGCAAGAGCGCCCTCATCCGCCTGCGGCACCTTCTCCCGCGCAGCGGGAGAAGGGAAGACGGTGCTCAGTCGGCGGGTTGCGCCGGCTGGCGCAGGGTCTGTCGCACGCTGGGGATGGCGCTGGCGCGGGCGGCCAGTTCGTGGGCGATGTCGATGTAACCCAGTTGCCGCGCTACGTCGGCGGCGGTGCGGCCGAACGCGTCGGCGGCGTTGCGATCGGCGCCGCGTGACAGCAGTACGCGGGCCGGCGGCAGCAGGGCGTGCATGGCACAGGCGTGCAGGGCGGTGACGCCGCGCTGGTCGGCATGCCCGGCGCGCGCGCCGGCTTCCAGCAGCACCGGCACCAGTGCGCCGATGTGGGTGGCGTCGCATTCGCTGCCCGGCCGCAACTGCGCGCCCAGCAACAACAGCAGCGGCGTCATGCCTTCGTTGTCGGCGCGGTTGATGTCGGCGCCGTGCTTGAGCAGCACGTCGAACAGGCGCCGTGCCCGCAGGCTGTCGTTGTGCTCGAAACCGAACTGCGCTGCCGCATGTAAGGCGCCACGTCCGCGCGCATCGACGGCGCCGAGTTCGGCGCCCGCCTCCAGCAGCATTTCGACGATCTCCGGATAACCCATCGCGGCGGCCACCATCAACGCGGTCGCTTCGTTGGGCAGGCGCTGGTCGACGGCGACGTCGCGTTGCAGCAGCAGATTGACCAGGACTTCGCGGCGCGCCGCCACGGCGGCGCCCAGCGGCGTTACGCCATTGCTCGCGGCCAGCGTGGCATCGGCACCGGCATCGAGCAGGTGGTTGGCGATGTCGCGATGGCCGGCGCCGCAGGCGTGCAGCAGCGCGGTGGCGCCGTGCGGGTCGGGCGTGTCTACGGCGAAGCCGAGTTCCAGCAGCCGCTGCACCGCGGCGGTGGCGCCGGCGGCTGCGGCCAGCGGCAGGTCGCCGGCGCGCAGCGGGCGTCGCGGCAGGCGCCAGTCGGCCCAGTTCAGCCAGCGCTCGATGGCAGGGTCTTCCAGCGCCAGGCCCAGCGGGGTTTCGCCATTGGCGTCGGCGGCCTCGGGATTGCCGCCGTGGGCGATCAGCAGGCGCACCAGCGGCAGGGCTTGCGGGCCGTGCTCGAGTGCGGCGAACAGCGGCGTGCGGCCTTCGCGGTCGCGGGTGTTCGGATCGCAACCGCGCGCCAGCAATGCTTGCAGTACGTCGGTTTGCGCGTTGACCACGGCGAGATGCAGCGGCGAACGTTCGCGCGCATCGGGGCCGAACGGGTCGGCGCCGCGCTCCAGCATGTCCAGCGGCAGCGCGTTGAAGTCGGTGCTGCCGTGCAACCGCACCAGGGCCTGCGCCAGCAGCCCGGCGCCGGCCGGGCTTGCGCCGGCCTGCAGCAATTCCCCGACCGCCTCGGCCGAACCCGGAAGCCGCTGCAGCAGGGCGTCGAACAGCCGCCACCCCAGCGGTGAAAAAGCGGTTTCGGTCGGATCGCCGGCATCGGTTTCGGCGTCGTCCAGTTGCTGCGTGGGCAGGCGCGCTTCGGCGTCGAGGCCGTGATCCAGCAGCCAGCACCGCGCATGGCGCAGGCCGGGGGTGGCCAGTTGCAGATACAGCTGCGCCAGCTCGGCGGGCGGCCATTGGCGCACGCGCTCGGCGAAGCCGGAAACCACGGCCCAATGGCCGAAGCGCAGCGCATCGAGCAGATGCGCCGGTGTGTCGGAACCCTCGGCCAGGGTGTCGTGGCTGAGGTTGGCCGGCAGCGGCGTTTCCGGGTCCAGCAGCGCCACCAGATCCCAGCGGCCGGCGGCGGTGGCATGGTCGAGCGCGCTGCGGCCGTCGCTGCCGGGGAGTTTGGGTTCGGCGCCGAGCGCCAGCAGCGCACGGACGGTTTCGGCGTGGGCGTGCGGCGACTGGCAGGCCAGGGTCAGCGCGTCGCGCCCGTGTTCGTCGCGCTGGCGCGCGTCCGGTTGCGCCTCGGCCAGCAGTTGCACCACGCCACAGGCGCCGGCGCGGGCGGCTTCCATCAGCGCCGTGCTGCCGTGCTGGTCGACCAGGTTGACGTCGGCACCGGCAGCGCGCAGGGCGCGGGCGATCTGTTCGTGGCCTTCCGCGGCGGCGGCCTGCAGCGCGCTGCGATGGCGGGCATCGACCGCGTTGACCGCCGCGCGATGCTTGAGCAGCAGCTTCACCCCAGCCACGTCGTCGTCGGCGATGCCCGCCGCGGCGACCAGTGCCGGTTCGCCATCGGCGGGGGCGGGTTTGGCGCCGTGTTCCAGCAGGAATTTGGCCAGCGGCCAGTTGGCGGCGCGGCAGGCGCCGGCCAGCGGGCTGATGCCGGCCTTGTTCAGCGCGTTGATCGGCGCGGCGGCATCCAGCAGCATCGCCGCGACACCGGGTTCGGCACTCAACGCGGCGCCATGCAGCGGGGTGTTGCCTTCGGCGTCGGTGACGGTCGGGCTGGCGCCATTGGCCAACAGCGTGAGTACCGCCTCGGGCCGGCCGTGGCGGCTGTCGCGGGTGGCGGCCAGCAGCGGCGTCAGCCCGCCGGAGGCGCGATTGACGTCGGCGCCGCGGGTGATCAGCGCGCGCAGCAGGCGGGTGTCCGGCAGTAGCGCCGCCAGCATGAGCACGGGGCGCTGGTCGCGATCGGCGGGATCGGGCGCGGTATCCGGATCGGCACCGGCCTCGATCAGCGCCAGCGCCCGCTCGATGTCGCCGTCGCGGGTCGCCGCCAGCAAGGCCTGGGCCTGCTCGGGCGTGCCGGCGATGCGCTCCTGTTCGTTCAACGGCACCGGTGCCGGGCGCGGTGGATTCTCCACATCGTCCGCCAGCAGAGGCCGTTTGCGACCCTTGCCGCTGCGCGTGCAAAGCAGGGCACGCAAGGTGCGGTTGGCTACCACCAGGCAGCCAAGCGGCAGTACCACCACGCCATAGACGGCCAGTGCGGCGATGCGCAGCTCCGAGGGCAGCACGCCGTACAGCCCGGTGAGCGCGATGGCCACGAACGCCATCACCAGCAGCGAAAAGGCCGCCGGCAGGAAGTGGCTGAAAAAACGCTCCTCGCTGGACAGGTGGCGACCGAACGCCAGGCTGCGCAAGGTGGCGGTGAAAATCCATGAGCCGTCGCTTTGTTGCGGGTAGGCGTCATCCCATACGAACACCAGCCCGAACGCCGGCCACAGCCGCCACAGCACCGCCAGCGCAATCACGCAGGTGGCCGCCAGCGCCAGCGCGGCGCTCAGCCCGTGTGACAGGTTCAGTTGCAGCATCGGCCACGCCACCAGCACGAACACCAGTGCGGTGTAGCCGGTGAACATCACCAGGTGCGCCGCGCCCCGGCGCAACACCGTCCGTACGAAGCGGGGTTCCGGGTCGAAGCCGATGGCATGGCAGATGGCGGCCATCGTCAGCGCGTTGGCCAGCAGCAGAGGAATCAGCGTCAGCGGGTGGGTGGCCAGGCCGGCGGCGGCGACGGCGAGCAGCCCCGGAATGAACCAGGCAAGGGCATGCGGGAGGGGCGGGCGGCGTCGCGATTTGGGCAGGGTCATGTCGACAGTATAGAAACCGTGACGAATCCAGACGATAACCCAGCGTTAACGCGTGCGCGTGCGCTGCCGGCCCTGTATCCGGTGATCTTCAATCGTCGCGGTCGCCGTGGAGTTCACGCCGGTAGGCCGGGTGGTTGGCGGCGGCCAGGGTTTCCTGCGGCGGCACCTGCAGATGCCAGCCCTGGGTGCGCAGGTGATCGAGTACCTGCAAGGTGTCCTCGTTCGGCAGCTTGCGCTGCTCGTCCAGTTGCACCTCCATCACGAAGCGCAATTCGCCCAGCAACAGCATCAGCGATTCGGGCAATACGTCGAACGCATCGCGCTCGGCCAGCCACACGTAGCTGTCGTGTTTGCGCAGGCTGGCGTAGACAAAACAGGGCATGGCGGGCATCCGGAAGGGGGTGCGGCGATTCTCCACGGTACCACCTGAACCTGCCAGCCTGGCCGTCTGCGACAGGCCCCGCCCCGTTTGCTCCGGAAACCGTGTTTGCGGGCCGTGGACATTGCTGCTGCCACACTTGCAACTGCTTGGCAGAGTGGGCAAAGTGCCCAAAGGTCGTTCAAACGATTGTATTAATTTATACAGAACTACCACCCCGAACCGGGCCCCGTACGAACAAAAGCAGGAGCAAGCGATGCAAACTTCATTCCGTATCCTTTCCGGCACCGCCCGGCCGCTCACGCTCGCCGCGTTGAGCCTGGCCATCGTGGGTGCTTTGGTTGCGCCCTCCAACGCCGATGCCAGCGCCTTCCAGTTGAAGGAAAACAGCGCCAAGGCCATGGGCCGCGCCTATGCCGGCTCGGCTACCGCTGGCGGCGACGTGTCGGTGGTGGTCAACAACCCCGCCGCGATGAGCGACCTCAAGGGCACCTATCTGCAGGCCGACGTCACCGCCATCAACTTCAGCACCAAGTTCAGCGGCACGGCGACCGACGCCAATAAACTCCCGATCGATGGCGGCAACGGCGGCGATGGCGGCACCACGTTGCCGGTGCCGGCATTGTTCTTCGCCACCCAGGTCAGCGATCGCATGCATCTGGGCTTCGGCTTCTCCGTGCCGTTCGGCTTCCAGACCGAATATGACCGCAACTGGAAGGGCCGCTACGGTGCGGTCAAATCCAAGTTCCAGTCGCTGGACGCCACCTTGTCCGCCTCGTTCGATGTCACCGACAACTTCAGCCTCGGCGCCAGCGTGATCGCGCAGAAGACCTCGGCCGAGTTGACCAGCGCCATCAACTACAACGCGGTGGGCCTGAGCATCCAGCAGGGCATCGGCGCGAATGCCGCCGCTGGCGTGGCGAAAATCCAGGCCGCCGCTGCCGCCGGCCAGCTTTCGCCGCAGGCCGCCCAGGCGATGATTCAGGCTGCCATGCAGGAAGCCCAGGCTGCCGCCGCGGGTGTAGCGGCCGCCACGCCGGTCGGTGGTGACGGCTTCGCCCGCATCAAGGGCGACGACTGGGCCTACGGCTGGCAGTTGGGCGGCTACTGGAAGCTCAGCCCCAACGACAAGCTGGCGCTGAACTACCGCTCCAAGATCAGCCACACCCTGGAAGGCACCGGCAACTTCACCACCACCGCCGGCTACGACGCACTGCTCGCCAACCCGCAGCTGGCCGCCTCCATCCCGCCGTTCCAGCACACCACCGGCACCGCGGACTTCACCACCCCGGCCGTGGCCAGCGCCAGCTACTGGCATCAGGCCGAACGCTTCGGCCTCGGCATCGACCTGGCCTGGACCAAGTGGAGCGCGTTCCAGGATCTGACCGTGAACTACGGCAACAGCCAGCCGTCGACGACCGAGCACTACAACTGGCGCAACACCTGGTATGCGTCCGTGGGCGGCGACTACAACGTCAACGACAAGCTGACCGTGCGCGCCGGCGTTGCCGTCGACAGCACGCCGACGTATCTGGCCACCCGCAGCGCGCGCGTGCCTGACTCCACCCGCAAGCTGGCCACGGTGGGCCTGAGCTACCAGGCCAGCGACAACTTCGAGATCAACGCCTCGTACGCGCACATCTTCGTCAACAACGCGCACGTCGATACCATCGATTCCACCGGCAACCGGCTGGCGGGCAATTTCGAGGACTACGGCAACCTGCTCGGCGTGTCGGCCACGTACAAGTTCTGATTCCCCGACAAACCCGAGTCACGACCCAAGCCTCCCCGTGCGAACGGGGAGGCTTTTCGTTTCATGGGTCGCGCTCGCGATGTGGCGTCATGAGGCCGCCGCCAGGCGTCCTCGTACGCTATCCGTGCATGGCGCGCGTCCAATGTGCGCACGTAGACAACTCGGCTATACTGCGCGTCCGCCGCCATGCGCCTTGCATGGAACGGCCGGCCATCAATGCATGCGTCCGTAGCTCAGCTGGATAGAGTACCGCCCTCCGAAGGCGGTGGTCGTGGGTTCGAATCCCGCCGGGCGCACCACCTTGACTCTTTCCGCTTGCGCGATCGGCCATGCCGATGACCTTGCGCCGTTACCTGCGCCAGCCGGCGCCGCTCACGCCTCGAGCTGATAATCCGCCAGCCACTCGGCAACGGCCGGCCCTTTCATGGGGCGGCTGAACAGGTAACCCTGCAACGCATCGCAACCCATGTCGATCAGGAGCTGCGCCTGCTCGGCGGTTTCGACGCCTTCAGCGATCACCGTCATGCGCAATTGATGGCCGATTGCCACCACGGTATGGGCGATGGCGACGCTGCTGGCGTCCCGCGGGATGTCGCAGACGAAGGACTTGTCGATCTTCAGCTTGTCGACATGGAACTGGCGCAGGTAGGACAGGCTGGAATAGCCGGTGCCGAAATCGTCGAAGGAAAGATGCACGCCCAGTGCGGACAGCTGCTGCATCGAGTGCAGTGCGCGGTCGACGTTTTCCAGCAGGGCGCTTTCGGTCAACTCCAGTTCCAGCCGGTCGGCCGGCAAGCCATGGCGGCGCAGCGTCTCGGCCACCTGCTCGGCGAAGTTGCCGCGCTGGATCTGCTGCGCCGACACGTTCACCGCCACGAAGAAATCGCCCAGGCCGGCATCCATCCACGCGCGCGACTGGGCGCAGGCGTGATTGAGCACCCAGCCGCCAAGCTCGGGCATCAGGCCCAGGCCTTCGGCCACCGGAATGAAACGTTCGGGCATCACCAGGCCCATCTCGGGGCTGTTCCAGCGCAACAGCGCCTCGAAACCGATCACGGCGCGATCGCTGCTGCGGATTTCCGGCTGGTACACCAGATGCAGCTCGTCATGCTGCATCGCATGGCGCAGGCGGATGCCCAGCATGCGGCGGTCTTCCATGCGGCGCATGTCGTCGGTCGAGTATTCGCAGACCAGATCGCGCCCCAGTTGCTTCGCGCGCGACATGGAGGCTTCGGCGCGGCGCAGCAGGTCATTGATGTCGTGCACGCGGCCGGGATACGTGGCCACGCCCACGCTGATGGTGACCCGCACCTCGCCATCGCCCAGCGTCACCGGCTCGGCCACCGCGCGGCGCAGTTGCTCGGCCAGCACCGTCGCCTCCTCGCGGTCGATGTAGGGCAGGGCGACCACGAACTCGTTGCCGGTAAAGCGGGCCACGCGGCCGCGCGTTCCGACATGGGCGCTCAGGCGCTGCGCCAGCTCCGCGATGACCCGGTCGCCCACTTCGTAGCCCATCGCCTCGTTGACGGCGTGGAAGCGATCGATGTCGGCGAACACCAGGCTGAAGGGTTCGTCCGCCCGCTGCTCGGCGTGCTCCTGCAGCATCGTCTCGATGACCGGAAAGCGGGCCAGGCCGGTGGCCACGTCGTGGGTGGCCGCGTAGGCCAGCCGCGCCTCGGTGTCGCGATGCTCGGTAATGTCGCTGAGGATGCCGATGTAATGCGAGGTTTCGCCGCCGGGTTCGCGCACCGGTGCGAAATAAAGCTGATTCCAGAATGGCGTGCCGTCCTTGCGCTGGTCGCGCAGCACCGTGTTGCAGTCGCGTTGTTCGGCCAGCGCCCGGCGGACTATCGCGCGCTCGCTTTCGCTGCTGTCCTCGAAACCCAGTTGGCGACAGCTCTGGCCGATCACTTCCGCGGCGTTGTAGCCGGTGATGTGTTCGAATGCGTGGTTGATGAAGGTCACCGGTGCGCCCGGCTCGCGCGCGTCGGCAATCACCACGCCGTTGCCGGTGGACTGGATGGCGCGTTCAAGCAGCCGCAACTGCGCCTCGACGCGGCGGCGCTCGGTGATGTCCTGCAGGTGCGCCAGCACCGCGTTGACGCGGTGGTAGGTCAATGGATGAAACAGGCCCTCGACCTGCAACTGCCGGCCATCGCTGTGCTGGATGTCCCAGGGTTGTGCGGTGGCGGAAAACAGCTCGCCGCTCTCCAGGTCGGCCAGGAAGCGGGCGCGCTCCTCCGGGGCCAATACGGAGTCGATGTTCTGCCCGAACAGGTGCAGGGGCGACCAGCCGTATTGCACGTGCGCGGCGGCGTTCGCGTTGAGGATGGCGTGGGTGTTGCGATCGAACACCAGCAGCGGCACCGGGCTCTGCTCGAACAGCAGCCGGTGCTGCGCCTCGCTGTCGCGCAGCGCCTCCATGAAATGCATGCGATCGACGGCGTAGCGGATGCTGCGGTCCAGCCGCTCGGCATCGATCGTTCCCTTCACCAGGTAGTCGCTGGCGCCGGCCTCCATCGCGGCCACGTCCACCGCGTGGTTGCCGCGCCCGGTCAGCACGATGAAGGCGCGCGACAGGCCTTCGCGGCTTACCGCTTCGATCAGGTCCAGCCCGCTGGACGGCCCCAGCAGGTAGTCCACCAGGTAGACGTCGTGCGCGCCCTTGCGCAATTCCTCCAGGCCCTGTTGCGGCGTGGCGCACCAGTCGAACGCGTAGTGGCTGCCGGGGGCATCGTTGAGCAGGTCGCGGATGAGGACGAAATCGTCCTCATCGTCATCGACCACGAGAACCCGCAGCGGCGCCGCATTCATTCGCCGCTCCCCTGTTTCTCGGTGGGGAGCTGCACGATGTCGGTCCAGTAGCGTTCCAGCGAACGCAGCACCGCGATCAGCTCCTCGAAGCGGCTCGGCTTGGTCACGAACGAATTGGCACCAAGCTGGTAGCTGGCCAGGATGTCGAGCCGGGCGCGCGACGTGGTGAGGATGATCACCGGCAGGTGTTTCAGCCCGTCGTGTTCGCGTATCGCATGCAAGGCCTCGCGGCCATCCATGCGCGGCATGTTGAGATCAAGCAGCAGCAGGTCGGGGAGTTCGCCGTCGGGTGCGTCGATCAGCGCATTCAGGCGCGCCATCAGCTCCACGCCGTCGGGTACGAATTCCAGTTCCACCTCGACACCGCTGTCGCGAAACGCGTCGCGCATCAGCACGCGGTCGTCGGCATCGTCCTCGGCCATGAGGATGGACAGCGCGGCACGGGCTTGACTCATGAATCCACTCCCAGAAACTTTCCGTCGATAGAGGAGGCATCCTGCGGATCGGCCGGTTCTGGCGTGCTGGCCGACCCGGGCAGCATGACGATGAAGCTGGCCCCCTGTCCAGCCTGCGCCTCGGCGCGTACCGAGCCGCCGTGGCGCTCCACGATACGCCGCACGATGGCCAGGCCGATGCCGGTGCCTTCATAGACGTTGCGCGGGTGCAGGCGCTGGAACGGGGCAAAGATGCGCTCGGCGTAACTGCTCTCGAAGCCGATGCCGTTGTCGGTTATGCGCAATTCCCAGCGCGCGGCGCCCGGGGCGTCGGCATTTTCGATCCGGGTGGCGGTGATGTTGATGTGGCAGGGGCGGTCGGCGGCGCGGAATTTCAGCGCATTGGCCAGCAGGTTCTGCAGCAGCTGGCGCATCTGGGTCGGGTCGGCCTGGATCACCGGCAACGTGCCCACCTCGATCACCGCCTGCGCCTCGGCGATGCGCGTTTCCAGGTCGTCCATGACGGCGCTGAGGGTGGTCGAAAGGTCGACGGCGCTGACCGCCACGTTGCGCGTGGCCACGCGGGAGTAGGCCAGCAGGTCGTCGATCAGCGCCTGCATCCGGTGGGCGGCGTGGCCCATGCGTTGCAGGTAATCGCTGGATGACTCGTCCAACGTGGCCGACAGCCGCGACAGCAGGCGGTCGGAGAACGACTGGATCTTGCGCAGCGGCTCCTGCAGGTCATGCGAGGCGACATAGGCGAAATCCTGCAGCTCGCGGTTACGGATGCGCAAGTCGTCCATCGCCCGTGCGAGCGCCATGTCCGCCTGCTGACGCGCCGTCACGTCGCGCGCGGCACCGTAGAGCAGGCCATCGGCCGCGCTGATCGACACCCACTCCAGCCAGCGGTAGCTGCCGTCGGCGCAGCGCATCCGGGTCAGCAGGCCGTTGATCGATTCCACGCCATCAAGCTGGCGCTGGATCGCCAGTTGCGTGGGCGCCTTGTCCAGCGGATGCAGCAGGTCGATGAAGGGAATGGCCAGCATGTCCGCTTCGTCCAGGCCCAGCAGTCGGGCGTAGGCCGGGTTGGCCTGCAGGAACATGCCGCTGAGCGGATCGGCGATGCAGAACACCTCCTGCGACATCTCGAAGAACTGGTTGCGCTGCTGCAGCACGCGCCGGGCTGCCTTGACCCCGCCGATGTCGCGGAACGCCATCACCGCACCGGCCAGCTGGTTGCGGATGATCAGCGGGGTGGCGAGGTAGGCCACGTCCAGCACGCTGCCGTCGGTCAGCTTGAACGCGGCGTCATCGTCGGAGGCATGGGCCACGCCGCCGAGTATTTTCTGCAGCGTGTCGCGCATGTTGTCGGGGAGTTCGTCGCCGGTCGGCAACCGTTCGGCCGACAGCTTCAGCGTGCGCGACGCGGTGCGGTTGAGGAAGGTCGGCTGGCCATCGGCATCGACCGCCACCAGGCCTTCACCCACGCTTTCGGCGATCGCGTAGATCAGCGCCAGCTGGCTGGCCTGCGCCTGTTGCGCGTGGCGCAGTTCGCGGTGGTCTTGCAACACGGCGAAGACGCCGCGCGGTTCGCCCTGCACGATGATCGGGATGTTGACCAGATGTGCCGCGAAGCGCTGCTCGTTCGCGTCCAGCGCGGCCACGTCCAGGCGTGCGGATTCGCCGCGCGTGGCGTTGTCCAGCGCCGCTTGCACGCGCGCGCCGTCCACTGACGCAAAACTGTGCACGAAGGCCAGCCGTTGCGGCCGGTCCAGCCCCAGCAAGGCATTGGCCGCCGGGTTGCGGCGTATCACCCTGCCATCCAGGTCCAGCGCCAGCACGCCGTCGGGGTGATGCTCGAACAGCGAGCGGAAACGCTGCTCGCTCTCGCTCAGCCGGGTGAACGCGTCGGCGTGCTCGATCGCCACGCCGGTCAACGCCGCCAGCGTGTCGATGCCGCTCATCTCCGCGGCGGACGGATCGTGCGGTGCGTTGTAGTACACCGCGAACGTGCCCAGCACGGAACCATCGCGGGCCAGTACCGGCGTCGACCAGCACGCGCGCAGGTCGTGCGCCAGGGCCAACGCGGCGTAATCGCGCCACAGCGGATCGGTGGCAATGTCGGTCACCACCACGCGCTCGCCGCGCCACGCCGCGGTGCCGCAGGAGCCGGCCGCCGGACCGATCGGGGAGCCGTCGATGCCGTGGCGGAAACCAGCCGGCAGCCCGGGCGCGGCACCGTGGTGCAAGCGGCCGTCGCGCAACAGCAGGATCGAGCAGGTCGCGTCGTGGTGCGCCGTTTCGTACGCGGCCACGATTGATTCCAGCACCTGCGGCAATGCATGGCCGCGAGCGATGGCGGTGAGGATCTGCCGCTGGCGCTGCTCCAGATCCTCCGCGCGATGGAGCTCGGTGTGGTCGCGGCCGACCACGTACATGCAGTGCGATTGCTCCGACCACACGGCCGACCACTGCATGTACAGCACCTGCCCGTTGTGGCTCACGATGCGGTTGCGGAAGTTGGGGTTGGGTACGCCTTGCTGTACTTGGGCGGCGGCCGCGGCGGTGTTCTCGCGATCATCCGGATGCACGACCTCCGTGAGCGGCTTGCCCAGCAGCGACTCCGGCGCGAACCCCCAGCGCCGCTGCGCCGCGGCGCTGAGTTGCAGGAAACGGCCCTCGCGATCCAGCACGCAGATCACGTCCGGCGCGCTGTCCATCATCAATCGCGACGCCTCCAGCGCGCGCTCCAGTTCGCGGCCCTGTTCGCTCAGCCGTGCACTGTCGGCCTCCGCCCGTTGCGTGCGTTCGCGCGCCAGTGCCGACAGCCGCAAGGCAACCGCCAGCAGGCCGCCAAGGGCAAAGCCCAGCAGCAACACCAGCTGCGGTATGCGGCCGTGCTCGCCGCCCGTGCCGGGGTAGACGCTCACGCTCAACCACTGGCCGTACAGCTGCAGATCCATGCTGGCGGGAGCCTGCGCCGCGCCGTGGTCACCCTGCGTGTACAGCGTCTGGCCATGCTGGGTGATCAGCAGGCCGTGCAACCCGGGCATGGCGTCCAGCAGGCTCGGAAACAGCCGATCGAACTGGAACGCCCCCACGACGTAGCCCTGTGTCGCGTTGTCGGCGCGCACCGGCACCACGATCAACTGGCCCTGCCTGCCGTTGAGCAGCGTCAGCGGCGCGCTGAGCACGGCGCCTTCGCCGGCGTCGACCTGGTCGAAGATGCGCGCGGGCGCAAACAGCTGGCCGTCGGATCGAGCGGAGGATGTGGATGGCCGTACCAGCGTCTGTCGCATCACGTGGCCGGCGTCGGCGTAGCCCATCGCGCGCAGGCCCATCATGTCGCGGAGATAGTTCGTGGCATCCCGCGCAAAAAGCTGCTCGCGCATGGGGGCAGGCATGCCGGCCAGGCGCGACGCCAGCCGTTCGAAGGCCTCCATCCGCGAACTCATGCCTTCGTGCAGCAGGTTGGCGACGTTGTCGCGGCGGCTTTGGAGCGCATCCCATTCCAGCCGGCTTTGCTGTTGTTCCAGCGACCGCCACAACAGCAGCGACGACGCCACCGTCAGCAGGCAGATGACCGCCGGGAAAACCACGGTGCGGTAGTGGTGTTGCGATGGCGGGCGCGGATTGCTGGCGGCCAGCCCGATACCCAGCAGCAACATGCCCAGCGCCACCGGTAGCGACATTGGCGTATGCGGGCCGAGCGTACGCATGCCCGGCAGCGCGAAGATGTAGCCCACCAGCGTCAGTACGCCGGCCAGCGAAATCAGCAGGCCGCAGGCCCAGGTGGCGCTCCACCAGGCAGGGTTTCGCCGGGCGAACAGCGCGCACGTCAACCCGCCGATGGCCAGCAGCAACGACAACGCGGTGTTGGGTGCCAGTCGGCCGGGGATGGCGTTCTCGGCCTGGATCGCCTGCTGCCCCCACAGCAGTTCACCGACGACGTCGACCCGGTCGAGGTACTCCGCCAGCAAGGGCGACACCGCCAGCGGGATGCACAGCAGGCCCAGGTACCACGCCGCCAACGTGCGCCCACTGCCCAGCAGCCACAGGGCATGGCCCAGCAGCACGAAGGCCAGCGCCGTGTTGAACGCCATCGGCACCAGGAACGTTCCGCCCTGCACCAGCGCGGTGGCCTGCACCATCCAGCCCAGCAAACCCATCCAGCCCATGCCCGACAACGCGGCCGGCGCGATGGCCGCAGGCCGCGCGGGTTCCTCCAGCAACGAAGCGAACAGCCACCCGGTGCAACTGAGCGCCAGCGTCTGCAGCGCGCTGAGCAACAGGCTCATGGCCGTGTGTGGTTCGCTCCACGCCCGCAGCAGGTAGGCCAGTCCCGCAAACACGGCGACCATGGCAATACCGCGTGCCGCTGCGCGCACGGCGGCGGATGTGGTGACGGTGGCACAGATGGCGGCCGGCACGACCAGCAGCGTGATGTACCAGAGCGGCAGCCTGGCTTCGGGCACATGCCCGGCCCTGATCAGCAGCGCCGCCCACGCCGTGGCACACAGGGCGACCACCAGCCCGCCACGCCTCTGCCCGCGCGCCGTCGACCAGGCCGACAAGGCCAGCACGGCCAGCAACGCATCCAGCGCCACGCGTTCCATCGAAAAGGATCCGGCGAGCGTCGCGCCGCAGGCGTCCAGCAGCGCGAGCGCGGGCACCAGCAGTGCGCCGGTCACCGGAAACCGCAAATGCCGCCTGGCGTCAGCCATGTCATCCCCCTGATGACTCCATCATGCCGCCCGCAACGCCGCAAGGCACACCCTGCTGGTGCAACGGCAGCGATGAACCCCGGAAAGTCGCCCCTGGAATCCACCTGTCCTCGCCTGCGGCATGCAGTAAAACACGCCCGCGCCGGTACGGGAACATCGACGTGAAAGACCTCGCCGGGGGTGTTCTTGTCGCCGGGATGCGACATGTAAGCGCTTTTGTAGCTGCATCATGACTTGGCGAGCCAACACGCTTGCCCTACATTCCACATTGCCGAGAGGGGTTTTCGCGGCAAACCCACCATCCATCATCGAATACACGGAATTAATCCATGGCCAAGACGACGAACAAGACGAAGGGCGCAGCACCCAAAGCAGTGGCCAAACCTGCCGCTGCTCCGAAACCGATCAAGGAACCGTTGAACAAGTCCGGGCTGCTCGCGCACCTGGTCGAGAGCAGCGGCGTGGCTGCGAAAGATGTGCGCGCTGTGCTGGCTGCGCTGGAAGGCGCCGTCACCGCCTCCGTCAACAAGAAGGGTGCTGGCGAGTTCACCTTGCCGGGCCTGCTGAAGGTCACCGCCGTCAAGGTGCCGGCCAAGCCGAAGCGCAAGGGCATCAACCCGTTCACCAAGCAGGAACAGGTGTTTGCCGCCAAGCCTGCCTCGGTCAAGATCAAGGTGCGTCCGCTGAAGAAGCTGAAAGACGCCGCTGCCTGACGTCGGACCCTGGATGCGGCGTGCGTGATGCCGCCGCATCCGATTCGTTCCTCCCGTCGTGGGGGAAACGATTCGGAGGCGCAAACAATCTCCCTCATGGCGCCTCGTTTCAAACATGTGCGCGCAAGAATTTCCGTGCGGTAGCGCACAATTTCGTCGAATCACCCCGAAATTAATCTAGACTCGGACTTGACCCGGCGCCGACGCGATGGCGTGGCCGGGGTTCAGGGACGGGGGCTTCGATGCGTTTGCTGCGCGGCATGCTTGAACGAACGCCGGTTCCGGAGGGCCAAACCACGGCCAGCTCCGGTGACGGCGGCTCGCTGTTTCCGGTCCGCTACCGACAGCGCCTCGTTGCCGAACTGAAGCTGGATGCGGCGACCGCAAGGGGGCTGATGCGCGCCCTGCTCGATGCCTGCCGCACGTCGGACGAAAGCACGCAGATTGCCTGCCTGCAGGATTTCGCCGATGGTTTCCGGCGCACGGCGCTGATCAAGGACGTGCAGTTTTATCCGTACCTGCGTTGCGCGCTCGAGCACGACACGATGGCGATGGTCCACTTCAACGAAGTGCAGGCCGACGTGCGGCGCCACGTGCTGCGCATCGAGGCGATCCTGGTGGAATATCTCGGCGCCCCGTGGGATGCCACCTGCCGCCGCCGTTTCGTACCCGATGTGGCGCGCGCGGCAAGCCTGCTGGGCCGGCTGTTGCGACAGGAGGAGTCGACCCTGTTTCCGCTGTACCTGCCGCCCGATCAATACCGCTATCTCGGTGGCTCGGTGACGCGGGAGAACGGCGGACGGGCCGGCTGACCCGGCGCGGTCAGGGTTTGGCGATCTCGAAATCGCGTTGGATCACCGGCGCACCGTCGAGGAAGATCTCGATCCGGTATTTCCCCTCGGGCCACAGATCGGGATTGTGCAGCGTGAACGTGGTGGTGGCCGGGCCGTCGGCGGCGATCGACTGGCTGATGCTGCTGATCAACTGGCCGTCGCCCTCCAGATAGCGCCAGCGCGCGTTGAGCGTGGACTTGGCGGTCTGGCCACGCGTATCCACACTGGCATACAGCGTTTTCGCGTCGGGCGCGAAGCGCGTGCCCGGCGCGGTGATCTTGTGGGCGTCATCGACGCTCGTACCCAGCGTGAGCTGCATCACCTTGATCGCCGCGGCGGCGGCGACGCTTGCCGCCGGTGCGGGCGTCGCCGCCGTGGAGGACACCGGCGCGGGAACCACCCGCGCCACGCTGGCGGGTGCTTGCACCGTGCGGGCAGGTGCCGGTGCCGGCGCGGCTGGCGGCGTGTCGGGTTTGCCGCAGCCGCCCAGTGCCAGCAGCCACAGTGCCTGGCATGCGATGGTTGCCGCCCGGAAACGAGCCCGATCGTTCTTCATTGCCGCACCGTCCGCAGGTTGGGTGGAGTGACCGGCGTGTTGCTGCGGAACGGGTTGATATCCAGCCCGCCGCGTCGCGTGTAGCGCGCGTACACGCTCAGTTGCTGCGGTTCGCAGCACCGGCTGAGGTCGACGAAGATGCGCTCCGCGCAATGCTCGTGGAACTCGTTGTGATTGCGGAACGACACCAGGTAACGCAGCAACCCCGCGTGGTCGATCGGCGCGCCGCGGTAGGCGATCTGCACGCTGCCCCAGTCCGGCTGGCCCGTCACCGGGCAGTTCGAGCGCAGCAGATGCGACACCAGTGTCTCGGCCACCGGCGTGAGGCTGCGATCGGCATGCAGGAAATCGGCGTTCGGCGGACCGTAATCGTCGATATCGATGGCCTGGTCATCCAGCAAATGGCCGTCCATATCGTCGACCGGGTAGACCGCCGCGCGGGCGTCGCCCAGCTGCACGCCGACCACCGCGCCGGCGGCGGACGAGAGGTCACGCACCAGCGTACGGGTGAGGGTGGCCGCGTCCGCGATGCGCTCGCCGGCGAAACCGTTCAAGTACAGCTTGAAGGATTTCGATTCGATCAGCTGCGGCGACGTCGCCGGCACACGGAATTCGGCCAGCGCAACCACCGGTTTGCCGCGCGGGTCCAGCCACGACAATTCGTACGCGTTCCAGATATCCACGCCGTGGAACGGCAAGGGTTCGGCCAGGCCCAACTCCGCCCGGTTGCTGTCGCGCGGGATGGGAAACAGCAGCGCGGGGTCGTAGCGGTCCGCGTACGGCGTTTCCTTGCCCAGCGGGGAGTGTTCGGGAGAATTCATGCCGGGAAGTCTATTGATACGCGACGCAGGTGTCTCGTCGCCCCGTGGCTGCGGTTCAGCCGCGTCGCAGCAACAGATCGAGCAGGCGGCGGAACCGTTCGCCATAGGGCGGATTGAACAAGCCGGCACCGTTGAACCGCGCCTGGTGAAAAACCGGCTTCAGGTGCGAGAACGTGCGGAAACCCGCTTCGCCGTGATAACCGCCCATGCCCGATGCGCCCACGCCGCCAAATGGCAAGCCGTGCTGGGCGATGTGGTACAGCGTGTCGTTGACCGAAACGCCGCCGGCGGTCGTGCGTGTCAGCACGCGCTCGATCAGCGCCTTGTCGCTCTCGAACAGGTATAGCGCCAGCGGATGCGGGCGCGCCGCCACACTGGCGATGGCCTGGTCGATGGTGTCGTAGGGCAGCAGCGGCAGCAGCGGGCCGAAGATCTCCTCGTGCATCACCGCCATGCTGTCGTCGACCCGGCTGAGCAGTTGCGGCGGCAGCAGCCGGTGCGTGGCATCCGCTGCGGCATCGCCCAGCGGATGCACGTGGGCACCACGACCGCGGGCATCATCGAGCAGGGCGGTCAGTCGTTGGTACTGGCGGTCGGACGCGATGCTGGCGTACTGCCCGTTCTGCGCCAGTTGCGGATACATCCGCGCCATCACGCGCCGTGCCTCGGTCACGAAGTCGTCCATGCGATCGCGCGGCAACAGCACGTAATCCGGCGCGATGCAGGTCTGCCCGGCATTGACCAGCTTGCCGAACACGATGCGTTCCACCGCGTGCTCGAAGCGCGCGCCCGGGCCGATGATCGCCGGTGATTTGCCGCCCAGCTCCAGCGTCACCGGGGTGAGGTTGGCCGCCGCCGTGTGCATCACCTGATGCCCCACCGCGGTCGAGCCGGTGAACAGCAGGTGGTCGAACGGCAGCGCGGAAAACGCCTGCGCCACATCCGCCGCGCCGGTGACCACGACCACGTCGTCGGCATGGAAATGCCGCGCCACCAAGGAGGCGAACAGGGCCGAGAAGCGCGGGGTGAATTCGCTCATCTTCAACATCACGCGGTTGCCCGCGGCCAGCGCATCGACCAGCGGCCCCACCGCCAGGTACAGCGGGTAGTTCCACGGCACGATGATGCCCACCACGCCCCGCGGCTGCGGTCGCAGTTCGATGCGCGCGGGCAGAAACAGCGCGCCGGCCAGGCGTCGTCGTGGTGTCATCCAGCGCCGCCCGTGGCGCAGCGCATGGCTGATCGCCGAGAGGCTGGGGAACAGCTCCAACAGGTCGGTTTCCTGCGTCGGCCGGCGGCCGAAATCGGCGTCGATGGCGGCCGCCAGCTCCGCGCGATGGTCGCGCAGCAGCGCTCGCAGCGCTCGCAGCCGGCCCGCTCGCACCGACCATGCCGGCAGGGGATTGCCGCTTTGCGCGTGACGCATGCGCTGCAGCGTTTCGTTCAATGCGACGGGATCGGTCAAGGCATTTCCGCAGTGCTGGTGGCCATTCGTGGCGCGGCGTTTCGATGACGCCCGCGCCGCGAATGTTCGCCTCCTTTCTATCACGCCATCGTCGCGAGCCGGGTGATTCGTCGCCCCGCCGCGGGGTGTCAGACGTTGACCATGTGCATGCCCGCGTCGGTGTAACGCCGGCCGGCCACCGCTCCGGGCGAGAACACCGCGTCGATCGCGGCCAGCTCGTCCGCTTGGAGTCGCACCTGCAGCGCGCCCAGGTTCTCGTCCAGCCGGCTGCGTTTGCGGGTGCCGGGAATCGCCAGCACGTCGTCGCCCTGCGCCAGCACCCAGGCCAGCGCCAGCTGCGCCGGCGAGCAACCCTTGTCGGCGGCCAGCGCCTTCACCTTCTCGACCAGTTGCAGGTTGCGGTCGAAGTTGTCGCCCATGAAACGCGGGCTGTTGCGGCGGTAGTCGTTGGCCTCGAAATCGTCGGGGGTGCGGATCGCGCCGGTGAGAAAGCCGCGGCCCAGCGGCGAATAGGCCACCAGGCTGACGCCGAGCTTGCGACAGGCGGCGAGCATGCCGTTTTCCTGCGGGTCGCGCGTCCACAGCGAGAACTCGCTTTGCAGCGCGGCAATCGGATGCACCTTGCAGGCACGCTCCAATGTCGCGCCCGACGCTTCGCTCATGCCCAGGTAACGCACCTTGCCCGCGGTCACCAGCTCGGCCATCGCGCCCACGGTGTCCTCGATCGGCACGCTCGGGTCGACGCGGTGCTGGTAATACAGATCGATGGTGTCGATGCCCAGCCGCTTCAGGCTGGCGTCGCAGGCGGCGCGCACGTACTCGGGCCGGCCGTCGATACCGCGTGCCTGCGGGTTGCCCGGGTCGAGCACGATGCCGAACTTGGTGGCGACGAAAGCCTGCTCGCGGCGACCCTTGATCGCCTTGCCCACCAGCACCTCGTTGGTGTGCGGGCCGTACATGTCGGCGGTGTCGAGCAGGTTGAAGCCGCGCTCCAGCGCGTGGTGGATGGTGGCGATCGATTCGGCGTCGTCATGCGCGCCATAGAACGCGCTCATGCCCATGCAGCCGAGGCCGAGGGCGGAAACTTGCGGGCCGTTGCGGCCGAGGGTGCGGGTCTGCATGGCGGGGCTCCGTGGTGGAAGGTGGACGCATGATGCGCCGCCACGTTGGCCGGATAAATGGTCAATAATGGACATCACCATTCCAAAACAACCAACAATCGCCATGGACCGTCTCGAAGCCATGCGGCTGTATACGCGCATCGTGGAACTGGGCAGCTTCACCGCCGCGGCGGATGACCTCAACCTGCCGCGCGCCACCGTCACCCACGCGATCAAGCGGCTGGAGACGCGCCTCGGCGCGCAGCTGCTCCAGCGCACCACCCGCAGCGTGCGCACCACCCGCGACGGCGAAACCTATTACGGACACTGCCGACGCCTGCTGGCCGACATGGACGAGGTCGAGGCGGATTTTCGCGAGGCCGCGATACAGCCCAAGGGTCGGTTGCGGATCGATCTCCCCGCCTCGCTGGGGTGGTTGCTGGTGATCCCTGCCTTGCCCACGTTCTTCGCACGCTACCCGCAGATCGAGCTGGACATCGGCACCGGCGACCGCTTCGTGGATATGGTGCGCGAAGGCGTGGATTGCGTGCTGCGCATCGGCCATCTGGGTGATTCGGGCATGGTCGGCCGACGGGTGGGGATGCTGCAGCAGGCCACCGTGGCCAGCGCCGGTTACGTGCGCCGGCACGGCCTGCCCGAGTCACTGGCCGCACTGCAGGATGGGCATGTCGCGGTGAACTGGGTTTCGCCCAACACCCGCCGCGCCGAGCCGCTGGAGTTCATGGTCGGCCGACGCCGTCGCGAGGTCACGCTGCCCGGTTGTGTCAGCGTCAGCGGCATGGATGCCTATCGCGGCTGCTGCGAAGCGGGCCTGGGCATCGCCCAGATGACGCGCCAACGCATCGCGGAGGGATTCAAGACGGGCCGGCTGCGCGAGATCCTGCCAGCGTATCCACCGCCGTCGCTGCCCATCACCGTGTTGTATCCGCAACAGCGGCAGATGCCAGCGCGCCTGCGGGTCTTCATCGACTGGCTGGTGGAGCTGACCGCCGCGCAGTGCTGAGAGTCTTGTCGTCCATCCGGGCCTGCGGCACGTATCTGGACCACCACGGCGCGAGGCTCGGAAAACCCCTACGTTTCGCTGCGGGTTCGCCGATTGTTGCGCCCCGTGCACCTGTCCATCATCCATCGAGGATTTCGCCGCCAATCCAACCCGGCGCAATCTTTTCATCTGCAGCAAGACCGAAGTCGGCCTGCGCCCGGGTGTTCCGTTTTGGCGGTGCAAGGTCGCCCTGGTCCGTACCCGTTTCGTCGCTGTGGCCGCCACCATTCATGGAGGAAGCAAATCAATGAGTATCAAGTCGATCGTATTCATGTCGTCGCTGGCGCTGTTCGCCAGCTATGCTCCGGCGGGCTTTTGCGCCGGTGCTCCGAAGGCCGCCGATGTCATCGGAACGCCGGCACCGGGCAGCAAGTTCGCCAAGATCCAGGTGGGCATGCATTCGAAGCAGATCATGGACTTGATCGGTCCGCCGACCGACCAGAAGGTGTATATGACCGGAAAAGCCTGGATTCCCTTCCACTTCGGTGGCGACAACTCGCGCACCGAGTACCACTACAAGGGTGAGGGCGTGCTGACCTTCTCCAACGGTGGCATGGGCAACATCGGTTCCATGAAACTCATCCGGATCAAGGTCGATACCCAGGAATCCGGTTACATCCAGTGACAGCCCGCTGCGTCACTGCCCGGGCCGTCCGGGCAGCAAACGGCCCGGCGGGTTGAAGCCGGCGCGCAAGGCGCACCGTTTTTCCCGCCGGACCGCCACCGGGGCGGCAGGTGCGTTCAGCGGCGGCCGGTGCAGGTAAGCATTCGCGCAAGGCGGACCGCTGACTTCGACGTTCCCCGGAGCACCGCCGCGTTTGACGGATGGACCTTTGGCACGGGGGGCATCGGTGGGCAATGCGCTAGCATCCTGCGGTCAGGTGTGCGCGCGGATCGTGGCGCGCATGCCATCCGTCTGTGGAGGAATGCATGCATTCGATGATCGGCAAGCCACGCCTGCTTGGCGCGGTGGTGATGGGGTTGTTGTCGGGCGGCGTTGCCGCGCAGGGGCGCACGCTGGGCGCGAGCGACTACGCGCAGGCGGAGCGGTTCATGAGCTACAACACCGTGCCGCTGGTCGATCACGCGGTGACCGAGGTCCATTGGCTGGACGACGCTCACTTCTGGTACGTGGACCACGACGCCAAGGGCGATCATTTCGTGCGGATGGATGCGGCCAGCGGCAAGACCGTGCCCTTGTTCGACCAGGCAAAACTGGCCACTGCACTGAGCGACGCCGGCGGCAAGCCGGTCGATGCGAAGAAGCTGCCGGTGACCGGCTACGAGGCGAGGACGGACGGCCGCATCGACATCGTCGTGCGCAAGAAGCATTACGTGTGCGACCTGACCGCCGCCACGGCCAGCTGCGTCGATCGCGCCACGTTGGTAAAAACCGGTGACGAACCGGGCGCGCTGTCGCCAGACAAGAAGAGCGAAGCGTTCATCCGCGACTGGAACCTGTGGCTGCGCGACGTCGCCACCGGCGAAGAGACCCAGCTCACCACCGACGGCGTGGAGAACTTCGGCTACGCCACCGACAACGCCGGTTGGAAACACACTGACAAGGCCATCGTCGAGTGGTCGCCCGATTCGAAGCAGATCGCCACCTTCCAGCAGGATCAGCGCAAGACCGGCGACATGTACCTGATCAAGACCAGGGTCGGCCATCCCGAACTGGAAAAGTGGAAATATCCGCTGGTGGGCGACAAGGACGTGACGATGATCGAGCGCGTGATCATCGACGTCGCCGCGAAAAAGATCACGCGTTTGCAGATGCCGCCGGACCAGCACCGCTCCACCCTGTGCGACGACGTCAGCTGCGGACCCGACGGTGGCTGGGACGACGTGAAATGGGCGCCCGACGGCAAGACCCTGGCCTTCGTCTCCACCTCGCGCGACCACAAGCACGAGTGGTTCCGCATCGCCGACGCGCGCACCGGCAAGGTGCGCACCGTGTTCGAGGAAAAGGTGCCCACGTATTACGAGAGCGGCAACGGCGCGGTGAACTGGCGCTACCTGCCGGAGACGAACGAGGCGATCTGGTTCAGCGAGCGCAACAACTGGGGCAACCTGTATCTCTACGACCTCACCGACGGCAAGCTCAAGCACGCGATCACCACCGGCGAGGGCAATGTCACCGAGGTGCTCAAGCTCGATCCGAAAACCCGCAGCGTGTGGTTTCGCGGCGTGGGCCGCACGGCGGGCGTGAACCCGTATTACCAGCAGTTCTTCAAGGTCAGCCTGGATGGCGGCAAGCCGGTGTTGTTGACCCCGGAGGCGGCCGACCACACGGTTACGCTGTCGCCGGATGGACGTCTGTTTGTCGATGCCTGGTCCACCCCCACCGTGCCGCCAATCACCGCCCTGCGAAGCGCGGATGACGGCCGTACCGTGGCGCCCATCGCCACCGCCGACATCGCGCGCCTGAAGGCTGCCGGCTGGGTGCCGCCGATCCCCTTCACGGTGAAGGCGCGCGACGGCAAGACCGACCTGTACGGCATGATGTTCAAGCCGACGAACTTCGATGCGTCGAAGAAATATCCGATCATCGACTACATCTATCCCGGCCCGCAGACCGGCTCGGTGCGCGGCCGCAGCTTCCTGGCCGCACGCAGCGATCACCAGGCGATGGCCGAGCTGGGCTTCATCGTGGTGGCCATCGACGGCATGGGTACACCGTGGCGCTCCAAGGCATTCCACGACGCGTACTTCGAGCACATCGAGGACAACACGCTGCCCGACCAGGTCACTGCACTCAAGCAGCTGGGCAAGGCGCATTCGTGGATCGACCTCGATCGCGTGGGCGTGTGGGGCCACTCCGGCGGCGGCAATGCCACCGCCGGCGCGATGTTCCATTACCCCGATTTCTTCAAGGTCGGCTGGGCCGAGAGCGGCAACCACGACAACCGCAACTACGAGGACGATTGGGCCGAGAAATGGCAGGGGCTGCTGGAAACCGGCAAGGACGGCAAGACCAACTACGACGCCCAGGCCAACCGGAGCTTCGCGAAGAATCTCAAGGGCCGCCTGATGCTGGTGCACGGCACCATGGACGACAACGTGCCGCCATCCAACACCTTGCTGGTGGTCGATGCGCTGATCAAGGCGAACAAGGATTTCGACCTGCTGATGATCCCCAACGCCCGCCATGGCTACGCCGAATCCACCCCGTACGCCACCCGCCGGCGTTGGGATTATTTCGTGCAGTACCTCGCCGGCAATACGCCACCAAGGGAGTACGAATTGAAGGCGTGGCCGTGGAAGTGAGCGCCAGGGCCGGTTCCTCCCCTGCGCAGCAGCGGGAGGCCAGGACGGAGTAACGCTCTTGACCTCGACTTGGTGAAGAGCGCCCCGCCCCAGCACTCCCGTGTGCGCAGGGTAGGGAGCAAGATGATGCGCGATCGCGGGCTTCCAGCCACGCGGAGCCGCGCCGCACGTGGGTCAGCTCATGGCCCAGCGCCAGCAACGCGTCTCCTCGCTCAACGTCTTACCGGCCGCAGCCCGGGGCGCGTGCCCGCGTCAGTTTCCGCGGTCAACCTGCCGAAGTCATGCGGTGATTACGGTGTCTTCATTCGGGTCGCCTGGGTGAAGATCACCTGCCATTGGCCATCGCGCTCGCGCCAGATGTCGGCGAAACGCAGGCGCGCCTTGAATGGCTTGCCATCGCTGCTGCCCTCCAGCGTGGCCACGCCGCCGAGCACGGCGCCGCCGGGCCAGTAGCGCACTACCTCCTGTTCGACCGTGAACGGTTTCAGCGAATAGCCCGGGGCGGTGTAGTCGCGGATGAAGTCCGCCTTGTTCTCGACCCGGGCGCGGCTGTTGAACAGCACGTAGTCGTCGGCGAGCAGGCGCTGCAACGCCACGCCATCGCCTTCGACCTGGGCGCGATCGAACGCGGCGACCGCGCGGGCCAGCGCGGGCGGCAACGAGGCGTGCGGCGCGGTTGCCGCGGCGGGTGCGATACCCAGCAGCATCGCGAGCAGGGTGGCGGACTGTTTCATGGTGGCCTCCGTCGAAAGCCCGGCGACAGGCCGGGCGTGGCCCCGACGCTAGGGTTCCGGCCGGCGTCCGGCTATCAAATTCTTGCCCGTGCGGACCAGCGCCGACGGACGCAGGGTTTCGCGCGCGGCGCGCGGGGTCAGTCCGACGTGTCGGCGGAAGGTCGCGCCGAAGTGGCTCTGATGGCTGAAGCCCAGTTCGCTGGCCAGTGCGGCGAGATTGTCCGCGCCGTGGGCGAGCCGGTCGAGCGCGAGCGCGATGCGCAAGCGCGTGCGGTAGGCGACCAGGCTGCTGCCGCAGGCGCGGCGAAACAGGCGGGAAAGGTGGAACGGCGAGCAACCGGCATGGGTGGCGAGCTCGGCCAGGCCGGCGGCAGTGGTCGGATCGGCCAGCAGCACTTCCTGCACCTGACGAAGCCGACGCCGGATGGCGGGAGACAGCGGTGCGATGCTCGCCGTCGCATCATGCCGAAGCACCGCGGTGCACAGTGTGGCAGCCGCTTCCTCTATCCGCAGACGATCGCGCTCATCGTGGGCGAGCGCCGCGTGGAGCGCACGATGCCGGTACTGGTCGATAGCCTCCACGGGCCGCGCCGCGTCGGCCGATCCGCGCAGGCGTTGACCAAACAGCGCCTCCTCGTGCGCGGGCGCCACCTCGAAACAACTGCCGGCGTCGCCGCCCTCGAACGGATGCGAGATGCGGTAACTGTCGCCGGCGCGGTAGAGCAGGGCGGTGGCGGGGTCGCCCACGTATTCCGCCCCGCGCAGGTGATAACCGAAGCCGCCGCGCCGCAGCAGCATCAGGTGGGTGTGTTCGTCGCCGCGTTCGCCGCCGCAACCACCGCGGGGATGGCTGCAGTCGATGTCGGTGATCCGCAGCAGCGGACTGTCGAACAGCACGGTGAGATGGGAGGCGCCCATGGCTCGCTCGTTCGCGGCGGGGCACCCAGCGTCTCAAAACGCCATGTCGAACGCCACCTCGCCCTGCACACCCACCTGATACGCCGAGACGCGGCGTTCGAAGAAGTTGGCCAGCTCCTGCACGTCCTGCAGGTCCATGAAGTCGAACGGGTTCTTCGCGCCGTATTTCTTCGGCATGTCCAGCTGGGCGAAGCGCTGGTCGGCGCAGTACTCCAGGTACTGGCGCATGTCCTTCACCGACATGCCGGCCACGCCGCCGGACAGCACGTCCTCGGCGAACTGGGTTTCGCAGGCGATCGCCTCTTCCATCATCTGCTCGACCTGGGCGCGCATGTCCGCGTCGAACAGGTCCGGCTCCTGTTCGCGCACGGTGCGTACCACGTCGAAGGCGAACGCCATGTGGCAGCTCTCGTCGCGGAACACCCAGTTGGTGCCGGCCGCCAGGCCGTGCAGCAAACCACGTGAACGCAGGTAGTACACATAGGCGAACGCAGCGTAGAAGAACAGCCCTTCGATGCAGGCGGCGAAGCAGATCAGGTTGAGCAGAAACTGGCGCCGATGCGCGCGCGTCTCCAGCCGGCGCAGGCCCTGGATCGAGTCGATCCACTTGAAGCAGAACGCGCCTTTCTGCTGGATCGAGGGGATCGTCTCGATCGCCGCAAACGCGGCGTTGCGCTCGGCCGGATCGGGGATATAGGTGTCCAGCAGGGTGAGGTAAAACTGCACGTGCAGCGCCTCCTCGTACAACTGCCGGGAGAGATACATGCGCGCTTCCGGCGCGTTGATGTGCTGGTACAGGTTCAACACCAGGTTGTTCGACACGATGGTGTCGCCGGTGGCGAAGAACGCCACCAGGCGCCGGATCAGATGGCGGTCGGCAGCGGACATCTTCGTATCCAGATCCCGCGTGTCCATCGAGAAATCCACTTCCTCGACGGTCCAGGTGTTCTTGATCGCGTTGCGGTACATCTCGTAGAAACCGGGGTAGCGCATCGGGCGCAGGGTGAGTTCGAAACCCGGGTCGAGAATGTGGTTGTTGCGGGTGGGTTGGGCGGACATCTTGGTTCCTTGGATTCAGAGCTTGCGCGCATAGTCGTCGTGCACGAAGCGGCTGACATAGGTGGAAAGCCCCAGGCCGGCTTGCGCCAGCTTTTGCATGTTCGCGATGTGTTCGCGGCCGGTGGCCTTGTCGGTGTACTCGTAAATATCGCCATTGACGAAACGGACGCGGATGAAACCGTCACCGCACTCGTAGGCGGTGACGCCGGAGTGGCCGTCGAGATTCCGGTAACGCTTCATCGCGACACCTCGTTGCGCTACTGGCAGGCTTCGCAATACTCCGGGTTCTCCAGTGAACAAAACACCGCGGCGGTGGCCTGCGCCTGGTCAGGTGCTGCCGAGACCGTGGTCTTGGCGATCCTGGTGGCGGGGCGTGAGCGCAGGTAATACGTGGTCTTGATGCCGGCCTTCCACGCGTACATGTACATCGAGCTCAACTGGCCGATGTTCGGGTTTTCCATGAAAAGGTTCAGCGACTGGCTTTGGTCGATGTATGCGCCGCGTGCGGCAGCCAGTTCGATCAGTGCTTTCTGCGGCAGTTCCCACACGGTGCGGTAGATCGCGCGCAGGCGCTCCGGGATGGCGTTGATGTTCTGGATCGATCCCTCGGCCAGCTTGATCGCGTCGCGTACCTCGGGTGTCCACAAACCCAGCGCTTTCAGTTCGTCGGCGAGGTAGCGGTTTACCTGCAGGAAATCGCCGGACAGCGTCTCGCGCTTGAACAGGTTGCTGACCTGCGGCTCGATGCATTCGTAGCAGCCGGCGATGGACGCAATGGTGGCGGTGGGCGCGATCGCAATCAGTAGCGAATTGCGCAGGCCGTGTTGCTTGATCTTTTCGCGCAGGGCGTCCCAGCGCGCCGTGTTATGCGGCGTGGTGTTCGACCAGTAGTCGAATTGCAGTTCGCCATTTACGGCGCGGCTTTCGGCGAAGCCGGGATGCATGCCTTCGCCCTCGGCCAGTTCGCACGACTGCGACAACGCGTTGAAGTAGATCTCCTCCGCGATGCGGGTCGACAGTGCCAGTGCCTCGGCCGAGTCTACGGCCAAGCGCAGTTTGAAGAACACGTCCTGCAAACCCATCACGCCGAGGCCGACGGGCCGCCACTTCATGTTCGCCGTGCGCGCCGTGGCGATCGGGTAGTAGTTCAGGTCGATCACGCGATTGAGCTGACGCACGGCGGTGCGCACGGTGGCGGCGAGCTGGTCGTAATCGAACGCGCCATCGACGACGTGGCGCGCCAGGTTCACCGAGCCCAGGTTGCACACGGCCGTCTCGTCCACCGAGCTGACTTCGAGAATCTCGGTGCACAGGTTGGACAGGTGGATCACGTTCCCGGGTTTGGCCGTCTGATTGCTGGTGGCGTTGCAGCGGTCCTTGAACGTCATCCAGCCGTTGCCGGTCTGCGCCAGCGTGCGCATCATGCGGGCGTAGAGTTCGCGTGCCTTCACCGTTTTCACCGCGAGGCCAGCGGCCTCGGCTTGGACGTACGCGGTGTCGAACGTCTCGCCCCAGCTGTCAACGAAGTGCGGCACCACCTTGGGGTCGAACAGCGACCAGTCGCCGTCGCTCTCGACCCGACGCATGAATTCGTCGGGGATCCAGTTGGCGATGTTGAGGTTGTGCGCGCGGCGGGCGTCGTCGCCGGTGTTGTCGCGCAGCTCCAGGAAATCCTCGATGTCGGCGTGCCACGTTTCCAGATACACACAGGCCGCACCCTTGCGCTTGCCGCCCTGGTTCACCGCGGCGACCGAGGCGTCCAGCGTCTTCAGCCAAGGCAGCAACCCGTTGGAGTGGCCGTTGGTACCGCGGATCAGCGAGCCGCGCGAGCGCACCCGCGAATAGGCCAGGCCGATGCCGCCGGCAAACTTCGACAGCTTCGCCACATCGGCGTACTTGTCGTAGATCGACTCCAGCGAATCGACCGGCGAATCCAGCAAATAGCAGGAGCTGAGCTGCTCGTGGCAGGTGCCGGCGTTGAACAGGGTGGGCGAGCTGGCGATGTATTCCAGCGACGACAGCAGCCGGTACAGCTCCAGCGTCTCGCCGATCTCGTTGCCGCCCAGCGCGCAGGCGATGCGCATGAAGAAATGCTGCGGCGTCTCGATCACCAGCCGCAGTTGCGGATGGCGCAGCAGGTAGCGGTCGTACACGGTGCGCAGGCCGAAATACTCGAAGCGGCGCGTGGCCAACGGGTCGATCGCGTCGTTCAACTTGCGTGCGTTGGTGGCTACGAAATCGCGCAGGCGGTCGTTGAGGATGCCCAGCTCGGCGCCGCGCGCAATCGACTGCGAGAAGCTCTGGATCTCCTGGCCGCTGACCTCCTTGTCGATGTAGGCGCCGAGCAGGCGCGCGGCGAGCTGGCCGTATTCGGGTTCTTCGGCGGTCAGTGAGGCGGCGGTGCGGATCGACAGCTGGTCCAGCTCCTGCGTGGTGGCGCCGTCGTACAGGCCACCGATGGTCTTCAGCGCCACGCGCAGTGGATCGACCCCGTGCAGGCCTTCGGCGCTGCGCGTCACGGCGCGCACGATCTTGTTGACGTCGACGGCTTCCTGGCCGCCGTTGCGCTTGGTGACGTGCATCGACGCCGCACTGTGGGGAGGAGTCAGGGTAAACGCGGTTTCGGGGAGGGCGACAGGGGGTTCGGCGGGCGCGATGGCGCGCTCGCGTTCGGCGGTATCGAGGGCTTGCATGGGCAGGTGGCTCCGGCATGGACATCAAACACCTGCTCCCGCGCGCAGGGCCTGAAGCGATGGATCCCGGGGGAGCCGCACGCGGCCCCGACAAAGGCCCGCGCCACGACGTGTTTCCCCGCGGAAACCGTCACTACGCACCGGGACATGTTCGCCCCGATGTGCCGGCAGGTCTTCGGACTTGCGGACGAGGATCACGACGATCCACCTACTTGCCCCCGCTTCCCGGTCGCAGAGGACCAGTGCATGTGGAGGTGTTCGTTTCCGCTTTACCGCTGCGGGGCAGTTCCGGATTTACACCGGATTCCCTTTTAAGCCCGACTGATGTTGGGTCGGCCGGGCACCGACGCACACAACATATCGGGTACGTTGGGTATGGTCAACCCAATAGCTTGTGTGTGCCCCAAAACCAGGTTTTCAGCGCGGAGGTATCGTCATGGGTGACGTGAGCGGGTGTCCGCACGTGGGTTTCGCCCTGCGCAAGCCGCTTACAGCGCGTCGTGATCCATCTCGCCGGTGCGGATGCGGGTGACCTGATCCAACTGGCTGACGAAGATCTTGCCGTCGCCGATCTTGCCGGTGCGGGCGGCCTGCTGGATGGCTTCCAGCACGCGGTCGACCTGATCGTCGGTCACCGCCACCTCCAGCTTGATCTTGGGCAGGAAATCGACCACGTACTCGGCGCCGCGATACAGCTCGGTGTGGCCTTTCTGGCGGCCGAAGCCCTTCACCTCGGTGACGGTGACGCCTTGCACGCCGACTTCCGCCAGTGCCTCGCGCACGTCGTCCAGCTTGAACGGCTTGATGATGGCCACGACCAGCTTCATGGAATGTCCTCGGTATGGGGGCACGCGCGGTGCATGACGCCCATTCTGCCTTCGCGCGCGGGCGCTGTCGCCTTGCCGGTGCCGTGTAGGACAATCCCTACACATCCCGACGGAGCATCCTGATGGCGTACCCGAATTCCGTTCACCTAATATTTACCTCGACGAGTGCGAGGCGCTGTCCATGATGGATAGGCAGGATATCGATCAGATTGCCCTGCGGCTTGTGTCGTTGGTACCGCCAGGACTGGCACAGGCGCATCAGGATTTGCGAGCCAACTTCCAGGATGTTCTGGCGCAGGGACTGCGCCGCCTCGACCTGGTCACCCGCGAGGAATTCGACGTCCAGACCCAGGTTCTGGCGCGCACACGCGCGAAAATCGACGAACTCGAGCAACGCGTGGCCGAACTGGAGGCCACCGTCGCCCACCGCGGGACACCGTAACACCCAGCTCCCGGGAGCCGCCCCCGATCCGTCACCTCACCCCGAGAACGATCGGGGGCGGTTATTTATCAACGGATGGAGTCGCCCGGCGTGCCTGTCAGCGATCGTTCCCCGCGCCGACCCGTGTCTGCATGAGCCTCGCCGTTACCCTCAGCCGTGCCCAGGAAGGGATCGCCGCGCCGCAGGTCATGGTCGAGGTGCATCTCTCCGGTGGCTTGCCGTCTACCAATATCGTGGGTTTGCCCGAGGCCGCGGTGCGCGAAGCCCGTGACCGCGTACGCGTGGCGATCCAGAACACGGCCTTCGAATATCCCGGCCGCCGCGTCACGGTGAACCTGGCGCCGGCCGAGCTGCCCAAGGATGGCGGCCGCTTCGACCTGGCGATCGCGCTGGGCATTCTTGCGGCCAGCGGACAGGTGCCGCGCGACAAGCTGGATGACTGCGAATTCCTGGGCGAGCTGGCCTTGACCGGCGCGCTGCGCCGCGTCTCGGGTGTGCTGCCGGCCCTGCTGCGCGCGCGTGCGCGTGGTCGCCGGGTGCTGGTGCCTTACGAAAACTCCGCCGAAGCCGCGCTGGTGCCGGATGTGGATGTGCGGGTGGCGCGTACATTGGCCGAGGTGTGCAGCTGGCTGCGCGGGGCGGAAGAGCTTTCCGCACCGGTTGCCACGCCCAGCACCGGTGGCGCCGATGACGGCCCCGATCTCCGCGACGTGCGCGGTCAATTGCAGGCGCGCCGGGCGCTGGAGATCACCGCCGTGGGCGGCCATCACCTGTTGCTGATGGGCCCGCCGGGCACCGGCAAGACGATGTTGGCCGAGCGCCTGCCGGGCATCATGCCGCCGCTGTCCGAATCCGAGGCGCTGGAAACCTGCGCGGTGGCGTCGGTGTCGGGGCAGGTCATCGATCTGGCGCGCTGGCGCCGGCGGCCGTTCCGGGCGCCGCATCACACCGCATCGGCGGTGGCGCTGGTGGGCGGCGGGTCGTATCCGCGGCCGGGCGAGATTTCGCTGGCGCACAACGGCGTGCTGTTTCTGGACGAGCTGCCCGAGTTCAGCCGGCAGGTGCTGGAGGTGCTGCGCGAGCCGATGGAGTCGGGCCAGATCCTGATTTCGCGCGCCGCGCGCCAGTCGATGTTTCCCGCCCAGTTTCAGCTGGTGGGTGCGATGAACCCGTGCCCTTGCGGCTACGCGGGCGACCCCACGCAACGCTGTCACTGCACGCCAGACCAGATCCAGCGCTACCGCTCGCGCATTTCCGGGCCGTTGCTCGATCGCATCGACCTCTGCGTTGAAGTGCCGCAGGTGCCACTGGCTGATCTGGGCGGGCCGCGTTCCGGGAATGACGAGGACTCCGCCACGGTGCGCGCGCGAGTGCTGGCCGCGCGGCGGCAATCGCTGATGCGGGCGGGTCGGCCCAACGCGGAGATCAGCGTGCGCGAGCTGGAGCGTGATTGCGCGCTGGGGCCGCCGGAACGGCGCTGGTTCGAGACCGCACTGGAGCGCCTGGGCCTGTCGGCCCGCGCCTATCACCGCGTGCTGCGGGTGGCGCGCACCATTGCCGATCTGGACGGTGGCACCGCCCTGCTCGAACGCGAGCACCTGGCCGAGGCGCTGCAATATCGGCGGGTCCAGAGCCCGGGCCGCTAGCGCGACAATCTGCCGCTGTCTGGACGCGCCGGCCGGCGCATGGTTCGATGGCGCCCTGATATTTCCAAGGAATGCGATGACTATCGAGCTCGGCTTGATGCTCGCCGGCATGCTGATGATCGGCTTCCTGGCGCAATGGCTGGCCTGGCGGGTGCGGCTGCCGGCGATCCTGTTTCTGCTGCTTGCGGGCATCATCCTGGGGCCGGCCACCGGCGTGCTGAATCCCGACAAGCTGCTGGGCGACCTGCTGTTCCCGATCGTGTCGCTGGCGGTGGCGCTGATCCTGTTCGAAGGCAGCCTCACCCTGCGTTTCAACGAATTGCCGGGCATCGGCAATGCGGTGCGCGGGCTGGTCAGCTATGGCGCGGTCGCCGCGTTGCTGCTGCTGGCGCTGGCCGCGCATCTGGTGGCGGGGCTGAGCTGGCCGATCGCGCTGCTGTTCGGCGCGCTGGCCTGCGTCACCGGCCCCACCGTGATCGCGCCGATGCTGCGCACGCTGCGTCCGAACGCGCGCATCGCCAACACGCTGCGCTGGGAAGGCATCGTGATCGATCCGCTGGGCGCGCTGTTCGCAGTGCTGATCTACGAGGCCATCGTGTCGCAGCAGGAGGGCCACACGCTGGGCATCTTCGTGGCCACGATTCTCTGCGGCGCGGTGATCGGCGGGCTGGCCGCCATGGTGATCGGCTTCCTGCTGCGGCGGCAGATGATTCCCGAGTACCTGCAGAATTACGCCGTGCTGGCGACGGTGCCGCTGGCCTTCAGCGTCTCCAATGCGCTGACCCACGAATCCGGCCTGCTGGCGGTCACCATCATGGGCATCGCGCTGGGCAACATGCGCAACGTGCACATGGACGACATCCTCGACTTCAAGGAAAGCCTCACCACGGTGCTGGTGTCGCTGCTGTTCATTCTGCTGGCGGCGCGTCTGCATTGGCCGCTACCCGACGGCATGCTAGGCGCGGGCATCGCCCTGTTCGTCATCGCGCAACTGCTGGTGCGACCGGTGACGGTAGCCCTGTCCAGCATGGGCAGCAGCCTGACCTGGCGTGAGCGGGCGCTGATCAGTTGGGTGGCGCCGCGCGGGATCGTGGCGGCATCGGTATCGGCGTTGTTCGCGCTGCGGCTGGACGCGCTTGGCGTGCCCGGCGCCGACGCCCTGGTGCCGCTGGTGTTCACCCTGATCATTGGCACGGTGGTGCTGCAAAGCGCCACCGCGCGGCCATTGGCGTTGTGGCTGAAAGTGGCCGAGCCGGAGCCGCGCGGCGTGCTGATCTTCGGCTCCGACCATGTGGCGCGCGCGATCGGTACGTCACTGAAGGACGCTGGCTTCCGCGTGGTGCTGGCTGATGACGACTGGGATGGCATCCGCCAGGCGCGGATGGACGGGCTCAGCACATTCTTCGGCAACCCCGCCTCGCCCCACGCGGAGCGCCATCTGGATCTTGCCGGCATCGGCCGCATGCTGGGCATGAGCACCAACCGCGAGCGCAACTCGCTGGCCTGTGTGTATTACCGGCAGGAATTCGGGCGCGACAAGGTCTATCGCCTGCGCAACCTGACACCGCAGGAAAGCACCGAGCGCGCAGCGTTCTCCGGCGGTTTGCTGTCGCCACCACTGTTCGACGAGAACATGACTCATGGCCGCTTCGGCGACATGCTGGCCAACGGCTGGCGCGTGAAGTCCACCCGGCTCACCGCCACCTTCGACTGGCCGCATTTCATCGAGCAATACGGCTCCGATACGGTGCTGATGTTCGGCGTCGAGGAAAAGGGTGTGCTGCGGGTGGCCTCCTCCAAGCGCGAGCTGGAGCCGCGGCCAGGCTGGACCGTGATCGCGCTGGTGCCGCCCAACAGAGGCGAGTGACCGGCAGCGGGTGCGAACGGCGGTCCGAACCATCGAACGCGTGACCATCTCTCATTAGCCCCGTTCACGCCCACGATCGGGCTACGGTTCGCCTTCGCAGAATACGGCGCGCTCCGACATCGCGCCGGACCCGTATCCGGTATAACGCATCGATGCGTCCCGCCAGGGAAGATCCCGCCATGTCCGTTCTGTCGTTCGAGGATTGCGCCGGCATGCGCGTCGTACCGTCAACGCCACCATCGACCCAGCAGGGAGTGCTCATGTCTGATCGAACGTCCTCCTTCCGCGCCTTCCTCTGCGCCGCCACACTGTTGCTGATGACAGGATGCCACCCCGCCATGTCGACCCAGTCCGATTCCAGCAGCGCGCAAACATCTGGCTCATCCATGTTCCCGCTGCGCTTCGTGAAGCACGATTTCCAGGTGTTCTGCTACAACACCATCCGCTGTCACGTGATCTACAACGACTTCAACTTCAAGGCGGAGGAACAGCCTTCGCCGCCGCCGCCATCGGCGGATTACAGGGATCACTGGCCGTTCGCCTCCTATCTGGGCATCCGGAATTTTCCGCCGCCGGCCGAGGTGAACTGGACGTCGCTGGATGGCGTGGCGCACACAGCCAAGGTGGATATCGGAGCCATCTTCAAGGACGAGCGTGTGTTGTACAACGTGCCCGATGCCGAAATCCCCGATCGCTCCTGGGGAGGCGAGCCAGGCATTCTGCTCGAAGTGAACGACCGCACGATCAGCGTCTACATGAAGGCATTCATTGCCACCAAGACCGAACAGATTCCGGGCAATAAATACAGTGATGCCCGGGATGACGTGATCCTGGCCTGGACACATACGTACTGAAGGGAGCGCTGTCATGGAGCACGACCGGAAGGACCCGGATGGCATTCTCGGTGATGGAGTACGCGCCGATCCTGCTGCGCCGCGCTTGCCGATTTACACCGAGGGCCGGGCGCAACTGGCCTCGTTCGAGGAGCCGGTATTGATCCATGCGGACCATCCGCATGAGCGTCTCTTCATTGCTGCGCTGGATGGCACCGGCAATGACGCCATCCATGATCCCGAGCATGCGACCAATGTTGCGCTTATCGCTCGACAGGTGGAACAAGCCGGCAATGCGAGGATTGGCTTCGGTTATGTTCCCGGGCCGGGCACGCAGCAACATGGATTCTTCTCACCTGCGCTGGACAACATGCGCGGCAACACCGTCGATGAGCGGGCCGAGGAGATGTACAAGAAGTTCATCAACCAGGCTTGGAAATGGAAGCAGGAAGATCCAGCCGCAGAGATCCGCGTCGCCAGTGTCAGCTTCAGCCGAGGTAGCGAAGAAGCCGCTCTGTTTGCGCGATTGGTCGAGGAGCGCGGCATTCAGGATCCCGCCGGTGCGCGTTACACCTACGATTCCCATCACCAGATCAAGCATGTCGAATACACCAGGCCACCATTGGTGCCACCACATCAGGTAGCGCAGGCGGTGGCCATGTTCGATCCGGTGGGCACCGGCAGTGCGATGACGATGGATCGGCGGCTGCCGCCGTCGGTGATATCCGGCATCCAGTTCATCGCAATGGACGAGCACCGCGGCCTGTTCAAGTCCGACCGCATCATCGATCCGGGCATCTCGTCGGACGGGCGCTTTGCCGGGATCTACGTGCCCGGCGCGCATTCGGATGTCGGCGGCAGTTACCACCGAGACGGCTTGTCGACTCGCACCGGCAACCTTGCGATCGATTACCTCAACGGCCTGAGCGACACGCCGTTTCTGGCCAAGTCTTCGGAGCCCGACGATCCGCGTCTGAACGTGGTCCACCATTCGCAGGAAGGCTTGCTGCTGTATCGCCTGTGGCCCAAGATCGACCGGCTCCAGCCGGGCGGCTACAACGAGCGGGAAGTGCCCAGGCATGCGATGGGGCAGGTGCCCGATGCGTACAACGCCGAGCCGCGCAATGAAACGTTGAACCGGCAATTCGAGCGGCAAGCCATGCCCGACGGCCCGGTGCCGGGTGCATTGCAGGCGCCGCACGACACCACGCGCAGCGAACTCGACCAGTGGATCGATCGCATGTATCTGGCCTCGCAGAACCCGGACAACACGGTGTGGGATCGGGCGCAGCACGAGGCGGCGCATGCCTATCTGGGCACGGCGGACGGGCAGCAATTCCAGCAGCAGGCCGACAGCCTGAACGCGACGTGGGACGTGTCATTGCTGGCGCAACAACAAGCCGCGCAGCAGGTGTTGCCGCAGGCACAGGGATTCAGTCGTTAGACCAGCCAAGGACGTGGCCATGGATAGTTCCGCTGATGATGTCGAGACGGTGCGGCAGGCATTGATCCGATTGATGGCGATTGCCGATCGTCTGGAGTCACGCAACGCGCACACCGTGCAGCGGATCGAAGCGGCAACCGCTGCGCTCGAGCAGGGTGTGAGCCGTCTGGATGCGGGTGGCGAGCGGTTCGCGGAGCGCGCACTGCAGGTGATCGGAAACAACGCACAGCAAGCGGTAGCCCAAGGCGCCGGACAAGCCGTGGACGAGCTGCGGCAGCGGTTGCAGCAAAGTGCCAACAGCGCCCAGGCGGCTGCCCGGGCGATGGATGAACAGCGCAGGGGATTGACCAGCGCGCGGCACAGCCTGGTCTGGAACGCGGCAGTCGCCTTGCTGCTCGGCTCCCTGTTGGCCATGGGCTCGGCGGCGTGGACCATCCACCGCAGCGCGCAGCAACTGGCGCAACTGCATTTCGGTCAGGACATCCTGCGGGCGACGCAGCGTGGCGCAATCAACCGTTGCGGCGATTCGCTGTGCGCACGAGTCGGCAGGAAACCGGCACGCTTCGGCAAGGACGGCCAGTATGTGTTGCTGGACGACTGAGCCCGCTCACTCCGTATTGCGGTGCTTGCCCCGGTATGGCTTGAACAACGCGCGGATCGCGGGCATGTCCACGTCCACGTCGCCGCTGGCGTGCACCAGTGGGCCCAGCGTGAAGGTTTTCGTGGGGTAGTCCAGGAACAGGGTCTGGATCGGCACGTTGGCGCCGTGGGCGATGCGCAGGAAGCCCTGCTTCCAGCGCCGCACCGGCTTGCGCGTGCCCTCGGGCGTGATGCCCAGCCACATCCGCTCGCGCTCGGCGAAACGCTGCACCATCTGCGCGGGCACGTTGGCGGCGGCGCGGCGGTCGATGCCGATCATGCCCAGCGGTCGCAGGATGATGCCGAAGGGGCCGTTCAGCACTTCGCGCTTGATCATGATGCTGATGTCAACGCCCAGCGCCACCTTCATCACCAGCCCCCATACGCCATCCCAGTACGACGAATGCGGCGCACCGATGAGGATCAGCTTGGGCAGGTTCGGCAGTTCGCCCAGCAACCGCCAGCCGCTGAGGCGCAGGATCACGCGCGCCAGCCAGGGCCAGAACCGGCTGTTGAGGCGTGGCGCCAGCGGCGGGGTGGGTGGCAACATCGGTGCGTTCATTCGGAGCTCCATTCGCGCGAACGCGTCTGCTTGATCTTGCCGCGCTGCTGTTTGCCAGCCAGACGGCGTTCTTTGGAGGCGCGTGTGGGGCGGGTGGCCACGCGTTTCTTGGGTGGCCGCAACACGCTGCGAATCAGCTCGGCCAGCCGTTCACGCACGTCGTCGCGGTTGCGCGCCTGGTCGCGAAAACGCCGCCCCTGGATCACCAGTACGCCCTCGGCGGTGAGCCGGCGGTCGCGCCGCGCCAACAGCCGTTCGCGCACTTCGTCCGGCAGCGAGGGTGAGTTGATGACGTCGAACCGCAACTCCACCGCGCTTTCGGTGCGATTCACATGCTGCCCGCCGGGACCATCGGCACGCAGGAAACGTTCGACGAGTTCGGATTCGGGTAGCGCGAGGGTGGGGCTGACAGTCAGCATGCGGCAAGTTTAGGGGGAAGCGTTGCGCGGAGCGAGGCGCGCTCGATCCGGTCGCCGCCGCCGCGCGGCTACGCTCGGGACGAGCGGCGCGGGAATGTTCTAGTGGCAGGAGACGCTGGCATTCTGTGGCAACGCCCATTCGAACCGTGCCAGCAACGATGCAAACGCGTCGTCCAGCGGCGCTTCCAGCGTCATCGGCGCGCCGCTCAGCGGGTGATGGAAATCGAGCCGCCACGCATGCAGCAGCATCCGATGGCAGCCGAAATACTGCTTGTACAGGCGATTGTGATCGCCGCGTCCGTGCTGGCAGTCGCCGATGACCGGGTGATGGATATGCGCCAGGTGTTTGCGGATCTGGCGGAAGCGGCCGCTTTCCGGTTCGGCCAACAAAAAGGCGTAGCGTTGCTGCGGATAACGACCCAGTGCAATCGGTACCTCGATCGTGGCCAGTTGGCGGTAGCGCGTGCGTGCCTCGCGTCGCGGCCCGGTTTCGCGTGAGCCGGGCAGCGGGTAATCGATCACGCCTTCGGCTGGTTCCGGCCAGCCGCGCACTACAACCAGGTATTGCTTGTGCACCGTGCGGCCCATGAACTGCTCGCCCAGCGCAGCCGCGATCTCCTTGTTGCGCGCCACCAGCAGCACGCCGCTGGTGGCGCGGTCGAGCCGGTGCGCCAGGTACACGCTGTCGCCGACCTGCTCGCGCAATTCATCGACGAGAAACGTGTCGGCATTGCCGACCATCTTCGAACGGTGCACGGCCAGGTTCGCGGGCTTGTTCACCGCGATCAGCGCGTCGTCCTGATGGATAATTTCAAGCATGTCGATTCGTCAGGAAAATTGAAGATGTGGGAGCGACTTCTGTGGGAGCGACTTCAGTCGCGATGCTCTTGCTTTGGGGCATCAGAGCAGAAGCATCGCGACTGAAGTCGCTCCCACAATCCCACCCCCACAACCCGCTCCCGCAGGCGGTGTTTAGCGCTCAGCGCGAGCGTGGCCAGCCCATCGCGAATGCCAACAGGCCTGCCACGCCGGCGCCCAGCGGCGGCCAAAGGCCGTGCTGTGGAGCCAGCGTCCACAACAGCGCCGAGCCGATCAGCAAGGCGCCACCCAACAATCCGCAGGCCAACAGCTTGTGTTGTCGCCGGGCGTTGTCGCGCAACAGGGCGAGGGCCAATGGATCGCTCACCACCCGCTGTTCGCCGCTGCCTGCCTGGCGCAGGGCGTCGCGTACCAGTTCGGGAAACTGCGGTGCGTGGTGCAGCCATTCGGGCAGGCGCTTGCGCACGTCGCGCAGGGTGCGCAACGGGCTGTAGCGTTCGCGCAGGATGCGTTTCAGCACCGGATGCGCCACCGCCCAGATGTCGATCTCCGGATCGAGCATGCGGCCCACGCCTTCGATGTTGAGCAGGGTTTTCTGCAGCAGGATCAGTTGCGGCTGCAAGGTCAGCTCGAAGCGGCGCGCGGTCTGGAACAGTTTCACCACCAGTTCGGCCAGCGAAATCTGCGACAGCGGGCGGGTGAAATATGGCTCGCAGACGGTGCGCACCGCCGCCTCCAGTTCATCCAGCCGCAGGGTGGCGGGCATCCAGCCGGCGGCCACGTGCAGTTGCGCGATGCGGGCGTAGTCGCGTTCGAACAGGGCGATGAAATTCTGCGCCAGCCAGTATTGGTCGGCCTCGGGCAGCGAGCCCATGATGCCGAAATCCAGCGCGATGAAACGCGGCTCGCCGGTGCGTGCGGTGTCCACCCAGATATTGCCGGGGTGCGCATCGGCATGGAAAAAGTTGTCGCGGAACACCTGCTCGTAGAACACCCGCACGCCCTTGGCGGCCAGTGCCTTGCGGTCGATGCTGGCCGCGTCGATGGCGGCGATGTCGTCGCTGCTGACGCCGCTCACCCGCTCCAGCGTCAGCACGCGCGCGGCGGTGAGTTCCCAGTGCACGCTCGGCACGTACAGGTCCACGCCGCTGGCGAAGTTGCGTTTCAGCAGGCTGGCGCTGGCGCCTTCGCGCTGCAGGTCCAGCTCGTTTTCCAGCATTTTTTCGACTTCGGCCACCACGTCCAGTGGCCGGATCTTGTCGGCGTTGGGATGCCAACGCTGGGCCAGTTCGCCCAGCGAGCGCAGTAGTTTCACGTCGCGGGCGATCTGCGCGTCGATGCCGGGACGCAGCACCTTCACCACCACCTCGCGGCCATCGCGCAAGGTAGCCGCGTGCACTTGGGCGATGGAGGCGGAGGCCAGCGGCGTTTCGTCGAAGTGCGCGTAGATCTGATCAGTCGAGGCGTTCAGTTGCTGCTCAACGATGGCGCGTGCCTCGGCGCCGGGAAACGGCGTGACCTGATCCTGCAGCAGCGACAGTTCGTCGGCGATATCGGCGGGCACCAGGTCGCGGCGGGTGGACAGCACCTGGCCGGCCTTCACGAAAATCGGACCCAGCTCGGTCAGCGCCAGCCGCAACCGCTCGCCGCGCGACAGCTGCGCCACGTTGGCACGCGGTCGCGCCAGCAACGGGCGCAGCAGTTTCAGCGGACGGTACAGGTGAGTGGCGTCGACCAGCTCGTCCAGTCGATACGCCAGCAGCACCGAGGCCACCCGCAGCAGCCGCGGCACGACCTTGAGCGGCGTCATGCGGCGCTGCCCTGCAGGCGCGCGATGAGCCGCTGCACGCGCGACTCCATCCGTTCGCTGCGCTCGCGCAGGTGATCCACGCCGTCGAGGAAATCCTCCACCTCGCCCGGCGCCAGCGCCACGCGCGCTTCGTCGCGCAGCCAGTCGGCGCCGTCCTCGGTGAAATGCGCGGCACTTTCGCGGGCGTGGCTCAGGCCGCGGCGGACGGCCTTGGCCAGCGGTACGCCGAGCACGTCGCCGAAGCTGCGCGCAAACGCCTCCTCGAAATCGGGCGCGAATTTGCTGGCCAGTTTTTCCAGCCGGCGCGCCAGCTCGGCATCACCGGCGATCTCCACCTTGCCCGGTGCGATGCCGTCGTCGTCGCGGCGAAACAGCATCGCCAGCAGGCTGCCCGGCGTGGCGGCGACGCGCAGCTGGCTGTCGTCCTGTGGCGGGCCCACCAGCAGTTTTCCGTCGTCGACGGTGATCGCCAGTGCCAGCTCCGGCCCACGCAGATGCAGTTGCACGCGGCGTCCGTTCAACGCGGCCAGCTTCTGCTGCGTGTCCGGATCCAGCGACAACGTGTGGTTCAGCGCGGTTTGCAGCGCGCGGCCGGCCAGCTTGCGCAGCGGTTGCGGCATCCAGGTATTGGGCGTGGAGTTCATCCCGGCGATTGTAGCGGGGCGGCGCTTGCGCCGCCGGGAATGGGGAATAGGGAACGGGGAGTCGGAAGAGCGGTATTTCGCCAGCGCGAAGATGCGCGGATGCCGAGGCATCTGCCTTTCCCATTCCCGATTCTCTATTCCCGATTCCCCGCCCCAACGAATCCAAGCTGGCGCCAGGCTTCGTAAACGGCCACGGCCACCGAATTCGACAGGTTGAGGCTGCGGCTGTTCGGGCACATCGGCAGGCGCAGGCGCTGGTTGGCGGGGATGGTCTCGAACACGTCGGCAGGCAGGCCGGCGGTTTCGCAGCCGAACAGCAGTGCGTCGCCATCGGCGAAACGCGCGTCGACGTGGGCCACCTGGCCGCGGGTGGAAAATGCGAACACGCGTGGCGTGCCGATCGCGTCAAGGCAAGCGGCGAAGTCGTCGTGCACGGCCACGCTGGCGTACTCGTGATAGTCCAGCCCGGCGCGACGCAACCGCGCATCGTCGAGTTCAAAACCCAGCGGGCGGATCAGGTGCAGCGCGGCACCGGTATTCGCGCACAGGCGAATCACGTTGCCGGTGTTCGGCGGGATCTCGGGGCGAAACAGGATGACATGGAGCATCCGGCCATTATCGGCATTCGTCGCCCCCGCGTCTGCGTCGGCCTTACAACACCTGCGTCGATGGCGGGCAAAGCACGCCGTCGTGTGGCAACACGCAGCTGTCGGGCGCGTCCAGCAGCATCGTCGTGACCGAGGAACCCGACGCCGGCTGCTCCACCGGCTGCGCGCGCAGCATCGCGCCCATCACCAGCACGCACAGCGCGAAGCAGGCCGCGAACAAGCTGTGCAACATCATTGTTTCGAATTTCATGATCGCTCTTCCTTTTCCGTGATTGAAAACCCCTGCATGGCCAGAAGAGCAATCGCCGTGCCAGCCTTTCGATCCATCGCAAGCTGATGATTCTGCGGAATAAAGATGCGATATTGAAAATACGCGCCATGTCCGCGGACATCGTCCGAACGGGCGCGGACATCGCCGGACAACACTGTCCGCATGCCTTCACCCGACGTGCCTTGCGCCAGTTGCGCTGCGGCCGCCGTGCCGCCTAGGCTCAAGGGCCTCACCCACGCCAAGGAATTACCGTGACCCTGAAAACGCACGCGTTGTGGCTTGCCGGTTTGCTGACTTTTTCCGTGGGCATCGTGCCGGCTTTGGCCGATCCACCCGCCGTCACCGATGCCGCCAGCACGATCCCCGCGCTCGACTATGAGCGGTTCACCCTGCCCAACGGGCTGACCGTGGTGGTGCATGAGGATCACAAGGCACCGGTGGTGGCGGTGAGCGTGTGGTACCACGTGGGCTCCTCGTACGAGCCCAAGGGCAAGACCGGCTTCGCGCATCTGTTCGAGCACCTGATGTTCCAGGGTTCGGAAAACCACAAGGACGAATTCTTCAAGCCGTTCGAACTGGCTGGCGCCACCGACCAGAACGGCACCACCTGGCTCGACCGCACCAACTATTTCGAAACCGTGCCCACCACCGCGCTGGACATGGCGCTGTGGATGGAGTCCGACCGCATGGGCCATCTGCTGGGCGCCATCGGCCAGCCGCAGCTCGACGAGCAGCGCGGCGTGGTGCAGAACGAAAAGCGCCAGGGCGAAAACCAGCCCTACGGCCGCGCCAGCGAACTGATCCAGGCCGAGGCGTTCCCCGCCAACCATCCGTACCACCACGACACCATCGGCTCGATGGCCGACTTGAACGCCGCCTCGCTGGGCGACGTGAAGCAGTGGTTCCGCGACTACTACGGCGCCGCCAATACGGTGGTGGTGCTGGCCGGCGACATCACGCCGGCAGTGGCGAAAGAGAAGATGCTGAAGTACTTCGGCGACATCGCCGCGGGCCCGCGCGTGCCGCGGCCGCAACCGTGGGTGGCGCCGCGCGAGCAGTCCACCCGCGGCACCATGACCGACAACGTGGCGCAGACGCGCATCTACCGCGAGTGGAACGTGCCGCCGCGCGGCAGCACCGACGAGAACCTGCTGGAGCTGGCCGCCGCGGTGCTGGGCGGCGGCAAGACCTCGCGGCTGTACCAGCGGCTGGTCTACCGCGACAAGCTGGCCGACGACGTCTCGGTGGGTGTGGAGCAGCACTCGCTGGCCAGCCTGTTCGAGCTGCAGGTCGACGTGAAGCAGGGCGTCGACCCGGCTCGCGTCGAGGCGGCCATCGCCGATGAATGGCGCAACTTCCTGGCGCACGGCCCCAGCGCCGACGAGCTGGCGCGGGTGAAGACGGAAACCCGCGCCTCCTTCGTGCGCGGGCTGGAACGCGTCAACACGCAGGCCTCGATCCTGGCCCAGGGGCAGCTCTATCACGGTGACCCGGGTGCCTACCTGAAGCAGTTCAACGAGTTCATGGCCGCCGCCCCGGTCAGCGTCACCGCCGCCGCGAACCGCTGGATCGCCCGCGGCGATTACACCTTGACCGTGGTGCCGGGCAAGGTCGATAGCACCGACAGCGCCGCGGCCGCCGGTCGGGCCGCCGTCCCCGGCAAACCCGCGCCGGTGCTTTCGCCCGCCGGCGATTTCCGCGCCGTCGACAGCAGTGTCGACCGCAGCAAGGGCGTGCCCACGGTCGACAGCTATCCGGACCTGAGCTTCCCCGCCGTGCAGCGCGGCCGCCTGGCCAACGGCATCGAGGTGGTGCTGGCCGAACGTCACACCGTGCCGGCGGTGCAGGTGCGGTTGCTGTTCGATGCGGGCTACGCCGCCGACCAGGGCCGCAAGCTGGGTACCTCCAGCTTCACCATGTCCATGCTGGACGAGGGCACCAGGGAGCTGGATTCGGTCGAGATCGCCAAGCGCAAGCAGCGGCTGGGCGCGCTGATCGATACCGATTGTGGGCTGGATTTCTGCAACGCCTCGTTGAATGCGCTGGACGACAATCTGCAACCGTCACTCGCCCTGTTCGCCGACATCGTGCGTCAGCCCGCCTTCCGCCAGGCTGATATCGACCGCGTGCGCGGCCAGTGGCTGGCCGGCATCGCGCAGGAAAAGAGCCAGCCCGTCGGCATCGCGCTGCGCACCCTGCCGCCGCTGCTGTACGGCAAGGGCCACGCCTACGCCATCCCGTTCACCGGCTCGGGTACGGATGCGTCGATCAAGGCGCTGCAGGCCGCCGACATGCGCCGCTTCATGGCCGACTACATCCGGCCCGACAACGTGCGCATCCTGGTGGCCGGCGACACCACGCTGGCGAAGATCATCCCGGCGCTGAACGCCGCATTCGGCCAATGGCAGGCGCCCGCGGGCAAGGTGCCGGCGAAGAACATCGGCAAGGTGGCACCGCCGCCACATGCACGCGTCTACCTGATCGACCGCCCCGACGCGCAGCAAAGCCTGATCCTGGCCGGTAGCCTGGCGCCCTCCACCGAGGCGCCGAACAACCTGCAGATCCAGACCATGAACGGCGCGTTCGGAGGCACCTTCACCTCGCGTCTCAACATGAACCTGCGCGAGGACAAGCACTGGGCCTACGGCGCCTTCAGCATCCTGCAGAACGCCCTGGGCCAGCGCCCGTTCCTGCTGTACGCGCCGGTGCAGACCGACAAGACCGCGCCGTCCATCGCCGAGCTGTTGAAGGAGGCCCGCGCGGTGATCGGCCCGCAACCACTCACCGAGCAGGAGATCGACAAGATCAAGGTGGGCGACGTGCGCAGCATGCCGGGCGGCTACCAGACCACCTCGGCGGTGATGGGTGCGTTGCAGGACATCGTGCAGTACGACCGCCCCGACGATTACGTGCGGACGCTGAAGTCGCGCATCGAGGCGCAGACCGATGCCTCGGTGCAGGCCGCCGCGCAGGAAATCATCCATCCCGACCAGCTGACCTGGGTGATCGTGGGTGACCTGAAAAAGGTCGAGGCGCCGATCCGTGCGTTGAAACTGGGTGACATCGAGGTGCTGGATACCGACGGCAAGCCGGTGGCGCCGAAATAAGCCCGCGGGCGGGATGTCGCGTGCCATCGCCGGCACGCGGCACCGCCCTCGCGCTACGATGGCGCCTTGCCGCGCGGTCGCGGCGCGATCCTTCCGCCCACTTCACACACGGAGTTTTCCATGCGCAAGAACCTGCTGTTGCTCGTCCCCGTGCTGGCGCTGAGCGCGTGTACGTGGGGCATCACCATGGACGAAGCGGCCAAGAACGTGCGCACGGCCTGGAATGGCGACGTGTCGGCCTGCCACGAACTGGGCAAGGTCACCGTCTCGGTGATGGACCACATCGGCCCGGTCAACCGCAACGGCATGACGATCCGCGAAGAGCTGGAAGTGATGGCCCGCAACGAGGCCGCCAAGATGCACGCCGACACCGTCAAGCCGCTGGCCGAACCCGCCGACGGCTCGCAGGCGTGGGGCGTCTACCAGTGCGGCACGCGCACGATCAGCCCGGTGCGCTCGTCCGCCACACCTGCGGCCACACCCGCGCCCGGCAGCGCGCAGACATTCCCGGTCAAGGGCAACTGAGCTGGCCGTTCCTGCACGCCGAAGGCGCCCCCGGGCGCTTTTTTCACGCCGGCCCGTACACGCGGGTTTGCGATGATGGCCGGCATGATCAAGCGCATGCCTTCGAAAACCACCTTGCTGAAAGCCCCAGGCCGGATCGCGCGACGCATGCTGCCGTTCCGCCGCAGGCGCGCCGACCCGCTCGATGCTTTGCCCTTTTTCGCCGTGCCGGCCACTGCCATCGCGGTGCTGGACGATGCCGTCGCGTTTCGCCGCACGCTGTTGCAGCACATCGCCCAGGCCACGCGCCGGATCGTGCTGGTGACGCTGTACCTGCAGGACGATGATGGCGGCCGCGAGATCCTCGAGGCGTTGTACGCGGCGAAAACACGTCATCCAGCCCTGGAAATTTCCGTGTTCGTCGACTGGCATCGCGCCCGTCGCGGCCTGATCGGCAAACAGAAAAGCGAGGGCAACGCGGGCATGTATCGCGAGTACGCCAGGCGCCTGGGGCCGGGCGTGGCCATCTACGGCGTGCCGGTGCAGAACCGTGAGTTGTTCGGCGTGCTGCATCTCAAGGGCTTCGTCATCGACGACAACGTGCTGTACAGCGGCGCCAGCCTCAACGATGTCTACCTCGCCCGACACGGCCGCTATCGGCTTGACCGCTACCACCTGTTCCGCGATGCGAAACTGGCCGACGCGATGGCCGGCTTCGTCGAGCGGCAGTTTGTCGCCAGCCCCGCCGTGTGCCGGTTGAACAGCGGTGATGCGCCAACCACGAAGGCGTTGCAGCCGGCCATCCGCGACCTGCGCCAGTCACTGCACCAGGCTGCCTACGCCGTCGCCGACGACAGCTTGGGCGATGGTGCGGTAGCAGTGACACCGCTGCTGGGTTTCGGCCGCACCGACAACGCACTCAACGACGCCTTGCTGGCCGCGCTGCGCGGCGCCCGCGAGCGGGTGATCCTGCTGACGCCGTACTTCAACCTGCCGCGCCCGGTGCGGGCGGTGCTGGGGCAACTATTGCGCCGCGGCTGCGAGATCCACCTGATGGTGGGCGACAAGACCGCCAATGATTTCTACATACCGCCCGAGCAGCCGTTCAAGACCATCGGCCTGCTGCCCTACCTGTACGAAAACAACCTGCGCCGGTTTGCCCGCGCCCACCGACGGCAGATCGACAGCGGCCAGCTCAACATCCACCTGTGGCACCACGGCGACAACAGCTACCACCTGAAAGGCCTGTTCGTGGACGACGACGTGGCCGTACTCACCGGCAACAACCTCAACCCGCGCGCGTGGGCGCTGGACCTGGAAAACGGCCTGCTGCTGCGCGACCCGCAGCGGCTGCTGCATGACAGGCATCAGGCTGAGTGGGCCGCGTTGAAAAAACACGCCACGCGGCTGTCCGACTACCATGCACTGGAAAGTCCGCGGCAGTACCCCGCGGTGGTGCGCAAGCTGTTGCGGCGGCTTAACCGCACGCGGCTGGACCGGCTGGTGAACCGGTTGCTGTAGGCGCTTCTACGCGTTCGGGGCCAGCCGGTCCAGGCGCATGCCCAACCAGTTCGACACGTTCGGCCATTCCTCGGCCAGGATGCTGAAGCACACCGTATTGCGCAGGCTGCCGTCGGTGCGACGCTTTTGCGCGCGCAGGACGCCTTCGCGCTGCGCACCAAGGCGTTCGATGGCGCGCTGCGAATCCTCGTTCAACTCGTCAGTGTGAAAGGCGACCGCCACGCAACCCATCCCCTCGAAAGCATGCTCCAGCAGCAGCCTTTTGCAGGCCGTGTTGAGGTGGCTTTTCTGCCAGCGTTTCGCGTACCAGGTGTAGCCGATGGCGACGCGCGGCAGTTCGGCGTCGATTTCATAGAAGCGGGTGGTGCCCACGATGTCGCCACTACGCTTTTCGCGGACGGCAAACGGCAGCATGTGGCCGTCGGCCAGGCCTCGCAGTGCCTTTTCGACGTAAGTTTGCGCCTGGCCTGGCGGCGGCACGCTGGTGACCCGCAGGTTCCACAGCTCGCCATCGGCGGCGGCGGCCTCGAGGGCGGGGACGTGATCCAGGTTCAGGGGCTCCAGCACGACGTAGTCGTCCTGCAGGCATATCGGGGCGAGAGGTGGCATCGGAGAATTCCAGCGGCGTACGGCGCAGGGCCGTAGGGTGCGGTCAGGCGTCCAGATCGGGGATCAGCTTGCTCTCCAGGCGGGAGATGTGATCCTTCAGCAGCAGCTTGCGTTTCTTCAGTCGGGTCAGCTGCAGTTCGTCGCGGCCCAGGGTGGTGGCCAGCTGTTCGATCGCCGCGTCGAGATCGCGATGCTCCATCCGCAACTCGGCGAGCAAGTGGGCGATTTCAGCGTGATCCTGAACCTGCATGGCGGGGCCGGTGACAAGTGGAGAAGTTGGCAAGTGTACCGCCGCCGCGCGCGGCTGGTCAGTATCTGACCAGCCGCGGGGCAGGCCGGTCACGGGACAAGTCATGGTGCAAAGCAGTAAAGTGCGCGATGGCCTGCCGGCATGCATCGCCGGGCGCCGCGGCAAGCGGTGTTGGCGTCCAACCGCGGGTTTTGATCATTCCACCATTTACCAGAGGGCTGCTCGTGTCTTTCTTTGCATCCGTTGAAATGGCTCCAGGCGATCCGATCCTGGGCCTGACCGAGGCCTTCGTGGCCGATCCGCGCCCGGGCAAGATCAATCTTGGCGTGGGCATCTATTGCGACGAGCAGGGCAAGATCCCGCTGATGAAAGCGGTGCGTGACGTCGAGCAGTCGCTGGCGAAGGCGGAAAATCCGCGCGGATACCTGCCCATCAACGGGTTGAAGGCCTACAACGAGCTGACCCAGCAACTGCTGTTCGGCGCCGATTCGCCGCTGCTGGCCGAAGGCCGCGTGGCCACGGCGCAGACCATCGGCGGCAGCGCCGCCTTGCGCGTGGCCGCCGACCTGCTGAAGCAGACCGCCGGCACGGGCGCCAAGATCGCCATCAGCAACCCCAGCTGGGGCAACCACCACGTGGTGTTCCGCACCGCCGGCTTCGAGCTGCTGGAATACCGCTATTACGACAAGGCAACCCACGGCCTGGATTTCGCCGGCATGCTGGAGGACCTGGGCAAGCTGGAGCCGGGCACCGTGGTGCTGCTGCACGCGTGCTGCCACAACCCCACCGGCGTGGACCTGGATGCGGCCCAATGGCAGCAGGCGATCGAGCTGATGAAGGAGCGCCAGCTGCTGCCCTTCGTCGACGCCGCCTACCAGGGTTTCGACAAGGGCCTGGACGCCGACGCCACCGCGATCCGGCTGCTGGCCGCGTCCGGCATCGAGGCGTTCGTGGTGGCCAACTCGTACTCCAAGTCGTTCTCGCTGTACGGCGAGCGGGTGGGTGCGATCAGCATGGTCGGCCGTGACCGCGACGAGGCCGCGCGGGTGCTGTCGCGCATCAAGACCACCATCCGCTCGATCTACTCCAGCCCCGCCGCCCACGGTGCGTACCTGGTCGCCGGCGTGCTGGGCAACCCCGAGCTGCGTGCGTCGTGGGAAGACGAACTGGGCGGCATGCGCACGCGCATCCATGAGATGCGTGCCGGCCTGGTCGATGGGTTGGTGGCGGCGGGCTTGCCGCAGTTCGACTTCATCAACCGGCAGGCGGGCATGTTCTCGTACTCGGGGCTGAGCAAGGCCCAGGTCGAGCGCCTGCGCGAGGATTTCGCCATCTACGCGCTGACCAGCGGCCGCATCTGCGTGGCCGCGCTGAACCGGGCCAACCTGGACGCCGTGGTGGCGGCGATCGCTGCCGTCAGCTGAAATCTTGCAAAACCCCTTGTGGGAGCGGCTTCAGCCGCGATGCTCCTGCTTTGGAACCCCAGAGCAAGAGCATCGCGACTGAAGTCGCTCCCACATCACCGCACCGATCCGGACATTGAATGTTTTTCCGCAATCTCACGCTGTTCCGTTTTTCCCCCGCCGTTGCCACTGATCTCGACCGCCTCGACGACGCACTGGCCGAGCATCGCCTGCGCCCCTGCGGCCCGCTGGAGATGTTCACCCGTGGCTTCGTGCCGCCGGTGGGCCGTGGCGAGGGCGAGCCCCTCACGCACAGCGTCAAGCAATCCACTCTGGTTACCGTGGGTGGCGAGGACAAGTTGCTGCCGACGGCGGTGATCAACGACGAGCTGCAGCGCAAGGTGCAGAAGATCGCCGAGGAAGAGGGCCGCAAGGTCGGCGGCCGCGAGCGCAAGCGGATCAAGGAGGATCTGCTCACCGAACTGCTGCCGCGCGCGTTCGTGCGCAACTCGCGCATGGCCGCCTATGTGGACAAGAAAAACGGCTGGCTGGTGCTGGACACCTCCAGCCGCAAATCGGCCGAGAACGCGCTGACCCAGATCCGCGAGGCGCTGGGCAGTTTCCCCGCCGTGCCGCTGGCGCCGGAGGAAGGCCCGCGCGTGCTGATGACCGACTGGCTCTCCACTGGCAACCTGCCGGCCGGCCTGGCGCTGGGGGACGAGTGCGAACTGCGTGACCCGGCGACCGCCACCGGCGCCATCGCCCGCTGCCGCCGGCAGGAGCTGGATGCCGAGGAAGTGAAGGAGCACCTGCGCAACGGCAAGCAGGTGTTCATGCTGGGGCTGACCTTCGACGACCGCATCACCTTTGTGCTGGGCGAGGATCTGGTCATCCGCAAGCTGAAATTCCTGGACGTGGTGATGGACGAGCTGGGCGACAGCCAGCAGGACGCCCACGCCGAGATGGACGCCAGTTTCGCCCTGCTGACGCTGGAGCTGGAGCGCCTGCTGGGCAAGCTGGAAGAGTGGTTCGGCCTGCCGCGCCCCGCCGATAGCTGAACCGCCGTCACGCCCCTGCGCTCCCGGCCGCGCGTCATGCTTGCGGCCGGCCCGCGACAAGTGGAAGCTTGGCAGACGGCCGCGCCCATCAGTCCACCACCGGCAAGGCGAGCAGGCACAACGGGCAGGTCATGGCGCAGCATCTCGAAGGCGATTGGCTGGAACTGTCGACAGCAGGCGGACGCCTCATCCGCGTGCTGAAGGCCGCGCACCCGCGCGCCCGCCGGCTGCGCCTCACGGTCACGCCCAAGGGCGCCCGCGTCACCTATCCGCACGGCACCCATCCGGCCCAGGTCAGCGCCTTCCTGCGCAGCCACGCCGAGTGGCTGGAGCTGAAACTCGATGAGCTGAACCTGATGGTGAAGCCGCTGCCGCCGCTGCGGCTGGGCTATCCATGCACGTTCCCGCTGCGCGGCGAGCTGGTCGAGCTGGACTGGGCCGAAGGCAGCTATCCCAAGATCGAGTCGCATGCCGAAGGGCTGACCCTGGTCATCCCGCGCCCGCACACCCGCGCGCTGCCGATCGCGCGCGGGCTGCTTGCCTCGCACCTGGAAGCGCAGATCCGCCGCGACGTGTCGCGCTGGATGGCCGGCTACGTGCCGCAACTGGGGCTGGCGCCCACCTCGCTGCGCATCCGCCCCATGAAAAGCCTGTGGGGCAGCCTGGATACCCGCGACCGCATCAACCTGGATCTGGCGCTGGCGTTGGCACCACCGGCCGCGCTGCGCTACGTGCTGGCGCACGAGCTGTGCCACCTGAAGGTACGCAACCATTCGCCACGGTTCTGGACCCAGGTGGAAAACCTGTTCCCGGATTGGCGCGAACAGCGCGCCTGGTTGCGCCAGCAGGGCGCGGTGCTGAAGGCGGAACTCGACCGGCTGATCGGCGACGTGGCCGACTGATTCCGCAGGGCGAGTCGACCGACCAGGGTAATGGCGGCCGACTGCACCCACGCCGTGCGACTCCGTCCTCAGCCGATGGAACGAACCACGCCGCCATCGACGCGCAAGGCCGCACCGGTCGTCGCGGAGGCCTGATACGAGCAGACATAGACAACCATGTTGGCGACTTCTTCCGTCGTCGAGAACCGGTTGATGAGCGACGTCGGGCGTGCCGTCTTCAGGAATTGCTGCTCGGCCTCGGCTTGCGTGATGCCTTGTTCCACCGCCATCGCCTTCATCCAGCCCGACAGGATCTCGGAGTTCGTGGGGCCGGGGACGACCGCATTGACGGTGACGCCCGTGCCGGCCACCAGTTCCGCCAGGCCCCTCGACACGGCGAGCATCGCGGCTTTGGAGACGCCGTAGTCGATCATGTCCCTGGGGATGTTGAGCCCGGATTCGCTGCTGATGAACACCACGCGCCCGCGCCCCCGCTCCACCATTTTCGGCAGGTAATGACGGGCGGCGCGCACGCCGCTCATGACGTTGAGCTGGAACAGGTCGAGCCATTCGTCGTCGCTTTGGTCGAAGAAGTTGTTGAGGTGCGCCGTGCCCACGTTGTTGACCAGGATGTCGGTGTCGGGCACCTGCGCCACCAGCGCGGCCGAGCCTTCCGGTGTCGCCAGGTCGGCGGTGACGCCGGCAAATTCCGCATCGGGAAATTCCGCGCGCAGCTCCTGCAGCGCCGTGGCGACCCGCTCCTCAGTGCGACCATTGATGACCACCGAGGCCCCGGCACGTGCCAGCCCTTCGGCAATGGCGCGGCCGATGCCCGCGGTGGAGCCGGTAACCACGGCCTTGCGGCCCGTGAAATCGATTTTCATGATGTATTCCTTGGTTTGCGAGTGCGCCGGAAGTGCGGCGCGACGGGATGCAACGCCGCTCGGCCGAGCGCGTTCAATCGAACTTGATGAGGTCCTGGAAAATAAGCTGGGTCCAGCGGTTGCCCCGCGCCTGGACCAGCGCGCCGCCTTCGTCGAGCCGTCCCAGATCCACCGGCGCGTAGCCCAGTTGTTCCGCCAGCGCGGCCACCGGGGCTATCGCGGCGTCGTCGTCGCTGGACAGAAAGACCACCCGCCTTCCGCCCTTGACCGAGGGGTCTTCGGCCAGCACGCCGGCCGGCAGGTGGTTGAAGCCCTTGACCAGCCGCGCCCCCGGCAGGGCGCGGGCAATGACGGCGGAAGAGGGCAGGCCGTCGAGCTGCTCCAGGGGCACGCCGTACGCGTTGGTCACGTCGACGACGATCTTGCCGCTCCAGCCTTCAGCTGCTTTCGCGACGTCCCGATGCGACCAGAAGGGCACCGCCAGAAAGACGATGTCGGCTTCCAGCGCATCCTTCAGCGAACGGGGCGCGATCGTGGGGCCAATCGACTTCGCGAGCGCGGCGATCGCTTCGGGCGGGCGCGTGCTCGCCACGGCAACGTCGATGTTCTTGCGGGCAAAAGCGTGGGCGAGGGCCTGGCCGATCTGACCCGCGCCGATGATGGCGTAACGCATGATGTCTCTCCGGTAATGATGGAAGGTGAAGCGCTGTGCTTCAGTGCGGAGAGATCGTAATTAGCGCCGGAAGGAATGATAATCAGGCGATTTCCCATATGCTCAATTCCGGATTGGAATCAATCGGCCGTACGGCCCGGGGATCGCGATGGACAGGTTTCAAGAACTGAGCGCCTTTATTGCCGTGGTGGAGGCGGGCGGCTTTTCCGCCGCCGCGCGACGAACCGGCAGCTCCCAGTCCGCCATCAGCAAGGCCATCGGTGCGCTGGAGAAGCGCCTGGGCGTGGTGCTGTTCAATCGAAGTACGCGCAGCGTGACCCTGACGGATCAGGGCCAGCGTTATTTCGACCGTACCAAGCCCCTGCTCGACGAGATCGGTGCCGCCGACAACGAACTGACCAGCAGCACCCTCGATATCTCCGGGCGCATGCGGATCGCCGCGCCCTCGACGTTCGGCCGGCTCCACATTCTTCCGCTGATACCCGGGCTGTTGTCGCGCCATCCCGGACTGAAGGTGGAGTTGCTCCTTTCGGATGCGGCGCGCGACATGGTGGAAGACCGCATCGACCTGACGATCCGGGTGGGCACCGTCAACGAACCCGACGCCGTGGTGCGACGCATAGGCAGCACCAGTCTCGTATGCGTGGGGTCACGCCGCTATTTCGAGTTGAAGGGCACGCCAAAGACGCCTGCCGACCTGGTCGATCACAACTGCCTTGTGTACGAAGGCATGGTGGAGTCGACCCATTGGCCGTTCACCGGCCCGGAAGGGCCGTTCAACGTACCCGTGCGCGGCAATTTTTCATCCAACAGCGTCGACGCGATACGCACGGGCGTGCTGGCCGGCGTGGGCATCGGCATGTTCACGAGAGCGTCGCTTGCCGAGGAATTGGCGCATCCCGACGTCGTCACGATACTCAACGACTTCGTGATGGGCACCCGCGACGTGAGCGTCGTCTGGCCGCAACGCCGCTTCATATCGGCGCGCGTGCATCGCGTAACCGACTACTTCGTGCAGGCGCTGTCGCCGCGGCTTTAGCGGCGATCAGCGCCGAGGGAGGGCTCCCATCCACCAGCCGCCGCACGGTCACCAGCCGGTGGCGAGCAACGCATCCAGCTGCGCGAACTGTTCGGGCAGGCCTTCCGCCGAGCCGGCGAGGGCGTCGTCGAGGGCCGCTGTCGTGGGATAGCGTTCGTGCAGGGTGACCCGCGTCTTGCCGGCATCCTCTTCGAACGTCACCGTGGTCACGGCGCCCTCATCGCTTTCTTCGTTCGTCCATACGATGCGTTTTTGCGGGATCACCTCCCGGTAGGTGCCGAAGAACGCCATCGGTTGATCGGAAGCCGGGTGGCTGAATACGAGGCGATACGTGCCGCCGGTGCGCACATCCATGTCGCACGAGAGCAACGTGAGCTCCACCGACTTCGGAATCCACCAGAGCTGGAACAGTTCGGGCTTGCTCCACGCTTCGAACACGATGCGCGCCGGCGCATCGAATGTTCGTGTCACGACGAGTTCGTGGTCGGACTTGCGTTCCACGGCAGTGCGGTTCGTCGCGGCGGGATTACCTTCTTTTGCCTTGGCCATCTGCCTTCTCCTTGCGTTTCAGGGTCTCGACAACTTTGTCCAGCGCGTCGAAGCGTGCGCTCCAGAGCTGGCGGTGCCGCTCGATCCAGGCAGCCTCTTCCTCCAGCCGGCGCCGTCCGAGCCTGCAGGTTCGGACGCGCCCGACCTTCTCCGTCGTCACCAGCCCCGCCTGTTCCAGCACGCTGACGTGCTTCTTCATGCCCGTGAGGCTCATGTGGAACCTTTGGGCAAGGTCGGAGATCGAGGCATCCGAACACCCAAGCTGCTCCAGCACACCACGTCGGGTGACATCGGAAAGTGCGGCAAACGTTGCGTCGAGGTGAGCTTGATACTGAACCATGTGGTTCACTGTATGACGGACTTTGACGACTTGCAAGCGGCGGATACCCCGCCGGCGGTTTGGTCGAAAATCACGGGATCAGTAGGTGGCCAGGGTTGTCACATGGCAGCGCGTTAGCCGCGGCTCCCTGTAGGAGCGACTTCAGTCGCGACGCTCTTGATGTTTGTAGGAGCGCACCCTGTGCGCGATGCTTTTGCCCTTGTGCGTGACTCCAGAGCAAGAGCTTTCGTCTGCCTGCGGCAGCCGAGTTACTTTCTCTTTGTGTGGCCACGCACGCGCAGGAAGCGCGTGCGAACAGCGAAGCTGACCCGAAGGGCGGAGGGCAGGATGCCCGGAGTAAAGAGAAAGATAACCAAAGAGAAAGGCCACCCCACTTGGCGCTTGCCGCCCATCGGGCAACTGCTCCTGCGTTGCCTCAACTCGGGCATCCATGCCCTCGCCATGGGCGGCAAGTCCGTGAGCCGGGGCCGGGCTTTTCGACAGGGCATCCTGCCCTGGCGAAAAGGAGCCGACATCCCTGTCGGCTCCCGCTGCGCGGCCTGTCGACCCCGACTCACCGCCGCACAGGGGCTCCGGGTAGAGCAGCACGCCATCTGGCGCGCACTCGGTACGCAACCTCTACGCGATTGCGAGAACCACTGGCTCCTGGCGTTGAATGAGCATTTAATTTGGGGCGAGTGTCTGCTGTCGGCCAAGAGCGGCCATCCAGCCCCGCTGGTTGGCGTTGCGCTCCACACCGGTTAGCTGAATGGGCAACAAGCACAACGAAAAAGGCCCGTAATTAGCGAGCCCATTCCATCTGCTCAAATTCATTTGCGAGCTTTTCGAGAACTTGTCGTTGGTGACGTTGGCCAAATGAAATATCCATTTCGATCGACGACAAAATCTAGCCTAGAACCAATTCCGACGGTACTTAAGGAGCCTAAAGGCTTCGGGTTTCCAATGACAGCTCTTGTCTTGTAGGACGCTCGATCATTCTTCACTGATTTCATGATCAGTTCTCCCGAAGAAACTGCTTCACTTGCTGCCGATTCAATTTGATTCCGCAGAAAGCCTTAATTCGCCGCGCGGCACCATCGCCGCTCCGCTTCGAGGCTTGGGACTCCCATTGATCGTTCAGATCCAGTCTGACCTCACACTTATCACTCAGCTTGACCCAAGAGCGGTTCCCGCCAGTCATTTGGTACTGCCAGTCCAACAACTCTCCCTCAACGGACGCCATGTCGTTAACGATTTCGATGGCAGACTGATAGCGGTCTGGCGGGTCTGTCTGCAAGCACTTCCTCACCACCGAAATAATGCGTTCGGGAATGTGCTCTGGGTACTTGCTCGCAGCCGTGTCAGGAAATTGAGAGTTCATCACCGCGTGTTTATACCTGAGTCTATCAAGGACACCGTTAACAATAAATGATGAGTACTGTGAATAGTAATCGGCATCGCCTAAGCACATCCGGTACAGGGTTAGGCCAAACTGGTATATGTCGAATCGATGATCGAACTGTTCAGTTCTGAAGGATTCAGGTGGCGCCATCTTGCCATACAGCCGGTCTTGTCCAGCGATTCCGTTGGAATCTCTGGGTTTTGCTAGTCCGAAATCCGATAAAAGCGCCTCCCCTCTATCCGAAATAAGGACATTGTCGGGTTTGATATCGAAATGTACTAATCGTTTTGAATGGATATGATGCAACCCGCTCAACAGCTGTGTGGAAAAAACGACAATTTCGCGCACGGTGAGAGCGCGCACGGCCATCAGGGTCTTGAGTGATCCTTGGGCATACAACGGCATCGCTAGATAGATGCATTCATCGTCTTGACATGCGTATAGGACCGGGACGACGTTTGAATGAGCGCTCCCATACAGGAGGCTGGACTCACGAAAATAATCATCGGCATCCATTGATATTTTGCCGATCTTCTTTATAACGAGATTGGCATCCAGCTGTGGATCGTGCGCTCGATATACCTGAGAATTTCTCCCTTCAGCACCAATCTCTTCGTCCAACCTGAAATGCAAATCTGTCCGGCTATAAGGCTTAAGCATTAACGGCCCCCAGTGCAGCGAAAACCGCTTCCCGCTCTTCGCTACGGAGCTCGTTCCAGTTTTCCACTCCATCGAATATTTTTGTTCCGTCGACATACGGCTTAAAATCAGCTCGTGCGATGCCAACTCTGGACGCAATTGTTGAGATCTGCCCGCAATAATAAGAATTCAAAGAGCTGCTCGCGAAAGCCTCTTGAATCACGCCCTCGATTTCGATGCGCGAAACGCTCAGTGTTTGGGCTGTACTTTCTGTAACCCGGAGGCCTGCTCGGGATATTTCGTACTCGCGAATAATGTCGAGGATGTTGTTTCTTATGTACTTGAGCGCGTCGGGCGTTAACAGCGCCTTCGGCAGTTTTATCGTCTCGACGTTTGCAATTCGTCGATCTTGAGCATCAAGTACCGCGAACGTGACCCCGCCGGGCTTGGCCCGAATCCCAATGGTATTCATTCGTCCCCCTTTCCTTGCGCTCCTTTTTAAGGCAGATGGGCCGGCCTGTCTATAGATCGCCTTGGTGGATTAGACGCCAGTGGCGTCTCAGTCGCTGAGACCCATCGTTACGAATCGTTGCAGAGTTCGATCGCGCCGAGAAATTATGACGCAGCCCGTTGTTCTGACCTGAGCTCGTCCTTGGGGGGGGCGACTAACAACCAAGCGTATAGCCGGCCGAAGAGTAGAGCCGGTAAACGACCGCTTCGGGTCGAAAGCCGCCAGTCATCGCGACTCAAGGCGACAGGCTCGTCGGCAGGTTGAGTGTGGTCGATCAGCCGGTGCTTACATCACTTCGTCGAAAAACCGCCTGAAAAAGCGCGAAGCCGGCTCAGCCCACCCGCGCCTGCCGCACATAACGCGTGCCAAGCAACACATCCCACAGCGGCGTGGTGACGCCGAAATTGGTGCCGGGGTGGTAGTGGTGCACGTGGTGGGCGCCGGCCCAGCGGCGCAATACGGGGTGCTTGAAGCGGACGTGGTGGATGATGAAGTGGGCCAGGCCGTAGATGATGTAGCCGAAGGTGATGGCGCTGGCGAGCAGCAGGGCGAAGCCGGTGGGCATCAGGACCACGAACACGCCGGTCAGGGCCAGCAGGATGAGCGGTGGCAGGAAGAACGGCAGGGAATCGTAGCCCAGTGGGTGCTGGTGATGCAGCTCGTGGCCTTGCGCGAACAGCGGGATGCGGGTGTGGAACATCCAGCGGTGGAAGAAGTACTCCACGAAGCTGAAGGCGAACAGGCCCAGCACGATGGCCAGCGTTCCCAGCAGTGCGCCGGGCTGGCGGCGTGCGCCTTCAACCATCAGGACGGCGCCCAGCGCCACGTCCACCGCCAGCTCGCCCCAGTAGTTGGCGCGGGTGGAGGACATCCGCACGATCGCATCCACGCCGTTGCGCAAAAGGTTTCGCATCATCGCTGCATGGTTCCGTGATCGTGCAAGGGGCGCCGGGGCCGTTGTGGGCCCGGGACCCGCGCATTCTCCCATGTCACCTGCGGTGACGCATCACGGAGCGGTCGGGATGGGCGCCCGGCCTTCATGTCCCGTCAATGCGACAGCGCGAAGCTGGTCAGGATGGTGGCGGTTTGCTCGGGCTTTTCCAGCATCGGCATGTGATTGCAGCCGCTGATGACGCTGGTGCTGATGGCGCTGGCGGACACCAGGCCGTTGCGCAGGCTGTCCAGCGCGGAGATATCCATGACCTTGTCGTCGTGGCACCACAGGCCGAGCACGGGCATGGTCAATTGGCTCAGGCGCTGCTGCAGGGACAGGTATTGCGATGGCTGGCGCAGCGTGTTGAAGCTGCTTTCGATGAACGCACGATCACGCTGGTTGCGCGCCACCAGCACGTCGGCGAAGCGCCCGGCCAGTTCGGGTGGTTGCGTGAATGCCAGCGCCATGGCGCGCTGCAGCCCCGCGCGGTCGTCGAACACGAACGGATTCTTGCCGGCCGCGGCGTTGCGCGTGAAAGCGTTGCCCGTGTTCTTCAGGCCGAAGCTGTCCAGCAGCGCCAGGCCGGTGACGTGGTCGGGGTGCTCGCTGGCGTAGACACCGGCGATCGCGCCACCCATCGAGTGGCCGGCCAGCATGAACTGGCCAATGTGCAGCGTCTGCACGAACGCATCCAGCCGCGCCGCCTGCGCCTCGATGCCGTAGCTGGCGCCGTCCACGCGCGAGGAATCGCCCCAGCCGGGCAGGTCGGGGATGATCAGGTGAAAGTGCGGCGTGAGCTCCTTCGCCACTTTCAGCCACTCGGTCTTGTCGGTGGCGAAGCCGTGCAGCAGCACGATGGTGGGGCCTTCGCCGCCTTCGTAATACGCCCAGCGGGTGTCGCCGGCCTGCACGGCATGCACCTGCAGATGCGCCGCCATTGCCTCGCGCTTGAGGTTGGCCTGCATCAGCCATTGCGGCGCGAACAGGTAGCTGCCGCCCAGCACGATCACCAGCAGACCGCCCAGCCACGCCAGGAACTTCAGCCGCCGCAGCAGCATGCGTTTCCATAGCGGGGTGGTGGCGTTGGTGGCTGGAGGCATGGTGGTTTTTCTTGAAGGAATGGGAGAAATCGCTCCTCCCCGGCGTCGGAGGGGAGGGTTGGAGAAGGGGTCGCTCTTGATCCTGGTGAAGGTCAAAAGCCTACCCCCTCCCAGCCTCCCCCTGCTGCGCAGGGGGAGGAGAAAATCAGGTTCGCTCCCCTGCGCTGCGGGGAAGGAGCCTCAGTGCTGCGCCTTCTTCGCCTTGGCAATGATCGACTCCACCGCCTGCTGCGTCAGCGGGTGGTAGCCGGCTTTGGCTTTCGCGTAAACCTGCTCGGCATAGGCCAGGCCTTCAGGCGTTTTCGCGAAGGCCTTGTACAGCGGCGTGGTGAGGTAGAGCCGACCGATGCGGATCATGTGCTCGGCGGCAGCCGGCCATACGGCCTTGTCGCCGGCGGCGATGGCGTGGCTGTACCAGCGCATGCCGATCTCGGCGTTGGGCGTGCCGGTGAGGTGCCAGGCGGCGTCGAGCTGCTGCATTTTCGCCAGCGGCGGCGCATCGGGCAGGCGGTCGAGGAAGTACATCCACTCCTGCGTGTTCCAGCCCTTGGCGTCGAGTTTGGCGGCGGCCAGCGAACCGGCCAGGAAGTCGCTGCGCTGCTTGTCGATCGCGCTGAAGCGCGGCGAATCGGGCAGCGGCGCATCCTTCGGAATGCCGGTGCCGTAGACCCAGGCCTGCACTTCGTCCCAGCGCATCTTGCCGGGGTATTTCTCGATCAGGTTCGGTTTCAGATAGTCGAGCATCTGCTCGGTGGTGATGCTCTGGAACGCGAAGTGGTCGAAATAGCCCTTGAGGTAGGCGTCGAAATCGGCGCGGCCGAAGCGCTGCTCCAGCGTGCGCAGGAACCACGAGCCCTTGTCGTAGGCCACGTCGGACAGCGAATCGTCGGCACCCACACCGCGCGGATCGGGCGCCAGCTTCTGCGCGTTGGCCGGCATCGCGGCGATGTCCTTCTGCAGTGCGCGCGCCGACAGCAACGCTTCCTCATCGGCCAGCGGCTTGCCGTACAACGCCTCGGTGATGCGCCCCTGCACGTAAGTGGTGAAACCCTCGTTGAGCCAGATGTCGCGCCACGACGCAGCCGTGATCAGGTTGCCCGACCACGAATGCGCCAGCTCGTGCGCCACCAGCGACACCAGGCTCTTGTCGCCCACCAGCACGGTGGGCGTGGCGAACGTCATGTTCGGGTTTTCCATGCCGCCGTACGGGAACGACGGCGGCAGCACCAGGATGTCGTAGCGGCCCCAGCGGTACGGCCCGTACAGCCGCTCGGCGGTGGCGATCATCTTCTCGGTGTCTTCGAACTCGTGCGCGGCCTTGGCCACCACCGACGGCTCCGCATAGACGGCCGAACGCGGGCCGGTTTCCTTCGCCGCGATATCGCCGGCGCCAATGGCCAGCAGGTACGACGGGATCGGGTGCGTCTGCTTGAAACGGTAATCGCCATCCAGCGGATGCTTCGCGTCGTTCGGCGCGCTCATCACCACGCGGATGTCCTTCGGCGCCGTGACGTGGGCGTCGTAGGTGAAGCGGATCGCCGGCGAATCCTGCAGCGGCACCCACGAGCGGGCGTGGATCGACTCCGACTGCGAGAACATGAAGGGCAACTTCTTGTCCGCCGTCTGCGCGGGCGTCAGCCACTGCAGGCCCGACGCGCCGGGCGACGTGGTGTAGACGATGCGCACCTGCGCCGGATGCTTCGGCGTGGCGATGGTGAGCTTGCTGCCCAGCACCTTGTCGCGCGGCGCCAGCGCATATTTCAGCGGCGTGGTCTTGCCGTCACGGCCGACCGCCTCGATCTTCGCGATCTTCAGGTCGCGCGTATCCAGCACCAGCGACTGTGCCTGCGGGTTCGTCCAGTCCAGTTTCAGCGTGGCCTGGCCGTCGAGCTGCTTGTGCGGGAAATCGATATGGAGGTTCAGATCCAGATGGGTCACCCGCACCTGGTCGGGCTGGGCGTAGGAGTTGGGATCATTGGCCAGGGCGGCCAGCGGCAGCATCAGCGTGCCGAAAGCGAGGGCGGGCAGGAATCGCATGGGAGGCTCCGGGCCGGCAAAAGGGCGAGTATGCCACCGCCTTGCCGGCGGCGACCCGTGGCGGAAGTTGGGCGCGGCAGCGTGGGTGACTCAATACAGATCAATCGGATCCACATCCAGCGCCCAGCGTGCGGGCCGGAAAGGTTGGTCGCTACGCGCCCGTCAGCTTCATCGCGCGGGCGACCACTTTCGCTGGAAACCCGATTCTGTCCAGCAAACGGATCGCATTTCTTTGGGTCGCTGGGCCGGGCATCAACTGGTAGTCGAAGAAGCCTTCGATATCCGGGTTCTCCTGGAAGTGGTACAGGTCGTAGTGGTCGGACAAGTGCTGCTGCAGTTCGACATCGTGCGTGGTGACCAGCACCTGTGCATCCGCTCCAAGCTGTTCCAGCACGGCGCGCGCGATGGCAATGCGTTCGACCGTGTTGGTCCCGCTGAAAAGCTCGTCGATGATGAAAACCCTGCAGTCGCCCCGGTCGGCGTTTTCGATAAAGGTTTGAAGCCGTTCGATCTCACCGAAATAGTGGCTCTTGCCAGACTCCACTGAATGCTCGCTTCGGATGGAAGCCATGACGCTGGACTGAGGAATGACAGCCCGCGCTGCCAGGCAAAAGCCAAGGGTGCGGCCGAGAATGATGTTGATGCCGATCATCTTGATCAGGGTGGTCTTGCCGGCCATGTTGGAGCCGGTGACCAAGGCTGACCTATCGTCGAGGCGCAACGAATTGCACACCGGGATGGCCAGCAAGGGGTGATAGCCGGCCTGAATATCGATCAATCGTGTACTGGCAAATTCCGGCCTGCAGCGGTCAGGACAACGTTCCAGGCAGGAGGCGACCGCAATGCTCGCGTCGATCGAGCCGAGCAACGCGTAGGTGGATTGCAGCACGGTGCGCATCTGCGCGAAGTGCCTCAAAGCAAGGGTATAGGCCACCAGTTCGGCCAGAAACACGACGTTGATCCAGGTCGAGATGAACTGGATGGGTTCTTTTTGCAACAACGCGAGCCAGCGGAGCTTTTTCTGCATTTTGCGGCGTAAGGGTTTTTGCTCGCGCAGCAGGTGCATGGCCTTGAATGGCGTGTCGTCGACAGGGATCGCCGCGATGACATCCGCTACCGGCAGCATGGCAACGCAGCGCTTCAACGCCGTCGCGTCGCGCTGAACATTCCAGAACAAGCGCGCCATGACGCCGACGTTGATGGCGATGGCGGCCAACGCCAGCCACACCGACCACAAGGACGCGACCGCCCCCAACACGAGCAGCAGACTGAGTGCACTCCAGAACGCCAACAGCTTTGGATACTCCACGGTACGCGGCGGATCGCCAAACACGAACTCCGCAATGTCGGCGAGGCCATCGTCACTGAGTGCGGCGAGTGCGAGCAGGATGTTTTCGCGCAGCGCCGCATTTTTTTGCAGCATGTCGGCACAGGTGTAACGTGCGGCAAGCTCCTGTGGATCGTCGACGTAGGTCCGCAACGAAGCAAACAGATACTGGCTTCCCAGCGGCGTGGCCGTCGTGTCCAGCCTGGAAAATATCTTTGGAAATTCCAGGTCCAGCCACGTCCGGTCGTCCACGCTCACGTCGGTCCCTTTGTTGCGGACCAAGTCGAAATAGGCGCTCGCGCGCCATGCCATGACGGTTCCCGGCTTTCCCCATTGAGCTCGCAGTTCGGCGAGCAAGGTTTTCCGTGGGGACAGGCGGCGCAGCACGGAATCCCAGCCGGTCGAAAACGTTTTCAACTTCCACATGTCGTCAAGATATCCATTGGGAAAACCGGACCACGTTCACTTGGCGAGGGGAGAAACTTGCCAAGAGGGAGCCAAGTGACGCATGACGGGAAGTGCGCTGTCACAACGCCTTGGTAGCCAGCCGTATAGCTTGTGCCGGGTGATGGGTTTTCCAAGCTTGGCGACGCGGAATCAACGCAGCGACTGAGCGCCTTGCCAGCGACCTGGCTCAGTAAAGATCGATCGGATCCACATCCAGCGACCAGCGCACGCGCCGTGCCGAGGGCAGCGCGAACAGCGCGTGTTGCCATGGTCGCAGCATCCCCCGCAGCACGCTGCGCTGGGTGCTTTCCAGCAGCAACTGGCCGCGTTGGCGGCCCGCGCGCAGCGGCATAGGCGCCTGCATCGGGCCGGCGATTTGCACCGCATCCAGTTCGGGCAGCAGTGCCCGCGCGTCGCGCAGGAACGCGTCGACGTGGTCGCGTTGGGGCGCGTCGGCGCGCAGCAATACCTGGTGGCTGTAGGGCGGCAATTGAATCTTGCGGCGTTCGTCCAGCAGGTCGGTGGCGGCGGCCGCGTAGCCGCGGGCCAGCAGGTTGCGCAGCAGCGGGTGCTCGGGTTGATGGGTTTGCAACACCACACGGCCGGGCTTGCGGGCGCGGCCGGCGCGGCCGGCGACCTGCACCACCAGTTGGGCCAGGCGCTCTTCGGCGCGGAAGTCGATGCTGTGCAGGCCTTCGTCCACGCCCACGATGGCGACCAGGGTGAGGTTGGGCAGGTCGTGGCCCTTGGCCAGCATCTGGGTGCCGACGAGGATGGCGGGCGCGTCATCCTGCAATTGCGCCAGCAGCTGCTCGAAGGCGTCGCGACGGCGGGTGGTTTCGCGGTCGACGCGCAAGACGGGCACCTGCGGAAACAGCGACACCAGCGCTTCTTCCAGCCGCTCGGTGCCGTGGCCTTGGGGCTTCAGGTCGCCCACGCCGCAGACGGGGCAGACCTGCGGCATGCGCTGGCGGTGGTCGCAGTGATGGCAGATCAGCTGGCGCCGCCCCGCGTGCAGGGTCAGCGGCCGGTCGCAATGCGGGCAGCCGGCATGCCAGCCGCAGCTGTGGCACAGCAAGACCGGCGCGTAGCCGCGGCGATTGCGGAACACCAGCGCCTGCTCGCCGCGCGCCACGGTGTCGGCCACGGCGGCCAGCAGCGCGGGCGACATGCCGTGCTGCAACCGCTGCGCACGCATGTCCACGATCTGCACCTGCGGCGGGCGGATGGCGCCGGGGCGGGCGCGCAGGTGCAGCGTGCGGTAGCGGCCGGCGGCGGCGTTGGCCAACGATTCCAGCGACGGCGTGCCCGAGCCCAGCAGCACCGGCACGCCCAGCGCGCGGCCGCGCACCAGGGCCAGGTCGCGGGCGTGGTAGCGGAAGCCGTCCTGCTGCTTGTAGGCGCTGTCGTGCTCTTCGTCGACGATGATCAAACCGGCCTGCGGCAGCGGCGTGAACACCGCCGAGCGTGTGCCCAGGATCACCCGCGCGCTGCCGGCGCGGGCGCGCAGCCAGGCGCGTGCGCGGTCGCCTTCGGACAGCGCCGAATGCAGTACTTCCACGATCACCCCCAGCCGCTGGCGCAAGCGCCGCACGGTCTGCGGCGCCAGGCCGATCTCCGGTACCAGCAACAGCGCCTGCCTGCCCTGCGCCAGCACCTGCTCGATCAGGGCCAGGTAGACCTCGGTCTTGCCGCTGCCGGTGACGCCGTCGAGCAGGAAGGGTTGGTAGTCGCCGAGGGCGGCGCCCACCACGGCCACCGCCTGTTGTTGTTCGTCGTTGAGTTGCGGCGCGGAGGACGCTGGCAACGGACGGTCCGCGGGCGCCCGCTCGCTCCGCTCCAGCAGGCCGGCGTTCGCGAGCCGACGGGCCGCCTCGCGCCAGCCGGGTTGGCGTTCGGTCAGCTCCTGCGCGCTCAGTGCGCCGTTGGCCAGCAGGGCCAGCAATGCCTTGCTGCCGCCGCGACGGCTGCCGGCGTCGTGGGCGCTGCGGCCGGCCAGGGTCAGCGACCAGTATTCGTCGCCGATCGGCGGCAACGGTTTCGGCTCGCGCAGGGCCAGCGGCAGCGCGTTGGCATAGGCCTCGCCCGGCGCGCCCAGCCAGTAGTCGGCGGCCCAGGCCAGGGTCTGCATCAGCTCGGGATCGAGCAGCGCGTCGTCGTCGAGCAGGCGCAGCGCCTGCTTCAGCCGGCGGCTTTCCACGGCGGCTTCGGCGTCGATCGCCACCACCACGCCAACCATCCGCTGGCGCCCGAACGGCACCAGCACCCGCGCGCCCACGTCGGCCTTACCGGCCGCGGGCGGCAGGTAGTCGAACAGGGCAGGCAGGGGCACCGGCAGGGCGACGCGAAGGACAGCGGGCATGGGTTACCTCGTGGCGCACCAGTGTAACGGCGCCGCCTGTCGACCCCCAGGTTTCGCCCGCCGCGATGGCAGGCAAATCGCGTTGATCGAGTTGCGCGAACTTGCTGCCCGCCAATCGAGGAAGCGGGGGTAAGTGACTAACCGCTGGCGGTTTTTGTGCTTATCCACAAGAGCTGTGGATAAGTCTGTGGATGCAGAGGGGAGGGGGTGCCCCGAAGCGCGCCGTAGCGCCTTTTTGGTCACCTTGACCATGTTTTGGTCAGGCAAAAAAACATCTTTTATTTCAACAGCCTGCAAATTCGGTTGGGGCGGGGTTCACACAATTGTCATCGCCCCCGACGGCGCCTTGACAGGCCGGTTACGCTGTGCAAAACCCGCCATGACAAGCGTTTGAAAGCAGCCTCAATGGGCTATGCCGAGGAGTGCGGCGACCGTCAGCGCGAACGTCAGCAACCAGAAGTAAAACCAGCCGACAAACCAGAATTTCAGCACCGTCATCGGCCAACCCTGGTGGTATATGCGCTTCTGCATGATCAGCAGATAGGCCGGCACCCACAGCGCCAGCAGGGTCTGCAGCCAGCCCAGCGGCGCGGCTGTCCAGGCGGCGTGCGGTTGCAGCCAGGCCGACAGCATGCCGACCAGGGCGAGCAGCAGCAGCGCCAGGAACATGAACGCGTGGCTGTGCAAGGCCACGATCAGGTGCTCCATGTACAGCCGCCGGCGGAACACGTAGAACAGCTTGAGCAGGCCGGCGAACACCGGGATCAGGATGAACATGGTCATCGGCAGCGCGCCGAAGACGCCATTGATCATGCGTTGCTTGGCCTCGGCGCGGGTGGTGGCATCGCCATCCTTGAAATCTCGCACATTCTTGTGCCAACGCCGGCCCAGCACAGTGAGGCGGGCGTTCGCCACATCGGGCAGCCACGACAGATGGACGGGGCGCGATTCCTGCTGCAAGGCTTTGTCCAGCGCATCAGGCTCATGGGGGACTGGCGTCTTGCCCGTAGATGCCGCCACCGCAGGCATCGCCGGTGCGGCCAGCGAGGCGGCCGACATCGGCGCTGCGCCCAGCTCGATGAGTCGCCGATTGGCTTTTTTGCGCATGTTCATGGCCGACCTGTCGAGCTGTGCAGACGACAGCAAGCCGTAGTCGTCGATGTGCGGCAGCGTGTCCAGCTGGCGTTGCAGCAGCTCGCGCACCTCGCTCGGGGTGTTGGCGTCGGAGAAGTGCTCGCCATTGACGGTTACCGTCGGGGTGCTGCTCTCGGCGATCGCGTCGGTGAACCGGTCGAACGCCAGGTGGCAGACGAAGAAGCTCAGCAGGCACAGCACGAACATCAGCCGGAACGGCGCGATGTACGGCACCCGGCGGCCGGCGAAGTATTCCAGGGTGAGGAAACCGGGCTTGAACAGCAGCGGCGGCAGCGTCTGCACGATGCGGCCGTCGATGTGCAGCACCGTTTCCACGGTTTCCTCCACCATGTGGTGCACCGGCTTCAGCACACTGTGGATGGATTGGCCGCATTCGTGGCAGAACTCGCCCTGCATCGCGGCGCCGCAATTGGCGCAGTGCAATCCCTCGTAGCTGGTGAGCTGCTTCATCGCCGTTCCCGTCCCGGTGAAGCGCCGGATTTTCGCACAGCGCGATGGCGCAACGGACGTGACCTTTGGCTCAGCCAGGGCAACGCTGATCAAGTATCGCCGCCGTCATGATGACTGGAGGGCCCGCAGGTGGGGGTGCGTGGCGCAGGCAAGACTGGCCGTCTTGCCAAGCCGCGCGGCATCGCCTGCGGGCCTTCCAGTCATCACCTCATCATTTCAGATTCAATAGCTTGAGGCCCACCCTCTCTGTCCGCATGCCTTCGGTCCGCCGCCTCGGCAGACGGCCAGTCTGCCTTCGTCGACGGCCCTGTGGCCTGCGAACAGAGAGGGTGGGTGACGGCGGTGATACTTGGTCAGCGTTGCCCTAGAATGGCCGCCCCCTCGAACCCGCCCGACCGATGAAACCCTTCCGTCCCGAACGTGCCCGCCTGCTGCACGAGGTGCACGCCACGGTGCGCCTTGCGTTGCCGTTGATCGCGGCGCAATTGGCCGCCATCGGCAGCAACGTGATCGACGCGTTGCTGGCCGGCCACGTCAGTGCGCATGTGCTGGGCGCGGTGGCGGTGGGCGCCAGCATCTGGTCGCTGGCGATCGTCAGCGGCATCGGCATGATGATGGCGGTGCCGCCGTCGGTGGCGCAGCTGGATGGCGCCGGCCGGCGCGGCGAGGTGGGCGCCGTGTTCCACCAGGCGCTGTGGCTGGCGCTGGGCATGGGCGTGCTGCTGTGGTTTGGGGTGCGCCATGCGGCGCCGCTGATCGACCTGATCGGGGTGACGCCCAGCCTGCGTGACGAGGTGCAGCGATTCCTGTTGGCGATCAGTTGGGGTGCGCCCGCCTTGACCTGCTATTTCGCGCTGCGCGGTTTGTCCGAAGGCCTGTCGCTGACGCGGCCGTCGATGTATTTCAGCCTGGGCGGGCTGGTGCTGCTGGTGCCGCTGGGCTACGTGCTGATGTTCGGCAAGCTGGGCATCCCGCCGCAGGGCGCGCACGGCTGCGGCGTGGCTACGGCGACCGTGCTGTGGCTGGAGATGCTGGCGTTCGGCTTCTATGTGCTGCGCCATCGCAACTATCGTGGGCTGGGCCTGTTCGACCGTTTCGAGCGGCCGCAGCTGCGCCGCATCGGCGCGCTGATCCACATCGGCCTGCCGATGGCGGTGTCGCTGCTGGCTGAGGCCGGGTTGTTCGTGGCCACCGCGCTGATCATCGCCACGCTGGGCGAGGATGTGATTGCCAGCCACCAGGTGGCGCTCAACATCGCCTCGCTGTTCTTCATGATCCCGCTGGGGCTGGCGATGGCGATCACCGTGCGGGTGGGCAATGCGGTGGGTCGCGGCGATGCGCGCGGCGTGCGTTACGCGGGTTTTTGCGGGATCGGGCTGACCCTGGTGACGCAGCTGTTTTCGGCCGGCCTGTTGCTGACCCTGCCGCACTACATCGCCGTGCTCTACACCAACGACCCCAAGGTGATCGCGCTGGCGGTGCAACTGATCATGCTGGCGGGGCTGTTCCAGTTTTCCGACGGTGTCCAGGTGGCGTCCAACGGCGCGCTGCGCGGGCTCAAGGACACCCGCATCCCGATGGCGATCACCCTGTTCGCGTACTGGATCATCGGCATGCCGGTGGGTTGGTGGCTGGCGTTCCACCACGGCCTGGGCGCGCGCGGCATGTGGATGGGGCTGATCGCCGGGTTGTCGGTGGCGGCGGTGATGCTGTTCACCCGTTTCTGGCGCAGCGCCTGGAAACAACGCTGGCGCGTGCATGACCACGGCGGCCCGACCGGCTACGCTGACACTTTGACCTCCGTGGAAGAACGCGCATGACGCCACCGCCCCCGCTCCGCCGCCGCCGTGGTTTCGGTGCGTTCCTGGCCACGCTGGGACGCGGCATCAACGTGGTCCGGCTGGTGATCATCAACCTGGTGTTCTTCGGCGTGCTGTTCGTGTTGCTGCTGGTGCTGACGGCCGGCATCGCCGGCAACCGCATGCAGCACACGGTGGAGGATCACAGCGTGCTGGTGCTGAAGCTGGACGGCCAACTGGTCGAGCAGTACAGCATCGACCCGATGCAGCGCACGCTGGCGCGGCTGTCCGGCGAGGACCCCAAGCAGGTGCAGTTGCGCGACCTGGTCGGCGCCATCGACGCGGCGGCGACCGACTCGCGGATCACCCGCATACTGCTGCTGCCCGATGGCCTGCAGGGCGGCGGCTTTGCCGCGTTGCGCGAAGTGGGCGCGGCGCTGGACCGTTTCCGCGCGGCGGGCAAACCGGTGATCGCGTGGGCGGTCAATCTCGACCAGGGCCAGTACTACCTCGCCGCGCACGCCGACCGCCTGCTGGTGGACCCGCAAGGCGGCGTGATGCTGACCGGGCTGGCCAATTACCGGCTGTTCTACAAGGACCTGCTGGACAAGCTGGGCGTGGACGTGCACCTGTTCCGCGTGGGCGAATTCAAGAGCGCGGCTGAGCCGTACATCCTCGACCACGCCTCGGTCGAGTCGAAGGAGGCCGACAGCTACTGGATGAACGGGCTGTGGGACCGCTACCTGGATGAAGTGGCGGCGCTGCGCAAGATCGCGCCGGCGACCCTGCGCGACGACATCGACCAACTGCCGCAGCACATCGCCAGCACCCAGGGCGATCTGGCGCAGCTCGCGCTGAACCAGCACCTGGTGGATGGCACCGCCACCCGCGCGGAACTGATCGCGATGCTGCGCAAGCAGGGCGTGCCGGCCGACAAGAAAGGGCACGGTTTCCGTGAGGTGAGCCTGTCGCGTTACGCCGCCGCCCAGCCCGATCGCGATGCTGCGCAGGCGCCGGGCGTCACCGTCGTGGTGGCCGAAGGCGAGATCACCGGTGGCAAGCAGTCGCCCGGGTCGATCGGCGGCGAATCCACCGCGGCGCTGATCCGCGCCGCGCGCGAGGATCGCAAGACAAAGGCGCTGGTGCTGCGGGTGAACTCGCCCGGTGGCGAAGTGTATGCGGCCGAGCAGATCCGTCGCGAAGTGGCACTGACCCGCGCGGCCGGCATTCCGGTGGTGGTCTCGATGGGCAACGTGGCGGCCAGCGGCGGCTACTGGATCTCGATGAACGCCAACCGCATTTTCGCCGAGCCCAACACCATCACCGGCTCGATCGGCATCTTCGGCCTGTTCTACACCGTGCCCGGCACGCTGGCGAAACTGGGCGTGCAGAGCGATGGCGTGGCCACCGGCCCGATGGCCGGCGCGTTCGACATCACCCGCCCGCTGGATCCGAACGTGGGTGCGGTGATCCAGGCCATCATCAACAAGGGCTACCGCGACTTCGTGGGCAACGTGGCCACCGCGCGCGGCCAGAGCTACAGCGCCATCGACGCGATTGCCCAGGGCCGCGTGTGGACCGGCGAGCAGGCGCTGAAACGCGGGCTGGTCGATCAACTGGGCGGCCTGCAGGACGCTATCGCCGATGCCGCCACGCGCGCCAAGCTGGGCAAGGATTACGGCGTGCGCTACCAGGAGACGCCGCTGGGCGGCATCGAACGCTTTATGCTCGGTTTCAGCCAGGGCGCCACGGTGCACATGCTGCAAAGCTGGGGCGTGCAACTGCCGCGCTGGTTTGCGCGGGTGCCGGCGATGACGGGGCCGTTGCGGCTGCTGCGCAACGCCGAGGCGGGCAAGCCGAACGTCTACGCCGACTGTTTCTGCGCGCCCTGGTAAGTGCCGTCAGGCGGGCGTGGCGGCGTAGTAGTCGCCATGCTGCTCCACCTGCACCGGCATGCCGAACGCCTCGCTCAAGGCGGCGCCGGTGAGCACCTCGGCCTTGCTGCCCTGGCGAAGTACCCGACCCTCGCGCAGCAACAACACCTGCGCGATTTCCGGCACGATTTCCTCCACGTGGTGGGTTACCAGCATCAGCGTGGTGCCCCCGCGGGCCAGTTCGCGCAGGTTCTCCAGGAAGTGGCGGCGGCTGGCCATGTCCAGCCCCGCGCACGGTTCGTCCAGCAGCAGCGCTCGCGGCCGGTGCACCAGCGCCCGCGCGATCAGCACGCGGCGCGCCTCGCCGGTGGACAGCGTGGCCATCGGCCGGCCGATCAGATGCGCCGCACCGATCTGCTCAAGCGCCTGCTGGGCCTGTTCGCGCATGCTGTCGCTGACCTGGTGGTCCAGCCCCAGCCCGCGCGCGGAGAAGAAGCCCGACACCACCGCGTCGAACACTTCCAGCGGCGCGTCGCTGGTGTAGTCGAGCTGCAGCGCCGGCGACACGATGCCCAGCAGCTGGCGCAATGCGCTGACGTTCCAGCGGTCACGGCCGAACACGCTGACGTTGGGGCCGCCGCCATCGGTGCGCACCAGCGGATACAGCTGGCGTGCGATCAACTGCACCAGGGTGGATTTGCCCGAACCGTTGGCACCCAGGATCGCGGTGTGCTGCCCCGCATCCACCTGCAGGCTGAGCCGGTCCAGGATCAGCCGCGCGCCGCGCATCACGCTGGCCTGGTCGATGCGCAGCACGGGCGCATCGGCAGCGACGTCAGCGTGGGGCGGGTCGGTGATGGGGGAGGAGCTCATGCGATGGCCGGGTGATGAATGGACGGCCATTATCGGCGATCGCGGTGATCGGCCAAAGCTGCAGAGCAAGAGCGACCCCACCCCAGCCCTCCCCTGCGATGCAGGGGAGGGAGCGAAACGCGGGCAGCTTCTGGCTCCTCCCCCTGCGCGCAGGGGGAGGTTGGGCGGGGGGTGTCTGGGCTGACCGTTGGCCTATTCCGTCGCCGCGTCGATCTGTTTGCGTTGCTCCGCCGCGTGGTCATCCACTGTTTTCTGCACATCGCGGGCGCGTTGCTCGCTGGCTTTCAGCGCATCGAACGGCGTACTGGCCTGCGGCTTGGGCGGTTCGCCGGGCGGCGGCGCGGGCGTGCCGGAGCAGCCGGCCAGGGCGAACAGGCACAACAGCGGCAGGGCGAGGGTTTTCATGCGCGTGATCCGTCGGCGGCGGTAAGCGTCGAGTGTTGCGCCGCTGGCTGGCTGGCGGCAAGCCGTCGTGTAAGCTTCCGCGCATGAACAGCCGCATCGACGCCTGGCAGCTGCAAGGCCATACCGCCCTGATCACCGGTGCCAGCAAGGGCATCGGCTACGCCACCGCCCGCGAGCTGGCCGGGCTGGGCGCCAACCTGCTGCTGGTGGCGCGCGACGAGGATTATCTGGAACAGGTTCGCGTGGAGCTGGCCGACGATTTCCCCGCCAGCGACGTGCTGGCGTTCGGTGCCGACCTGGCCGAACCGGAGGACCGGTTGGCCGTGTTCGACTGGATTGCCGACTTGGGTGCGCCGCTGTCGCTGCTGATCAACAACGTGGGCGGCAATGTGGTGAAGCCCACGCTGGAATACGGCGAAGCCGAATGGCGTGGCATCTTCGAGCAGAACCTCTTCTCCGCCTTCGAGATGTGCCGGTTGGCGCATCCGCAACTGGCGCAGCACGCGCATGCGGCGATCGTGAATGTGGGCTCCGTATCCGGCATCACGCATGTGCGCACCGGCTCCCCCTATGGCATGAGCAAGGCCGCGCTGCACCAGCTCACCCGCAACCTGGCGGCGGAATGGGCGGCGGACGGCATCCGCGTCAACGCGGTGGCGCCCTGGTACATCCGCACGCAACGCTCGGAGCCGGCCCTGCTGGATGAGGATTACCTGGACGAAGTGCTGGAGCGCACGCCACTGAAACGCATCGGCGAACCGGAAGAAGTGGCCGCCGCCATCGCCTTCCTGTGCCTGCCGGCCGCCAGCTATGTCACCGGGCAGGTGTTGGGCGTGGATGGGGGTTTTTTGAATTACGGGTTTTGAGGGGCCGGGAATAGGGAATCGGGAATGGGGAATCGCAAAGGCGTCGCGCGCCTTGTGGGAGCGACTTCAGTCGCGATGCTTTTCCAAATCCCGAATCCCGGCTCCAAGAGCATCGCGGCTGAAGCCGCTCCCACAGTCACAGCCCCATCGGTACCACCGTCAGAACCGCACCTCATGCTCCTCGGCGGCGAAGCCCAAAGTGACGGCGCCTTCGCCCACGTTGACCATGCCGGTGATGCTCATCGGCGCCTCGGTCAGCATGACGCCGGTTTCCGCGCACGCCGCGCGCAGCTCGGCATAGCCGGGCAGCTGCGCCAGCACGGCCAGGTCGCCGCCATAGCTCACGCACATCGCCGGTACCAACAGGCCGGCACGCACGCGCTGGATGGCGTGGTCGAACAGCATCTGCGCGCCCTGCTCGAAGCCGCGGGCCTTGCCCACCGGGCCGGTTTCGCCGCGATGGCATTGCAGGATGGGTTTGATGTCCAGCGCCGAACCCAGCATCGCGCTGACCAGGCCCACGCTGCGGTCGTTCTTTTTCTTGGCGCGGGCGCGCAGGTAATACAGGTCGCGCGGCAGCATGTAGCCGTAGGTGTTGTTGGCCACGTGCAGCAGCCGCTCGCGGATCGCGGCCGGAGGCTCATCGGCGTCGATCATCCGCGCCGCTTCGATGGTGGCGGGCCCTTCGGCGGCGAAGAGGTTGCGCGTGTCGATCACCCGCATCATGAACGGCCCGGGCATGCCGGCCTGTTTGCGCACCTCGCGATAGCTCTTGAGGATGGCGAAGCTGGCGCGGTTGACGTGATCGTAGATCGGGCTGCGGGTGGCAGTGATGGTGAGGCAGAACACGCAGTCCTGTTCCAGCACCAACCGCTCCAGAAACAGGTTTTCGATCTGGCGCACCGAACAGGGCTCGGTTTCCGCCGAATGGCTGCGGCTGCCCAGCTGGCGATCCAGGAAACGCTGGATCTCGGCCGGGTTGCGCTCATCCAGAAACGTCTCGTCGTCCACCTTCACCGCGATCGGCATCACCACGATGTTGTGTTGCTGCAGGAAAGCCTGCGGCAGATCGCAGGACGCATCGACAGCCAGACCCATGCGCATCACATGTCCCCTGCTACGTGTTTTAGGACTGAACATAGCATGTGGCCCCGAACGAAAGTCCACGTGACACCGCCTATCCGCGCCGCGCATTAAGCTGGCGGCCACACCGCAAGAAATGCAGGCATCTTTTCGATGAAAGACAAGCAGGAGATCGTTTCCAACTGGCTGCCGCGTTACACCGGCACCGCGCTGGGGGAATTCGGCGAGCACGTGTTGCTGACCAATTTCGGCAACTACGTGGAGCTGTTCGCGCAGTGGCACGGGGTGGAAGTGAAGGGCCGCGACCGGCCGATGCCCAACGCCACCGCCGACGGCATCACTCTGATCAATTTCGGCATGGGCAGCCCCAACGCCGCCACCGTGATGGACCTGCTCAGCGCGATCTGCCCGAAGGCGGCGCTGTTCCTGGGCAAGTGTGGCGGGGTGAAGAAAAAGAACCAGTTGGGCGACCTGGTGTTGCCCATCGCGGCGATCCGCGGCGAGGGCACCAGCAACGATTACCTGCTGCCGGAAGTGCCCGCGCTGCCAGCGTTCCAGCTGCAGCGCGCGGTGTCCACCATGATCCGCGACTTGGGCCACGACTACTGGACCGGCACGGTGTACACCACCAACCGCCGCGTGTGGGAGCACGACGAGGTGTTCAAGGATTACCTGCGCCGCACCCGCTGCATGGCGGTGGACATGGAAACGGCCACCATCTTCGCCGCCGGCTTCGCCAACAAGATCCCCTGCGGCGCGCTGCTGCTGGTATCGGACCAGCCGATGATTCCCGAGGGCGTGAAAACCGAGGCCAGCGACCGCGGCGTCACCTCGCAATTCGTGGAGGCACACATCCGCATCGGCATCGAGGCGTTGAAGCTGGTGCGCCGCAACGGTCGCAGCGTGAAGCACCTGCGTTTCGAGGAGGAGTACGACGGCGATTGAATCGCCGTCGCGGGGTCATCCCATCAATAGCGCGGCACGCTGGTGTCGATCTCGCGCGCCCACGTCTCCATGCCGCCTTCCACGTTGTGCACGTTGCTGAAGCCGTGCGCGGCGAAGCGCTCGGCCATTGCGCGGCTGGAGACACCGAAGTGGCAGATGAACGCCAGCGCGGTGTCTTTCGGCAGCGTGGCCAGTTGCTCGAAACCTTCCTCTTCCAGCACCCGTGCCTGCGCCAGCGGCGCGGCCTTGGCGCGATCCGCGGCGGGGCGCACGTCGACCAGGGTGATGTCGTTGGCGGCGAGCCGGTCTTTCAACTGCTGCACGGTGAGCATGCCGACTTCCTGCGCGCCGGGGAATTTCAGGCTGAGGCCCTCGCCCTGCACGGTGGATACCCAGTCGATCACGATGCCGCGGGCGCGCTGGGCGCTGGCCGGGTCGAAATGCACTTCCAGCCCGTTCGAAACCGCCACGATGTCGTGGTCGCCGGCCGGCGCCAGCTGGAACCCGGCGCTGTGGTCGGGGCCGATCTCCAGATGCAGCGCCACGCCCTGCGCATTGGCGGTGCCCTGGCGGATCGCCTCGGCGGCGGCGTCGGTGATGGTGATTTCCGGCGGCGTGCGGTCCGGCGCGGCAGCACCGAACAAGGTGTGCAGCTCACCGCTGCCGTACATCTGGCGGATGATGTCGGCGCCGCCCACCAGTTCGCCTTCCACATACAGCTGCGGGATCGTGGGCCACTCGCCGTAGAGCTTGATGCCCTCGCGGATTTCCGGGTCTTCCAGCACGTTGACGGTGTGGTACTCGGGCAGCAGCTCGTTGAGCGTGTTGGTGGCCGCGGCGGAGAAGCCGCACATCGGCTGCTGGCGGTCGCCCTTCATGAACAGCACCACGCGGTGGTCCTTGAGCAGGGTCTGGATGCGTTCGCGGGTGGCGCTGTCGAGGGACATGGGGAGGCTCCGGAAAAGGGGGTAATGATACGCCGCCTGATATGTGGGGGCCTTGTCGCCGATCAAGGCGCCGCGGGCGGTGGCCGTGCGAGAAGCGTGGTTATCGGGCCAGCGCGGCGCGCACGGCGGGCGCAATGGCCTCGACCCAGGCTGCGTACTGGGCGCCCGATGGGTGCAGGCCATCAGCCACGACGTCGTCGGGCCGCTGGCGGGAAATCGCCGTGACATCGACCCAACGGGCGCCGGCACGGACGCTTTCGACGCGGGCGATGGCGTTGTAAACGTCCAGTTCGGCGGCGATGGTGGCGCCGTCGCGTTGTTGCTCGCGTGCGAAGCGGGTGACGCCCCAGTCGGGAATCGACACCACCACGACGCGTCCCGGCCGGTGGTCGGCCAGTGCGATGGCGCGCTGCAGCAGTGCGGCGAACCCGTCGTGGTACCCGGCGGCCGGGCGGCCGCGGTACTGGTTGTTCACCCCGATCTGCAGGGTGACCAGATCCCAGTCCGGCGCCAGCGCGGCGGCATCCATGCCCGCCGCCAGTTCGTCGGTGGTCCAACCGGTGACCGCCACGATGCGCGGCGGGTCGATGGCGATGCCGTCATCGCGCAGTTGCCGGCGCAGCTGCGCCGGCCAGCTGGCATCGGCGGGCACACCTTCGCCCACCGTATAGGAATCGCCCAGGGCGAGGTGGCGGAGCGGCATGGCGGCCGGCCCGCCGGTCATCAGGCCGCGCTGGCGACTTTGCGCCGGGGCTGCTCGCTGGCCATGCGCTCCAGCACCCGGTCGATGCGCACGAACACTTCCATCAGTTGCGCCGGCGGCGGCAACAGGGTGAGCCGGAAATGGTGGCTCTTGGGCACGTTGAAGCTGCTGCCGGGCACCACCAGCACCGCTTCCTCTTCCAGCAGGCGCAGCGCGAACGCGTTGTCGTCGAAGTCGCCAAAGCTCTCGGCGCGCACGCGCGGGAATGCGTACAGGGCGCCGGCCGGGGCCACCAAGTCGAGGTGGCGGCTGGCGGCCACGCCTTCCATCACCAACCGGCGCGCCTCGTGCAGGCGGCCACCGGCGGCGGTCAGGGCGTTGATGGTGGGGGCGCTGTGCAGCGCGGGCGGCACCGCCCATTGCACTGCCATGTTGGCGCACAGCCGCAGCGCGGCCAGCAGTTGCAGGGCGTCACGATAGTCAGCGGTCAGCGCGTGGCTGCCGGACAGGCTCATCCAGCCCACGCGGTAGCCGCAGGCGCGATGCACCTTGCTCAGGCCGCCGAAGCTGACGCAGGGCAGGTCGCCGGCGACCTCGGCCAGCGGCTGGAACACGGCGCCGTCGTACAGCACCTCGTCATAGATTTCGTCGCACAGCAGCAGCAGCTTGTGCCGCGCGGCCACGGCCACCAGCCGCTCCAGCAACGCGCGCGGATACACAGCGCCGGTGGGATTGTTGGGGTTGATCAGCACCAGCGCCCGCGTGCGCGGGGTCACCAGCGCCTCGATCTCGTCCGGATCGGGCAGGTGGTCGTTCTCGGCCAGGCAGCGGTAATAGCGCGGCGTGCCGTCGTTGAGGATGGTGGCGGCGCTCCACAGCGGGTAATCCGGGCTGGGCAGCAGCACTTCGTCGCCGGGCTGCAGCAGGGCGCGCAGCGACAGGTCGATCAGCTCGCTGACGCCGTTGCCGACAAAGATGTGTTCGATATCGACGCCGCGGGCGCCGCGGGCGCGCTGCTGTTCGGCAATCGCTTCGCGAGCCAGCTCCAGGCCTTGTTCGTGGCCGTAGGCGTCGCTCTGGTGCAGGTGGCTGGCGACGGCCTCGCGCAGGTGGGCGGGCGCTTCGAAACCGTAGCGGCCGGGGTTGCCGATGTTCAGCTTGATGATGTCGAGGCCGCTGGCCTCCATGTCACGCGCGCGCCGGTTGAGTGCGCCACGGATCTCGTAGCGCACTTCCGCCAGGTGCGCACTGGGTTTGATCGAAGCCACCACCGGCATCCTCATGAGTCAAGCCGACGCCACCGCCGGTTACTGAATGCTACCAGCGTGATGCAGTGCAGCGCGAGGTCGGCCGGGGGCTAATAAAGGGCTATCGTGCGGCGAACTGCGGGCAAGGCATAATCGCCGTGTCCTCTGATCCCCGGGCTGGCCGCCTCGACACGACCGTCCCAACCTTCCGGTTCCGCCGGACAACGCATGCAGATCCCCGCCATGAGTGACGCCGAAACCATCGAACGCCTGCGCCGTATCGGCTGGCGTGGCGATACCTTGCCTGCCGCCGGCCTGCGCCTGGCCCGTGTGGTGGCCCAGCATCGCGCAGGCTACGAATTGCATGATGGCGAGGTGCTGTTCAGCGCCCAGCCGGACGGCCGTTTCCTGAAACGCGGCATCGACCCGGCCGAGCGGCCGGTGGTGGGCGATTTCGTCGAAGTGGCCAACGGTGCACCGCCGCATATCATTACCGTACGGCCCCGTCGTACCGTGATGTCGCGGGCGGCGGCTGGCGAGCGCTACGAGCGCCAGTTGATCGCCACCAATATCGACTACGTGCTGGTGCTGACCGGCCTGGACGGCGACTTCAACCCGGCCCGGATCGAGCGTTATCTGTCGCTGACCGAGGATTCCGGCGCCCAGCCGGTGGTGCTGCTGAGCAAGCTCGACACCCGCGACGATGCCGACGAGCTGATCGCCGCCCTGCGCGGACGACTGCCGGCCGGCACGCCGATCCATCCGCTGAACGGCAAGGACCCGGCCAGCGTGGCCTTGCTGGCGCCCTACCTGCAGCCGGGCGACAGCGCGGTGCTGGTGGGTTCCTCCGGCGCAGGCAAATCCACCCTCACCAACACCTTGCTGGGCACCGCGCGCATGGCCACCGCCGAAGTGCGCAGTCACGACAGCCGCGGCCGCCACACCACCACGCATCGCGCGCTGCTGTCGCTGCCCAGCGGCGGTTGCCTGATCGACACGCCCGGCATGCGCGAGCTGAAGCTCACCGGCGAGGAGAACCTCGACCTGTTCGCCGACATCGAGGCGCTGGCCGAGCAGTGCCGCTTCGCCGATTGCGGCCACGGCAGCGAGCCGGGCTGCGCGGTGCAGATCGCGCTGGACAATGGCGAACTCAGCCCCGGCCGCTGGCGCAATTACCTGAAACTGCATGACGAGCGCGAGGAGCAGGCCGCCACGCTGGAAGCGCGCCTGCGCCGCCAGCGCGGGGGCCGCCCGATCGACCGTCCGCACAGCCCTCGCGGGCAACGCGAACGCGATTAGCCGAGCGCCCCACCACCCGCCTGCGAGCCAGCTGGAGTCGACCCATGTGCACCGCCCGAATCAGCCGCGTCGCCCCTGCACGCCGTCGGACCGGCAGGGCCAGGGATTGAACACGCCGCCCGCCAGCGAGGCACAACTGCAGCGCTGCGCCGCGCTCGACCAGCGCCTGCTGGCCGCGGTGCGGGAGATCCGCATCCTGCCCACCGTGGCGTGGCCGGCGTCGCTGGAAGCGGAGATGATCCGCGCCTACGGCAAGGGCCGATTCACCCTGCCGCAGGTCACTTACACGCGGCCGGACCTGGCCGCGGTGCGGGCCGAACTGGCCGCCATCGAAGCGGCGGCCGGTGGCAACGATCCTCAGGATATCGATCCGCTGGACGACTACCTGCGCCGCACCGCCGAGTCATGGCGCATCGCCGCCGAGATGCTGGAATCGGTGGGCACCGCGGCGGTCACCGCGCCGTCGATCGCGCTGTATGGCCGCCCTGACGACCCCATCCCCGGCAGCCAGCGCAGCAACCTCGACGCGGCCCGCTATTTCGTGGAGCTGGCCAACGAACTGGGTGCGGACCTGCTCGCCGACGACAGCGGCGTGCCGATACCGGCGGACAGTTTGCGCCGCGACGTGGCCGCCACGCTGGATGCGTTTTTCGGCGAGGGCGTGATCCGCGTCGAGGTCGATCCGGAACTCACCGCCAAGGCCGCCGCCGGCGCCACCCGCATCCGCCTGCGCGGCGGCACCTGCTTCACCGAGTACGACCGCCACCAGTTGCTGGCACACGAGGCCTTCGTGCATTCGCTGACGGCGTTGAACGGTCGCCGCCAGCCATTGCTCGCTTCGCTGGCGCGCACCTCGCCGCGGGTGACGGCTACCCAGGAAGGGCTGGCGGTGTTCGCCGAACTGATGTCCGGCGCGATCGACATCGCCCGCCTCAAGCGCATCAGCCTGCGCATCGTGGCGATCGACATGGCGCTCAACGGCGCCAACTTCGTCGAGGTCTACCAATACTTCAGCGCCTGCGGTCAAAGCGTGGCAGACAGTTTCCACTCGGCCCAACGCGTGTTCCGCGGCGTGCCGCTGGAGGGCGGCGCGGCTTTCGCCAAGGACAACGTTTATCTGTCCGGCCTGCTCACCGTGCACACGTTTTTCCGCTGGGCGCTGAAGCAGCGACGGATGGACCTGCTGCGCCACCTGTTCGCCGGCAAGCTGGCGCTGCACGACGTGATCTCGCTGCAACCCTATTTCGACTCAGGCGCCATCCTGCCGCCGCGCTGGCTGCCACCGTGGATGCAACACATGCACGGGCTGGCGGGCAAGCTGGCGTTCTCGCTGTTCATCAACGGCATCCAGATGGAAAACGTGCAGGCGGATGAGCTTTCGATAGGCGTGTAGTGACCGCCCGTCACCTCGCCGGGGGCAAACATAACAAGCGCACCTGTGCGCGATGCTTTTGCTCTTGAATGTGGGTATAGAGCAAGAGCTTTCGATCGCCTGCGGCGCTCGAGTCACTTTTCTCTTGCGTGGGCTGTATGGACCGGAGACATGGGTAACACACGTGCCAGGACATGGGTAACAGTTTAGGCGGTGTCGCGTAGGTCGACTTGCGTTAGCCGATGGTGAGAAAAATAGAGCGCATAGACACCGTCTTGTGT
>NZ_JBHSMM010000003.1:0-232020 GCF_042655685.1 Rhodanobacter ginsenosidimutans | reverse complement strand
TTCTTGGTGGGACGCTTGCATTGCTTGGACAGGTCGTGACCCATTCAACACAAGACGTCCACACAATTCACCTGCGCACACTGTCAAAGATCGTTCGCTTGGCACCGGTTTTCCCGGTACCGCCCCAGGACGTTTCGCCCTAGGTGAGCCGCCCATTCTACATCGCTTTTCCTTACCGTCAACACCCTTGAAACAAAATCTTTCGAGGTGATTTGTGTTGCGGAAGGCCTTCGCGGAGGGCGTCTCGTCGAAGGGGCGTGAATCATAGCGCCGCGCCGTACATCTGTGAAGGGGCCGGTGAACTTTTTTTCTGAATCGTCGCTCGGCAGCACTGGGGTGCACCGCTAGACTTCCTGCTCTGCCTGCGCGAGCGAAGTGATGAAAACATGGTTTTTAGCGGTATTTGTCCTGCTTGCCGGTTGCGCCAGCGCGGCGTCTCCCACGCACGCGCCCGTCACGGTGGTGTTGCACGGACAACGTTTTTCGGTGGAGCTGGCCACCGACAACGCGCAGCGGCAACGGGGACTGATGATGCGGCAGTCGCTTCCGGCCGATCACGGCATGCTGTTCGTGTTCCCGCGTACGGAGCCGCAGGCGTTCTGGATGAAGAACACGCTCATCCCGCTGGACATGCTCTATTTCGATGCCACGCGACAGCTGGTGTCGATGCAGTTGAACGTACCGCCGTGCCGGGCGGATCCCTGCCCGGTCTACCCCAGCGAGGGCCCGGCGCGTTACGTGCTTGAGCTTTCGGGTGGAACGGCGCGGCGGATCGGGGTGCAGCCTGGTGATGAACTGAAGATCGAGGGCGAGATCGGCCCCGTGCGTTGATCTGAAGGGCGTGAGTCCAGCAGCCCGACGCGGTAGGGGATCAGATCCTCCGGCCGCAGTGTTTCCAGCATGTCCCATTCATCTTCGAACGGTATGAACTGTTGCATGGGGATGCTCCCGGCAAAGTCGTACGCGGCGCGTACTTGAGGAACATCAGAGCAGGCGGCCCGGCGGTTTTGCTGTCCGGATCGGGCCGATTGCTGGCAGAACGCGGACTTCAGTCCAGCTCGATCATCTCGAAGTCATCCTTGGTGGTGCCGCAGTCGGGACAGGTCCAGGTATCCGGCACGTCTTCCCAACGCGTTCCGGGTGCGATTCCCTCTTCCGGCACGCCTTCCGCTTCGTCGTAGATATAGCCGCAAACAACGCACATCCATTTACGCAAGGCCGTGGCCTGGTTGGAACTGGCACTCATGATAGGAATTCTTCGATCGTGACTGGATTCGCCATTCTCGCAACTCGCCCCACGATGCGAAAGCGCGCTGCGCGCGATTGCATCCATGGGATCGCCCATGTTGCGTGTCAAAACGTCACGTCGATGGCACGGCGGCTGGCGATGGATCGCTGCACAACGGAGAATGGTCGGCCTGATGGCCGCTCCGGCGGCATGTAGCGCCCCCTGCGCATCGCCCTTCTCCCACTTTTCCGGAATTCCACATGACCACCAACCAAGAGCTGTTCCAGCGTGCCCAACGTTTGATGCCCGGCGGCGTGAATTCGCCGGTGCGCGCGTTCAAGTCGGTGGGCGGCGAGCCGTTTTTCACCGCAAGGGCTGACGGCGCCTATCTGTGGGATGTCGAGGGACGGCGCTACATCGACTACGTCGGTTCCTGGGGCCCGATGATCGTGGGCCACAACCACCCGGCCGTGCGCGAAGCGGTGGAACGCGCGGTAAAGGATGGCCTGTCGTTCGGCACGCCCTGCGCCGCCGAAGTGACGATGGCCGAGACGATCACCCGGTTGATTCCCTCGATCGACATGGTGCGCATGGTCAACTCCGGCACCGAGGCCACGATGTCGGCGATCCGGCTGGCGCGCGGTGCCACCGGCCGCAGCAAGATCGTGAAGTTCGAAGGCTGCTATCACGGCCACGGCGACAGTTTTCTGGTGAAGGCCGGCTCGGGCGCGCTCACCTTCGGCGTGCCCACCTCGCCCGGCGTGCCCCGCGCGAATGCCGATCTCACGCTGACCTTGCCGTTCAACGATATCGATGCGGCACGGGTATTGTTCGCCGAGCACGGCGCCGACGTCGCCGCGCTGATCATCGAGCCGGTCGCCGGCAACATGAATTGCATCCCGCCGAAAGACGGCTACCTCGCCGCGCTGCGCGAGCTGTGCACGAACCACGGCGCAGTGCTGATTTTCGACGAGGTGATGACAGGATTCCGCGTGGCGCTGGGCGGCGCGCAGGCGCATTACGGCGTCACGCCCGATCTCACCACGTTCGGCAAGATCATCGGTGGCGGCATGCCGGTGGGTGCGTACGGTGGCCGGCGCGACCTGATGGAACAGATCGCCCCCAGCGGCCCGATCTACCAGGCGGGCACCTTGAGCGGCAACCCGGTGGCGATGGCCGCCGGCCTGGCGATGCTGGAGCTGATCCAGGCACCGGGTTTCCACGAACAACTCGCCGCACGCACCCGGTTACTTACCGACGGCTTCCAATCCGTGGCTGATGGCGAAGGCGTGCCGTTCAGCACGAATCGTGTCGGCGGCATGTTCGGCTTGTTCTTCAGCGCGGAAAAGGTCGAGAGCTACGCGCAGGCGACGGCGGCGGACAGCGGCCTGTTCAACCGTTTCTTCCACGGCATGCTGGAGCGCGGCGTGTATCTGGCGCCTTCGGCGTTCGAAGCCGGCTTCATGTCCAGCGCGCACAGCGACCAGGACATCGCCGATACGCTGGAAGCCGCGCGCGGCGCGCTACGCCAGGCGCGCGGCTGACGAAGACGCGCACCGCACGGGCGTCACCAGACGCCCGTGTTCGGCATCGACGCCCATGGTTCGCGCGGCTCCAGATGCCCGTCCTGCAGCAACTCGATCGAGATGAGGTCGGGCGAGCGCACGAAGGCCATGTGGCCGTCACGGGGTGGACGGCCGATGGTGTAACCCATCGACTGCAGGCGTTCGCAGGTGGCGTAGATGTCGTCGACGCGAAACGCCAGATGGCCGAAATTGCGCGCTGAGCCGTAATCCTCGTCGGCGTCCCAGTTGTAGGTCAGCTCCACTTCCGCGTCCGGGCTTTCAGCCGCCGACAGGAATACCAGCGTGTAGCGCCCAGCGGGCACTTCCATGCGGCGCACTTCGCGCAGGCCCAGCCCTTCGCAATAGAAGCGCAGGGAGGCGTCGAGGTCGCGTACGCGAACCATGCTGTGCAGATATTTCATCGCAGCTCCGTAGGGTGATGAAAAAACCATGATGCAACGCGGCCGGTGAGCGGCCGGTGCAGGTGTCGATCAATGCTCGAGTCGCGCCTTGAGCGTGCGCGCGATGGCGGCGAGCTGATCGGCGCCGCTCCGCGGCGGGACGGCATCGGGATACACGCGCAGCAGGCCGTCGTCGACCCGGCGCGGGTGCACGTGCAGGTGGAAATGGAAGACCTCCTGCCCGCCTGCTTCGCCGTTCGACTGCCACAGGTTCAGGCCCGGCGGATCGTACGCGGCACGCAACGCGCGGGCCACCCGCACGGTCGCCTGCATCAACGCCGCGGCCTCGTCGTCGGCCAGTGTGTAGATATCGGGCACATGCCGGTGTGGTATCACCAGCACGTGGCCCGGTACCGCCTGGCGCCAATCCATGAAGGCCAGCACCTTGCCGTCATCCAGGATCACGTTGGCCGGCGCCACGCCACTGACGATCGCGCAGAACGGGCAGGCGTCATCCATCAGGCGGACGTCAGCTCCTGCACGGCCAGGCGCAGGCGCGACAGCCCTTCGACCACGTCGGCGCCGCCGATGTTCAGCGGCGGCACCAGCCGTAGCACATCCGGCCCGGCCTGCAGCAGCAGCACACCATGTTTCGCCGCGCATTCCAGGATGTCGCCGGCGCGGCCCTTGTAGGCGTCAGCCAGGACTGCACCCAGCATCAGTCCGCGGCCACGGATGCTAGCGAACAGGCCGCTTTCCTCGCCGATGGCGGCCAGGCCTGCCCGCAGCGCCGCACCCTGCTTCTCTACATTCTCCAGCAGCACCGGTGACGCCAGTTTGCGCAACGCCACGCGCGCCACCGCGGCCGCCATGGGATTGCCGCCGAAGGTGGTGCCGTGTGCACCGTATTGCATGACCTCGGCCACCTTGGGCCCGGCCAGCATCGCGCCGATCGGGAAGCCGCAACCCAGCGCCTTGGCCAGGGTGACGATGTCGGGTGTCACGCCGTCCTGCGGATGGGCAAACAAGGTGCCGGTGCGACCCATGCCGCACTGGATTTCATCCAGCACCAGCAAGGCGTCGTGCGCATCGCACAATTCGCGCACCCGCTTCAGAAAGCCCGGCGCGGCAGGCATGACACCGCCCTCGCCCTGCACCGGCTCGACCATCACCGCGGCGATGTCATTGGCGGCGAACGCCGCTTCCAGCGCCGACGCGTCGTTGAAATCGAGGTAGCGGAAACCCTCCGGCAACGGCTCGTAACCCTGCTGGTATTTCGGCTGCGCAGTGGCGGTGACAGCGCCCAGCGTGCGGCCATGGAAGGAGCCGCGGAAGGTAACGATCACCCGCCGCTCCGGTGGCCTGCCTTGCGCGGCCGCCCACTTGCGCACCAGCTTGATCGCAGCCTCGTTCGCTTCCGTGCCGGAGTTGCACAGATATACGCGTTCGGCGAAATCCGCAGCCGCCACCAGTTCCTCCGCCAAACGCAACGGCGGCTCGGTATAGAACACGTTGCTGGTGTGCCACAGCTTGTGCGCCTGCGCGGTCAGCGCGGCCAGCAGGTCCGGGTCCTGGTGTCCCAGCGAATTCACCGCGATACCGGCGCCGAAATCCACGTAATCGTTGCCGTCGGTATCCCACAGACGCGAACCCCTGCCGTAGTCGAGCACCATGGCGCGCGGTCGATACAGCGGCAACCAGTAATGGGCGAGGTCGATCAGGGATGCCGTGTTGGGGCTGGGCGATTGCATGAGTGGCTCCAGACTTCGCCATCGGCGAAGCCTCGTGGAATCGGAAGGGGATGGTGTCAGTCCACCCGCAAGCGGGTGGCTTCCCGCCAATTATCCACGTACGGCGCCGGAACCTGAAGCGGTGGCCCGCAAGGTCACCCCTAGCGCCCCGCACACCCGCTCGCGACCCGCGGATCAGCGCATGTCCTCCAGTTGCAGCTGGTGCTTCTTGCACAACCGATAGACGGTGACCCGGGAGATGCTCAGCCGGCGCGCGCATTCGCTGATGTTGAACTGGCTTTCGCGCAGGCAGGTGACGATGGCGTCGCGCTCGGCCGCCACGCGTGCCAGGCCAAGACTGCGATGGATCATGCCGACGTTGGTGCGCAAGTCCAGGTCCGCCGGACCGATCAGCGCATCCTCCGCCACGACGGCGGCGCGCTGCACCCGGTTCAGCAATTCGCGCACGTTGCCGGGCCAGGAGTAGCCGCGCATCGCACGTCGCGCGGCACTGCTGAAGCCACGCGCATAGCTGCAGTGCTGCTCGCGGAAGTGATCCAGAAAATGCTGCGCCAGCAGTTCGACATCGCCACCACGTTCGCGCAGCGGCGGCATGTGCAGGCGCAAAACATTGAGGCGGTAGTACAGATCCTCGCGGAAGCTGCCTTGCGCCACCGCCTTTTCCAGGTCGACATGGGTGGCGGCCAGCACGCGCACGTCGATACTGATCGGCTGGCTGCTGCCCACGCGCTCCAGCGAGCCTTCCTGCAGGAAACGCAGCAGGTTGGTTTGCGCTTCCAGCGGGAGATCGCCCACCTCGTCCAGGAACACGGTGCCGCCGGCGGCGCTCTCGATGTGCCCGATGCGCCGCGTGTTGGCGCCGGTGAACGCGCCGCGCTCATGGCCGAACAACTCCGACTGCACCAGGTTGGGCGCCATCGCGCCGCAGTTGATCGGCACGAACGGCCCCGTCCGCCGGGCTGACATGCGATGCAGCGCGGCGGCGGCCACTTCCTTGCCCGTGCCCGTCTCGCCGGTGATCAATACGGGCAGTTCAACGGGCGCAAACTTGTGCACGCTGGCCACCGTGGCGGCCATCGCAGGGCTGCGGCCAACCATCTCCGCCAGGTGATCGCCGCCGGTGACGTCCTGCCGCGACGCGTCCCCCGCCCGCCGCAACGCATCCAGCAACTGCGGCATGTCGATCGGCGCCATCAGGATCTCGCGACCGCTTTCCAGCACGCGTTTCACCGACGGCTCCCGCGCGGGGGTTTCCGGTGCGCGCAACACGATCCAGGGGATGCCGCTGTGCTCGGCCATCAGTCGATCCATCGATGCCAGTGCCGGCGCGTCGCAGTGGCGCATGTCGGCCAGCGCGACCACACCGTCACCCTGGTGTGCCCCCGTATCCACGCCAACCGCGGTGCCGACCCGGCGAATCTGCCAGCCGGCCCGGATCAGGATGTCGCGCTCATGTTCGGCGGGGTGGCCGAACCACACCACACAACCCCGGCTGCCATTGACCATTTGCCTCTCCCGCCCAGGTCCTGGCGTGCACCAGAAACCTCGGTTCAGGCAACCCGGCCCCCTTCCGCAGCTGCTCCATGTCCCTGTCGCATCCGTGATGTGCCCTGCACGCCATCCGGCCATTCAGAACGCACCACACCGAGCGCTAATGATGCGCCGTCGTGGCGTGAAGAATCAGTGTGCTTTCAGCCAGTTGGGCATTGGCCTTACGGCCTGCCCCAATCGGCCTACGCGGCCTAGGATTTCTGGAACCGGGGCAGCACGTCGCGCAGCTCGGCGAGCCGCTGCAAGGGGTCGGTCAGCTCCAGCATGTGCTGTTGCTCCTCCACGTCCAGCGGCAGCAGCTCGGCAAGGCGAAACCCGACCCAGCCGGCGTCGTCGTACATCGAACGCGGCGCGTGGCGGGACTGCGGCGTCATCGTTTCCACCAGTCGCTCGGCGATGCTCTGCAGCAGCGCGAATTCCACCGGGACCTCCTGCGGCGGTTCGGGCGGCCACATCGCCACGCTGCCACGCAGCAGGCCGTCTGAGCGCGCGCGGGTGCGGTCGACGCGGAAACGCGCACCACCCTCGACCACGATCGTCAGCAAGCCGTCGCCGCCGGTATGGAAATCGGTGATGCGGGCGATCGTGCCCACCGCGGCGGGGATCGCCGGCGTGCCTGTCTCGCGCCCCTGCAGGATCAGGCAGATGCCGAAACCGCTGTCCTGCCGTGCACATTCGCGCACCATGTCCAGGTAGCGCGGCTCGAAAATGCGCAAGGCCAGCTGCCCACCGGGAAACAGCACGGTGCGCAGCGGAAACAACGGCACATCGGGGAAAGAGACGGGGCCGGCCATGTGTTCGAGTTAGTCACAAGCCGTCGCGTGAACGCAAGCCACGGCGCACGCCGAAACGCGGACGGAAGTTACTGTTTCGCCAGCCGCTCGACAAAGCGGTGCGGCGCGTTGTCGAAGCCGCCATTGGACATGAACACCACCTGGTCGCCGGGCCGCGCCAGTGCCTGCAGATCGGCGAGCAACGCGTCGACGCTGGGCGCGGTGGCGCCGCGCCCCTTCAGCGCGTCGGTGACCTCGGCCGCATTCCACGGCAGGTCGGGGCGCTGCAGGAAAACCACCGCGTCGGCATCGGCCAGCGACGGCGCCAGCGCGGCGGCGTGCGCGCCCTGGCGCATGGAATTGGAACGCGGCTCCAACGCCACCAGGATGCGCGCCGCACCCACCTTGGCGCGCAACCCCGCCAGCGTGGTGGCGATGGCGGTGGGATGGTGGGCGAAATCGTCGTAGACGCATACGCCACCCACTTCACCGACCAGTTCCATCCGCCGTTTCACGCTGTGAAAACCGGCAAAGGCCGGCAGCAACGCACGCGGATCGGCGCCCGCCGCCGTGGCGGCAGCCAATGCGGCCAGCGCGTTCATCACGCTGTGGTTGCCCAGCAAGGGCCAGTGGATTTCACCGATCAATTCGCCGTTTCGATGCACGGCAAACGCCGAGCCGTCGGCCTCGATCAGGCTGGCCTGCCAGTCGCCGCAGCCGATGCCAAACGTTTCCACCGGCGTCCAGCAGCCCATCGCCAGCACCTCGGCCAGGCGCTCGTCCATGGCGTTGACGATCAGCCGGCCGTTGCCGGGCACCGTGCGCACGAGATGATGGAACTGGCGCTGGATGGCGCCCACGTCGGGAAAGATGTCCGCGTGGTCGTATTCCAGGTTGTTGAGGATCGCGATGCGCGGCCGGTAATGCACGAACTTGCTGCGCTTGTCGAAGAACGCGGTGTCGTACTCGTCCGCTTCAATGACAAATGGCGCCGTCGAAGACGGCTCCACTCTAACGTCCCCCGCTCGCGGGGGAAGGAGGCGCGCAGCGCCGGAAGGGGGACTCTGGGCGCCACAAGGCTGCTTTCCGCCCAACCTCGCCGACACCCCGAAATTCCCCGGCACCCCGCCCACCAGGAAACCGGGCGCCATCCCCGCGCTTTCCAGCAGATGCGCCAGCAGGCTCGTGGTGGTGGTCTTGCCATGCGTGCCGGCCACCGCCAGCACGTCGCGCCCGGCCAGCACCGTCTCGCCCAGCCATTGCGGCCCCGAGACGTAGCGCAGCCGCTGGTCGAGCATGTATTCCACCGCCGGGTTGCCGCGGCTCATCGCGTTGCCGACCACCACCAGATCAGGCGCCGACTGCAGATGTTTCGCGTCGTACCCGCGCATCAACTCGATGCCGAGGGCCTCGAGCTGGTCGCTCATCGGCGGGTAGACGTTGGCGTCGGAACCCTCGACCGTGAGGCCGAGCTCGCGCGCCAAGGCGGCGACACCGCCCATGAAGGTGCCGCAGATACCGAGAATATGCAGACGCATGCCGGGCTTCCTGAAAACCCTTCCCGGCGGGAAGGGAAAAACTCAGCCGTTGGCTACTGCCGGGTCGCGTTGCAGTGCCTGCTTGATGCGCGCGGTGACTTCGTCCAGCTCACCCACGCCATCGACCACCTGCAGCTTGCCGCGGCGGGCGTAGAAATCGGCGACCGGCGCGGTCTGCTCGGCAAAGATGCCCAGCCGGCGACGCACGGTATCGGGGTTGTCGTCGGCGCGGCCTTCGGCAGCGAAACGGATTTCGCAGCGACGAATGATGGCTTCGTTGGGCACTTCCAGCTTGATCACCGCATCCAGCGGCTGGCCGATCTTGGCCAGCAGCTGATCCAGCGCATCGGCCTGGGCCAGATTGCGCGGGTAACCATCCAGGATGAAACCGGACTTCGCATCGGCCTGGGACAGGCGGTCTTCCAGCATGCCCAGCAGGATGTCGTCGGAAACCAGCTGGCCGGCGTCCATCACCGCCTTGGCCTTCAGCCCCATCGGCGTGCCGGCGGCCACGGCCGCGCGCAGCATGTCACCGGTCGAGATATGCGGCACGGCAAGATCCGTCTTCAACCGGGCGGCTTGTGTACCTTTGCCCGAGCCGGGCGCACCAAGTAGGACGAGTCGCATAATGCTCCACAAGTTCGACGGGCCGCTGCACACTGCCGCCGCCCGAACGTATCCCGAAAACCAACCGTCAAATTAACGTCTGCACCCGTTTCCGTCAAACCGTGCATGCTGCCGCGTTACGCCGCCGGGCGCTGGCGGCCCGCGCCGATTGCCGCGTTGGAGTTGCCCGGCGACACTCCGCTTTTGCCGTTTTCCGAGGACAGCCATGAGCCCCGCCCGTCGTTCCTCCGCCACCACCGGAAACCTGTTGTATGCCCAGTCCGGCGGCGTCACCGCCGTCATCAACGCCACTGCCGCCGGCGTCATCGAGGCGGCGCGGGCCAAGGGCGTCAAGGTCTACGCCGCGCGCAACGGCATTCTGGGTGCGCTGCGCGAGGACCTGATCGACACCACAAAGGAAACCGCCAGTGCGATTGCCGCCCTGCGCCATACGCCGGGGGGCGCGTTCGGTTCGTGCCGCTACAAGCTGAAATCGCTGGAGGACAACCGCGCCGAATACGAGCGGCTGATCGAGGTGTTCCGCGCCCACGACATCCGCTGGTTTCTCTACAACGGCGGCAACGACTCGGCCGATACCGCGCTGAAGCTGTCGCAGATCGGCAAGACCTTGGGCTACGACATCCGCTGCATCGGCGTGCCCAAGACGGTGGACAACGATCTGGTGGTGACCGACTGCTGCCCCGGCTTCGGTTCGGTGGCCAAATACACCGCCATCTCCACCCTGGAAGCCAGCCTGGACGTGGCCTCGATGGCGGAAACCTCGACCAAGGTGTTCATCCTGGAAGTGATGGGCCGCCACGCCGGCTGGATCGCGGCGGCCGCCGGGCTGGCCGGCGAAGACGCAGACGCGGCGCCGCACGTCATCCTGTTTCCCGAGAACGCGTTCGACGAGGCGGCGTTCCTGGCGCGGGTGAAGGCCACGGTGGAACGCGTGGGCTGGTGCACGGTGGTGGCGTCCGAGGGCGTGCGCAACGCGGCCGGGCAGTTTCTGGCCGAAGCGGGCACGCGCGACGCGTTCGGCCACGCGCAGCTGGGTGGCGTGGCACCGGTACTGGCGGCGCTGGTGAAGGAGAAGCTGGGTTACAAGTATCACTGGGCGGTACCCGATTACCTGCAGCGCTCGGCGCGGCATGCGGCCTCGAAGGTGGACGCCGACCAGGCTTTCGCCGTGGGCCGCGCCGCAGTCGACTACGCATTGGCCGGCATGAACGCGGTGATGCCGGTGATCGTGCGCAGCGCCGACGCGCCGTACCGCTGGAAGATCGAACCGGCACCGCTGGCCAAGATCGCCAACCGCGAAAAGAAGATGCCGAAAAGCTTCATCACCCGCGACGGCTTCGGCATCACCGCCGCTGCGCGCCGTTATCTGTCGCCGTTGATCCGCGGCGAGGCGCCGTTGCCCTATGGCAAGAACGGCCTGCCCAACTACGTGCGGCTGAAAAACACGGCAGTGACCACCCGGCTACCGGCGTTCAAGCCCTGAGACCGGTGATCGACCGCTTGCTGAGTGCCGGCTGAAAAGCCAAACCTCCGCACGCGCAGGGTTCAGCTAAGCGTTTCTACGATTCACCCATCCGCTGCGACAGCCATCGTGCGTCGAGCGCTTACCGAGGGAGAACGCCATGAAACTTGTCAGTCGTTTGCTTATTGCCGTGGCCTTGCTGGCTACCGGCAACCTGGCGCTGGCCCAACACGGCCCTCGTGACCATGACCGGCGCGGTCAGCATCATGAGCGCAACGACCATCGCTACGACGGGCGACGCGGCGGCCACGACCGCCATGATGTCCGCCGCCACGACGACCGCCGCTACAACCGCACGCGCGTGGTCATCCACGAGGATCACCGCCGCTATGGCTACGACCGTCCGCACTACCGCCATCGCTGGCAGCGCGGCCATCGCTATGGTGGGCCGGTCTACGTAGTGCGCGATTACCGCCACTACCGCCTGCGCCCGCCGCCGCGCGGCTATCACTGGGTGAGGGCCGACAACAGCGACTACCTGCTGGTCGCCATCGCCACCGGCATCATTCTGGACGTGGCGTTGCACTGATCACACGCAGTTGCAATAACCGGGGCCGTGCATTCGTGCACGGCCTCGTTGTTTCCGGCCATCCGGAAAGACGCTGCGCCGCACAACGCTCCGCGCGCCAACCTCTGCCTATACTCGATGCGACCGCCCGTCCGGACGGCCACTGACAACTCAAGGGGAGGCTCCGATGCTGCAGCAGTATGGCTGGTGGATCGTTCTGGGGTGTGCCGTAGTGGCGGTGTTGTACGGCGCGTTGTCGGCACGCTGGATCCTGGCGAAATCGCCAGGCAATGAACGGATGCAGGAAATCGCGGCGGCGATCCAGGAAGGCGCCCGCGCCTACATCAACCGCCAGTACACCACCATCGCGATGGTCGGCGTGGTGCTGCTTCTGCTGATCGGTTTTTTCCTCAGCTGGCCGACGGCGATCGGCTTTCTGCTGGGCGCCGCGCTGTCCGGCGCGGCCGGCTACATCGGCATGAACGTTTCGGTACAGGCCAATGTGCGCACCGCCGAGGCGGCACGCGGCGGTCTGGGCAAGGCGATGGACGTGGCGTTCCGCGGCGGCGCCATCACCGGCATGCTGGTGGTGGGGTTGGCGTTGCTGGGCGTGGCCGGTTACTGGCTGATCCTCAACCGCATGGGCATCACCGGCGAGCCGGCGCTGCACGCGTTGGTGGGCTTTGCCTTCGGCAGCTCGCTGATCTCCATCTTCGCGCGGCTGGGTGGCGGCATCTTCACCAAGGGTGCGGACGTGGGCGCGGACCTGGTCGGCAAGGTCGAGGCCGGCATTCCCGAGGATGACCCGCGCAACCCCGCGGTGATCGCCGACAACGTGGGCGACAACGTGGGCGACTGCGCCGGCATGGCCGCCGACCTGTTCGAGACCTACGCGGTCACTGTCATTGCCACCATGCTGCTGGGTAGCCTGATGGTGAGCGAAGTTGGCGCCAACGCGGTGCTGTATCCGCTGCTGCTGGGCGCGGTGTCGATCATCGCCTCGATCATCGGCACGCTGTTCGTGAAGGTGAAACCGGGCGGCTCGATCATGGGCGCGCTGTACAAGGGCGTGGTGGTGTCGGCGGTGCTGGCGGCGGTGGCCTTCTACCCCATCACCACGCGCCTGATGCCCGATTTCAGCCACGGCGCGATGAACCTGTGGGGTTGCACGCTGATCGGCCTGGCGCTGACCGGCGCGATCGTGTGGATCACCGAGTACTACACCGGCACGCAGTACAAGCCGGTGCAGCACATCGCGGCCGCCTCCACCACCGGCCACGGCACCAACATCATCGCGGGTCTGGGCGTGTCGATGAAATCCACCGCGTGGCCGGTGATCGCGGTATGCGCCGCGATCTGGGGCGCCTACGCGCTGGGCGGCCTGTACGGTATCGCCATCGCAGCAACCGCCATGCTGTCGATGGCCGGCATGATCGTGGCGCTGGACGCCTACGGCCCGATCACCGACAACGCCGGCGGCATCGCCGAGATGGCCGACCTGCCGCCGGAAGTGCGCGGCGTCACCGACCCGCTGGACGCCGTGGGCAACACCACCAAGGCGGTGACCAAAGGCTACGCGATCGGTTCGGCGGCACTGGCGGCGCTGGTGCTGTTTGCCGATTACACGCACAACCTCAGCCAGCACTTCAATGGCGCCATCGTGAGTTTCGACCTGTCGAACCATTACGTGATCATCGGCCTGCTGATCGGCGGCCTGATCCCGTACCTGTTCGGCGCGATGGCGATGGAAGCCGTCGGCCGCGCGGCCGGTGCGGTGGTGGTGGAAGTGCGCCGTCAGTTCCGTGATATCCCGGGCATCATGGCCGGCACCGCCAAGCCGGAATATTCGCGCGCGGTGGACATGCTGACCCGTTCGGCCATCCGCGAAATGATCCTGCCGTCGCTGCTGCCGGTGCTGGTGCCGGTGCTGGTGATCTTCGGCTTCAAATGGCTTGGCGGCCCCGAAGCCGGCGCGCAAGCGCTGGGCGGCGTGCTGATCGGCACCATCGTCACCGGCCTGTTCGTGGCCATTTCGATGACTACCGGCGGCGGTGCCTGGGACAACGCCAAAAAGTACATCGAGGACGGCAACCACGGCGGCAAGGGCTCGGAAGCACACAAGGCCGCCGTCACCGGCGACACCGTGGGCGACCCGTACAAGGACACCGCGGGCCCCGCGGTAAACCCCTTGATCAAAATCATCAACATCGTGGCACTGCTGCTGATTCCCTTGCTGTAAAACAAAGCAACGCCTGCCCGGCACCATCGCCCCTCTCCCGCTTGCGGGAGAGGGGTTGGGGAGAGGGAGCTCAAGCGCAGACCAACTCACCTACCTCGCGCTCCTGGCCGACACCACGCCGAATCTCCAAACGAACCCCGCCCACGCGGGGTTCGCCTTTTCTGCCCCATGCCCCACCCTCCGCACTGACTTTAGTCACGCGTGCCCACCGTTACGCAATGGCACACTGGCGACAGATCACTTATCGCAGGACCTCCCATGACAATGAATCGATCGGTCTGGCTGATGCTGGCGCTGGGCGTCACACTGACGGGCATGAACGACGCCCATGCCCGCGACAAGACCACCGCCCAACCCGCCACTACGGCAGCCACCGACGATCCCTTCCTGTGGCTGGAAGACATCCACGGCGCCCGCCCGCTGGCCTGGGTGGAAAAGGAGAATGCGAAGACGGCGGCGCGGTTCGCCGCTGGCGCAGGTTTCGAGAAAACCCGCGACGGCATCCTAGAAGTGCTCGACTCCGACGCGCGCATCCCCGACGTCAACCGCCGCGGCGATTACCTCTACAACTTCTGGCGCGACAAGGCGCATCCGCGCGGCGTATGGCGCCGCACCACGCTGGCCGAATACCGCAAGGCGAACCCCGACTGGGAAGTGCTGCTGGACGTGGACGCGCTGAACAAGGCCGAAGACAAGCGCTGGGTGTTCAAGGGCACGCAATGCCTGAAGCCGGATTTCAACCGCTGCCTGATCTCGCTGTCGCCCGATGGCGGTGACGCGGTGGCCGTGCGCGAATTCGACATCCCCAGCAAATCGTTCGTGAAAGGCGGCTTCGACCTGCCGGTGGCGAAGACCGAAACCGGCTGGATCGACGACGACACGCTTTACGTCGGCACGGATTTCGGCCCCGGCACGATGACCGAGTCGAGCTATCCGCGCATCGTCAAGGAGTGGAAACGCGGCACGCCGCTGTCATCGGCCACCATCGTGTACGAGGGCAAATCCAAGGACCTGGCCGTCGGCGCCTACCACGACCGCACGCCGGGCTTCGAGCGCGATTTCGTCTCCGTGGCGAAGGACTTCTTCCACAGCGAGCTGTACCAGCGCATCGACGGCAAGCTGGTACGCGTGGACGTACCCACCGACGCCAGCGCCGATGCGCATCGCGAATGGCTGCTGGTGCAGACGCGCTCGCCATGGACGGTGGGCGGCACCACCTACCCGTCCGGTGCACTGCTGGCGGCGAATTTCGATGCGTTCATGGCTGGCAAGCCGCACTTCACGGTTCTGTTCAAGCCCGATGCGCACACCTCGCTCGCCTCGTACGACTGGACCCAGCACCACCTGATCCTGGACATCCTGGACGACGTGAAGAGCCGGCTCGAGGTGCTGACACCGCAGGCGGGCGACTGGAAGCGTGAAAGCCTGCCCGGCGCGCCGGGCATGAGCACGATCAGCGTGGTCAGTACCGACCCCGACCACAGCGACGAATACTGGCTCGACGTCACCGGTTTCCTGGCGCCCACCGCGCTGCAACGCGGCGTGCTGGGCAGCGAGCCGGCCACCACGATCAAGCAGGACCCGGCGTTCTTCGACGCCTCGGCCTTTACCGTGAGCCAGCATTTCGTGAGCTCGAAGGATGGCACTCGCGTGCCGTATTTCGAGATCGCCCCGAAAAACATCAAGCTCGACGGCAGCAACCGCACGCTGCTGTACGGCTACGGCGGTTTCGAAGTCTCGCTGCAGCCGCACTACAGCGGCAGCATCGGCCGTGCCTGGCTGGAGCGCGGCGGCGTCTACGTGATCGCCAACATCCGCGGCGGCGGCGAATACGGCCCGCAGTGGCACCAGGCCGCCTTGAAAGCCAACCGCCCGCGTGCCTACGAGGACTTCGCGGCGGTGGCCAAAGACCTGATCAAGCGCGGCGTCACCTCGCCCGACCATCTCGGCGCCGAGGGCGGCAGCAACGGCGGCCTGTTAATGGGCAACATGCTCACCATGTATCCGCAACTGTTCGGCGCCATCGCCTGCGAGGTGCCGCTGCTGGACATGAAGCGCTACATCCACCTTTCCGCCGGCGCCTCGTGGATGGCCGAGTACGGCAACCCCGACAGCGCCGATTGGAACTTCATCAAGACCTTCTCGCCGTACCAGAACGTGAAAAAAGGCGTGGATTACCCGCCGGTGCTGTTCTACACGGCCACCAGCGACGACCGCGTGGGCCCGGTGCAGGCGCGCAAGATGGCCGCGCGCATGCAGGCGCAAGGTCATCCGAACGTGTGGTTCTACGAGAACCTCGAAGGCGGCCACGGCGCCGGTGCCGACAACCGGCAATCCGCGCACATGCACGCGATGGCGTACGACTTCCTGTGGGATCAGTTGAAGTAGCGGAAAGCCAGCGCCGGGGTATCGCAACCTGCCGGCGGTTCGGCAGGTAAGCTTTGCGCTTCCTCGATCAGCCCGACTGCCCCCACATGTACCCTCGCGTCACCATCAGTCCTGAACTGCGCAAATGGATTCTCGCAACCACCCGGGCCGGCCATGGCGTCGATGACGTCCTGCGCCTGATGAAGGAAAACGGCTACGACCCACGGCAGAGCCGCAGCATCGTGGCCGAGGTGATGAAACTGCCGCTGGCCGCCCTGCACGCCAGCACCGGCAAACCGGGCGGTTTGCGCACGAGGCACCCGGAGGCACCGGAAGTCGTCATCGACGGGCGCACCATCGGCATTCCGGTGAGCGTCGACGCGCCGGCCTTGCGTGTGCTCGACGGCCTGCTGTCGGAACGGGAATGCGCCGACCTGATCGAACTGGCACGGCCGCGCCTGCAGCGCGCGCTGACCGTGGACAGCGAGGGCAAACAGCAGGTCGATCACCGCCGCACCAGCGAGGGCATGTTCTTTCGCGCGGGCGAGACGCCGCTGGTCGCCACCATCGAGCAGCGCCTGGCGCAGCTGCTTGGCGTACCGGCCAGCCACGGCGAGGGCCTGCAGATCCTGCATTACGGTCCCGGGCAGGAGTACGAGCCGCATTACGACTGGTTCGACCCGGCCCTGCCCGGGTACGACAAACTCACCGCCCGCGCGGGGCAGCGCATCGCCAGCGTGGTGATGTACCTCAACACGCCCGAACGCGGCGGCGGCACGGCGTTCCCCGAAATCGGGCTCACCGTGGCGGCGCGACGCGGGTCGGCGGTCTATTTCGCCTACGAGGGCGGCGATCAGAGCTCACTGCACGCCGGCTTGCCGGTGCTCCAGGGCGAGAAATGGATCGCCACCCACTGGCTCCGCGAACGGCCCTTCGGGCAGGGTTCCAGGCGCTGATCCGTCGCCCGCCACGACCCGCGCGGCAGCCCCGGCCGCTGCGATGCAGCAAGGTTTGGCGTATCCTAGGCGGCTGACTTTCCCCTCTCTTGCCTAGGACACCCCATGGGTTTGCATCTCGTCCCCGCCGGTCGCAACGTGCCGGAAGAAATCAACGTCATCATCGAAATCCCCAAGGACGCGGAGCCGGTGAAGTACGAGGTGGACAAGGAAAGCGGCGCGATCTTCGTCGACCGCATCCTGTCCACGCCGATGCGCTACCCGTGCAACTACGGTTATGTGCCCGGTACCCTGGGCGGCGACGGCGACCCGCTGGACGCGCTGGTGATCCTGCCCCTGCCGCTGACCGTGGGCTCGGTGATCCGCTGCCATCCGGTCGGCATGCTGAAGATGACCGACGAAGCCGGCGAAGACGAGAAACTGGTGGTGATCCCCTCGCCCAAGGTGTTCCCGGGCTACGCACACATCAACGACATGAAAGGCGTCTCGCCGCACTGGCTGGAGCGCATCGGCCACTTCTTCGAGCACTACAAGGACCTGGAGAAGGGCAAGTGGGTCAAGGTCGCCGGCTGGGTCGGCGCCGAAGAAGCCAAAACCGAAATCACCGCCGGCATCGCCCGCTACCAGGCGGAAAAGAAGGCGAAAGCCTGAGGCGAACCGGCAAACCGGACGCTGCCGTAACGGCACGCCTCAAAGCCGGTAAATGCCGTAATCTCCTCTCCCCGCGGGGAGAGGTTGGGAGAGGGGACACGCCGCGGGGAAGCTCCAAGAAGCTTCTTCCCGGCGCCCGGAACCCACACCCGCCCACCTCAAAGCCGGCACATGCCGTAATCCCCTCTCCCCTGCGGGGAGAGGGTTGGGAGAGGGGGACACGCTGCGGGGAAGCTCCAACGCAGCTTTCCACGGCGCACGGAAGCTGCCTCATCAGCTCTCCCGCAAGCACCCGCCCCCTCTCCCCTGCCCTCTCCCCGCAGGGGAGAGGGTATTACGGTGCTCTCTGGCGCTGAGGTGCGGCAATTACGGCCTCATCCGGCCTCATCCGACCGCCGCGGCTCCTCGCTCTTCGCCCCCGCTCAACCCCGCTTGAGCAACTCCCGCAAATCGATGATCGCCGCATTCGCGCGCGACACGTAGTTCGCCATCACCAGCGAATGGTTGGCGAAGAAGCCGAACGGCGAGCCGTTCAACACCATCGGGCTGTGCAGTGGGCGCTGGGCTTCCTCCAGCTCGCGGATCACCTGCTGCAGGCTCACGTCGGCGTGCTTGCTGCGCAGGATGGGACCGAAATCATGCTGCATGGCCTTGAGCTGCTCCAGCAGCGCCCAGGTGTAGCCGCGCGCCTCGTAGAAGTTGTCGTCGATCTTTGTCCAGGGCGTTTTCACCAGCTGGCTACGGGCGGGCGCGGCCAGGGCACTGGTGCTGGCAGAGGCCGGCTGGTCGGCGCCGGCATCGCCGATGCGCATCTGGCCCACGCTGGCCGACAACCGTTGCGACAACGAGCCCAGTCGCGACGACACCAGCTGCAGGTAATCGGCCAGGTTGTCGGCGCGGGCGTAGAAATGCGCCGACGCCCCCTCGTCGTCGCCCAGGCGCGACAGATAGCCGTCCAGATGGCCAATCGCCTTGCTGTACTGGCTCTCGGAACTGGGCAGCAGCCAGCGGTCGTTCGGGCTGTTGAGCAGCGGATCGGCTTCGGCCAGGTCCTTGTCTTCGGTGGATTGCGCCTGCGAGCGGCTGAAGTCGTTGCGCAGTGCGCGCACCAGGTCACGCGAGGCGGTGAGCGAGCCGAACTCCCAGTTCGGCACGTTGTCCATCCACGCGCCCGGCGGCAGCTTGTCGTTGCTGAGGTAGCCGCCGCGCTTGTCCAGCAGCGTGCGCACCGATTCGATCAGGGTGGCGGTGGTGGTGGCGCCCACGCTGGCGGGTCGCTTCAGGTCCTGCAACTGGGCCTGCGCGACGGTGGGCGGATCGAACAGCGGCGGCTCGGCATCCCACCACCACATCAGCGCCAGCACCAGCAGCAACACCAGCGCGATGGCGGCGGCGATACCGCGCAACAGGCCGCGGCGCGGCGGATTCGTTGTGTCCGGAGTGGGCATCGGGATTCCTGTGGCTGGCGGGGATGCAGCAAGCTTACAACGCCGCTCAACACTCCCACGGCGGATGGTCGCCGAACCGTCCGGCCAGGAAATCGATGAAGGCACGTACCCGCGGCGGCACCAATCGGCGCTGCGGCATCACCGCGTAGATGCCGGTGGTGTGGATCGGGTAGTCCGGCAGCAACAATTGCAACTGGCCACTGCGCAATGGCTCGTGCACATGCCACAGCGAATGCATCGCGATGCCAAGCCCGGCTACCACCGCATCGCGCAACAGCGCGCCCTGGTTGCTCTCGAAACGGCCCTGTACCCGTTGCGCGATGTCGCGCCCCTCGCGGTCCGTGAAGTGCCACACATCCTGCCTGCCCTGGCTGCCGACCAGCAGCAGGCAGTCGTGCGTGGCCAGATCCGCCGGCGTGCGTGGCAACCCGTGCTTTTGCAGATACGCCGGCGACGCGCACAGCACGCGCCGGTTGCTGGCCAGCCGGCGCGCCACCAGCGCCGAGTCGCCCATGTCGCCGATGCGGATGCCCAGGTCGAAGCCGGAGCCGACCAGGTCCACGACCTGGTCATCGAGATTCACGCTCAGCTTCACCCGCGGATGCAGGCCGAGAAACTCCGGCAGCAGCGGCGAAACGTATTGGCTGCCGAACGCAGCGGACATGGTGACCCGCAGCGTGCCGCTGACCTCGGTGGCACTCTGGCGCAGTCCACCGGTGAGCGATTCCAGGTCCTCCACCAGCGCGCGACCCTGCTCGGCCAGCTGTATGCCCTCGGGCGTGGCATGCAGCTGGCGCGTGGTCCGGTGCAAAAGGCGCACGCCCAGCTCGCGCTCCAGCCGCTTCAGGCGCTGGCTGGCCACCGCCACCGAAAGATCCAGGCTGCGCGCGGCGGCGCTGATCGAACCCAGGTCGAGCACTCGCAGAAACAGGCTGAGGTCGCCGATGCGATCCATGGCTATCAATGTTTCGTTGAAAATGATTAGCCATCTTGATGGTTACGGAATAAAACGCAACTGCCTAAGCTGCCGCATCGTTTCTTCAGGACTGCCGCCATGCGCTCCCTTTCCACCCGGCCACGCACGCCGCTGGCGCTGTACGCGTTGACCGCCGGCGCGTTCGGCATCGGCACCACCGAGTTCGTGATCATGGGCCTGCTGTTGCAGGTATCCGCCGACCTGCATGTGAGCATCGCCACGGCCGGCCTGCTGATCTCCGGTTATGCGCTGGGCGTGTTCGTGGGCGCGCCGCTGCTCACGGCGGCAACCAGCCGGCTACCGCACAAGACCGCGCTGATCGCCTTGATGATCATCTTCACCATCGGCAACCTGGCCAGCGCACTGGCGCCCGGCTACGCGGTGCTGATGATCGCGCGGGTGATTACCTCGCTGGCCCACGGCACCTTCTTCGGCGTGGGCGCGGTGGTGGCGACCGGGCTGGTGGCGGAGGATCGCAAGGCGTCGGCCATCTCGATCATGTTCACCGGCTTGACCGTGGCGACCCTGCTCGGCGTGCCGGCCGGCGCGTGGCTGGGGCTGCACTTCGGCTGGCGCAGCACGTTCTGGGCGGTCAGCGCGATCGGCGTGCTGGCCACGGTCATCATCGCCACCCTGGTGCCCGCCGACCGCGGCGAGCAGGCGCCGATGAACTTCGTCGAGGAACTGAAGGGCATCGCGCATCCGCAAGTCCTGCTCGGCCTGCTGATCACCGTGCTGGGCTTCGCCGGGGTGTTTGCGATGTTCACCTACATCCAGCCCATCCTCACCCGCGTCACCGGCTTCGCCGACAGTGCGGTGTCGCCGATCCTGCTGGTGTTCGGCGGCGGCATGGTGGTGGGCAACCTGCTCGGCGGCCGGCTGGCGGACAAGCATCTGGTGATGACGCTGCTGGGCTCGCTGGTCGCGTTGGCGATCGTGCTGGGCGCGATGACATTCGCGCTGCACAGCAAGCCGGCGATGATCGCGTTCAGTGCGTTGTTCGGCATCGTGGGGTTCGCCACCGTGGCGCCGCTGCAGTTGCGCGTGCTGCAGAAAGCCACCGGCGGCCAGGTGCTGGCGTCCAGCTTCAACATCGCCGCGTTCAATCTCGGCAACGCGATCGGCGCCTGGCTGGGTGGCGTGGTGATCAGCCACGGTCCCGGCCTGGGTGCCGTGACCTGGGCCGCCGCGTTGCTGCCGTTGCTCGGACTGGCCGTGGCGCTGTACAGCGTGCGGCTGGATGCAAGGCCATCGCAACGGATGGCCACCACGGCGTGCGTGGAAGCCGCGCCCTGACTTTCGCGAGGACATCACCATGGAATACCGCTATCTGGGCAGCTCCGGCTTCAAGGTGCCCGCACTCGGTTTCGGCACCGGCACATTCGGCGGCACGGGCCCGCTGTTCGGCGCGTGGGGTCGAACCGACGTGGCCGAGGCAACCCGGCTGGTCGACATCTGTCTCGACGCCGGCGTCAACCTGTTCGACAGCGCGGACGTCTATTCCGACGGCGCTTCGGAATCGATCCTGGGCGCGGCGCTGAAAGGCCGGCGCGATCGGACCATCATCTCGACCAAAATCAGCCTGCGCGTTGGCGACGGCGCCAATGATGTCGGCGCCTCGCGCCATCACCTGATCGGCGGCGTCGAGCGCGCGCTGAAGCGGCTGGACACCGACTACATCGACCTGCTGCAACTGCACCATTTCGACGCGATGACGCCGGTAGAACAAGTGATGTCGACGCTGGACGATCTGGTGCGCGCGGGCAAGGTGCGCTACCTGGGCGCGTCGAATTTCTCCGGCTGGCAACTCATGAAATCGCAGGCAATCGCCGACCGCCATGGCTATGCGCGCTTCGTGGCGAACCAGGCCTACTACTCGCTGATCGGCCGCGACTACGAGTGGGAACTGATGCCCTTGGGGCTCGACCAGGGCGTCGGCGCCGTGGTGTGGAGCCCGCTGGGTTGGGGACGCCTCACCGGCAGGATTCGCCGCGGCCAGCCCTGGCCCGAAGGCAGCCGCCTGCACGACACCGCGGGTTTTGCGCCACCGGTGGAAGAGGAGCGGTTGTACCGCGTCGTCGACGCGCTCGACGCCGTGGCCGCGGAGACCGGCCGCAGCGTGCCGCAGATCGCATTGAACTGGCTGCTGCAGCGGCCCACGGTGTCCAGTGTGCTGATCGGCGCCCGCAACGAAACCCAGCTGCGGCATAACCTTGAAGCGGCCAGCTGGCAACTTGCGCCCGGGCAGATCGCCGCGCTCGACGCGGCCAGCGCCGTCACGCCACCTTACCCTTATTACCCCTATTGGAATGGCCCGTTCGCCGAACGCAATCCGCCGCCGGTATGAACCGCACGGCGCACGCCGAATCCCCACCCGAATCACTGGAGCACCACATGAAAGCCGTTGCCCTCACCCGCTACCTGCCCATCGACGACCCCGCCTCCCTGGTCGACGTGGAGTTGCCCATGCCCGAACCGGGCGCACACGACCTGCTGGTGCGGGTGGAGGCGGTGTCGGTGAATCCGGTCGACACCAAGGTGCGCTCGCCCAAGCCGCAGGTGGAGGCGCAACCGAAGGTATTGGGCTACGACGCGGCCGGCGTGGTCGAGTCGGTGGGTGCCAGCGTGGAAGGGTTCCGCCCCGGCGACCACGTCTACTACGCCGGCGACATCACCCGTGCCGGCAGCAATGCGCAATACCAAACGGTGGACGCACGGCTGGTCGGGCGCGCCCCGAAATCGATCGAGCTGGCGGACGCGGCGGCGCTGCCGCTGACCACACTCACCGCGTGGGAACTGCTGTTCCAGCGCATGCCGTTCGACAGCGAGCACGGCGGCGAGGGCAAGACCTTGCTGATCATCGGAGGGGCCGGTGGCGTGGGTTCGATCGCGATCCAGCTGGCGCGGCGCGCGGGCTTCTCCGTGATCGCCACCGCGTCGCGCGACGAAACGGTGGCGTGGTGCCAGACGATGGGCGCGCAGCATGTGATCAACCACCGCGAACCGCTGGCGCCGCAGTTGAAGGCGCTGGGGATGAGCCAGGTCGACGCGGTGTTGAATCTTGCCGATACGGATCGCTACTGGGAAACCGTGGGCGAGCTCATCGCCCCGCAGGGTCATGTCGGCCTGATCGTGGAGCCTGCAGGCGCGCTGCGGATCGGCGATCCGTACAAGGCCAAGGCGGTCGGCATCCACTGGGAAATGATGTTCACCCGCCCACGTTTCAAAACTGCCGACCAGGCCGAGCAGGGGCGCATCCTCGACCGCGTGGCCGCACTGATCGATGCCGGGGAATTGCGCGGCACCCGCGCCGAAACGCTCACGCCCATCCATGCAACCAACCTGCGCGAGGCACACCGCCGCCTCGAATCGGGCACCACGGTCGGGAAGCTGGTGCTGGCCGGCTGGTGAACGAATGAGGGGTGGCAAGCGCCACCCCTCGAAAGTTCAGCCGCGTTTGCCGGCGGCTTTCGCGGGCGACGGCTTGGCCGGCTCGCCCTTCTTGCCGAAATCCTCCATTAGCGTCTTCATGTCTTCGGCGTGCTCCTCTTCCACGGCGAGGATGCCTTCGAGCATGCGCTTGGTGGTGGTGTCCCGGTCGCCCACGTAGTTGATGATTTCGCGGTAGCTGTCGATCGCGATGCGCTCGGCGACGAGGTTCTCCTCGATCATGCCGGCAAGGTCGTCCGGCACCACGAACTCGGCATGGCTGCGGGTGGACAGGCCATCGGGTTCGAAGTTGGGCGTGCCGTCGAGCTGGGTGATGCGCTCGGCAATCTGGTCGGCATGGCCCTGCTCCTCGTTGGCATGTTCGAGGAACTCGGCCGCCACGCTTTTGGCATTGATGCCCGACGCCAGGTAAAAGTGCGCCTTGTAGCGCAGCACGCAGACGAGTTCGGTCGCCAGCGCCTCGTTCAGCAGCTTCAGCACGACATCGCGATCAAGCGTGTAGCTGTCGGTGACCGCGCCCCGCTGCATGTGCTCGCGCGCACGCCTGCGGATGGTCTGGATATCGGAAAGGAAGGGTTGGTTCTTGGCGGCCATGCAGGTTTCCTCGTTACGCCGAAACGCGTATCCGGGAAGCTTACGCCCCGCCTGCGTGGTGATCGTGTAAACGCGGCCGGGCGCATGCCGCGATGCGCCCAACCAATGGCCCGGCGCGCCCGGTTCAAAACAGGGCGCGCGAGGGGCGGCGCACTCAGCGCGGAACGTACGCCCGCAGGAAGGTGTTGACGCCGGTACGCGCCATCGCCTCGATTTCGGCGGCAGCGGTCTCCGGGCATTCGTCGCAACCGAACAGCCGGCGCAGCAGCATGTCGCCCTTGATCAGCGAGAAGAACTGCACGCTGGCCGTCTTCACCACGGGAATGTCCAGCGCGCCGTGGTCGACCGCCTGCTGCAGCAGGTTTTCCATCAGGCGGTGCATGCGCGCCGGGCCCTCTTCCCACAGCAGCTTGCCGTAGCGCGGATTGCCCTGGCGGCAGTCGCTGAGGATCGCCCGGAAGGTACCCACATGCTCGGCCTGGCAATCGATATGCATGTGCGCCTGGGCGATGGCGTGCAGGGTTTGCTCGATGCCCACATTGGGGTCGAACTGGTAGATGTCCTCGGGCAGCAGGTCCTCGATGCGGGAACGGATCACCTCGCGAAAGAGGTTGTCCTTGTCGCCGAAATGGCTGTACACGGTCAGCTTGGAAACCTTCGCCTCGGCGGCGATGGCATCCATACTGGTACCGGCAAACGCATTGCGTATGAACAATGCCTTCGCCGCAGCGAGGATCGCCGCCCGTTTTTCCATGTCTTTGGGGCGGCCCGGTCCCTGTGGCTTTATTTGCGCGCCGCTAATCATGCCCGCACCTTCACAAATGAGAGTCTGCCCTTTATTATACGCGGCGGTACAATTATTTTCCAGACGCCATTCTCCCGCGTATGTCATAGGCGCTCAATGACGTGCGTCAACCATTCGCGATGACTTCCGGCACTACGTGGCGGCGGGCGGGGCCGTCACGCTGTGATTGTCGGAATGTGGCCAGACGCTTATTCTTCTTCACCTTTTCCGACTCACGGGACACCAGTTGAAATGGCAATGAACTTCGAGCAGGCACGACTGAACATGGTCGAGAACCAGGTCCGCCCGTGGGAGGTGCTGGACGGCCGCGTGCTGGACGTCATCGGCCGCGTGCGGCGCGAGGATTTCGTGGCTGCCGAACACCGCCGGCTGGCGTTTGCCGACCTGTGTCTGCCGCTGGGCCATGGCGAAGTGATGATGAAACCCGTGGTCGAAGGCCGCGTACTGCAGGCGCTGGAATTGCTGCCCACCGACCGCGTGCTGGAAATCGGCACCGGCTCGGGTTTTCTCGCCGCCTGCCTGGCCGGGCTTTCGGCGCATGTCACCAGCGTGGACATCCATGCCGATTTCACCGCCGCCGCCACCCAGCGGCTGCAGGCGGCAAACGTGACCAACGTCAACCTGGCCACGGGCGAGGCCGTTGTCGACTGGCAGCCCGATGAGCAGTTCGACGCGCTGGTCGTCACTGGTGCGGTCGCCACTATCCCGCCGCGCTGGCTGGGCTGGCTCAAGCCCGGTGGCCGCGCGGTGATCGTGCGCGGCAAGTCGCCAGTGCAACAAGTTGTGTTGCTGACGCTCGAAGGCGAAGGTCGTTTCCGCGAGGAAACCCTGTTCGAGACCGACCTGCCCTACCTGCAGCACGCCGAGCCACTTCAACCTTTCGTTCTCTGAATTTCCGCCCCCGACTTCCCCTACGAGGCAACCCATGCGTTTGAAGCTGCTCACACTGGCCCTGGCGATGGCCGCCGTTTCACTGCCCAGTCATGGCGAAGACCTGCTGGATGCTTATCGTGAAGCCCGCGCCAACGACCCCGTGCTGATGCAGGCGGACGCCACGCGACTGTCCATTGGCGAAAACGTCGACCAGGCGCGCGCACTGTTGTTGCCACAGATTTCCGCAGGGCTGTCGCTGCAGCAGACCAACGGCGGCAACCATGAGCTGGTGCGCGATCCCACCGATCCCACCCAGACCATCAACACCAGCGAGTTCGGTCACACCCGTACGCGCAGCGTGAACGCCCAGCTCAGCCAGACGGTGCTGGACTTCAGCGAATACGCCAACCTCAAGGCCGCGCACTCCGCCGCCCAGGCGCAGGACGAGCTGTACCAGTCCGCGCTGCAGCAGCTGTACGTGCGCGTCACCCAGGCCTATTTCGGCGTGCTCACCGGCGAGGATCAGCTGGCCTACGCCAAGGCCAACGAAGACGCCTACCGCCAGCAGTACGAGCAATCCAACCAGCGCTTCAAGGTCGGCCTTTCGGCGATCACCGACGTGTACCAGGCCAAGTCGTATTACGAGGCGGCCAAGGCCAACACGATCGCCACGGAAAACGCGCTCAACGATGCCCGCGAAGCGCTGACCGAGATCACCGGCAAGCCCACCGGCGAGCTGAAGAAGCTGCGTGAAGACCTGCCGATGCAGCCACCCACCCCGAACGACCCGGATACCTGGGTCAAGCAGGCACTGGAAACCAACCCCGACCTGCTGGCCCAGCGCAGCAACGTGGAAACCACCGAGCACAACATCAGCGCGGCGCGTGCCGGCCACCTGCCCACCATCACCGCCAACGTCAGCTACGGCAAGAACACCAGTTGGTACCAGAACATCGGCAGTGGTCGCCAGGACAACCGCGGCGCCACCACCATCGGGCTGACCCTGAACGTGCCGATCTTCTCCGGCGGCGCCACCCAGTCACGGGTGCGGCAGTCCATCTACCAGCGCGACTCGGCCCAGGACGCGCTCGAGTCGCAGCGCCGCCAGGTGGTGCGCACCACGCTCAACAACTACCGCTCGGTGATCGCCGGCATCTCGCAGGTCGAGTCGACCCGGGCGGCGGTGGATTCGGGCAAGAAGGCGCTGGAAGCGACCCGCGCAGGTTTCGACGTGGGCACGCAGACGATGACCAACGTGCTGATCCAGATCCAGAACCTCACCCAGGCCGAAAGCGAGTACTCGCAGGCGCGCCACCAGTTCGTGCTGAACAAGCTGATGCTGAAGCAGTCCTCGGGCACGGCGGACATCAAGGACATGGAAGCGATCAACACGTTGCTGCAGTAGGCCGCGGCAAGCGCATGAAAAAGGCCGGGCATGCCCGGCCTTTTTCGTGTATCAACCACCGCCGCTCATTCCTGCAGCAAGGCGTCCACCATCTGCATGACGCGCCGCACGGCGCCGCGCTCGCGATCGAATACCTTGTGCGCGACGCGCCCCATCCGGGCGCGCTTCTCGTCGTCGAGCAAGAGCCGCAGCACGTCGCCGCCAAGCTGGTCGCTGCTGCCCACGCATTCGGCACCACCCTCGCGAATCAGGGTGAGCGTGATCTCGGCAAAATTGAACGTGTGCGGCCCGACCAGCACCGGCCGGGCCAGCGCGGCCGGCTCCAGCACGTTGTGGCCGCCGATGGGCACCAGGCTGCCACCCACGAAAGCCAGGTCGGCCGCCGCGTAGAACGGCATCAGCAAGCCCATCGCGTCGATCAGGAACACCTGGTGCGACGCCGCCGGCAGCCCATCGGCACTGTGCGTGGCCATCGGAAAACCCAGCGTGTGCACGGCGTGCTCCACCAGCTTGAACCGTTCCGGATGGCGTGGCGCAATCAGCAGCAGCGCGTCGGGAAACTGCTTGAGCACCTGCAGATGTGCTTCCAGTACCGCCAGCTCCTCACCCTCGTGCGTGCTCGCAGCCATCCAGACCGGGCGTTCGCCGCCCCATTGCCGGCGCATGCTGGCGCCGGCAGCGGCGGCATCGGGCGGTATGCGCATGTCGAACTTCATGTTGCCGCTGACCACGATTTGCTGCGGCTCGGCGCCCAGCAGGCGGTAACGCGCCGCATCGGCCACCGACTGCGCCGCGATCACCTGCACGCAGCGCAACGCCGAGCGCACGGTGCCGCGCAGGAATCGGTAGCCGCGTAGCGAGCGATCGGACAGGCGCGCGTTGACGATCATCATCGGCACCCCGCGCTTGTGGCAGGCGTGATACAGGTTCGGCCAGATCTCGGTTTCCACGATCAACGCCAACTGCGGGCGGATCCGTTGCAGGAAGCGGTTCACCGCGAACGGCAGGTCGTACGGCAGATAGACGTGAAACACCGCGTCGCCAAACAACTGGTGCACGCGCGCCATGCCCGTCGGGGTGACGGTGCTGATGACCAGGGGCGCGTTGGGATAGTCCTTGCGCAGCGCCTTGATCAGGGGCTCGGCCGCATTGACCTCGCCCACCGATACGGCGTGCACCCACAGGCTGCCGTTGAAACCCGGCGCATCGAAAAAGCCGAACCGCTCCGACCAGCGTCGATGGTAGGGCGGCGAGCGCACCCCGCGCAGCAACAGGCGCAGCACGATCAACGGCATCGCCAGGTACATCGCGAAGGTGTAGAGATAACGCACGCGTAGCTCCGTGGTAGCGCCGCAGTATACGAGAGCGGGGAAGGAGCGACCCGATCGCGACGAAGTCGAAGCTTCATCGCGCCCGCCCTTCGACTCCGCCGCTGCGCGGCTACGCTCAGGGCGATCGGTGGAAGTGTGCGATGCCTCCCCCCGAATCCCGGCTCTCAACAGCCGAACGGCTGGTCATCCCGAATCCCGATTCCCCTTTCCCCATTCCCGGCCAATTACACTAGCGCCAATGCCTGGTGCTTCCCGACCTCCCTTTACCCGCTCCCTGTTGTCGCCGCGTCACTGGCCGGCATGGCTGGGCGTGGGTGTGATCCGGCTGATCGCGCGGCTGCCGTATCCCGCGTTGCTGTGGCTGGGCCGGCGCCTGGGTGCGTTGGTGCAATGGCTGCCTTCGCCGCGGCGGCACATCGTGCAGGTCAACATCGGGTTGTGCTTCCCCGAGCTGAGTGCCACCGAGCAGGCGGCGTTGATCGACGCCAACCTGCGCGACGTGGGCCTGATGCTGGTGGAGTTCGCGCTGGGCTGGATGGGCAGCGACCGCCAGATCGCGCGAATCCCGCTTGAGGTTGAAGGACTGGAGCATCTCGCGGCGGCACGCGCCCAGGGCAAGGGCGTGCTGCTGGTGGGCGGCCACTTCTCGCATCTGGAACTGTGCGCGCGGCTGGTATCGCAGCGTATCCGCATTGCCGGCATGTACCGGCGCATGGATTCGGACGTGTTCGAGTGGAACGTGCTGCGCGCGCGGCTGGATTATGCCGACGCGATGTTCGAGAAGGAGGACCTCCGCGGCACGGTGAAATACCTGCGCAACGGCGGCACGCTGTGGTATGCGCCCGACCAGGACATGCGCAGCAAGGACAGCGTGTTCGTGCCGTTCTTCGGCGTGCCGGCGGCCACCATCACCGCCACCCATCATCTGGCGCGGATGTCCGGCGCACTGGTGATTCCCTTTTTCCACCGCCGCCTGCCGGGCAGCGAGGGTTATGTATTGCGGCTGGGTGCGCCGCTGCAGGATTTCCCCGGCACCGACGTGCACCACGACACCGCCCGCATCAACGGCTGCATCGAACAGATGGTGCGCGAGGCGCCGACGCAATACCTGTGGGCGCACAAGCGCTTCAAGACCCGCCCGCCGGGCCAGCCGCCGATCTACTGATCGCGCCGCTGGCGTCGCGACTCGTACAGCTTGGCGTATTTCAGGAACGCGTAGAACGCGTGGATGCGTGCGGCAATGAAGCCGGCCCAGCCCGAGCGCCAGTGTCCGCGCAAAAGGTAGAAGCGCAGAAAGGCCACCGTGGGGTACGCCACCATGCGCAGGCGCAACCAGCGCACCCGCCGCCGGGCGAGGTCGCCCAGTTGCAGGCTTGAATAGCGATCCGCCTTGGCCACGCGCCCGGCAATATCGCGCTCGCCATGGTGATCGATGGTGACATCGAGCACGCCGACGGAGCCGTCGACGCACACTTCCTCGTGCACCGCGTGGCCGCTCATGCGCGCGTGCTGCCGATCGAACAGCCGCACGTAGTGGTTGAGCCGCGCCCGGCCCGACTGCCAGCGCCAGAACTGCCACTCCCGCCGCCACAACTGGTACGCCACGTGCGTCGGCGCGTGCAGCGCCTGCTGCAGGGGCACGGCGGCGGTTTCGGCCAGCGACTCGTCCGAATCGAGCAGCAACACCCAGCGGTGGCTGGCCAGATCGATCGCCGCCTGCTTCTGCGCGCTGTAGCCGGCAAACGGCTGCACGTGGACACGCGCGCCGTAATGCGCGGCGATCGCCGCCGTGGCGTCGGTGGAACCGGAATCCAGCACCACGATCTCGTCCGCCCAGCGCACGCCGCGCAGGCAGGCATCCAGCGTGGCGGCGCTGTTGAAGCTGGTCACCACCACCGACAGCGGTTCGCGCGCGGCCGTCATCGGCGGCTCGCCCCGTCGACATCCGCCACCACGTACAGCGCCGCACACCAAAGCCCCAGCAACCAGGCAAACAGCAGGCCCCACCAAGCCGAATAGAAGGCCAGACTGGTGTTCAGCGGAAACAGCATCACGCCCAGCGCCAGCGTGACGGGGAAAGCGCGCGAACGCGCCGCCGCACCCACGCTGCGCCACGCACGCCACGCCAGCGCCACCGCCGCCAGCCACAGCAGCAAACCCAGCGCGCCGGTTTCGGTGAGAACCTCCAGCACGACCTGATGCGCATGGCAGGCGCCCAGGCCGGTGCCGCAGGGTTCGGCTACCAGGAAGTGGTCATCGGGCGGCGCGTAATGCGGGTAGGCGTAGCGAAACGCGCGCACGCCCACGCCATTGAGCGGATGGTCGGCGATCATGCGCGCGCTGGTCTCCCAGATATCCAGCCGGCCGCTGAGCGCGGCATCGAGCGAGCTGTCGGTGCCGTGCAGAGCCAGCAAGGTGCGATCCATCCGCACCTGGAATCGCGGTGAGGTTTTCCACGCCACGCCACCGGCCAGCGCCAACAATGCCGCGCCCAATACGCAGAACAGCGCAAACCGCCGCAGCGAGCGCGCCTCATGCCAGGCGAAGCCCAGCGCCACCAGCGCATAGCTCAACCACGCGGCGCGCGAACCAGCCAGCAGCACCGGGCCGAGCACCAGCGCGAAGGCGAGCAGCAGCCCGCGCAAGCCCCAGCGCCGCCGCGCCGCCCACAGCGCGAACGGCGACAGCACCGCCAGGGTCGGGCCCAGCTTGAGATTGTCCGCGCCGAAGATGCCTGACACCCGCTCGGCCTCGGCATGGCCGCCCAGGCTCCAGCCGGTAAGTGCCTGCACCCAGGCATCCAGCACCCACAACGCCAGCACCAGCGCCACGGCGACAAACAGCGCCTGCAGCTTGCTGTCCCGCCGTATCGCGAAACAGGCGTACAAGACCAGCGGCACATAGCGCAGTTGGCCCGCCACCGTGCCCCAGCTTTTTCCCGGCGCATACGAATCGAAAGCCGACAACAGCGCCGCAATGATGAACGCCCCCAGCAGCCACAGCGACATCCGGGCACCCGCGTGCTCGCGCAACGCATCACGCTGGCGCGCGAACAGCAGCACCACGCCGAGCAGGCACAGGAAGGTCCCCAGTTCCGCGCTGCGGCCAAACGGCAGCAGCGCGATCACCAGCCAGAACGGCAGCAGGGGCGAGCGCAGCGCGGCACCCAGCGTGGTTCCAAGGGAGGTCATGCGCCAGCCTGTGCGGGAGGAAAAGCGCATTGTAGGCGAGCGCGTCGCGGTGGTGGCGTGCGCGCCCCCTGTGGGAGCGGCTTCAGCCGCGATGCTCCTGGCTTCGAGGTGCTTCGGGGGAAAAGCATCGCGGCTGAAGCCGCTCCCACAAAAGCGCAGACCGCTTAGCCGGCCACCTCGCGATACAGCGCCAGCGTGTTCTGCTGCATGTCCGCCAGGCGGTAGCTGTGCAGCAAGGGAATCGGTGGGGCCACCCGCAGCAGTTCGGCGGCGCGTTCGGCCAGGCGTTCGCGGTCGCCCGGCGGCACGCGGCCGGCGGGGTACAGCTCGGCCAGCAGTTCGCCTACGCCGCCGTGCGCATAGCCGAGCACCGGCCGGCACAGCGACAAGGCCTCGACCACGGTGCGGCCGAACGATTCAGGCTGGTTCGACAACTGCAGGATCAGGGTGGACACCGCGTAGATGTCGCGCACATCGTCACGCTGCGGGGTCAGCACCACCTGGGCGCCGACGCCGCGCGCGCGGATCAGCTCGTTCAACTCCGCCACATAGGCTTCGCGGCCCGGCTCGATCACGCCCAGCAGCAGCAAGCGGGTATCGATGCCGCGGCCCTTCAGGTCGGCGACCAGTTCGATCGCGTCGTGATGGCCCTTCAGGCGCGTGCCGCGCGCGGGCAGCGTCAGCAGCGGTGCGCCCATCAACGACGGGTATTCGGAGAAGAACGAGGTCTTCCAGCCATCGTCGGCACGATGGCCGTAGGGGAACGCCTCCGGGTCGATACCGCGCGGGATCACCCGCACCCGGCCCGGTTCCAGCCAGCGGTAGTGGCTGAGCACGTAATCGCGCAGCGTCTGCGATACCGCCACCACGCGTTCGCCGCGCAGCAGGATGGCGCTGTAGCGCGAGGGCGAGTTGAGCCCATGCACGGTGGTGATGAAATGCGGTCGCGGCGACAGCCCCTTCATCGCCCACCAGCCCAGCCACGCGGGCAGGCGCGAGCGCGCGTGCACGATGTCGGGGCGAAGCTGCCGCAGCACGCGCCGCAATTTGCCCAGCCGCAACAGGGTGAGCAGCGATTTGCGGCCGATATCCAGGGTGATGTGCTCGCCGCCCTCGGCCTGCAACTGCGCCACCAGCCGGCCACCGGCAGAAATCACCACCGAGCGGTGCCCGGCCTGTACCAGGGCACGACTGATCTCCAACGCCGACCGCTCCGCACCACCCGCGTGCATGGCGGGAATCAGCTGGACAACGGTCAGCAGCTTGTCGGGCGCGATGGTGCTGGACATGGGCTCACGTTTCGGGGCATTGATCGCAGGGGACAAGCAGAAACCATGCCGCCGGTCGCATCACGCCGCGCCCGTGGTCAGTCGCGCAACACGTAATGGGCCGCGCAGTAGGCGCAGGTTGACTCGCCGCCGTCATCGACGATCGGCAGGTACACCTTGGGATGCGAATTCCACAACGCCATGCCGGGCATCGGGCAGGACAACGGCAGGTCCGCGCGCGTCACTTCGTAACGATTTTCGGCATTTGCCGGTATCAGCGGGACGGCCGCGGGAAGGGGGCGCGACATGGACGAAACTCCAGACAGACCATCAAGCCGCAAATGGTAGCAGGCGCGGCTGGCCGCTGGCTGACCGGTACGCTGTGTTTTTGGCAGGCCAAACGACAAGGGCGGCCGAAGCCGCCCTGCCTTGGCCGATCTCGACCGGCTTACTTCGCCTTCGGCACCGAGCCTTCGGTGGTGATGCGGATGGTGATCTCGTCACTGACGTTGGGCACATAGGCGCCCACGCCGAAATCGGAGCGCTTCAGGCTGGTGGTGGCGTCGAAGCCGATCGACTGCGCCTTGCTCATCGGATGCGGGCCGATCTTGTTCAAGGTGGCATCCAGCACGACCGGCCGGGTCACGCCATGCACGGTGAGGTTGCCGGTGACCTTGAACTTGTTGCCGCCCAGCGGCTGCACCGCCGTGCTCTTGAAGGTCACCGTCGGGTACTTCCCGGCGTCGAGGAAGTCCGGCTTCTTCAGGTGCTCGTCCAGCGCCGCCACGTGCGTGTCGAGGCGGTCCAGCGGCAAGGTCACCTGCACGCTCGACTGCGCCGGGTGCTGCTCGTCGTACACCAGCGTGCCCTCGCCCAGGCCCAGGTCAGCGGTTGGGTTGGAGTAGCCGAAGTGGTTCCAGCTGAACAGCACCATCGTGTGGTCGGGGTCGAGCTTGTAGGTCACCGGGGCAGCCTGCACCGAGACGGCGGCGCCGAGCAGGCTGGCCACAACGAGATAACGAAATGCGCGCATGGTGAATCTCCAGGTGGGTAACAGGTGCAAGGGAAAGGATCAGGCGATCCGGCAGGCTTCGTCGAACGACAGCCGCGGGCTGCGCGGGAAGAAATTGCGGCTGCGATCGCCATGGCCAATGGCGATCAGGAAGTTGGATTTGACCGCGGTGCCGGCAAAAAATGCCGCATCCACGCCGGCCTGGTCAAATCCCGACATCGGGCCGCAATCCAGCCCCAACGCCCGTGCCGCCATCAGCACGTAGGCGCCCTGCAGGCTGGCATTGCGAAAGGCGGTGGTGTCGATCAGCGGCTGGTTGCCGACGAACCAGCTGCGCGCGTCGGCGTGCGGGAAGAGTTGCGGCAGGCGCTCATAGAATTCGTGATCGGTACCGATGATGGCGGTGACCGGCGCCTCCATCGTCTTGGCGCGATTGCCGTCAGACAGGTGCGGCGCCAGTCTGGCCTTGGCTTCCTCGGATTTCACGAAGATCACCCGCATCGGCGAGGCGTTGGCGCTGGTGGGCCCGAACTTGGCCAGCGCGTAGAGCTGATGCAACTGCTCGTCGGTCACGTCCTGCGGCAACCAGGCGTTGAACGTGCGCGCCTCGCGAAACAATTGATCCAGCGCCATCTCCGAAAGCGAATCACTCATGGGTATCCTCCAAGGCATGCGCACGCCAACGGGCGGCGCGATCGCGAATTAGAGAGTGTAATGGTGGCCTGGCGCGATCGAACCACGGCCGAGGGGAACGCACTGTGTACGCCAGCGAAACAATTACCCGCAAAGCGCCGCCATGCTGACGCCAGGCGAGTGCTGGGTGATCACGGACAACGCCGCCGGCAACCAGCGTCAGGCGCTTGCGCTGGCCGAGCACATGCAGCGGCCGGTGCGCCACCTGCGACTGCAACTGCGGGCGCCGTGGTCGTGGCTGTCGCCGCGCTTCACGATGGGAAACACGCGGGCCTTGCCGGCGTCACAGCGCCCGCTGTTCGCGCCGCCGTGGCCCGAGCTGGCGATCGGCTGCGGTCGCTCCGCGGCGCTGCTCACGCGGATGTTGCGGCCGCTTTCCGGCGGGCGCTGCTACACGGTGCAGATCCTGGACCCGCGCATCGACCCGCGCCATTGGGATGCGGTGATCGCGCCACGCCATGACGACCTCGACGGCGCCAATGTGCTGCGCCCGCTGGGTTCGCTCAATACGGTGGACGAGCGCTGGCTGGCCGACGGCCGCGACGCCTGCCCCTTGCTGGGCGAGCTGCCGCAGCCGCGGGTGGGCGTGCTGCTGGGCGGGCCGCGTCGCGGCATCGATCTGGACGATGACTACGCCGACCGCTTGCTGGGCCACCTGCTGGCCCGCCACCGAAGCGAGGGCGGCAGCCTGCTGGTGCTGGCCTCGCGCCGCACGCCCACGGAACTCATCGAGCTTTTCCGCCAGGCGCTGCGCGACGTCCCCGGCATCGTCTGGGCTGGCCCCGATGACGGCCGCAACCCGTTCCCCGGCGTGCTCGGCTGGGCCGACCGGCTGGTGGTGACGCCCGATTCGGTGAACATGCTGTCCGAGGCCTGCGCCGTGGGCTGTCCGGTGCACACCTTCACCACGGCGCCCTTGCCGGCCAGGATCGCCCGCTTCCATCAGGCCTTGCGCGCGGCGAACCTGCTGCACGACATCGACGACACCACCGCATCGCCGCAACCGCCACTACGCGAAACGACGGCACTCGCCGGGCAACTGCTGGCGCGCATGGCGCAACGCCAGGGCGACTGAGAGGTTGTGATTTTTTCAACCTCGAAGCCCGGCCACGTGAGGGCATGGATGCCCGAGTTGAGGCAACGCAGGAGCGGTTGCCCGATGGACGGGCGCGGATCGATCACGCAGGTGATTGATCCGCGTGAGCGCTTCCGGGCCTGTGCCGGAAGCGCGATAGAGGAAAGCCACAGGAAGTGGTTTTCCTCACAGGCTCGGAGCCCTACTTCGGGCGGCTGGCGTCGCGAATGGCGCTGCCCAGCTGGATCGCGGTGACGCCAACCACCCCTCGCAGCGCGTCGGTCAAGGCGGTCATCCGGGTGCTGTCGACGCCGCGCTCGAAGATCAGGATGAGCTGGTCGTCGGCATCCCTGCGGCAATTCAGGATCAGCTTGAACAGCGGCAGCTGTTGCGCCGCCACCACGGCTTCCACGCCGGCCACCGCACCATCGCCAGCCAGGCTGAGCAGCACCCGCGGGCGCAGGTTGTGACGCGCGAACAAGCGCCGCTGCAACGGCTTGAGCAGTACCAGGATCACCCAGATCAACGCCGTGGTCATCGCTGCCGCCGCATACAGGCCGGCACCCGCCGCCAGGCCGATCGACGCCACCGCCCACAGCCCGGCGGCGGTGGTCAGGCCACGCACCACCTGCTCGCGCTGCATAAACAAGATGGTGCCGGCGCCGAGGAAGCCGATGCCGCTGACCACCTGCGCCGCCACGCGCGAAGGGTCCAGCATCACGCGCGGGTTTTTCAGTGCGTCGCTGAAACCGTAGGCCGACACGATGATCGCCAGCGCCGCGCCCACGCACACCAGCATGTGCGTACGCAGGCCGGCGGCCCACTCACGCCGCTCGCGGTCGGCGCCGATGACCGCACCGAGCACCGCCGCCAGCACCAGCCGCTGCAGTATTTCCCACGTATCAAGCATGCCTGCCTCCCGTGATCCATCGGACTTCGCGATCCGTGCCGATCCCACGCACAGCCGCAGTCATTCGTCGAAGGTGAAACCCAGCGCCGCGGTGACCTCGCGCACGCTGGCGCAAAGCGTCGCCAGCGCCTCGTCGCGCGGCGCGATCCGCGAACGCAGGTCCATCGTGCAGCGCAGGGCGCGATGCAGCAGTTCGGCGTGGGCGGCGCCGAGCACGGCGGCCTGGTTGGCATTCAACAGGCCGGCGTCGTGGCAGGCGCCGATCACCGACGCGTTGGCGGTGACCTCAAGCAGGCCCGGCCGCTGGGCGTGCGCCAGCACCAAGCCCTGCAGCGCGAACTCGATATCCAGCAAGCCGCCGTGGCCCTGCTTCAAGTCGAATTGGGTGGCGTCGGAGCGGTCGCGTTCGGCGCGCCAGCGCTGGCGCATGCTGCTGACCTCGGCCAGCACGGCGGCCGGATCGCGCGGCACGGCCAGGATCTCGCGGCGTACCCCGGCCAGTTGCGCGGTGAGCGCGCGGTCGCCGGCCACCGGCCGCGCCCGCAGCAACGCCTGGTGCTCCCACGTCCAGGCGCGGCCGCGCTGGTAGGCCACAAAGCCGTCCAGGCTGCTGACCAGCAAACCCTTGGAGCCGTCCGGCCGCAGGCGCGTGTCCACTTCGTACATGCGCCCGCCGCGGGTCAGCACGGTCAGCCAGTTCATCACCCGCTGTGCCAGCCGCTGGTACCAGCGCGCGCCTTCCAGCGGGCGCGTGCCGTCGCTCATCGCCTGCGCGCGGCGGCCGTCATAGACGAAGACCAGGTCCAGATCCGAGGCGAAACCCAGCTCCTCGCCGCCCAGGCTGCCGTAGCCCAGCACGGCAAAACCGGAACCCTCGCCCGGCAGCCGGCCGTGCTGCACGGCCAGTTCGCGTTCGGCCAGCGAGGTCACCGTGGCGACCACCGATTCGGCCAGCGCGGCCAGTCGGCGCGCGGTGGCCACCGCGTCGGCGCGACCATCGTTGAATGCCAGCCCCAATCGGAACGCGGTGCTGGCCTTGAACTCGTTGATGCGCTCCAGCTCCGCCTCGGCCTCGCGCTCGTCCAGCGTGCCCAGCACGCGGGTGATCTCGGCGCTGATGTCGGCGCGCTTCAGCGGCAATTGATCGATGCGCGGGTCAAGCACGTCATCCAGCAACAGCGGCTGCATGATGACCCGCTCGGCCAGGAACGCGCTGTCGCCGAACAGCCGGGCCAGCCGCTTGCGCGCCAGCGGCTGTTCCTCCAGCAGGGCCAGATAGGCGGAGCGACGCGCCACCGCCTGCACCAGGCGACACAACCGCAGCATGCAGGCCACCGGCGCGGCGCTCTCGCGCGCCACGCCGAACAGCTGCGGCATCAACCGATCCAGCCGTTCGCGCGAGCGCGCCGACATCGCCCGCACCGGCGAGGCCTGCGGCAGTTTCAACAGCGCGTCGGCCAGCTCGACGCCGGGCACGAAACCGGAGGCTTCCAGCGTGCCCGCTTCCAGCGACTCGTCGCAGGCGTGCTGCCACAGCACGTTGTCGGCCGCGGGCACCTTCGCGGCGCGCCCGCCCTGCGGCATCAATACGGCGGCAAATTCCTCGCTGACATGGGCGCGGTGGTGCGCCAGCGTGGCATTCAGTGTTTCCCAATCCGGATGGCCCAGCCCCAGCGCAATGCGCTCGCGGCTCAGCGCGTCGTCGGGGATGTCGTGGGTCTGCGCGTCGCGCAGCATCTGCACGCGGTTTTCCAGCCGCCGCAGGAACACGTAAGCCTCGCGCAGCATGCGTGCCCGCGCCGCGCCAATATGACCGCGCGCCTCGCAGGCAGTCAGCGCCGGCAGCAGGCCGCGCACGCGCATCGAGGGTTCGCGACCGCCGCGGATCAGCTGGGTCAGCTGCACGATGAATTCGATCTCGCGGATACCGCCGGGGCCGAGTTTCAGGTTGTCGGCCAGGTCCTTGCGCGCCACCTCGGCATCGATCAGCGCCTTCATTTCGCGCAGGCCGGCAAAGGCGGTGTAGTCGAGATACTTGCGGTAGATGAACGGCCGCAGCAGCTCCTGCAGCTGCTTGCCGGCCTGGCGATCGCCTGCCACCGGCCGGGCCTTGATCCATGCGTAGCGCTCCCAGTCGCGGCCTTCATTCTGGTAGTACTGCTCCATCGCCGCGAACGACAGCGCCAGCCGCCCCGCGTTGCCGAACGGGCGCAGGCGCAAGTCGACGCGGGCGCAGATGCCGTCCATCGTGGGCTCGTGCAGCAGCCGCACCAGTTGGCGTCCCAGCCGCACGAAGTACTCGCTGTTGTCGAGCGTGCGCGCGCCGTCGCTTTCACCGCCGTGGGGGTAGGCCAGCACCAGGTCGATGTCGGACGAGAAATTCAGCTCGCTGCCACCGAGCTTTCCGAAGCCCACCACCACCAGCCGCTGCACGGCGCCATCACTGTCGCGCGCCTGGCCGTAGCGTGCGGCCATCCACCGTTCCGACCAGCCCAGCGCGGCACTCAGCAAAGCCTCGTACAGCACGCTGGTGGCCGACAGGGTTTCGGGAAGTTCGTCCAGGTCGTTGACGTCGCGGAACACCAGCCGCAAGGCCTCGGCGTGACGAAAGCGCCGCAGCGTTTCCATGCAGGCCGCTTCGTCGTCGGACAACTTCAATGCCCCGACACGCGTGGACGCATCACCGCCCGCACGCAGCCGTTGCAGGCCCGGCGCCAGCAGTTCCGGCTGGTGGCACCACACGTCGAAGGCGAAATCGCTGGCCAGCAAGGTGTTCCGGATGCGCTCGGCCACCCCGGCGTCGTCGTGCAGCGGGATGCCGGCGGCGCGGCAGCGAGCCGCCAGGTCGCCGTAGCGGTCGTCGATCAGCGCGCGCAGCGCGGGGGAAGGTTGGACAGGCATGCCCGCATTGTGCCGCAGTGCGGCGTGCAGCCGACACCGTTCCGGGCGAACGTGGCCCATCCATTGAAGCGCGCCCGTGCAGGCCCGAAACTGCGCGATCCGACCAACGTGCGGTTCATGTTGGCTTGATTACATTCGCTGCCCCGCGATGACAGCAACAGGACTGCCATGTCGTTGAAACCCACCCGCCTCCCGCACCGCTGGCATGCCCCGGTTTGGCGCACGCTTGCGCTGCTGGCCGTGGTGTTCGGTTTCGTGCTGCTGACCGGGCTGATCGACGGCGGCGTCGGCGTGGTGCCGAAGCGCCTGCTGGACCAGGCCCGCTTCCCGTTCGCCAATGCCCTCCCCGGCCTGCTGCTGGCGGGCGTGCTGTTGCTGCTCACCCGCCGGCTGCTGCTGTCGTTCGGCCTGGTGCTGCTGTTCGAAGGCGTGGTCTACGGGGTCAACACGCTGAAGGTGGCGAACCTGGGCACGCCGCTGCTGCCGGCCGATTTCCAGATGGTGGGCCAGTTGCGCAAGGGCGGCATGCACCTGCTGTCCGGCTACCTGCCGCACAGCCCGTGGCCGTACCTGGGCTTGCTGGCCGGGCTGGCGCTGGTGGTCGCGATGTGGCGCTACGAGCCGCCGCTGCTGCCGCAACGCACGGGCGGCAAGCGCCTTGTCGCCGGCAGTGTGCTGGCGGCAGCGCTGCTGAGCCTGCTGCTGGGCGTCACCACCTGGGAGCGGCTCTACAACGGACGCGTGCTGTGGCTGGAGCCGTGGTCGGCGATGTCCACCGCCAACCACTCGGGGTTGATCAGCGGGCTGATCATGTTCGACCTGCATTACGGCCACGGCAAGAAGAAGCCCGACCTCGCCCTGGCCAGGCAACTGATCGCCGATTACGACCACCCGCTGCGCCAGCGCCTGCTGCTGCCCTCGGCGGGCAGCGCGGAGCTGCCCGACATCGTGGTGGTGCAGAGCGAATCGTTCTTCGACCCGACCATCATGAAGGGCTACGAGCACAGCCACTTCACCCCGAACCTGCGCCGGCTGGCGGGTCGGGGGACCAGCGGCCAGCTGCATGTGCCGACCTTCGGCGGTGGCACCATCCGCACCGAGTTCGAGATGCTGACCGGTCTGTCGTTGCGCTATTTCGACAACCTGCAGTTTCCCTATCTGCAGCTGAGCCACGCCACCGTGCCCAGCCTGGTTCGCGTGCTGAACCAGCATGGCTACGACACCATCGCGCTGCACGGCAACGACCCCGCGTTCTGGAACCGCAGCGCGGCGTTCAAGGCGCTGGGCTTCGACCGTTTCGTGTCGCAGGCGTCGTTCCCCGCCGATGCGCCGCTGGATGGCAAGTACATGGCCGACGCCGCCATGACCGACGAAATCCTGCGCCAGCTGAAAGACAGCGGCCCGCCGCAGTTCATCTTCGCCATCAGCATCGAAGCGCACGGACCCTACGACATCGAGCCCGCCCACACCGCCGAGCGCGACGCCATCGCCGTGCCGGAAGGCATCGAAGGGCGCGACAAGCTGGAGCTGCAGACCTACCTCTATCACATCGGCCACGCCGACGCCGAGCTGGGCCGGCTGGTGAAACAGCTGGCCGCGCGCCGACGCCCGAGCCTGGTGCTGTTCTACGGCGACCACCTGCCGGCGCTCAGCAACAGCTACCAAATCGCCGGCTTCGTCGACGGCAAGGACATGCTGAGCCAGGCCGGCACCTGGCTGCTGGTCGAACCGAAGCATCCGATCAAGCCGGTGCACCTGGACACCGCCTCCTGGCTGCTGCCCGGCGTGCTGCTGGAACAGGTGGGCATCCACGACGACGCGTACTTCGCACTGACCCAATTGGTAGGCCCGGAACTGGCGGCGCTCACCGAGGCGCCCGGCGCACCGCCGCCGACGGAGGGCACCGAGCAGCGCAAGCTGGACCAGGCCATGTCCAGCATCGACCAGCTGCGCATGAACGGCACGCTCGACAGCCTGCTGCCGAAAGTCCTCGCGCCGATCGGCGGCGTTGCCCACGATGTCGCACCGGCGCCGCCGCAGGCCGCCGCCGTCGGGTTGTGAGGGTCCGGCCCGCGGTGGGCCGACTTGCCGCACCGCGCCGCTGGCTGGCGACGCGGCGGGCGGCTGAACGCGGCTGGAATTCCGCCCACGACGTGCTTGCGCGAGGCTGCAAAACCGGGGATGGCGTTGTATCATCGCGCCTTTCTTTATCTTTCTATCCGTACAAAGGGATATAGCCGCGATGTCCAACTACCTGTTCACCTCCGAATCGGTCTCCGAAGGCCATCCGGACAAGGTCGCCGACCAGATCTCCGATGCCGTGCTCGACGCCATCATCGCGCAGGACCCGCGTGCCCGCGTCGCCTGCGAAACCATGGTCAAGACCGGCGTGGCGATCGTCGCCGGCGAAGTCACCACCAACGCCTGGATCGACCTGGAGGCGCTGACCCGCAAGGTGATCCTGGACATCGGCTACGACTCGTCCGACGTCGGTTTCGACGGCGCCACCTGCGGCGTGCTGAACCTGATCGGCAAGCAGTCGCCCGACATCAACCAGGGCGTGGACCGCAAGAATCCGGAAGACCAGGGCGCCGGCGACCAGGGCCTGATGTTCGGCTACGCCACCAACGAAACCAAAACCTTCATGCCCGCCGCCATCCACTTCTCGCACCGCCTGGTCGAGCAACAGGCCAAGGTGCGCAAGAAGAAGAACTCGCCGCTGCCGTGGCTGCGCCCGGACGCCAAGAGCCAGGTCACGCTGCGCTACGAGAACGGCGTGGCGGTGGCGATCGACGCGGTGGTGCTGTCCACCCAGCACGATCCGGGCGTGAAGCAGAAAGACCTGATCGAAGGCGTGCGCGAGCTGATCCTGAAGCCGGTGCTGCCGGAGAAGTGGCTGCACAAGGGCACCAAGTTCCACATCAACCCGACCGGCAAGTTCGTCATCGGCGGACCGGTGGGCGACTGCGGCCTGACCGGCCGCAAGATCATCGTCGACACCTACGGCGGCTGGGCCCGTCACGGTGGCGGCGCGTTCTCGGGCAAGGATCCGTCCAAGGTCGACCGCTCGGCCGCCTACGCCGCGCGCTACGTGGCCAAGAACATCGTGGCCGCCGGCATCGCCGACCGTTGCGAGGTGCAGGTGAGCTACGCGATCGGCGTGGCGCATCCCACCTCGATCTCGGTCACCACCTTCGGCACCGGCAAGATCAGCGACGACAAGATCGAGAAGCTGATCCGCAAGCATTTCGACCTGCGCCCGTTCGGCATCCTGCAGATGCTCGACCTGATCCACCCGATGTATCAGCAGACCGCCAGCTACGGCCACTTCGGCCGCACGCCGCAGGAGCTGACCGACGCCAACGGCAACAAGTTCACCTCGTTCTCGTGGGAAAAGACCGACCGCGCCGAGGCGCTGCGCAAGGACGCGAAGCTGAAGTAAGCGCCCCGCAGATTTGCCGCTTCGACAAAAGGCCCCGCACATGCGGGGCCTTTCGCGTTTCACGACGGCGGAAGCTGCCCATCGCCTCCCCCGCTCGCACGGAATGGCCGGGGAGGGGTCAGCTTTTGATCTTTCCGCCAGCCTCCCCCTTACAAACAGGGGGAGGAACCGAAAGCCTCAGGGCGTGAGCATGCGGATGGCCTCGTCGCGCACGCTGCGCATGCTGGCGTTGAGGTTGGCCGGGTTCATGGCGATGACGGGGTCCAGATACTCCTGGCGGACACTTTCGGCGGCATGTTGTGCGCCCAGTTCGGAAAGCGCGTAATGCAGGCGCGACGCGCTCTCGATCGTATGCGCATCGCGCGGCCCGAGCAGTTTCTCGCGCCCGGTCAACGCCTGCCGGTAGGCCATGCGCGCCGCCTTCCAGTCGCCCGCGTCGCTGTTGATATCGCCGATCAGGGTCAGCGTGCCGAAGATGATCGGATGATCGTCACCCAGCGCACGGCGCTGCCCCGCCAGCGTGAGCTCAGCCTCGGTCAGCGCCTTCCGGTGCTGACCGGCGGCGTTCAACAGGCTGGCCAGGCTGCCGTGGGCCATCAGGGTGTGAGGGTGGTTCGGCCCCAGCATGCGTTCATGCGACGCCAGGATCCTGCGCTCCAGCGCAATGGCTTTCGCGTAATACCCCTGTGCGACCGCCGGGTCGTCGGCAAAATGCCCCTGCTTGGCCACCAGCCGCACCATCACCGTGAGCGACACCATCGTGTCCGGATGGTCCGGGCCAAGCAGCCGCTCGCGCGTGGCCACCACCCGGTCCAGCAGCACATGCGCCTGCTTGAACGCGACCGGGTCTTGCGCCAGGTAAACCTCGTCGGTGGCCACCATGTTCTGCGCGCGCAACGTCTCGGGGTGATCCGCGCCCAGCTTGCGTTCGCGGATGTTCGCCACTTCGCGTGCCAGCGCCAGTGACTTCTCGTACTCGTGGCGGTAATGCAGCAGCTTGGCCAGCACCACCATGGCCTTGAGTGTTTCGGGGTGCTCCGCGCCCAGCTTGCCGCGGTCCAGCGCCACCAGCGCCTCGGCCTGCTTGCGCGCTTCGTCGCGCATGCCCAGGCCGATCAGGGTGGTCACCAGGTCCTGCCGCAGTTCCATCACGCCGGTGTCGGTGGCCGGCAACAGCGGCTGCAGTTGCTCATACAGCTTCTGCTGCAGCACCAGCGCCTGCTGCAGGTGGCCTTGCGCCGCCAGCACCCGACCGCGCCCGGCTTCAGCGGCAACGCGCAACGGCGCGGCCACCGGCAGCGAGGACGATTCCCTGCCCGATTGCCCAAACAGTTCCGCCGCGGCATCCAGGTCACCCTTGCGATACAGGGCCTGCGCCAGGTCGATCTGCGTCGAAAGCCGCGCCTGGTCATCGGCGGGGGCGCCCTGATCGCGGGTCGACAGCACCTTGCGCAACTCGGTGACGGCATGCGGGTAACTGCCGATGTTCACCAGCACGCGGGCCAGGGATTGACGCATGTCGGCGGCGAGGGTCGGTGCATCGGCAAACGCCGCGTCCAGGCTGTCCAGCGCGTGCGTCACCACGTAGGTATCGAGCACGTTGCGGGCGGTGTCGGTGGCCGAGATGCCGGCGAAGGCGCGCTGCAATTCCTCGACCGCGCCCTTGTCCGGCACCGGCCCGTCCTTGCCGGTCGAGAGCATGGCGGTCAACTGCCGCTCCTGATCACGCTTGATCGCATGACCCATCGCGTCGATATCCACGCTGTCGAACATCGACTGCTGAAAGTGCACGATGCGCTCCAGTTGCTGCTGCCGGTGTTCGGCCAGCTGTTGCTGGGTGCGCGCCTGGCCTAGCGCATACAGCGATGAACCCAGGCCGGACAGCACCGCGACCAGCAGCACCGACGCGGCCGCCAGCGGCCAGCGGTTGCGCTGCACGAAGCGGCGTACGCGATACAGCCGCACGCCGCGCCGCGCGTGCACCGGGTGGCGCGCCAGGAAACGCCGCAGGTCCGCCACCAGTTCGCCGACGGTGGCGTAGCGTTCGGCCGCGTGCCGACGCAGCGATTTCAGCACGATCGCATCGATATCGGCAGGCACCGAAAACCCGGGGGTTTTCTCGCCGCCGATCTCTCTTGCCGCCGCCTTCGCGACGCGGCTTGGCGCCACCACGACGCCGCCGATGATGGCGTTGGTCAACAGGTGCGGCGTCACCAGATGCTGGAACGGCCGCCGCCCGGACACCAGCTGGTAAAGCACCACGCCCAGCGAATAGACGTCCGCGGCGGTGGTCAGCGGCTGGCGTTCGATCTGTTCCGGGCTGGCATAGGCCAGGGTCAGCGCCTGGGCGCCGGTGGCGGTGGCGGCAACGTCAACGTGTTCGTCGATGATTCGCGCAATGCCGAAATCCAGCAGCTTCGGCTCGCCATATTCCGTTACCAGGATATTCGCCGGCTTGATGTCGCGATGGATGATGAGGTTGCGATGGGCGTACTCCACCGCCGCGCACACCTTAAGGAACAGCAACACGCGCTCGCGCAGGTCGGCCCCATGGTGTTCGCACCAGGCATCGATGCGCTCGCCCTCGACGTACTCCATCGCCAGGAACGGTTTGCCGTCGGTCAGCACGCCGCCATCGAGCAGATGCGCAATGCCCGGATGCTCCAGCCGCGCCAGCACCTGCCGCTCGCGGGTGAAGCGCTCCAGCAGCACCGGCGAGCCTTCCGCCGACGCCTGCAGGAATTTCAGCGCCACCTGCTGCACGAAATCACCATCGGTGCGCTCGGCCAGGTAGACCGTGCCCATGCCGCCTTCACCCAGGCGGCGCAGCAAGCGGTAATGCCGGGGCGCCGAGGCCTGCGCATCGTGGCCGCTGAGGTCGGCCGTCTGCATCTGGTCGCCGGGCATCGGCGCGGTGTGGCTGCTCTCGATCGCGCCGATCATCCAGCGCACTTCGCGGCCGAGCTCCTCGTCGCCGGCCACCGCCGACGCGATCATTTCCTCGCGCGCATCCATGCCAAGCTCGATCGCCGCCATGGCGATAAGCTTCGCCTCGCGATAGCGATCCGTCAGTTGCCTGGTCATCCCCCACCCCCGTGTTGGCCAATCAGTATAGACGCCTGAAGCCGGGGCCGTATGGCCCGCCTTTTCGACCCGTGTCCGCGGCCGCTCCCGGGGGCGCCGGCCCGATGCGCCCTTCAGGGAATACCGCCAATTCCTTTCACCATCGCGAACCTTCGCGCGACGGCGTTCAGAGCCGTAACCGCTACAATGGGCGGATGTCTCTTATCCAATTGCAACGCGTCGACTTCAGCATCGGCGGCCCCCTCCTGCTTGAACATGTCGATCTGTCGATCGAGGCGAACGAGCGTGTCTGCATCGTCGGTCGCAACGGCGAAGGCAAATCCACCCTGATGAAACTGATCGCTGGCGAGCTGCAGGCCGACGACGGCGAGGTGCGCATCCAGAACGGCATCGTGGTGGCCCGGATGGCGCAGGAGGTGCCGCACGGCACCGAGGGCAGCGTGTTCGACGTGGTCGCCGAGGGCCTGGGCGACCTGGGCCGGCTGCTGGCGCGCTACCACCACCTGCTCGACACCGGCGACTTCGACGCGCTGGGCGATGTGCAGCACCAGATCGAGGCGCAGCACGGCTGGGACCTGGACCGCCGCGTCAGCGACGTGATCACCCAGCTGGAACTGCCCGGCGAAACCGATTTCGCCGCGCTGTCCGGCGGCATGAAGCGCCGCGTGCTGCTGGCCCAGGCGCTGGTGCGCAAGCCCGACGTGCTGCTGCTGGACGAGCCGACCAACCATCTGGATATCGAAGCCATCGGCTGGCTGGAAACCTTCCTCAAGCAGTTCGCCGGCAGCATCATCTTCGTCACCCATGACCGCAGCTTCCTGCGCGCGCTGGCCACCCGCATCGTTGAAATCGACCGCGGCGCGCTGACCGACTGGCCTGGCGACTACGACAACTACCTGCGCCGCCGCGAGGAACGCCTGCACGCCGAAGCACAGGCGAACGCGCTGTTCGACAAGAAGCTGGCGCAGGAGGAAGTGTGGATTCGCCAGGGCATCAAGGCCCGGCGCACCCGCAACGAAGGCCGCGTGCGCGCGCTGAAAGCATTGCGCAACGAGCGCGCCGAACGGCGCAACCTCAGCGGCAACGTGAAGATGACGGCGGCCAACGCGCAGTCGTCCGGCAAGAAGGTGATCGACCTCAAGCACGTGCACCAGGCCTACGACGGCCGCGTGCTGATCGACGACCTCAGCACCACCATCCTGCGTGGCGACCGCATCGGCATCATCGGCCCCAACGGCGCCGGCAAGAGCACGCTGCTGAAGATCATGCTGGGCGAGCTCATTCCGCAGCGGGGAACGGCGGAGCTGGGCACGTCCATCGAGATCGCCTATTTCGACCAGCACCGCCTGCAGCTCAACGACAAGCTCAACGCGCTGGACAACGTGGCCGAAGGCCGCGAATACATCGAGCTCAACGGCCAGCGCAAGCACATCATCGGCTACCTGCAGGATTTCCTGTTCTCGCCCGAACGCGCCCGCGCGCCGATCACCCGCCTCTCCGGCGGTGAGCGCAACCGCCTGCTGCTGGCCAAGCTGTTCGCACAACCGTCCAACCTGCTGGTGATGGATGAACCGACCAACGACCTCGACGTGGAAACACTCGAGCTGCTGGAAGAATTGCTGACCGACTACCAGGGCACCCTGCTGCTGGTCTCGCATGACCGCGCCTTCCTCGACAACGTGGTCTCCAGCACCCTGGTGCTGGAGGGCGATGGGCAAATCGGCGAATACGTGGGCGGCTACAGCGACTGGCTGCGGCAGAAGCCCGGCCCGCGCACGGCCGGCCACGCGCCAAAGCCGACCGCCGCAACTCCCGCGCCGGCCGCGCCGGTTGCAGCGAAGCGCAAGCGCAGCTTCAAGGAGCAGCATGAGCTGGATCAGCTGCCCAAGCGCATCGAGCAATTGGAACGCGACATCGCCACGCGCAGCGCCGCGATGAACGAGCCGGCGTTTTTCCAGCAGGACAGTGCGGCGATCGTCAAGGCGAACGAGGAGCTGGTGGCGGTACAGGCTGAGCTTGATGCGGCGTATGCGCGGTGGGCGGAGCTGGATGGCTGATTCGCGGGGACGGCGCAAAAGCGGCCCTCATCCGCCCTGTCGGGCACCTTCCCCCGCGAGCGGGGGAAGGGAGCTTGCTGATTCGAGGAGTCCGGTCGCTTCCTTCCCCCGTGCAACGGGGGAAGGTGCCCGACAGGGCGGATGGGGGCTGCTCTTGGCCGTATCATCCACTGACCCCACCCACGGACACGCCCCATGTACACGCTCTACTACGCCCCCGGCTCGGCCAACCTGCTGGTGCACCTGGCGCTGCTGGAAATCGGCGCGCCGCACGAGCTCAAGCGCATTGACCTCGACAGGGGCGAGCAGCGCAGTGCGGCGTATCTGGCGATCAACCCGAATGGCGTGGTGCCGACGCTGGTGATCGACGGCGTGCCGCACAGCGAAGCGGCGGCGCTGGCGATGCTGCTGACCGAACGCCACCCCGAAGCCGCGCTGGCCCCGGCGGCTGGCAGCGCCGGGCGCGCGGATTACCTGCAATGGATGCTGTACCTCGCCAACAACCTGCAACCGCTGTTCCGCCAGTGGTTCTATCCCGGCGACCACCTGCCCGAAGGCGCCGACACGATCGGGAAGGCGGCGCGCGCCGGCATCGAAAAATGCTGGACGAAGATCGATGCCCACCTCGCCGCACACGGCCCGTACATGCTCGGCGACACCTTCGGCTTGGTCGACCTGTATGCGCTGATGCTGATGCGCTGGTCGCGCAACATGCCGAAGCCGGCGACGCAATGGCCGCAACTGGCCGCCCTGGCCACGCGTCTCAAGGCACGCCCGTCATGGAAGCAGGTCTGCGATGCCGAGGGCCTGGTCGAATGGGCCTGATCGGGTGGGATTGAACCGGTGAACGACGCCCCCGGCACCACTGCCTGGGCTGTCTACCTGCTGGAATGCGCCGACGGCCGCGTCTACACCGGCATCGCCCGTGACCCCGAACAACGCTACGCAAAGCACCTCGCCGGCAAGGGCGCGCGTTTTACCCGCTCCAACCCGCCGAGGCAGATGCTGGGTTGGGTCTGGGTCGCCAGCCACGGCGAGGCGTTACGGCTGGAGATCGCCTGGAAGCGCCTGCCGCGGGCGCAGCGCATCGCGGCGCTGCACGAAAGCATGTCGCGGTAAACGGCGGCGCACGTGCTAGCATCGTCCGCGAAGGGGAGTAGCTCCCAGTCGCTGTCGCCGTCATTACGGGCTTTTGCCCCGGTGCAGCAGCAAGCCGGCAAATGGTTTGCGAGCAAGACCTTCGCCGATCCACGGCGAAGGTGCGTCCATCACAGATGCCCCGCGGCCGTGGCCCATGAGCCTTGCCGGAGCAGCTGTACGCCCATGAAACGTCCTTCCCCGTAGCACCGCGCCGCATTTGCCGGCGGCGGTCGAACCGCTGTCAACGTCTTCACCGCCGCCATTCGCTGCCGGCGGCATGCTTCACCTCAATGGCGAAAACCTTCGCCGCCTTCATCCACCCGAGAGATTCCCATGGAAGCACTGGCCAATCCCGAAATCTGGATCGCCCTCGCCACGCTGACCGCCCTGGAGCTGGTCCTTGGCATCGACAACATCATTTTCATCTCGATCCTGGCCGGCAAATTGCCGATCGAGCAGCGCGACAAGGCGCGCCGCCTCGGCATCATGCTGGCGGCGATCACGCGGCTTGGACTGCTGCTGGCGATCGCCTGGATCGTGGGGCTGACCGCGCCGCTGTTCTCGCTGTTCGGCCACGCCTTCTCGTGGCGCGACCTGATCCTGATCGGCGGCGGCCTGTTCCTGATCGCCAAGGCCACCCACGAAATCCACCAGAAACTGGAAGGCCCCACCGAGCAGGTGACGGCGGGTACGGCGGCCGCGACGTTCGGCGGGGTGATCGTGCAGATCATGCTGCTGGACGTGGTGTTCTCGCTGGACTCCATCATCACCGCCGTGGGCATGGTCGATCAGCGCTGGGTGATGGTCACCGCCATCCTGGCCTCGATCGGTTTCATGCTGGCGTTCGCGCGGCCGCTGGGCGAGTTCGTGGAGCGCCACCCCACCGTCAAGGTGCTGGCGCTGAGCTTCCTGATCATGATCGGCCTGGTGCTGATGGCCGACGGCTTCGGCCAGCACATTCCCAAGGGCTACATCTATGCCGCGATGGCCTTCTCGGTATTCGTGGAGCTGATCAACCTGTGGATCCGCCGACGCGCCGCCAACCAGACCGCGCCGGTGGCGCTGCACGAGAAATACCGCGGCGAGCCGGGCTGACCCGGTGCAGCGGCGGCGCGCCGCATGTGCGCGCCGCCGTCCCGGCAATCAGCCCGTGTTCTGCAAACCCTGTGACACGCCGTTGACGCAGGCGACCAGCGCCTGCAGCAAGGCATCGTCGGTGCCGTTGCCCGCACGCCAGCGGCGCAGCAGGTCGACCTGCAGCAGGCTCATCGGATCGATGTACGGGTTGCGCAGGCGGATCGAGACGGCCAGCCGCGGCGAGTCGTTCAACAGCGTGCCGGTGCTCTTCAGGCGCAACAGCCAGCGCCGGGTGCGTTCGAACTCGTCGCGGATCAGGCTGAAGAAGTCGTCGTGCAGCGGCCCGGACAAGGTGGAAAACGCCTCGGCAATGCCGAGGTCGCATTTGGCCAACACCATTTCGACGTCGTCGAGCATGTTGCTGAAAAACGGCCAGTGCCGCGCCATTTCCGCCAGGGTGTCCTCGCCGAACTGCTCGACGCCCTGCTCCAGCGCGCTGCCCAGGCCGTACCAGCCGGGCAGGATCGAGCGGCACTGGGTCCAGGCGAACACCCACGGGATGGCGCGCAGATCCTGCACGCCGCGCATGCTGCGGCGGCTGGCCGGGCGCGAGCCCAGGGTCATCTTCTCGATCACGTCGACCGGCGTGGCGGTGCGGAAATATTCCACGAAATGCTCGCGGTCGACGAATTCGCGATAGGTCTTGCGGCTGGCTGCCGACAGAGCCGTCATCACCTCCGACCAGCGCACTTCACGGGGATCGGTCTGGCGTGGGCGCAGCGAGGCGCGCAGCACCGCGCCCACGGTCTGCTCCAGCCCACGCAGCGCCAGCGCGCGGATGCCGTACTTGCGGTGGATCACCTCGCCCTGCTCGGTGACGCGCAGCACGCCGGCTACCGCGCCGCGCGGCGAGGACATCAGCGCCGGCGTGATACGTGCGCCACCGCGGCTGGCCGAACCACCGCGGCCGTGGAAGAACGCCAGCTGGATGTCGGCTTCGCGCGCCACTTCCAGCAACTCGCCCTGTGCCCGTTGCAGCGCCCATTTCGAGGCCAGCGTGCCGGCGTCCTTGCCGCTATCGGAGTAGCCCAGCATCACCCACTGCTGGTCGCCGCGCGCCGCCAGGTGCTGGCGATATACAGGGTCATCCAGCAGCGCCCGCAGCGAGGCCGGTGCGTTCTGCAGGTCATCCACCGTCTCGAACAGCGGCGCGATGTCCAGCGGCACGTCGTGCGGCTTCTCGGGCGAGACAAGTCCGCCGCGCCGCGCCAGCGCCAGCACGGCCAGCACGTCGGCGGCCGAGCGCGCCATGCTGATGATGTACAGGCCGGTGGCATCGAGGCCGTAGCGCTGGCGGCTCTCGCGCAGGGTGATGAAAACCGACTGCAGGTTTTTCGCCGAGTCGTCGTCGCAGTCACCGAACGCCTGTGCGCCGCTGGCATACGGGCGCAGCCGATCGGCACGCTCCAGCTTCGGCCGGCTGGCCCAGTCAGGGTCGTTCAGCAGGGCGCCGAGCGCGTCGTCGTGCACCCGCGAATCCTGGCGCAGATCCAGCCGGGCCAGGTGAAAGCCGAAGCTGCGCACGCGGCAGATCAGCCGCTCCACCGCATAGGCGCCGGCATGCAGGCCCAGGTTGTCGAACAGGCTGTCGGCGATCAGTTGCAGGTCATCGGTCAGTTCGGCCGCGGACGTATAGCCGTCTTTCTGGTCGTCGCGCGTGGCTTCCAGTCGCGCGCCGATCAGCACCAGGAAACAGCGGTACGGCATGTCCAGGTGGCGCGGCCGGATCTTTGCCGCCGCGGCCGGAAAGCGCTCGCGGTAATCAGCGAGCCGGGTACGCAGGCCGCGCGCAACGCCCACCCGGCCTTCGGTCTGGCTGAGCTGATGGGCCAACGCGTTGATGTCTTCGAGATAGCGCTCCAGCACCTGGGCGCGCTGCGAGGCCAGGCTGGAGGCGATGGTGTCGGAGCCCACGTTGGGGTTGCCGTCCATGTCGCCGCCCACCCAGCTGGCGAAGCTCAGCAGCCGCGGCAGCTTCACCGCCACGCCATAGACGTCCTGCAGCGAGCGGGCCAGCGACTCGTACAGCGCCGGCACGATGCGGTAGAGCGGGTTGGCCAGGTAGTAACCGACGTGCTCGTATTCGTCCTGCACGCTGGGCCGCACCGGCGAGGCCTCGGCGGTTTGCCAGCCGGCGGAGAGCGCCATGTAGATGCGGTCGTCGTCCTCGATGCGCTCTTGCGGCGTGCGGTTGTGATTGAAGTTGTCCACCAGCGAACGCACGATCGCCTGCTCTTTTTCCAGCAGCGAACGGCGCACCGCCTCGGTGGGATGGGCGGTGAACACCGGCTCGATCCACAGCCGCTCCATCCAGCCCAGCAACTCCTCGGCCTGCACGCCATCGGCCTTCAACTGGCCCAGCACGTCGAGCAGGGATTCCGGCTGCGGGGTGCCGCCCTCGCGCTGGTAATCGCGCCGGCGGCGGATGCGATGGACGCGCTCGGCGGTGTTCACCGCCTGGAAGTAGGTGGCGAAGGCACGGGCCAGCGTCTCGGCATCGGCCGCGTCCAGACCCGCCAGCGAGTCGGCCAGCTCGTCCACCGACGCGCCTTCGCGCCGGCGACGGATCGCCGCGGTGCGCACCTGTTCGACGCGCTCGAAAAAGGCCGGGCCTTCCTGCTCGGCCAACATCAAACCCACCATCGCACCCAAGCGGCTGACGTCCTCGCGCAGGGGGCCGTCATGCGGCAAAAACTCGAGTTCGCGGTTGTCTTGCATTGGGTACGCTCCAGCCGAATCAGTGGGCCAGTTTAGCGAATTGTGCAGCGCAGCGGAAAATTTTCGTTTTGGACGTCTTTACCGCCCTTTCATCGCGCGCTCGTCACGCGTCGGGTAGCCCACGATCACGATTGCTTCGCCTCACGCTTGCCTCCCTGACGGCGCCGGGCACATGATGTTCACGCCCGGCGCGTTATCCGTTGTACCGGGATCGAACCATGTCATCCGCCGATCTGCGGCACCTGCCGCCGCATGGGCGGTCATGTTCGTCCGCTCGCCGTATTCTTCTTGCAGCAGCCAGGGGACCCACCATGAATATGCCCATCGACGCCGCCGCGCACACCGTGTCGGAACCACTGCTGGGCGATGACGGCCCGGTCTCTCCGTGGTGGGTGCGCACCCTGGTGATCGTGATGGTCGGGGGCTTTGCGCTGCTGATCATGATCACCACGCTGGCCTATCGCCACGCGCCGCCGATCCCCGGCAAGGTGGTCGACGCGCAGGGCACCACGCTGTTCACCGGTGCGGATGTCAGCGACGGCCAGGCGGTGATGCTGCGCTACGGCTTGATGGACAACGGCAGCATCTGGGGTCATGGCGCGTATCTGGGGCCGGACTACTCGGCGCTGGCGCTGCACATGATCGGCGTCGACGTTTCCGAGGCGCTGGCGCTTCAGCGTTTCGGCAAGCCCGCCGACCAGCTCGACGCGGGCTCGCGGGCCGCGCTGCAGGCCGAGACGGCGGTGATCCTGAAGACCAACCGCTACGACGCCGGCACCGACACCTTGCAGCTGACCGCGGCGGAAGCGGATGCGTACCGCAAGCAGATTCCCCATTGGGCGGACTACTTCAAGCTGTCCGCCGGGAATGGCGGCCTGAAACCGAACCTGATCACCGACCCGACCGAGATCCGCCAGTTCAGCGCGTTCGTGACCTGGGCAGCGTGGGCGTCGGTGGCCAACCGGCCGGGCAAGAACTTCTCCTACACCAACAATTTTCCGTATGACCCCAGCGTGGGCAACGTGCCCACCGGCGGCGCGGTGCTGTGGAGCGCGCTGAGCCTGGTGATCCTGCTGGCGGGCATCGCCACGGTGCTGCTCATTTTCGGGCGCTTCGAGAACCTGGGCTGGATCAGCCATGGCCACCACGTGCACCCGCAGGTCCTGCCCGGTGCCGCCAGCCCGGGCCAGCGCGCGCTGGTGAAGTTCTATGTGGTGGTCGCCGCCTTGTTCCTGATGCAGACGCTGGTGGGCGGCGCCATCGCCCACTCGCGCGCGGAGCCGGGCGATTTCTACGGCTTCCCGCTGGACAACATCTTCCCCAGCAACCTGCTGCGCACCTGGCATCTGCAGACCGCGATCCTGTGGATCGCCACCGCCTACGTGGCGGCCGCGCTGTTCCTGGGGCGCACCCTGCGACGCGATGAACCGCGCTCGTTCGCCATGTGGGTGCACCTGCTGTTCGGCGCGTTCGCGGTGGTGATCGTGGGCAGCCTGCTGGGCGAATGGGCGGGCATATCGCAGTTGCTTGGCGACTGGTGGTATTGGCTGGGCAACCAGGGCTGGGAGTACCTGGAACTGGGGCGGCTGTGGCAGGTGCTGTTGGTGATCGGCCTGTTCGCATGGTTCGCGATGCTGTGGACGCTGGTGCGCCCGCGCGTGGTGACGGCGCAGGCGCGGCCACTGGCAGTGATGTTCCTGATTGCCGCGCTGGCAGTGCCGGTGTTCTACGTGCCGGCGCTGTTCATCGGCTCGCACGACAACTTCACCGTGGTCGACACCTGGCGCTTCTGGATCATCCACCTGTGGCTGGAAGGCTTCTTCGAGCTGTTCGCCACCACGGTGGTGGCGCTGACCTTCTACCAGCTGGGCCTGGCCCGCCGGAACACCGCGCTGCGGGTGATCTACCTGGACGCGATCCTGTATTTCCTGGGTGGCCTGGTCGGCACCGGGCACCACTGGTACTTCAGCGGGCAGACGCATATCAACATGGCGTTGGCCGGCCTGTTCTCGGTGCTGGAAGTGGTGCCGCTGACCTTGCTGACGCTGGACGCCTGGGCGTTCGTGCGCACCACCCGTGGCGAATGCGACGAATGCGGCAAGGCCATCAACATCCCGCACAAGTGGACGTTCTACTTCCTGATGGCGGTGGGCTTCTGGAACTTCGTGGGCGCCGGCGTGTTCGGCTTCCTGATCAACCTGCCGATCGTCAGCTACTACGAAACCGGCACCATCCTCACGCCCAACCATGGCCATGCCGCGTTGATGGGCGTGTTCGGCATGCTGGCGATCGCACTGATGGTGTTCGTGCTGCGCCAGACCATCGACGACAAGCGCTGGCCGGCGGTGGAGAAGTACATCAAGGTGGCCTTCTTCGGCACCAACGGCGGCCTGGTGCTGATGATGCTGCTGAGCCTGTTCCCCGGCGGCGTCTGGCAGATGTGGGACGTGATCGAGAACGGCTACTGGCATGCCCGTGCACCGGCGTTCACCGGCGGCACGGTGGCCAAGACGCTGGAATGGATGCGCATGCCCGGGGACATGGTGTTCATCCTGTTCGGCTCGGTGCCGCTGTTCATCGCCGCGGTGAAAGGCTGGCTGCTCATGCGCGCCGACGGGGGCAATGCGCTGGATAGCGCCAAGTAGGCACGCCCACCCCGACGGATTCATGCCGGCGGGGCTTCCGGTTACAATGGGGACTTCGCTTGCCCGCCGAGGGGCGCTGCGACCGTTTGTGAGCGCGAATGCGGATGCCTCCGCGTCTCACGGAAAACGGCCAGGCTCGGCGCGGCACGTTCCACAACGGCGCCCGGTTGTTTCATGCGAGCCCTTCGACAGACCGCCGCTCCGTGGCCGGTCCCACAAGAGCCTCGCCCTGACCGGAGATACCGATGAACGCCGCACTCAAAGAAAACACCCAGGACTACAAGATCCGCGACCTGTCGCTGGCCGACTGGGGCCGCAAGGAACTGGACATCGCCGAGCACGAGATGCCGGGCCTGATGTCGATTCGCAAGAAGCACGCCACCGCGCAGCCGCTGAAGGGCGTGCGCGTGACCGGCTCGCTGCACATGACCATCCAGACCGCGGTGCTGATCGAGACGCTGAAGGACATTGGCGCCGACGTGCGTTGGGCTTCGTGCAACATCTTCTCGACCCAGGACCACGCGGCCGCCGCGATTGCCGCCACCGGCACGCCGGTGTTCGCCTGGAAGGGCGAGACGCTGGAAGAGTATTGGGACTGCACGCTGGAAGCGCTCTCCTTCCCCGACGGCAAGGGTGGTTTCCTTGGGCCCCAGCTGGTGGTCGACGACGGCGGCGACGTGACACTGCTGATCCACAAGGGCTACGAACTGGAGAACGGCTCCAAGTGGGTCGATGAAAAGGCTTCCTCGCACGAGGAACAGGTCATCAAGAACCTGCTCAAGCGCGTGCACAGCGAGCGCCCGGGTTACTGGCACACCGTGGTCAAGGACTGGAAGGGCGTCTCCGAGGAGACCACCACCGGCGTGCACCGCCTGTACCAGTTGGCCGAGGCGAAGTCGCTGCTGATCCCGGCGATCAACGTCAACGACTCGGTGACCAAGAGCAAGTTCGACAACCTGTACGGCTGCCGCGAATCGCTGGCCGATGGCCTGAAGCGCGCGATGGACGTGATGCTGGCCGGCAAGGTGGCCGTGGTCTGCGGCTACGGCGACGTCGGCAAGGGCTGCGCCCATTCGCTGCGTGCGTACGGCTCGCGCGTCGTGGTGACCGAGATCGACCCGATCAACGCGCTGCAGGCGGCGATGGAAGGCTTCGAGGTCAACACCGTCGAATCGACCCTGGGCCGTGGCGACATCTACGTCACCACCACCGGCAACAAGGACGTGCTGACGATCGATCACCTGAAGGCCATGAAGGATCAGGCCATCGTCTGCAACATCGGCCACTTCGACAACGAGATCCAGGTCGATGCGCTGAACGCGCTGGCCGGTGTGGAGAAGATCAACATCAAGCCGCAGGTGGACAAGTACGTGTTCGCCGACGGCCACGCGCTGTTCCTGCTGGCCGAAGGCCGCCTGGTCAACCTGGGCTGCGCCACCGGCCACCCCAGCTTCGTGATGTCCAACTCGTTCGCCAACCAGACCCTGGCCCAGATCGACCTGTGGGAACACAAGGACAGCTACGAGAACAAGGTCTACATCCTGCCCAAGAAGCTGGACGAGGAAGTCGCCCGCCTGCACCTGGAAAAGATCGGCGTGAAGCTGACCACGCTCAGCAACGAACAGGCCAAGTACCTGGGCGTGCCGGTGGAAGGCCCGTACAAGCCGGATCATTACCGGTACTGATGTAGCCGGGATTCGGGATTCGGGATTCGGGAAACGTAAACGGGGCGCAGCGATGCGCCCCGTTTTTTTGTGCCAGCGGCGGCCCTTCGACTTCGGCCCTGCGGGCCTACGCTCAGGGTGAACGGTGAGGGGAGAAGGTCGACGCGCAAAAGTCCGTTCACCCTGAGCGTAGCGCAGCGAAGTCGAAGGGCACCGCCAAGCGCACGTTTCGCTTCAAACGAATCCCGAATCCCGAATCCCACCCAACCATCCATCGCTTCATCGCGAAACAAAGATATACTTGCCCGCACCACGACAGGGAGCCCCATGATGCCGGCCGTCAGTTTCGAGTTTTTTCCGCCCAAGACCGATGAGCAGCGGGCGCAATTGGACCGCACCGTCGCGGCGCTGAAGGCGTACCAGCCCGACTACGTGTCGGTGACTTTCGGCGCCGGCGGCTCCACCCTGAGCTACACCGCCGAAACCGCGCGGCACCTGCATGAACAGCACGGCCTGCCCGCCGCGCCGCACCTGTCGTGCGTGGGCGGCAACCGGGCCGAGCTGGCCGCCTTGCTGGACGACTACCGCGCCGCCGGCTATCGCCGCATCGTGGCGCTGCGCGGCGACCTGCCCTCGGGCATGGCCACGCCGGGCGACTTCCGTTACGCCGCCGAGCTGGTGCGTTTCATCCGCGAGCACAGCGGCGACCATTTCCATATCGAAGTGGCGGCCTATCCGGAAACCCACCCGCAGGCCGACAACGCTTTGCGCGACCTGCAGCATTTCAAGGCCAAGGTCGATGCCGGCGCCGATGGCGCGATCACCCAGTATTTCTTCAACGCCGATGCCTATTTCCGTTTCGTCGACGACGTGCAGCGGTTGGGCGTGAACGTGCCGATCGTGCCGGGCATCATGCCGATCACCAACTACAGCCAGCTGCAGCGGTTTTCCGACATGTGCGGCGCGGAAATCCCGCGCTGGATCACCCAGCGCATGCGCGCCCACGGCGACGACGCCGACGCCGTGCGCAAACTGGGCACCGAAGTGGTGACGACGCTGTGCCGGCGCCTGCTCGACGGCGGCGCGCCGGGGCTGCACTTCTACACGCTGAACCGGGCCAAGGCCACCGAGGCGGTGCTGAAGCAACTGGCGTGATCGCAACGCTATGCTGGCGGCATGCGCTTGCCATGCCGCCTGTTGTTGTTCGCCCTGCCCCTGATCGCGCTGCCGGCCGGGGCGCAGACGGCCATCCACCACTGCATCGGCAGCAGCGGAAATCCCGTATTCACCGACCAGCCCTGCGCCAGCATGCAGGCCTCGCCGGTGCGCGCATCACCCACCCCGGAAGGCGCACCGTCATCCGCACCCATGATGTTGTGCGCCGCCACCCGCGACGACTTGCGCCAGGGCGTGATCGAGGCGTTCGCGCAACAGGACGCCAACCGGCTGGCCGGGCTGATGCTATGGAACGGCTACGGCAAGGGCGCCGCCATTGCCGATATCGAGATGCTGGCCGGCCTGGTACGGCAACCGCTGTTGGGCATCGATTTCCCCGGTGCCCCGACGCCGGCGCGCAGTGCGGCGACGCCCTACCCCACCGCGGTATCGACCACGCCTTCCACGCCGATGCTGGTGCTGGACGTCACCGACCGCACGGGTACCGGCGCGCGCCAATGGCATTTCGACCTGGTGCATCGCGCCGGTTGCCTGTGGCTGCGCAACGCGGATTGATGGCGGCCGGGCCATTACGCCGGCCTTGAGCAGGCGGCGTTATGATGGTTGTTCCCCACGGAGAAACGACCATGGCGCAGCAGCAATACCCCGACTGGATCTGGCAGAACGGCAGCATCAAGCGCTGGCAGGACGCGACCGCCCACGTGATGTCGCACGCGCTGCATTACGGCTCCTCGGTTTTCGAGGGCATCCGCAGTTACGCGACGCCCGACGGCGCGGCGATCTTCCGGCTCACCGACCATCTGAACCGGCTGTACCAGTCGGCCCGCGTCTATGACATGACGATCCCGTACAGCGCCGACGAACTGGCGGCGGCCTGCCGCGATGTCATCAGCAAGAACGGCCTCGACGCCGCCTACCTGCGCCCGGTGGCCTATCGCGGGCTGGGTGGTTTCGGCCTGTCCGCCGAAACACCGATCGACGTGGCCGTGGCCGCCTGGCCGATGGGCCCATACCTGGGCGCCGAAGCGCTGGAGAACGGCATCGATGCCTGCGTGTCGAGCTGGCAGCGCTTCGCGCCCAACACCATCCCAGCCGGCGCCAAGGCCGGCGGCAATTATCTTTCCGGGCAGCTGATCGCGCGCGAGGCGCGCCGGCTCGGTTTCGGCGAAGGCATCGCGCTGGCGTCCACCGGTTTGCTCAGCGAAGGCGCGGGCGAGAACCTGTTCCTGGTGTTCGACGGCGTGCTGCACACGCCGCCGGCCAGCGCCTCGCTGCTGGCCGGCATCACCCGCCACACGCTGGTGACGCTGGCCCGCGAGGACGGCATCGAAGTGATCGAACGCGACCTGCCGCGCGAATACCTCTATCTCGCCGACGAGATCCTGATGTGCGGCACCGCGGCCGAGATCACCCCGATCCGCTCCGTCGACGGCAAACAGATCGGCGCCGGCAAGGCCGGCCGCATCACCTTGCGCCTGCAGGAATTGTTCTTCGGCCTGTTCGACGGCCGCACCCACGACAAGTGGGGCTGGCTGGAGCAGGTGTAGCCGCTTTGCTCCCTCCCCTGCGCGCAGGGGAGGGCTGGGGAGGGGTCGCTCTTGATCTTCCCCCGCTCGCCTTCGTGCGACGAAGGGATATCCCAACAAAAGATCAGAAGCGAACCCCTCCTGACCTCCCCTGCGTTGCAGGGGAGGAACCGGGCATGAAGCTGTAGTGTTTTCCGGGATCAGCTGAACTTGATGCAGGCCACCGCGCCGTTGCCGTCGTCGCGCGGGCGCATCGAAACATCCCAGCCGTAGAGTTCGCACAGCCGGCGCACGATTGCCAGGCCCAGGCCGGCGCCGCTGCCGCCGGCACCTTCCCCGCGCACGCCGCGCTGGAACAGACGCTCGGCGTCTTCGGGCTTGATGCCAGGGCCGGTGTCGATCACCTCGATGCGGCCATCACCCACTTCGACCCGCACGGTGCCTTCCAGGGTGTACTTGATGGCGTTGCCGATCAGGTTGGTCAGCGCCACCGACAGCACGGACGCTGGCGCGTTGACGCTGACTGCCTCGTCTTGCACCACCAGCTCGATCATCAGCGGTTTGCCGCGTACTTGCGGGCGCTGGCTTTCGATGACGTCGGCCGCCACCTTGCCCACCTCGGTGGTTTCACCGCGGGTGGGGCCGCGCCGCTCGGCGCGCGACAGCAGCAGCAGCGCCTCGATCAGCTCGGTGGCCTGGCGCGAGGCGCGCTCGATCCGCTTCAGCCGCTCGCTGAGCTTTTCGGTGAGGTCGGGCGAACCCTGCAGCAATTCGGTGGTGCTGGCTATCACCGCCAGCGGCGTACGCAGCTCGTGGCTGACGTCGGAGTTGAACTCGCGATCGCGCTCCACCATCGCGGTAAGCCGCGCCGAATATTCATCCAGCGCATGCGCCAGTTCGCCCACCTCGTCGTCGGCAAAATACGGCGCCAGCGGCTCGGCCTTGCCCACCTTGCGGAAGTCGCGCAAACGATTGGCCAGTTCGGTCACCGGCTTGAGCACCTTGCGCGAAAGCCAGAGCCCCAGCACCAGCGACAGCAGGCCGAACAGGAATACGGCGCCGATCACGCTGATCAGCAGTTGCTGCTTGCCAAGGTCGTCGCGACTGACGTCGTATTTGACGAATGCGATCAAACCGTACTTCCGGCTGACCGCGAGCTTGTAATGCCGCGTTTCACCATCCTGATCGGTTTCGTAAATATCGTGCACGCCGCTGGGCAAGGCCTGCCACGACAAGGGCGCTTTGTAGAGCGTACGGTCGCTCCAGCCCCAACCCGTCATCAACTTGGAATAGAAGGGCTGTCCGGGTGACTCGTGCATCTGTTGGACGTAGCTGTCCGCATCCCGCTGCAACGAGGAGACCACCAACTGATCCTCGACCTTGGCCCGCACGTACAGCGCAGCCACGGCAAACAACGCGCTGAGGCCGAAGCCGAACAGCGCGAAGGAGACGATCAATCGAAAGCGAAGCTTACGCCTGGATCGCATCCGGCTCGACCATGCGATAGCCAATGCCGTGACGGGTGTGGATCAGCGGCTTCTCGAACGGCTTGTCGATCGCTGCGCGCAGGCCGTGGATATGCACGCGCAGGCTGTCGCTGTCCGGCAACTCCTCGCCCCACACTTTCTGCTCCAGATCCTGCCGCGTGACCACCGAGGGGCTGGCCTCCATCAGCGCCTGCAAAAGCTTCAGGCCGATGGGGTTCAGCTGGATCGACTTGCCCTCGCGGTTCACCGTCAGCGTGTCGAGGTTGAAGGTGAGGTCGGCCACTTTCAGCACGCGGCTTTGCGGGCCCTTGCCGCGGCGGGCCAGCACTTCCAGCCGCGCCGACAGTTCCTGCAGCGCGAACGGCTTGGTCATGTAGTCGTCGGCGCCGGATTCGAAACCGGTCAGCTTCTGCTCCAGCGCATCGCGCGCGGTGAGCATCAGGATCGGCGTCTGCTTGTGCGCCTCGTGGCGTAGCTTGCGCGCCACGTCCAGCCCGTCCATGCCGGGCAGGGTGAGGTCCAGCACGATCACGTCGAAGTCGTGCACCACCGCCAGATGCAGCCCGGTGACGCCGTCGCCGGCGAAATCCACCACGTGGCCGCGGTCTTCCAGGTAATCGCCGATATTGGTGGCGATATCCGTGTTGTCTTCAATCACCAGAACGCGCATGCGTCACTCCGCTACGCAGCCGGCGACAGGGGCCGGACTGAGGGTTGCAAGCTTAACAAAGCTTGGATGAAGGGCGCTTGCACTCCCGGCTGAAGTCAAGGCTCCAGGCAAGAAAAAGGCCCAAGTGAAACGACTCGCCGTCGCCGCACCTGGGCCCAAGCTACTGCCCCGATACCGTCGTCTGTCGCCACCGCCTCGCGGTTGAGGTGCCAGACAAAAACAGTGGGATCGTTATAGAGGTTCGAAAGTTACAACCCGGTTAATCCGGCGTGTTTTCGCGTCACCGAGCGGGAAATCACTTGCCCGCGTGCTGCTCCAAGTGCTGGATGATGTGGCCGGAAACATTCACGCCGGTGGCCGCTTCGATGCCTTCCAGCCCCGGCGAGGCGTTGACCTCCAGCAGCAGCGGGCCGCGATTGGAGCGCAACAGGTCGACCCCCGCGATGCCCAGCCCCAGCGTGCAGGCGGCGCGCACCGCGATGCGCTTCTCGTCGGCACTGAGGGTGGCCGCCACCGCACTGCCACCGCGGTGCAGGTTGGCGCGGAACTCGCCGGGGCTGGCCACGCGCTGCATCGCCGCCACCACCTTCTTGCCCACCACGAAACAGCGCAGGTCGCTGCCGTTCGCCTCGGCCACGAACTCCTGCACCAGGAAGTTGGCGTACAGGCCGCGGAAGGCCTCGATCACGCTTTGCGAGGCGCTGCGCTTTTCCGCCAGCACCACGCCGGTGCCCTGGCTGCCCTCGTTGAGCTTGATCACGTGCGGCGGCTCGCCCAGCATCGCCAGCACGTCGGCGGTGTCGTCGGGGTTGTCGCCGAACACCGTCACCGGCATGTCGATGCCCTGCGCCGCCAGCATCTGCAGGCAACGCAGCTTGTCGCGCGCGCGCAACACCGCGTCGGACGGATTGGGCGTGTACACGCCCATCATCTCCAACTGGCGCAGCACCGCGGTGCCGTAGAACGTGCTGGAGGTACCGATGCGCGGGATCACGCAATCGATATCCCGTACCGGCTTGCCCTGGTAGCGGATCGCCACCGCCCCCGGCGCGATGCGTACGTAGCAGCGCAACGGGTCGAGCACGCGGACGACGTGACCGCGCTCGCGCGCCGCCTCGACCAGCCGTTTGGTGGAATACAGACGGGTATTGCGCGACAGGATCGCAATCTTCATTAGGGGCTCATCGCGGAAAGTCCGCGGCCGCCACCGGCCGCGGCTGGGTATAGGAACGGGCCGGATCGACCACAAAACGCCCCACCAGGGCGCTGCGGCCGAGCAGCATGGGAAACAGCATGTGGCGGCGATCCACGAGGTTGATGTCGATACTGAATTGCTGGCCGGCCAGTTGTACTGCGCTGCGGATGAACCAGCGCTCAGTGCGCCGCCCGCCGGTATCTGTCACCACGCGCCGGTCCAGCGCCGGTGCCTCGCAAAGGACTTCGTGCGGTTGCCGGCGCCCCACATGCATGCCGAAACGCAGCCACGTCGTGCCGTCGCGATCGAAGGTTTCCAGCGTATCCACGTGCAACGCGCTGCTGCGCGCGCCGGTATCGAGCTTGGCCTTGAGCAGGCCGATGCCCAGCTGCGGCAGGCAAACCCGCTCGCGCCACCCCAGCACCAAGAGATCCGCGGTGATCATGCAGGTTCGAAGACGTCGACGAAGGACCACGGGGATGGAGCGGGTGAAGGGAATCGAACCCTCGTCAGTAGCTTGGGAAGCTACAGCTCTACCATTGAGCTACACCCGCGTTGGTCGAGCGATGGTAACCCGGGATTCGCGCGGTTGGAACTGCCGGCGCCATCGCCGGCTCGGCAAACGGCGGCAGTCGCTACAATGGCCGGCCCTCATCCGGGGTTTCCGACGCGATGGCGCGCCACGTCGCGCCATCGGCTGAAACCCTCTCCACGCCGCACCCGACGACCCGCATGACCGACACGCCTCACGACAACGCCCATTACATGCGCCGCATCCGCAGCTTCGTGCTGCGCGAGGGACGCATGACGCCCGCGCAACAGCGCGCGTTCGACACGCTGTGGTCGCGCTTTGGCGTCGACTATCGCGGTGCGCCGAACGATTTTTCGGCCAGCTTCGGGCGCGCGGCACCGCTGGTGATGGAAATCGGCTTCGGCAACGGCGAGGCGCTGGCGTGGGCCAGCGAGCATGACGCCGCGCGCGATTTCATCGGCGTGGAAGTGCACGGCCCCGGCGTGGGCCGGCTGATGAACGCGCTGGCCCAGCGCGACGCCACCAACGTGCGCCTGTACAAGCACGACGCGGTGGAGGTGCTGGAACACGAGATCGCCCCCGGCACGCTGGCCGAGGTGCGCATCTGGTTTCCCGACCCTTGGCACAAGGCGCGGCACAACAAGCGGCGGCTGATCCAGCCCGAGTTCGTCGCCCTGCTGGCGTCGCGCATGGCGCCGGGCGGCCTGCTGCACCTGGCCACCGATTGGCAGGCCTATGCCGAGCACATGCTGGCGGTGATGGAGTCGGCGCCGGACTGGCGCAACGACATTGGCCCTGGCCAGTTTGCCGAAAAGCCCGCCTGGCGCATCGAGACGCACTTCGAGCGGCGCGGGTTGAAGCTGGGGCACGGGGTGTGGGATTTGTTGTATCGGAAGGTCTAAGGCAAGAGCTTTACCCCTCCCCAGCCCTCCCCTGCACGCAGGGGAGGGAGCAGAGCATCGAGCGCCGGGCTTTTCTCCTCCCTCTGCTTGCGGGGGGAGGCTGGGAGGGGGTCAAGCTTTTGGCTTTTCCTCCAGCACGCGGAAAATCTCCGCCACCACATCGTCCGTGCGCAAAAGCACGTCGTCATTCCAGAAGCGCAGCACGCGGTAGCCCTCGCGCTGCAAGATCTCGGTGCGCCGCTGATCGTACGCCAGGGCATCGAGATGCTGACCACCATCCAGCTCGACCACCAGCCTTGTCGGTACGCAGATGAAGTCCACGATGTAGCCGGCCAATGGATACTGCCGGCGGAATTTGTGGCCGCCCAATTGCTGGCGGCGCAGGAAGTACCAAAGGCGGCGCTCGGCGTCGGTGCTTTCATTGCGGAGTTGGCGCGCGCGTATCCATTGGCGCTGCATGGCGATCCTTCGCTGGGTTGGAGTACGGAAAAGCGTAACCCCCTCCCAGCCTCCCCCTGCAAGCAGGGGGAGGAGCAAAGCGCCGTACTCCCTTCCCCTCGCATCGTGGCATTGCTCCCTCCCCTGCTAGCAGGGGAGGGTTGGGGTGGGGTCGCTCTTGGCTCTTGATTCACCAGCAATCATCCCGCGCCGCTTATACTCAGGCGATCCACCAGGGACGAATCGTCGCAGCGTGAAGCTTCCACTGCCATCGCCTAGCCACTTGCGCGCAACGCCAACGCGGGACGCACGCTGATGGGTCTGTCGCTCACCCCCGACATGATCCTGGTGCTGGGTCTGGTGGGCTTCACCATGATCATGCTGGTGCTGGAGTGGGTCCGCGCCGACATGGTGGCGCTGCTGGTGGTGGTGGTGATCGGGCTGACCGGGCTGATTCCCGCCGATCGCGTGTTCAACGGTTTCGCCGGCAACGCGGTGATCGCGATCATCGCGATCATGATCATGGGCGAGGGGCTGGACCGCGCCGGCGTGCTCAACCTCACTGCGAATTTCGTGATGCGCATGGCGCGCGGCGCGGAGTCGCGCCTCGGCGTGGTGATCAACCTGGTCGCCAGCCTGTTCAGCGCGGTGATCCCCAGCCAGGCGCTGGCGGCGATCATGATCCCGGTCAGCAGCCGGTTGTCGGCGCGCACCGGCGTGCCGTTGTCGCGGCTGTTGCTGCCGATGGCGTTCTGCATCCTCACCGCCACCAACACCACGCTGATCGCGAACTCACCGCTGATCGTGCTGAACGACCTGATCGCCAGCGCCAACGCCAACCTGCCGCCGGGCGCGCACACCATCCCGAAATTCGGCCTGTTCAGCGTGACCCCGATCGGCCTGGCGCTGGCGTTCCTGGGCGTGGGCTACTTCTATTTCTTCGGCCGCAAGTTGCTGCCCGGGCACGAGGACGAGCGGCTCAAGGTGACGCCCGGCCGCACCGAAAGCTATTTTGCCGAGACCTACGGCATCGGCGGCGAGACGGCCGAGCTCACTGTCACCGCGGAAAGCCCGCTGGTGGGCATGAGCATCGGCGAGGCGGAGCAGCTGCACGAGGCGCCGCTGATCCTGGCGATCAAGAGCGGCAACGAGGCGCGCATGGCGCCGCCGGCCGATCACGTGATCTGGGTGGGCTCGGTGCTGGGCGTGCTGGGCCCGCGCGAGCAGCTCAGCCAGTTCGCCAACAACCAGTTGTGCCGGCTGTCGCCGCGCATGCGCCAGTTGGGTGAGTTGTTCAACCCGACCCGTGCGGGTATTTCCGAAGTGGTGATCCCGCCGGTGTCGCGCTTCATCAAGCAGACCATCGGCGACCTGCGCTTGCGCAAGCGCTTCGGTATTTCGGTGCTGGCGGTGAACCGCGGCGACCAGGTGTTTCGCGACGACGTGCGCGCGGTCACCCTGCGCGCGGGTGACACCGTGGTGCTGCACAGCAACTGGCGCGACCTGTCGCTGGCGGCCGAGGACAAGGACCTGGTCGTGGTCACCGACATCCCCAAGGATGAGCAGCGGCCCGGCAAGATTTGGCAGGCGGTCGGCTTTTTCGTGATGGCCAAGTGCCTGGCCCTGTTCACCAACCTCGACCTCTCCGTGGCGATGATGACCGGCGCCATCGCGATGCTGTTGTCGGGCGTGCTGAACATGGACGAGGCGTACAAGGCGATCAACTGGAAGACGATCTTCGTCACCGCCTGCCTGATCCCGCTGGGCTGGTCGATGGATTCCACCGGCACTGCCGCGTGGCTGGCGCAGCAGGTGCTGCATTACCTGGGCGGCGCCTCGCCGTACGTCCTGCAGATCGTGCTGGGCGTGTTGACGCTGCTGTTTTCGCAGGTGATGTCGAACGTGGGCGCCACCGTGATGATGGTGCCGATCGCCATCAGCGTGGCGGTGGCCACCGGCGGCAACCCGTCGGCGTATGCGTTGATCGTGGCGGTGTCCTCGTCCAACACCTTCCTGCTGAGCTCGGGCCACCCGGCGCTGATGATGGTGACGGGCCCGGGCGGCTACCGCAGCAAGGACTTCCTGCGCGTGGGCTTGCCGTTGACGGCGCTGGTGCTGACGGTGACCATCGTGGCGATCAACCTGGTCTTCCGCTGAGAGCTTGGGATTTTTTCAACGCCCCCGTCCAGCCTGAACGTCTCAGGCCAACCACACCTCGTCGCCCTCGACCCGCAACGCCACCGCGCGCAGGCTGTCGCCGCGGCAGGGGCCGGCCACGCACACGCCGGCCTGTCGTTGAAAGCTGGCGCCATGCACGGCGCAGATCAGGGTGTCATCCTTGAGCAGGAATTTGCCCGGCGCGTAGTCGAGGCGACGGCCGGCATGGGGGCAAACATTGCGATAGCCGCGCACCTGCCCGCCATCGCGCAGCAGGATCAGGCTCTGCGCGCCGTCGGCCAGCAAGGCGTCGACCGCCGTCGCCCCGCCGTCGGGAATATCCGTCAACCGGCACAGCGGCAAAATGGTGGTGATTGTGTCCATCGGCACTTGCCTCGGAGGCCGGTGGGCCCCATGGTTACGCCCGCAAGTCATTGATTTTACCACACGGATTTTTAACACATGCACTTCTCACTCCCCTCCATGCGTCGCTCCCGCCACCCGCTGGCCCGTGCCCTGTCGCTGCTGTTGGGTATGGCGCTGGTCGGCTTGCTGCTGGTGTTCGGGCTGGTGGTGGCAGGGGTGCTGATGGTGGGTGGTGTGGTGTTGCTGGCGTGGCGTTACTGGACCAACGGCCGCAAGCTGACGCCGCCCGGGGCAGCGACGCGCGAGCGCCAACCGGAAGTGCTGGAAGGTGAATTCGTGGTGCTGCACCACCGCCGGCCGGTGACTCACTGAGCCCGCCCGCAAGCGCGCAAAACGGTGGCGAGAAGCGGATAATCCAGCGCCGTCTCCGGATAATCCCACCCCACCATGTCCGACCTTTCGACCTGCGCCGCGGCTGAATCGCCGCGCTCCCTGGCCGATCCCCGCGTTCTGATTCCGCTGGCGCTGTTCGCGCTGTTCGTGATCTGGGGGTCGACCTATCTGGGCATCCACTTCGCGCTGGAAAGCTACCCGCCGTTTCTGCTGGCCGGCGTGCGTTTCCTGTGCGCCGGCGTGGTCATGTACGGTTTCCTGCGGCTGCGCGGCATGGCCGCACCGACATTCCCGCAATGGCGCAACGCGGCGTTCACCGGCTTGTTGCTGTTGGGGATGGGCAACGGGCTGGTGTGTTTTGCCGAAGAGCGGGTGAGCTCGGGCATCGCCGCCGTTTCGGTGGCCAGCATGCCGTTGTTCGCGGCGCTGTTTTCCGGCATGTACGGGCAGTGGCCCAACCGGCGCGAAACCATCGGCCTGGCAATCGGCTTCGCGGGTGTGATCGTGCTCAACCTGGGCAGCAGCCTGTCGGGCTCGCCGGTGGGCGCGGTGGCGTTGCTGGTGGCGGCCGCGTGCTGGGCCTTCGGCTCGGTCTGGAGCCGTGGTCGCGACATGCCGCCGGGCCCGATGAACACCGCCGCGCAGATGCTCTGCGCCAGCGTCGCGCTGCTGCTGGTCGGCTATGCCAGTGGCGAACACCTGCCCGCGCATCCCACCCTGCACGCAACATTGGCCCTGGCGTATCTGGCGGTGTTCGGTTCGATCATCGCGTTCAGCGCTTACTTGTACGTGCTGAAGCACGCGCGCCCTGCCTTGGCCACCAGCTACGCCTACGTGAACCCGCCGGTGGCGGTGCTGTTTGGCGTGCTGCTGGCCGGCGAACACGTGGGGCCGTATGACCTGGCCGGCATGGCGATCATCCTGGTCGGCGTGGTGGCGATAACGCTGGCCAAGCAGAAGCGTTAGCCTCGCATTTGCTCCCTCCCCTGCTCGCAGGGGAGGGTCGGGGAGGGGGCGCTCTTGATCTCCGCCAAGGTCAAAAGCTACCCCCTCCCAACCTCCCCCTGCTTTGCAGGGGAAGGGGCAAACGAAACGCCGCCTTTGGCGACGTTGGCACTGATTTCATTGGAGCGGGGAGAGCAGCATGAACGCATCGCAAGACGGCTGGATGGCGCGCGCAGCCCTGCGCAGCGCCGCATGGGCGGAACGCTGGTTTCCCGATGCGTGGGTGTTTGCCGCATTGGGCGTGGTCGTGGTGGCGCTGGCCGCGTTTGCCTTCGGCGCCACGCCGACGGCCACCGTCAACGCGTTCGGCAGCGGTTTCTGGAGCTTGATCCCGTTCACCATGCAGATGGCGTTCGTGGTGATCGGCGGTTACGTGCTGGCCACCGCGCCAGTGGTGGCACGCTTCATCGACGTGCTGGCGCGGGCGCCACGCAGCGGCCGCGGCGCGATCGTCTACATCGCGCTGGTGAGCATGCTGGCGTCGCTGCTGAGCTGGGGCTTTTCGCTGGTGTTCGGCGGCCTGCTGGTGCGTGCGCTGGCACGGCGCACCGATCTGCATATGGACTACCGCGCCGCCGGCGCGGCGGCGTACCTGGGCCTGGGCGCGATCTGGGCGATGGGGCTTTCGTCGTCGGCGGCGCAGTTGCAGGCGAACCCGGCCAGCATGCCACCGGGCCTGCTGGCGATCACCGGCGTACTGCCTTTCAGCCAGACGATTTTCCTGTGGCAGTCGATCGTGCTGACGGCGGTGCTGATCGTGGTGTCGCTGCTGGTGTGCTGGTTCACCGCGCCGTCGGATGCGAATGCGCGCACCTCGAAGGATTTCGACATCGGCGAAAGCTCCACGCCCGCACTGCCGCCGCGCACGCGACCGGGCGAATGGCTGGAATACAGCCCGCTGCTGTCGCTGGCGATCGGCCTGCTGGGGCTGGGCTGGCTTGGCCACGAATTCGCCAGCAAGCCGGCGGTGACCGCGATCGCCAACCTCAACACCTACAACTTCCTGTTCCTCACCCTGGGCATCCTGCTGCACTGGCGTCCGCGCAGCTTCCTCGACGCGGTCCATCGTGCCGTGCCCAGCACCGCGGGCGTGCTGATCCAGTTTCCGCTGTACGGCGGCATCGCCGCCCTGCTCACCCACGTGCCGGGCGCCGACGGCGCGACGCTGGCACACCGGTTGTCGAACCTGTTCGTGCACATCGCCGGCCAGGAAAGCTTCCCCGCGGTGATGGGCGCGTACTCGGCAATCCTGGGTTTCTTCGTGCCTTCCGGTGGCGGCAAGTGGCTGGTCGAGGCGCCGTACGTGATGCAGGCGGCAAACGACCTGCACGTGCATCTGGGCTGGGCGGTGCAGGTGTACAACGCGGCCGAGGCGCTGCCCAACCTGATCAACCCGTTCTGGATGCTGCCGCTGCTGGGCGTGCTCGGATTGAAGGCGCGCGACGTGGTCGGCTACACCTTCGTGCAGCTGGTGGTGCACGTGCCGCTGGTGCTGGGCATGCTGTGGCTGCTGGGCCTGACGCTGGAGTATGTGCCGCCAGTGATGCCTTGAAAGCCGGGATTCGGGATTTGGAAGAGCCGCCAATCAGCGCGCTGCCCGTAGGAGCGCACCCTGTGCGCGATGCTTTTGCTTTTGCTTTTGCGAATCCCGAATCCCGAATAAAGGCATCGCGCACAGGGTGCGCTCCTACATGGCTACAGCTCGCGCAGCGCCGTGGTCACCGGCAGCCTGGCGGCGCGCACGGCGGGGAACAGGCCGCCGACGAAACCGATCGCCATCGCCCACTTGATGCCAAGCCACAGCAGTTCCGGCGACACCTTGAACTGAAACACCACCTGGCTGAAGTTCGCACCCAGCGTGGAGGCGGTATAGCCGTTGAAGATCAGCCAGCTGATCAGCCCGCCCAGCACGCCGCCGAGCAGCGCCAGCAGCATGGTTTCCATCAGCACCGAGACCACCACCGGCAGGCCGCGGAAACCGATCGCGCGCAGCGTGGCGATCTCGCGGGCACGTGAGGCGATCGCCGCGAACATGGTGTTGAGTGCGCCGAAGATCGCGCCGATCGCCATGATCACGCCCACCGTGATGCCGACGATGCGGATCACCTTGGTGAGGCTCTCGGACTGCTTGCTGAAGTACTCGCGGGTGGTGCTGACGTCGACCTTCAGGCGCGGGTCGCTGGACAGCGCGGCCTTGAACGTGTCGAACGCCTGCGGCGAGGTCAGCCGCACGGTCACCGACTGCGCGCTGCTGCCGCGGCGGTAAGCCGAGGCCACCGTCTGCGCGTCGCCCCACAGCTCCGAGTCGTGCGAATCGCCCGACGCGAACTCGCCCACGATGGACCATTCCTGCCCAGCCAGGCGCAGCCGGCTGCCCACGTCCAGCCCCGCGAACTGGCGCATCGCGCCCTGGCCCACCACCAGCTCGCGCAGGCCGGGCTTGAAGCGGCGTCCCTGCACGATCTTCACGTTGGGCCGCAGGATCCACGCCTCATCGCCCACGCCGCGGATCGGCACGTTCGCCTCGATGCTGGCGTCGTTGCGCTTGGGCAGGTTGGCAACCACCGACTGTTCCGCCGATGCCACCGGTTTGCCGTCGGCGCTGCGCGCCACACCCGGCGCCTGGATGATGACGTTGACGCTGTCGCGGTCGAGCACCGAGTTCAGCTCGGCATTGGAGCCGCCGCGCAGCACGATCGCGGTGTCGTCCGAGCCGGTCTGCTGCAAGGTGCTCTGGAAACCCTCGCCCATTGCCAGCATCGCCACCAGCACGCCGACCACGCCGGCGATGCCGACCACCACCACCAGCGAGGCGCCGATGCGCTGGCGCAAGGTGCTGATGCCCACGCTGGTGATCGAGAGGGTTTGCCGACCGCGCCGGGTCAGCACCAGCCACAGCGCCAGCACCGCCACCAGCGCCAGCACGGCGGTCCACGGCAGGCGCGACCAGATCAGCAGGCCCGCGATCACGATGGCGACCAGGCCGAGGCCGCGCAGGAAGGACTTGAATGTGCGCATATCCGATTCTCCTCAGCGACCGGCCAGTGCATCGACGATGTTCAACCGCATTGCCCGCCACGCCGGCAACGCGCCCACCACCAGCCCGATCAGCACCATCAAGCCCACGCCCATCGCCCAGCTGCCGGCACCCACCGGCGGCAGGTTGATCATGCCGCCGCTGCCCTTGCCGATGGCCGGCGCCAGCACCGCGGCCAGGCCCAGCCCGATCACGCCACCGATCAGCAACAGCAGCACCGATTCGGCCAGCACCAGCGCCAGCACGCTGCGGCTGGAGAAGCCGATCGTCTTCAGCACCGCCAGCTCCGACGTGCGCTCGCGCACCGCCTGCGCCATGGTGTTGGCGGTCAGCAGGATCAGGGTGAAGAACACCGCGCCCATGATCGAGCCCACGATCAGGCCGATGTCGCCCAGCTGCTTGGCGAACGAGGCACTGAAGGCCTGCTCGGTCTGGGTCTTGGTTTCATGGTCGGAGTTGGCCGACAGCGCGTCGATCGCATGCGCCACCCGGTCGCCCAGCGCCGGGTCGGTGAGCCGGTCGACGTACCAGCCGACCGTGCCGTTGCCGAACGCATTGGCCTCGTCGAAATATTTCCAGTGCAGCATGAACAACTGGTCCATGCCGTTGGCCGCGTCCTTGTCTACCGTGTAGATGCCCTCGATGTCGAAGGTCCAGGTCTTCGAGCCGTTTTTCAGCGGGAAGATGGTCGACTGCAGCGGGATCTTGTCGCCTACCTTCCAGCCGTACTTCTGCGCCAGCTTGTCGCCGATCACCGCACCGGTGCGGTTGCCGTCGAAGGCTTTGCGCTGCTCGGCCGACAGGTGGATCTCCGGATACAGGTCGAGGTAGTTCGGGCTCACCGCATAGCTGAAAACGAAGTTCTTCGGGTCCTGGTAGATGCCGCCGAACCAGTTCGCGTGGCCCACGTCGCGCACGCCCGGAATCGCGGCGATGCGCGTGCCCAGCGATTCGGGCAGGGGCTGGATGATCGAGTAGCGCGACGAGGTGACCAGCCGATCCACGCCGACGATGCCCTGGCTGCCGGAGTCGAACGCGGTGCGTACCGCGTCGAGCATGCCGAACAGCAGGAATGCGGCGACGATCGACACCAGGGTCAGCACAGTGCGGGTCTTGCGCCGGAACAGCGCCGCCCAGATCAGGTGCAGGTATTTCATGACCGCCTCCTCACGCCGTGGCCGATTCGACGAGCGTGCCCTTGTCCAAATGCAGCGTATGGCTGGCGTATTCCGCCGCCTTGGGATCGTGGGTGACCATCACGATGGTCTTGCCGTGATCGCGATTGAGCTGCTGCAGCAGGCCCAGCACATCCTCGGCGGATTGGCGATCCAGGTCGCCGGTAGGCTCGTCGCAGACCAGCAGCGCGGGGTCGGAGACGATCGCGCGGGCGATCGCCACACGTTGCTGCTGGCCGCCCGACAGTTCGCTGGGCTTGTGGCTGGCGCGATCGGCCAGGCCCACCAGTTGCAGCGCGATGGATGCGTTCTTCTTGCGCTGCGCCGCCGACAGCTTGGTCAGCAGCAGCGGCAGTTCCACATTGCGCTGCGCCGACAGCATCGGCATCAGGTTGTAGAACTGGAAGATGAAACCGACATTCGACGCACGCCATTTCGCCAGCGCGCCGCCGCCGAGCTGGTCGATGCGCTGGCCACCCACGCTGATGCTGCCGGCGCTGGGCGTGTCCAGGCCGCCGATCAGGTTGAGCAAGGTGGTCTTGCCCGAGCCGGACGGGCCCATCAGCGCCAGGAAATCTCCTTCGGCGATGTCCAGGTTGACGTGGTGCAACACTTCGACCTTCTGCTTGCCGCGGGTGTAGCTCTTGGCGAGGTTCTGGATCTCGATCAGCGTGGCCATGGCGTTCTCCGACGATGTGCGGTCTTTTGTGGGAGCGACTTCAGTCGCGATGCTCTGCTTCTTGAATCCCCGGGAAGCATCGCGGCTGAAGCCGCTCCCACAGGGATCTGGAAATTTACGGTTTCGCTATCTGGACGTCCGAACCATCCTTCAATGCCGGCGGCGGCGACACCACCACGCTTTCGCCCGCACTCACCGCGGCGGGCAACAAGCGCAGGTCGCCATAGGTCCGCTCGGCCGGCGTCACCGTGCGCTGATGCACCTGCTCACCGTCGAGCACGAACACCACGCTGTGGCCGTCGCGCTGCACGATCGCCGTGGCCGGCACCAGCACGCCTTGCGGCGCGGCGGCGCCCGCCTTCGCCTTTTCTTCCAGGAACGACACCCGCGCGCCCATGTCCGGCACCACCCGCGCGTCCTTCTGCTCCAGCGCCACACGCACCTTGATGGTGGCCTTGCCGCGGTCGGCGGTGGGCACGATGGCGACCACGTGGGCGGGGATTTTCCAGTCCGGGTACGCGTCCAGCACCGCTTCGGCCGGCATGCCCGGCTTGACCCGACCGATGTAGGCCTCGTTGACGTCGACGTCGATTTCCAGCGAATCCATGTCCACGATGGTGCCCACGCCGGTGCGGGTGAAGCCGCCGCCGGCGGACAGCGGCGAGATGATCTCGCCGACCTGCGCGTCCTTGGTGGTGACCACGCCGCTGAACGGCGCGCGCACCACGGTGTAGTCGAAATTCACCTTGGCCACTGCTGCCTGGGCATCGGCGGCATGCGCCTGCTGGCGCTGCGCGGCGAGCTGGGCGCGCAGGCTCTCGACCTGGGTTTGCGCCTGCTCGGCACTTTGCCGCGACACCAGCCCACGCTCCACCAGTTGCTGCTGGCGCCTGGCGTCGTGTTCGGACTGCTTCAATTGCGACTGGTACTGCGTCACCAGCGCATGCGCCGCATCGGCCTGCGCCTTCACCGCGGCGAGCGTGGCCTTGTAGCCGCTGTCGTCCAGCCGCGCCAGCACCTGGCCCTTGGTGACGCGGTCGCCCTCTTCGATCAGCACGGCGGTGAGCGTGCCGGTGATCTGCGCCGACACGGTGGCCTGGCGCCGCGCGGTGACGTAGCCGGTGGCCTGCAGCACCGCGCCGGACTCACCCGCGGCGGTGGGCGCCACGGCGGTGGCGGTTTTCACCGGCAGCGGCCGCTGGCCCAGCCACAGCCAAGCGCCGCCGCCAAGCAAGGCGAGCAGCACCAGCACGCCGGCGGCGATCCACGGCCAGCGGCCGGGGCCGCTGTCGTGCGCCTCGCGCTGGTTGCGATCGATGCGCAGTTCCTTCAACAGCTCGGCGTTGTCCACCCTTACTCCCCGACCGGTTTGCCCGGTGTGCGATGCATGCAAGATTGATCGATCGACCGCGGCGTGGTCAGGGTGCGGCATCAGCCATCGTCGATGACAGCTGTCACCCGGTTCCGAACGTCGCATTGCACTTCGGTTTGCTACGCTTGGCGGATGACCTACATCATCGATCCACCCGCCATTCCCAGCCTGCCCGTCATCGGCAGCGACCAGCGTTTTGCCGTACGCCGCGTATTCTGCATCGGCCGCAATTATGCCGATCATGCTGCCGAAATGGGCAGTACGGTGGATCTGGAACAGCCGATGTTTTTCTGCAAGCCGGCCGACGCCGTGGTCAGTGATGGCGCCGACGTGCCGTATCCGTCGGCCACGGCATCATTGCACCACGAAGTCGAGATGGTGGTGGCACTGGCTGCCGGCGGTACCGACATCGAGGCCGGCAAAGCGACGGCGCTGATCTTCGGCTACGGCGTCGGGCTGGACCTGACCCGCCGCGACCTGCAGGCGCAGGCCAAGAAAAAGGGCCACCCGTGGGACGTGGCCAAGGGATTCGACCATTCCGCACCCGTGTCCGCCTTGCGACTGGCCGCGGAAGCCAGCCCGAACACGAACACCGTGCTGCGACTGGAAGTCAACGGCGAGCAGCGCCAGCAGACCACGCTGGAGCACATGCTGCATGGCGTACCGCAGATCATCGCCGCGCTGTCCCGGCTGTTCGAGCTGAAGGCCGGCGACCTGATCTTCACCGGCACGCCGGCCGGCGTGGCCGCGTTGCAACGCGGCGACCGCTTTCACGCCGAGCTGGTGGACGTGGCCGAACTGGACGGCCGGATCGTCTGATCCCACCGGGCCAAAGCCGTGGGGTTTTCCCTGTCCGTACACGCGACGAGGGGTTACAGTCGCCATGCCATTCGGCTCGACAAGGGAGTATCTGCAGCATGAGCATGCTTAGTGAGTTCAAGGCGTTCGCCATGCGAGGCAACGTCATCGACCTGGCGGTCGGTGTGGTGATCGGCGGGGCATTCGGCAAGATCGTCACCTCGCTGGTGGATCAGATCATCATGCCGCCGATTGGCTGGCTGACCGGCGGCGTCGATTTCAGCAACCTGAAATGGGTGCTGCGACCGGCCGATGCCACCGACCCCGCGCACAAGGTGGCGGAGGTGGCTATCCAGTACGGCGCGTTCATCAATACGCTGATCCAGTTCCTGATCATCGCGTTCGCGATCTTCCTGGTGATCAAGGGCATCAACAAGCTCAACCGCAAGCAGGAAGAAGCCCCCGCTGCACCGCCGGCCGACGTGGCCTTGCTGACCGAAATCCGCGACCTGCTGAAGAACCGCCAGTAAGGTAGCCATCCCCGTGGGAGCAGCTTCTTGTGGGAGCGACTTCAGTCGCGATGCTTTTGCCTTGGAGCCCCGGAGCAAAAGCATCACGGCTGAAGCCGCCCCTACAATGACTTTTGGCCCAAGCGTGGCCAGCTCACCACGCCATAATCGGGGTTTGATCCGCGGAGTTCCCCGATGCGCCGTCTTCCCTTCACCTTGCTCGCCGCCAGCCTGCTGTTGGCCAGCGGCATCGTCAGCGCCGCCACCGCCATTCCCGCAACAGCCGTAAAGACGGCCGAACAGTTGCGCGACCGCGCCCTGCACGACGACACCGGCTACCGCATCGTCGCCTCGCTGACCACCGAGGTCGGTGCGCGCCTGGCCGGCAGCGAAGCCGACCAGCGCGCCCGCGACTGGGCCGTGGCAAAATTCAGGGCGCTCGGCTACGACAAGGTCTATACCGAAGCGGTCACGTATCCGAAGTGGGTACGCCGCAGCGAACACGCCGCGATCGTGGCGCCATTTCCGCAGCCATTGGTGGTGACTGCGCTGGGCTATTCGCCGGGCACGCCCGCGGGCGGTCTCAGCGCGCAAGTGGTGAAGTTCGACAGCCTGGACGCCTTGAAGGCGGCCGACCCGGCCAGCGTGAAAGGCCGCATCGTCTACGTCGGCTATCGCATGCAGCGCGCCAAGGATGGCCACGGCTACGGCATGGGGTCGGCCGTGCGTACCGCCGGCCCGGTGATCGCGGCCGCCAAGGGCGCGGCTGGCTACCTGCTGCGCTCGGCGGGTACCGATGCGCACGAACGCATCGCCCACACCGGCGTCACCGGCTTCCGCGACCCGTCCAAGGCGATTCCCGCCGCCGCCCTTTCCAACCCCGACGCCGACCAGTTGGAGCGCGCGCTGGCCTACGGCAAGCCGGTGACGGTGAAGCTGGATCTGGACTGCGGCCTCGACGGCGAATACACCGGCGCCAACGTGATCGGCGAGATCACCGGCCGCAAGCATCCCGAGCAGGTGGTCGCCATCGGTGGCCATCTGGATTCGTGGGATCTCGGCACCGGCGCGATCGACGACGGCGCCGGCGTGGCCATCGCGATGGCGGCCGGCAAACTGATCGGCGACCTGCCGCAGCGCCCCGACCGCACCATCCGCGTCATCGCATTCGCCAACGAGGAGATGGGCCTGTGGGGCAGCCGCGCCTACGCCGAAAAACATGCCGGCGAGGTCAGCCAATTCCAGCTGGGCACGGATTCCGATTTCGGCGCCGGCCCGGTCTGGCGCATGAGCGCCAGCGTGAAGCCCGACGCGCGCGCCGCCGTCGCGCAGATCGCCAACGTGCTGGCACCGCTCGGCGTGGCCTACGACGCCAAGCGCCCCGGCGGCGGCGGATCGGATCTGTCGCAGATGCACGCCAAGGGCATGGCCGCACTGTCGCTGACCCAGGACGGCACGAAGTACTTCGACTGGCACCACACCGCCAACGACACACTGGACAAGGTCGACCCGCAGGAACTGGCGCAGAACGTGGCCGTGTATGCCGCGTTCTCCTATATGGCCGCGCAGGCGGATGGCGATTTCGGCTCGGCGCCTGGCGCCTTCGCCAAAGACGGCACCAACGAATAGCTCCGCGTACCAGCAACACGACAACTGGAGACAAGGCGACGTGCCTCACCGTCGACAAACGGGAAGCCCTGAAGGCACTGCCGCGCGGGCATGAATGGATCTGGTGCGGCCTCCCCCCGGGGCACCCTCACCTGCCGATGTTGCAGATCCTGCAGCAGGGTTCCTGCCGGGCTTGGCGCCCTACTTCGCGGGGTTCAACGCCGCCTTGATCTTGTCGTTGTCCAGGTATCTCTCCAGGTCGGACATGCCCTTCGCCACTTCCGGGTTGGAAAAGAGCTCCCTGCCAGCCACCTGTCCAAGTACGGTGAAGGCCGCGCCGATGGCGGTATTGCCCTCATATCGCACGGCCAGTTGCATCTCCGACTTGCAGGTGACCGTCACCAGCGACTCGAACAATTTGGCCATGTCGACGTTGAACGCCTTGCGCTGCGCATCCGGAAGAGTGACGAATTTGGCCACGGATGGATTCAACGACATCGCCGAGAACATCCAGTTGACCAGAACCCCCTTCTGTTCCGGCGTCGTCTTGGAAACGAGGCACTTCGACAAATCATCCGTATACACGCCAGCAGTCGCCGGCAGTGAGGCAACGGCAAGCAGGGTGAGCAGTGCGGAGAAGGTGATGGCACGTCGTTTCATCATGTTCGGAAAGACTCGCTGCAGAAATGGAAAAGGTCGATACGGAGAGCCATGAGACACCGCGGGAGCATCCGCCTTGGATGGTTGACTTGAGGCCGCCCACTCCCCGGCCTCGATGCACCTGATGGTGTCGTGGCGCGGCTGCAAACCGAAGAGATTGTCCCCTTGCGCACTATAACCCCGGGAAAGAACCTGGCGAAGTCTGCGGGCCGAAGCGGGGAAATCCAGGTGAGGACCTACCACCAGCTGCAGGGCTGTGCGCAGGCGAACGCCATTGACAAGTCGTCGTGGGATTGGGACGGGACCGCCTCCATCGTCATCGGTCACCCACGTGATCGGGCCCTGCCGGCGTCGGCAAGGTACCCACATAATCTCAACACGCCCCGTCCCATTGCGCGCCAAGCGCGGCGGGATTTCGCGCTTAATGTGCAGGCGCGTTGGTTGCCGGCGTCGCGAAGCGCCGTTGCAGCCGATCCATGTAGAGGTAGATCACCGGCGTCAGGTACAGCGTCAGCACCTGCGAGAAGATCAGCCCGCCGACCACCGCCAGGCCCAGCGAGCGGCGTACTTCGGCGCCGGCGCCGATGCTCAAGGCGATCGGCAAGGTGCCGGCCATCGCGGCCATGCTGGTCATCATGATCGGGCGGAAACGCACGCGGCAGGCTTCGAAGATGGCCTGTGCCGGTGGCATGCCTTCCTCGCGCTGACGCTCCAGCGCGAAGTCGATCAGCATGATCGCGTTCTTCTTGACGATGCCGATCAACATCACGATGCCGACGAAGGCGAACAGATCCAGCGAGGCCTGGAAGATCACCAGGGTCAGCAGCGCGCCGACCGCCGCGGCGGGCAGGCCGGACAGGATGGTCAGCGGGTGGATGAAGCTTTCGTACAGGATGCCCAGCACCAGATAGATCACGAACACCGCCAGCAGCAGCAACATGCCCATGCCCTGCATGGATTGCTGGAATGCCTGCGCCGTGCCCTGCACGCTGCCGCTGATGGTGGCCGGCAGGCCCATCTTCTGCATCGCGCCATCGATGCTGGCCACCGCATCGCCGAGGCTGTAACCCGGCGCCAGGTTGAACGACACCGTCACCGCGGGCAGCTGGCCCTGGTGGTTCACGGTGAGCGCCTGCGGCTCGCGCTTGAAACTGGCCACCGCGTTCAGCGGCACCAGGGCGCCGCTGCGGGAGGTGACGTAAAGCCGCGACAGCACGGCCGGATCATTCTGCAGCTTGCGGTCCACCTGCAGGATCACCCAGTACTGCGTGGCCGAACCGTAGATGGTGGAGATCTGGTTCTCGCCAAAGCCGATGCCCAGTGCGGTCTGTACCTGCGCCATGGTGAGCCCCAGTGGCGCCAGCTTGCTGCGATCCACGTTCACCACGATCGAGGGGCTGTTGAGATCGAGGTCGTTGGTGACGTCCTCGAACCCCGGCAACGCCGCGAACGCGCGCGTGACCTTGCCGCTCCAGTCGTACAACGCCGGCATGTCGATCGACTGCAATGTGTACTGGTACTGCGACTTGGACTGGCGGCCGCCGATGCGGATCGCCGGTGTGTTCTGGATGTACGCGCGGATGCCGGGAACCTCGGCCAGCTTCGGCCGCAGCTCCTGGATGATCTGCTCCGGATCGAGCTTGCGTTCATTGGCCGGTTTCAGCATCAGCAGGATCGAGCCGTTGTTGACCGTGCTGCGCGAGCCGCCGGCGCCGATGCTGGACATGTAGCCGGCGATGTTCGGGTCCTTCGCCACGATGTCGACCAGTTGCTGCTGGCGCGCGCCCATGCCCTCGAAGGAAATATCCTCCGGGCCCTCGGTATTGACGTGCAGTTGGCCGTTGTCGCCGGCGGGAATGAAATCCTTCGGTGCCACGTAGAACAGCAACGCGGTGGCCAGCAGGCTCAGCCCGAACGTGGCCAGCACGATGCGCGGGCGATCCATGCACCAGCGCAGGCTGTCCGAATAACCGCGCTGGACGGCGTTGAAGCCACGGTCAAAACCACCCACCAGCCAGTTTTTCCGCGTGTGGTCGTGGCCTTTGACGAAGCGGCTGCACAGCATAGGCGTCAGCGTGATCGCCACGATGCCGGAGATCAGGATCGCCACGCTGATCACCACCGCGAACTCATGGAACAGCCGCCCCACGATGCCGCCCATGAACATCACCGGGATGAACACGGCGATCAGCGACAGCGTCATCGAGAAAATGGTGAAGCCGATCTCCTGCGCACCCTGCAGCGCCGCCTCGTACGGCGGCACGCCCGCCTCCATGTGGCGCACGATGTTTTCCAGCATCACGATCGCGTCATCCACCACGAACCCCACCGCCAGGGTCAGCGCCAACAGCGAGAGGTTGTCGAGGCTGTACCCCAGCGCATACATCACGCCGAACGTGCCCAGCACCGAGATCGGCAGCGCCACCGCGGGAATCAGCGTGGCCGACAGGCTGCCCAAAAACAGGTAGATCACGAACACCACCAGCACGCCGGCCAGCAGCAGGGTGAACTGCACGTCGTCCACCGAGGCGCGGATCGACTGCGAGCGGTCGTACAGCGTGGCCAGTTTCACCGACGGCGGCAGGCCCGCGCGGAAGCTGGGCAGCACCTCTTTGATGCGATCCACCGTGGCCACGGTGTTGGCGCCGGGCTGGCGCTGGATCGCCAACACGATCGCGCGGGTGCCGTTGTACGAACTGGCCTTCTGGTCATCCTGCACGCTGTCGCGCGCCACGCCGATATCGCGCACATGCACCGGCGCGCCGTTGCGGTACGCCACCACCACGTCGTTGTACGCCGCCGCGCGCTGCAGCTGGCCGTCGCTGCGGATCGGCAATTGCTGGCGCGAGCCGTACAGCGAACCGGTGGACTGGTTGACGTTGGCGTCGGCAATCGCGTTCTGCACCTGGTCGATGCCGATGCCGGCGGCCGCCAGGCGATCGGGATTCACGCTGATACGCACGGCATATTTCTGCGAGCCGTACACGTTCACCTGCGCCACGCCGTCGATCATCGACAGCTGTTGCGCCAGTTCGGTCTCGGCGTATTCGTCGACCTGGGTCAACGGCATCGTCGAGGAGCTCATTGCCAGGTACAGGATCGCCGCGTCGGCCGGGTTGACCTTGCGGAACGTGGGCGGCGTGGTCATCTCCTTCGGCAACTGGCGCAAGGCCGAGGAGATCGCCGACTGCACATCCTGCGCGGCCGCGTCGATATTGCGGTCCAGTTCGAAGGTCAGCGTGATCGAGGTGGAACCCAACGCGCTGGTGGAGCTCATCGAGCTGATGCCGGCGATGGTGGAGAGCTTGCCTTCCAGCGGCGTGGCCACCGCCGACGCCATCGTCTCCGGTGATGCGCCGGGTAGCTTGGCACTGATGCTGATGGTGGGAAAATCCACGTTCGGCAGCTCGTTCACCGGCAATTGCGGGTAGGCCACGAGACCGAACACCAGCAGCGCCGTCATCAGCAGCGTGGTCATCACCGGGCGGCGAATGCAGAGCTGGGGAATGTTCATCGTGCGGCCCCGGGCAATCCAGCGCCAGCCGTATGGACGGCCATACCGACCTCAGCGCGCGGCGACATGCGCGCTCGCCCCGTCAACCAGCAGCATCTGCCCCTCGGTCACCACGTTTTCGCCGCCTTGCAGACCCTTGTCGATCACGGTGCGCCCCGCGCTGGTGGGGCCGGCGGTGACCGGACGCTGCTGCACTTTTCCATCGGCGCCCAGCACGAATACGAAGCTGCCGTTGGTTGAACTCTGCAACGCGTGCACCGGCACGCTGACCACGTTGGTCAGCCGCGTGGTGGGCAAGCTCACCTGCACGAACTGGCCGGGAGTGAGGCGGTAGTCGACGTTGTCGAAACGCGCCTTCAGCACGATGGTGCCGGTGCTGGCGTCGACCGCGTTGTCGACGAATTGCAGCGTGCCGGCCAGCGGCGCGCCATGGTCGCCGGACGCCGTCACCTGCACCGGCACATCGCCGCGCGCCAGCGCATCGCGCACGGCGCTCAGCGTGTCCTCGGGGATATTGAACGCCACGCGCACCGGCTCGACCTGGTTGAGCACCACGATGTCGGTGCTGTCGGCACTGATCTGCGCGCCCGGATACACCAGCGGCGCGCCGGTGACGCCGTCGAACGGGGCCACGATGCGGGCATAGTCAAGTTGCGTCTGGGCCAGCTCCTGCGCGGCCAGGTCGCTCTGCAGCGCGGCCTTGGCCACGGCCAGGTTGGCCTGGTACAGGTCGTAATCGGCGCGGGAGACAAAACCCTTGCCCAGCATGTCGGCATAACGCTTCTGGTCGGCCTGCGCCTTCTGCAGTTGCGCGCGGTCGCGCGCCACGTTGCCGCGCGCCTGGTCCAGCTGTGCCCGCAGCAATCGTGGATCGATCTGCGCCAGCACGCTGCCCTTGCGCACGTGCGTGCCCGGCGTGAACGACAGCGACTCCAGCTGGCCCGACACCCGCGCCCGCACGGTCACCGTGGACCATGCTTCCACCCGACCCACCAGTTGCAACGAAAGCTCGATATCGCCGCGCCGCGCGCTGGCCACTTCCACCGGTACCGAGGCGGCGGCATGCTCTGCCGTCTTTCCGGCGCTGTCGACCGATTTCCCGAAATGCAGCGCCAACGCGATCACCAGCAAGACAGCGGCAATGAGGGCGACTTTTTTCCAGGACATGTGCGGCGGATTCTCGATCGGCACACCGCGGGGAGCGGCGGGGGAATGGCACGACGACAGCGGTCGCCACAGTGGGGAAAGCGAACAACAGCACTACAACGCGGCCCCCGTGCAACGGTTGACCGGGTATTCGCACGAATCCCCATTATGTCGCCGATCCGCCGCTGCCGGGCCACGACGGTTGGCACTGGTCGCTGCGCGACCGGCCTCAGCTGGTGGTGCTGTCGTCAACCTGTTCCAGCGCCAGCAGGTTGTCCTTGATGCGGCCGATCACCGCCAGCGCCTGCTCCAGCTCGCTGTGTGCGATGCCCTGGGTGGCATCCTTGCGCAGGCCGCGGGCGATCAGCTCCATGCCGCCAATGACCTCGCGCGACTGCTCGGTGACGTACAGCCGCCAGGCGCGGCGATCCTTCGGATCGGGGCGGCGTTCGACGAAACCGGCGGCCTGCAGGCGGTCGATCACGCGGCCCACGGCGATCGGCTCCATCTCCAGGAATTCAGCCAACTCGGTCTGCCGCAAACCCTCGCGGTGGTACAACACCTTGGTGGCACGCCACTGCGCCCGGGTCAGCCCGAACGCCACCGCGCGCCGGTCGAAATGCTTGCGGAACAGCAAGGTCACATCGCTGAGCAGATAGCCGAAGGAAACGTCTTCTGTTTTTGCCATGATTTGCTGACCCTTCTTCACCCGACACGTACTTCGTTTGCAGCATACGTCGGGGCCATCCGCCAAACCAAGCCTTAAGGCGGCGATACTTGATCAGCGTTGCCTTATGCCCATCCACGTCATCACCGCCGATATCACCCGCCTGAGCGTCGACGCCATCGTCAACGCGGCCAACCCCGACCTGCTTGGCGGCGGCGGCGTGGACGGCGCCATCCATCGTGCTGCCGGGCCGCAACTACTGGCCGCCTGCCGCGCGCTGCCGGAACGGGCACCCGGCGTCCGCTGCCCCACTGGCGAGGCGCGCATCACCCCGGGTTTCGACCTGCCGGCCAGTCATGTGATCCATACCGTGGGGCCGGTCTGGCATGGCGGCCAACACGGCGAGCCAGCGTTGCTCGCGAACTGCTATCGCCACACGCTGCAATTGCTGCGCGGCCATCGATTGCGCACGATCGCGTTTCCGGCGATCAGCTGCGGCGTGTACGGCTACCCCGCCGCGGCCGCCGCCCGCATCGCCGTGGCCAGCGTGCGCACGGAACTGGCCGATGACCCGGCCATCGAGGTGCGGCTGTGCGCCTTCAGCGAGGCGATGGCCGCCATCCTGCACCGGGCGCTCAGTGAAGATTGAACGGATACAGCGGCGGCAGATCCTGATCGGTGGACGCCGGGCCTGACGCGCGCCAGACGAAGCCGCGTTTGAACACGGCCGCCAGATCATCTTCGCCCGACGCCATGCCGGCATAGTGGCGTTGCTGCAGATGATCGATCGCGCGGCGCTGCGCTTCGTCGGCCAGCGCGGCGGAAAGGTCGCCCAGATTCCGCAACAAAGGCCGCTCGGCACGCGCCCACGCCAGCAGGCTGCGCACCTGCGCCGCGGTGTCGCTGCCACGGGCCGCCGCGAGAAACGCCAGCCGCAACTGCCGCGTCGTATCCGGGGCAGCGGCGGTCGTCGAAGCTGTCGGTGTACCGCGCCGGCGCCAGCGCCACAGCAGCCAGCCCAGCACACTCAGCAGCCACAGGCCAATGCTGGCCAGCGCCAGCCAACGCCACCACGGCGCGGCACCGGCGGCGGTCGCGGGTACCGATGGCGATGCCGTTGCGGCATCTGTCGTGGTTGCCGATGGCGGCACCGCAGCCGCGCTTGCCGCGCCAGCGGCCGGCAGCACGGTCACGCTGCGCGCGGGGATGCGCGCCACCGCCTCCGAGTTGGTCTGCACGTTCCACCACTTCAGCGTGGTGGCGGGCAAGGTCAGCGTGCCGGCACGGGTGGGCACCAGGGCGAATGCCTGCTCGCGATGCCCTTTCAGCCAGCGCCCGTCGTTGTCGGTGCCGGTCACCGGCTTGTCCGGGTACACCGTGGCGCCGTCGATCTGGGGCAAGCTAAGTGCGGGCAAGGCTTCGAAGGGAATGCCGATGGCCTGCAGCTTCATGCGCAGGTTGATCGGTTGCCCCACCCGCACCTGATCGCTGCTGTCGGGCCATCCACTCAGCGTCAAGGTCAGCTCGCGCGCCGGCAGCCATGCACTCTTGCCCCAGTCCGCCGGCGCGGCCTTGACCTCGACCGACGCGGCCGGCGCACTCGCACTCACCGGCGTGCTGGCCCCGAAAAAGCTGTTCGGGTCGCGTGGGTCGACCATCTCGCCCTGGAACTCCAGCGGCGGAATCTCGATGTGGCCGGCCCGCTGCGGTGTCAACGCAAAACGACGTTCCAGCACGCTGTAGGAGCGGCCACCACGCTGGGTGCTGTACTTGAGATCATCGCCAATGCGGCTGACCTGCACGCCGTCGATCTGCGGCGTGTCGAGCGAACCGCCACTGAGGTCGACCGCGTAATACAGCCGCACCACGTAGCTCAGCTGCTGCCCCACATAGGCATGGTTCGGCTCGACCTGCGCCTCCATGAACACGTCGCCCTGCGCGGTGCTGGCCGCATTCTGATCAGCGGGGTCCACCTGCAATTGCAGTGGCGCAGTTTGCATGCCGGCCAGTGTCAGGGCGGGAATCTGCAGGGTACCGGTATGCCGTGGCCGCAGCGCCACGCCCAGGGTCAGCTCGGATGTGCGGCTGCCATTGATGATGCTGAGGCTGCGATTCTGTGACGTGCCCAGGATGCTGAAATCCCGGTTCAGCGCGCTGAGATCCGGTGTGGGCAGGTTGCCGTTGTAATCGTTGATGCGCAGGTTGAGGGTGACGGTTTCGCCCAATTGCACGGTGCTGCGGTTGAGCGTGGCCTGCACGCTGGCGGCGTGGCTCAACGCGGGCATCAGCAACCACGGCAGCAAGGCCAGCAGGTGACGGAATTTCACGGTTGGGCATCCTCGTTCGATGCGCCGCCATGGCGCTGCTGATATTCCAGTTCGAATTTCCGCCGCAGCAAGGCGCCCGGATCATCCGGCACCCGTTGCAGCGCCTGGCGCAGATCGGCCGGCAACTTCGAACTGGCATCCTGGTCGCCGACCGCGCCCAGCTGGTGCGTCGGTGGCGAATCGTCTTTCTTCGACCCGGCCAGCGCGTCGTCCATCTGCTGTTTCAGCGCCTGCTGTGCCTGTTCCGCACGCGCCTTCTGGTCAGCCGATGGCGGCGATGCGGGCTTGTCCGGCGAGTTGTTGCCGACGTCCTTGCCTGCATCCTGCGCCTTGTCCTGCTGGTCCGACTTGCCCGCATCCGAATCAGCGTTTTGGCCGTCTTTTTCGGCTGGCTTGGCGGCTTCCGGCTTCGACTTGTCCTGGTCTTCCTGACTCTTTTCCGACGATTTCGGCGGCGGATTTCCATCCGAACCTTGTGAGGAGTCCGGGTTCTCCTGCTTGTTCTTGTCCTGCCCGTTCTGACCCTGTCCGTTCTGGTTCTGGGAGGGCGAGCTCTTGTCACCCTGCTTGCCAGCCTGGGGCTGTGATTTGTCCGACGGCGGTTTCTTCTGCTGCTGGCGCAGCCAGTCTTCCACCGCCTTGCGGTTGGCCTCGGCGTCGGCGTTGGCCGGATCGATTTTCAATGCGCGGTCGTACGCCTCGATGGCCTGCGGGTACTGACCCTGACGCGCCAGCGCGTTGCCGAGGTTGTAGGCAGCGTCGCTACCCGGTGCCTTTTCCAGCGCTTTGGTCGCCGCGGCGTAATCGCCTGCGCGGTAGGCGGCGGCACCGCGCCACTGCGGATCGCGGGCCAGTTGCTGCGCCTGTTTCGGCTTGCCTTGCTGCAGCGCCTGCGCCGCCTGCTGGTCCGGCCGCTGCCACCAGTCCTGCCAGGTGCCGGCTTGCGCCGTGGTGGGCAGGCAGGGCAGCAGGATCAACGGCAGCAGCAACAACCAGCCACGACGGAACGCCAGCGCCGCAATCAACAGCAACGGCAACAACAACCACGCGCCCTGATCCTGCCACTGGTCGCCCTTCTGGGTCGTCGGCACGGTGCCGGACGCGGTACGCAACAAGCCATGCAAGGCCTGCACATCAGTACCGTCGGCACTCATCGGCACGTAGTTGCCACCGCCGGCGGCGGCCAGCGCAGCCAGCGCGGCGTCGTCGCGTTTGGCCAGCAGCAGATGACCCTGGCCATCGTGCAGGAAACCATCGGCCAGCGGCACGGGACCACCCTGCGTGGTGCCCACGCCCAGCACCGACACGCGCACGCCGGCCGCGCGCGCGGCGCGTGCTGCGGTTTGCGCGGCGTCATCGGCCTGGTCGGTGACGAGCACCAGCGAGGCGTTCGCCACCTTGGCGCCCTTGATCAGGGCCATGCCGCGTTCAATGGCACGCGCCGCATCATTGCCATCGACCGGCATGGTGTCGGGCGCCATCGCGTCCAGCAGATCGTCCAGGCTGTGGACGTCGGTGGTCAGCGGCGCCACCACGAAGGCCTCGCCGGCGTAGCCGATCAGCGCGTTGAGGCCATCGCGATTGCTCGCCAGCAGATCGTGCACCTTGAAACGCGCCCGCGCGATGCGGCTGGGGGCAACATCGTGTGCCAGCATGCGCTGGGACAGCGAGATCGCCACCACCTGCGCCGCGCGCTTGGCGTACAGCGGTTGCTCCACCTGGCTCCAGGTCGGGCCGGCCATGGCCAGCGCCGCCAGTGTCCAGCCCGCGGCAAACAGCCATAACGGCAAGCGCGATGAACCGGCGCGCCCCTGCAGCAGATGCGGCAACAACTCCGCATCGACCAGCCGTGACAGTTCGCGCTGCGCCGAACCGCGGCGCGCGCCCAGCCACCAGCACAACGGCAACAACAGCAACGCGGCCAGCCACCACGGCTGCAGGAAATGAAAATTCTGCACGACCTGGTTCATGCGGCCGACTCCAGCGGTCGCGCATCTCGCCGTGACGCCATCGCCAGCAACAGCAGGATCACCGCCGCGCCCAACGGCCAGCGGAACCATTCGTGGCGGGGCCGCAGTGCGGGGCCGTGCTGGGGCATCGGTTCCAGCGCATCGATCGCCCGGTACGCGTCGGCCAATTCATCGCTGTCGGTGGCGCGGAAGAAGCGACCGCCGGTCTGCTTCGCAATCGCGGTGAGCATGTCGGCATCCAGGTCGGCCGACGGATTCACCAACTGGCTGCCGAAGAAACCGGGCACACGCATCCGCGTGGCGCCGATGCCGATGGTGTAGATGCGCACGCCGGCGGCCTTGGCGGCGCGCGCCGCATCGCGCGGCTCGATGCTGCCGGCGTTGTTGACGCCGTCGGTGAGCAGTACCAGCACGCGTGCCGGTTCGGGCAGCGCAGCCAACCGTTTCACTGCCACCGCGATGGCGTCGCCGATCGCCGTCTCGGTGCCGGCCAGGCCGACCGCGGCACCCTGCAACTGCGCGCGCACGGCGCCGAGATCGTAGGTCAGCGGCGTCACCAGGAACGCCTGGCTGCCGAACAGGATCAAGCCCAGTTCGTCACCACTGCGGCGGCTGATGAAATCACCCGCGATCGCCTCGACCGCGCCGAAGCGGCTGACCCGGTGGCCGGCCAGTTCCATGTCATCGGTCTGCATGCTGCCGGACAGATCCACCGCCATCATCAGTGCCCGCCCGCTGCGCTGCTGCGCCTGCGGCGGGCCGATCCACTGCGGCCGAGCCGCCGCCGCCAGCAGGCACAACCATGCCAGCGCCAGCAGCCACGGCATCATCCCGCGTGTCGCCTGCCCGGCGGTACGCGACAGTTGCACGCCCGGCTGCGGCAGATGCAGCGCCTGCACTGGCGCCGCCGCGCGCACAAAACGACGCAGCAGCCACGGCAACGGCAGCAGCACGGCGATCCACGGCCAGGCGAACTCAAACATGGCTCGACTCCGGCACCGGATCGGCCACCGCGCGATTGCGGCGCTTCCAATATTTGTCGCGCAACGCCAGCCGCAACCATTCCCGCGCAGCATGCAGCGCTGCCGTGTGATCGAACGGGCCCGGTTGATAGATGTGCCGATCCAGCGTCACCAGAGTGTCCATCGCACCGGCATCCAGCGGCATCCGCGCCAGCGTCTGGCGCCATGCCTCACCGCGTTGTTGTGCGGCCGCCGGTACGTGTAGACGCGCTACCCGCCGCAACAATTGCTGGATGCCGCCGGCCAGCGCGGCGGCGTTGCCATCCTTCCCGTACTGTGTCGCCACCAGCTCCAGTTCGCCCAGGATGTGTTGACGCCGACGCACCGTTCGCCGATGCCTGCGCCAGCCCCACACCACCAGTGAAATACTCACGAGAACCAACACGGCAAGCACCCACCATCCCGGTGCGGGCGGCCACCAGGAAGGTTCGGGCGGCAGATGGATATCGCGCAGCGCGGGGCCTTGCGTTGAGGCGGCGGATGCGGGCGTGGCGATCGAGGCCATCATCTCGCCCCCTTTGCCGAACCCAGCACGGCGGACACGGCCGTCAGCGGATCTGTCTGCGTGTCCACGTTTTGCCAGCGTGTATTGGTTGACTGGGCCAGTTGCCCGAGCCGCGCGCTACCGGCACCCAGCGTCTGCTGGAAGGCGCGGCGCTGGCGTTCGCCATGCAATACCACGTCGTAACGTTCGCCCGCATGCTCGAGGGGATAACGGCCCGACGGTGGCAGCGATTGCTCCAGGGCGTCGGCCACGACCAGTACGCTGGCGCCGACGTGCTGGCGCAAGGCCAGCCATCGCTGGCGTGCGTCCGCATCGCAACTGAAGCCGTCGCTGATCAGCAACACGCGGTTCGCGCCATGCAACAACCGACTGGTGCGCAACAACGCATCGGAGAGTGGCTCGGCGCGCTCTGGCTGCTGTTCGCCTTGAAGATCCCATTCGGCCAGCGCGCCGCAGACTGCCAGCGCGCCGCGCGCACCGGATCGCGGCCGCAGCAGTGCATCGACCTGGCCGAACGCCATGATCCCGACCCGCTCGCCCGCACGTGCCGCATACCACGCGGCACATGCCGCAAGCCGCGCCGCCTGCACCGATTTGAACCGCCGGCGAGTACCGAAACGCATGCTGGCATGGGTATCCAGCAGGATCATCAGACAGCCCTCGCGATCCTCCTGGAACAGTTTGGTATGCAGCTTTCCGCTGCGCGCGGTCAGCCGCCAGTCCAGCCGGCGCACATCGTCGCCGGCCTGGTAGACGCGCGACTCGGCGTAATCCATGCCACGGCCGTATAGACGGCTGGACTGCTGTCCGCTGCGCGCGGCATGGCTGGACATGGGCGCCATGCGCGCACGCCCGACTCGCGCCCGCAGCGCGATCAACTCGGCCAGCGACACGCTGCTGCGGCCGTCGCCATCGGGGCGGGGTGCTGCGACGGCGTTCACGGCAGCGGCACGAGATCCAGCAGGCGGGCGATCACCTGGTCGGGCCGGATGCCCTCGGCTTCGGCCTCGTAGCTCAGCAGCACCCGGTGGCGCAGTACTTCATGTGCGATGCCGTGCACATCGTCTGGCAACACGTAGTCGCGCCCGGCCAGCCAGGCGCGGGCGCGGGCGCAGCGATCCAGCGCGATGGTGGCGCGCGGGCTGGCACCCCACGCGATCCAGCGCTTCAGCTCGGCGCCATAACGGCTGGCATCGCGCGTGGCCAGCACCAGCTGGGTGAGGTATTCCTCCAGCGCCGGGCTCATGTGCACGGCCATGGCCGCGTCGCGTGCGGCAAACACGTCGGCCTGGCTCAGCAGCGCGGGCGTGGTGGCGACGGGATGCGCGTGGCGGCTGGCCTGTTCGCGTGCCAGCTTGAGGATGGCAAGCTCGGCGGCGGCATCCGGATAGCCGATGGTGACGTGCATCAGGAAGCGATCGAGCTGCGCCTCCGGCAACGCGAACGTGCCTTCCTGCTCGATCGGGTTCTGCGTGGCCATCACCATGAACAAGTCCGGCAGATGCCAGGTGGCGCGGCCCACCGTGATCTGCTGTTCGGCCATCGCTTCGAGCAGCGCCGACTGCACCTTGGCCGGCGCGCGGTTGATCTCGTCGGCCAGCACGATGTTGTGGAACAGCGGCCCACGTTCGAACTCGAAGCTGCCCGTCTGCGGTCGGAAAACGTCGGTGCCGGTGAGGTCGGCCGGCAGCAGGTCGGGCGTGAATTGCACCCGGTGAAAGTCCGCCTCGATCCGCGCCGCCAGCGCCTTCACCGCGGTGGTCTTGGCCAAGCCCGGCGCGCCCTCCACCAGCAGGTGTCCGTCCGCCAGCAAGGTGACCAGCAGGCAGTCGATCAGATGCGGCTGACCGATGATGCAGCGCTGCAGGTCGTCGCGCAGTTGCGCAAAGGACTGCTGCAAGGGGTTCAGTGCGGGCGTTTCGGGCATATCCATCATCGATTCCGTTTTTGCTGGCTTGGATGCCTGCGGCAGGCGGGAGCAGGGCCGATGGCCCCGCACCTGCACGATTGAACCGCGTTGCCGTTCAAGAGACGCGAACGGCGCTGCCTTTGCCGATGGGTTCGGTACGCGGCGGGGATGCAACGCCGGCAGGCGCAGGCGTGCAACTGACCACGATGATGGCCGGAAGTTTAATCGACACGGACAACCGGCAAGAAAAAGGCGGCCGAAGCCGCCTTTTTCTTGCGTGGGCAAGCCCGCTTTACTGCAAGGTCTCGCTGAGAATGCGCGGTGTCACGAAGATCAGCAACTCGGCCTTGCTCTCGTTGCGCGAGGTCTTGCGGAACAGCACACCAAGACCGGGAATGTCACCCAGGCCCGGCACCTTGGACGTGGAGTTGGCCTTGTTGATCTCGTAGATGCCACCCAACACCACGGTCTGCCCGTTGTCCACCAGCACCGAGGTGTTGATCTCGCGGGTGTCGATGGTCGGGATCTGGCCGCCACCCGGCACCGGCACGTAACCGGCGATGGCGTCCTTCTTCACGTTGATCATCAGGTAGACGCGGTTGTCGGCGGTGATCGTCGGCGTCACCTTCAACTCCAGCACCGCATCCTTGAACTGCACCGTGGCGGTGCCGCTACCCGAGCCGGCCCCGGCGCCGCCGCTGTTCTGGAAGGTCACGTAGCCCACTTCCTGACCCTGGCGGATTACGGCTTCCTGCTGGTTGGCGGTGATCACGCGCGGGCTGGAGATGACTTCGCTGCGGCCTTCCGTCTGTGCCGCCGACAGCTCGAGGTCGAGGGCGTAGTTGGCGCCCAGGATGGCCAGACCGAAGCCGCTGGTCGCGCCACCGGCGGGCAGGTTCACGTTCAGGCCGCCGGTAGGCAGCGTGACCGCACCCGGATGCGGCGGGGCACCGGTCCCGCCGTTGGCCAGCCAATCGGTGACCGCGTTGTTGTAGTTGACGTTGCGGTTGTGGACATCGACGCCGTACTTCTGTGCATCGGCCCCCCTGCCAGCGAGGGTGATCAGGTTGTTGCTGTTGGACTGCACACCGGACACGCCCCACTTGGCACCCAGTTCGCGGGTGAAGTCGTCGTTGGCCACCACGATGCGGGACTCGATCAGCACCTGCTGCACCGGACGATCCAGTTTCGCGATCAGCAGGTGCAACTGCTCGATCTTTTCGGGGGTGTCATTGAGCAGCAAGGTGTTGGTGCGTTCGTCGTACGACACGCTGCCGCGGCGTGACAGAAAACCGCGGGAAGCGCCTGCACCGGTACTGGAGCCACCGCCGCCCTGCATGCTGCCGGTGGTCAGCAACTTGGCGATATCGGCCGCCTTGCCATAGCTGATCGGGATGTAGGTGGTGATCAGTTCGGCGTTGTCCTGCGCCTTCAGGCGCGCCTGGGCGACGTCGTCCTCGTACTTGGCCAGTTCCTGCTGCGGGGCGATCCACACCACGTTGCCGTCACGGCGCTTGTCCAGGCTCTTGGCCCGCAGGATCACGTCCAGCGCCTGATCCCAGGGAACGTTGACCAGCCGCAGCGTGACGCTGCCGCCCACGCTGTCGGACGCGACCAGGTTGAGGCCCGAGATATCGGCGATCAACTGCAGCGCCGAACGCACCGGGATGTCCTGGAAATTGAAGGTCACGCGCTTGCCGTTGTACACCGGCGGCGCACCGGCCTTGGTCAAGGCATCGGGCTTGGTTTCGGCGCGGTGCGGAGCGACCTGGACGACGAACTGGTTGCCGCTCTGGTAGGACGACGTCTCCACTTCACCCTTGACCGAGATCTCCATATGGACGCCGCCCACCTTGCCGCCGCGGGTGACGATGGACTGCACCGGCGTGGCGAAGTCCAGCGTATCCAGCCGCTGGGCCAGGTTGGGGGGCAAGGTGGCGTGGTCGATGTCGACCAGCACCTTGTCGCCCTTGTGCACCATTTCGGCATTGGCGCCGCTGCCGCTGAAGGTGATCAGCACCTTGCCCTCACCGTCGGGGCCGCGGCGGAAATCGATGTTGCTGATGGCCGGGCCGTTCATCGACGATGGCAACGCCTTTGACGGGTCGATGGTGGCTGCGGTGGTGATGGACTGGTCGGCGGTACCGTTGTTGATCGTCAACAGCAGGCTGTTGCCCTTGACGCTTGACCGATAGGTGGATGCCTGCATCAACTCGACCACCACCCGCGTGCGGCCACCGGCCGACACGGCGGTGACGCCCGAAGTGGAGCCCTTGCCGATGGCGAGATGCCGCTGCGCCGCGTTGTCGGTATCGGCAAAATCCACGGCGATGCGCGGTGGCGTATCGGTGGTGAAGAACTTCGGCTGCGGCACGGCGCCATTGGCAAAGTTGAGGTGAAGCTCAACCGCACCGCCCGGCAAGGTGTCGTAGCTGATGTCTTTCAACGTGTTGCTGGCCGCCATGGCCGTGCTGGCCCAGGTTGTGCCGGCTAGCAGTAGGCCGGTCAGCAGGTAGCGAGTGGCATGGCGCATTACACGGCCCCGGACGGATTGGATTTCGTTGGTCATTGGCATCAGCCCCTGTATTCCTATTGCTCGCCGAGCGCGATGCTGGCAGGACGTTCCATCCAGCCACCATTGCCATTCGAAATCAGCTCGACCAGCTCGATGTGGTCCTCGCTGATGGCGGTCACGCGTCCGTAGTTCTGGCCCATGTACTCGTTGCGGTGCACCTGATGGATCACCCGGCTCGGGTCCTTCACCAGTGCGATGGCGCCTGGCCCGGTACCGATCGTGCCGACCATCTTCAGGCTATCCAGAGCGAACGCTTCCAGAGGCTCCTTCGCACGGTCGGCATCCGGCCGCGGACCACTGCTGGCGGTGGCACCGTTGCTTTCCATTTCGGTGGCGCTGGGACTGAACGGGTCGCGCCGATCCTGGTCGTTGTACTTGAACGTCTCGAACGTCTTGATCACCGGCAACGGCTGGATCGGCTGACCCTTGCGCGCCTTTTCCTGGGCGACCCAGTCGCGCAGGTCGGACATGCCGCGGGTGCATCCGCTCAGCACCAGCGCAGCGGCCAGCATCAGCAACACCCCTGCGGCCCGGCCCGGCTTGATGGCAGCAAACTTGGTCATTTCCGCCCCCCGGCCTTCTTCTTGTGCGTCGACTTGGCCTCGGCGCTTTCGTCATCGTCAAGATAACGATAGGTCTTTACCGTCCCCTGCAACACCAACTGGCCATCGGAGGCACCGCCGGCCTTGGACGGGCTCTTGGGCGTAAGCGACACATCGTGCAGGGTGAGGATGACCACCCGCGGCAGCGAAGCCACACCGCTGATGAAGGCACCGAACTGGTGGTAGGTACCACTCATGCGCAAGGTGATGGGCTTCTCGGCGTAGAAGTCCTTCTTGGTTTCATTGCCCGGCTGGAACAACTCGGTCTGCAGGCCGGTCGACAGCGCGGTTTGCGAAATGTCGACCAGCAGCTCGGGCATCTCGGTCTTGCTGGGCAACTGGCGCAGCAGCTGCCGCAGCATGTCCTGCATCTCGTCGAGCTGCGTCTGCAACGCTTCGAGATTGACCGCCTTGGCCTGCTTGGAAGCGAAGTCCTTCTTGAGCTGGACTTCCTTGGTGGCCAGCGTGGCCAGTTCGTCCTGCTGGTTGCTGACGGACACGTACCAGCCGATGAACACGATGGCCACGAACAGCAAGCCGGTGAAGAAGATCTTTACCGAGGATGGCCAGCCGCCAACATTGTTGCGGTCGAGATTGCGGATGTCGTCGAAGAACTTCATCAGTGAGTTCCTCCGGTCGCCGCTTTCTTGTCGGCTGGCGCGGGGGCGCTGGCGGCGTCGGCCGGCGCATTGTCACCGGCCACAACCTCGTCGGTCTTTGGCCTGTTCAAGGCCACGGTCAGGCCGAAGTTGTAGGGCATGCGCGTGGCGTTGTGGCTGTTTTCGGTCTTGCTGAGGTCGGCGTGCCCCATCCAGGGGGATGCTTCGATGTTGCGCATGTACTCGGCGACGCTGGCATTGGATTGGGCCGCGCCATTGAGCGTCATCGACTGGCCGCCCTGTTTGAGGCTGGTCAGGCGCACGCTGGCGGGGATGGTTTTCACCAGTTCGTCGAACAGGTGCACCATCTGCGAGCGATCGGCCTGAAGCTGCTCGATGATTTCCTTGCGGGCCAGCAGGCGCTGGCGCACTTTTTCCAGATCCTTGATCTTGGCGATTCGTACATCCAGCTGCTTGATCTCGGTCTGCAGATAGCCGTTGCGCTCGTTCTGGTTGTCGATGCGCTGGCCCATCCAGAACATCCACAACAGCACCACCAGCACGGCGGCCACGGCGGCGGCGCCCAGCTGCATGTAGAACTCGCGCTCGCGCTGCTTGCGACGTTCGACGCGCCAGGGAAGTAGGTTGACGTGTGCCATCAGTCGAAGCTCCTCAGCGCGAGGCCGACCGCGATCATCAGCGATGGCGCGTCCTGGGCCAGCGATTGCGATTGCGATTGCACCCGCGGCGCCAGCGACATGCGGGCCAGCGGATTGGCGACCACGCACGGCACGCCCAACTGCTCCTGCAGCATCGGCGCCAGCCCCTCGATGGAAGCGCAACCGCCAGCCAGCATCACCTGGTCGACCTTGCTGTACTCGCTGCCGGCAAAGAAGAACTGCATGAGCCGGCTAACCTGCTGCACCAATGATTCCTTGAACGGGTCCAGCGCTTCGCTGGCGTACGACTCGGGCAAGCCGCCCTTGCGCTTGGCGCGGCCGGCCTCTTCGTAGGAGAGGCCGTAGCGGCGCATGATTTCGTCGGTCAGCTGCTTGCCGCCGAAGACCTGCTCGCGCGAATAGATGGTGCGCTGGTTGCGCAGCACCGACAGCGTGGTCATGGTGGCGCCGATATCGACCACTGCCACCAGCGCATCGCGCGCCACGTTCATCTGGTCGGCGACCATGGCGAACGCGTTTTCCATCGCGAACGCCTCGACGTCGATCACGTTGGCGGTAAGCCCGCCCAGATCCAGCGCCGCCACCCGCATGTCGACGTTCTCGGTGCGCGAGGCGGCCAGCAGGATGTTGTTCATGTCGGCGTTGTCGCGAACCGGACCGATGACTTCGAAGTCGAGGCTGACTTCCTCGATCGGGTAGGGGATGTACTGGTTGGCCTCGACCTGTATCTGCCCTTCCAGGTCGTCATCGGACAATTCGGCCGCCATCGGGATGATGCGGGTGATGACCGCCGACCCCGCTACCGCCGCTGCCGCGTGCTTCACCTTGCTGCCCGAGCGCGCCATGGCGCGGCGGATGGCGTCGCCGACCGCCTCGACCTCGACGATGTTCTTCTCGACCACCGCATTGGGTGGCAACGGCTCGACCGCGTAGTGCTCCACGCGGAAACGCCCGCCCGCCTGACTGAGCTGCAGCAGCTTGACGGCCGTCGAGCTGATGTCGACACCAATCAATGCCGGCTTCTTGGGTGTAAAGAGACCCACGGTGTTTCCCCCCTGCCCCTGACGCCCGGACCGGAATCCCGGTCGGTACGCCAAGGCATTAAATCGAAAAATTTACGTAATGGCAACGGCCTACGCGAACTTTCTCAAGCAATTCTCGTGATAGGCGCCACAGTTGAGCGATCCCCCGGCAACCCCGCTCCAGCTTTGCGCCCCCGTGCCATCCTGCGTATCCCCCGGCCTGCTCGGCGCCGGAACGCCTTCAATACTGCAACATCTATACTCTGGCATGTTTTGACTCAAGTCTCGCTAACTGCATCCATGCATATTTTGAAGCGTCTGTTGCGCTGGGCACTGGTCCTGGCTTTCTCCGGTTTTCTGCTGGCCATCCTTGCCGTTGGCGTGACGTACTGGTTGATCGCGCCGCGGTTGCCCTCCGTCGAGGTGCTCAAGGACTATCACATGCAGGTGCCGCTGCGCGTGCTCAGCGCCGATGGCAAACTGATTGCCAGCTTCGGTGAAACGCGACGCATACCGGTGGATATCGGCAACGTGCCGGACCGGCTGAAGCACGCCGTACTTTCGGCCGAGGATGCCGATTTCTACCATCACCCCGGCGTGGACTGGCACGGCATCGTGCGCGCCGCCTGGCACGTGATCGAGACGGGCGGCGACAAGGGCTCGGGCGGGTCGACCATCACCCAGCAGGTCGCCCGCAATTTCTTCCTCAGCCCTGAAAAACTGTATTCGCGCAAGATCACCGAGATCTTCATCGCGCTGCGGATGGAGCAGGAGCTCAGCAAGGACCAGATCCTCGATCTGTACCTCAACAAGATGTTTCTCGGCCACCGCTCGTACGGCGTGGCCGCGGCCGCTTCGTACTATTACGGCAAGACCCTGGATCAGCTGACGGTGGCCGAATGCGCCGCGATTGCGTCGAGTTTCCAGTTGCCGTCGGCGGTCAATCCGATCAACAGCCCCAAGCGCCTGCTGGCGCGACGTAACTGGGTGCTGAGTGAAATGCGCCGCCACGGCTACATCACCGAGGAGCAATACGAGCAGGCGCGGGCCGAGCCGAACCACGGCGCGCCGCACGAGCAGCCGATCGAACTGGATGCGCCATACCTCGCCGAAATGGTCCGGCGCCAGGTGCTTGACCGCCTGGGCAATGACGCGTTGACCGAAGGCTACGTGGTCAAGACCACCCTGCGCAGCGATCGCCAGCAAGCGGCGGTGGACGCGCTGCGCCGCGGCCTGGTGGCGTACGACCATCGCCACGGCTGGCGCGGTGCGGAGGCCCATCAGGACCTGCCCGCCAACGCAGGCCCCTCCGATTACAAGCAGGCATTGGCGGGCTACACCGATATCTCCACCCTGGAACCGGGCCTGGTGACCGCCAGCGGCGCCCATGGCGCCACGGTCTACCTGCGCAACGGCGAACATGTCGAGTTGTCACTGGACGCCGTCAGCTGGGCCAGGCCCCATCTGAGCGACAGCCGGGTCGGTGCCACGCCGACATCGGTGGACAGCGTCATCAAGCGCGGCGACATCGTGCGGCTGTCACATGATGACAAGGGCGCGTGGCAACTGGCGCAGATTCCGTCGGTGCAAGGCGCACTGGCGTCGGTGAGCCCCGAGGACGGCTCGATCCAGGCGCTGGTCGGCGGCTTCAATTTCATGCGCAGCAAGTTCAACCGCGCGGTGATGGCCGCGCGCCAGCCAGGCTCCAGCTTCAAGCCGTATCTCTACTCGGCAGCGCTCGACCATGGCTTCACGCCGGCGTCGATCATCAACGACGCCCCGCTGGCCCTGCCCGATCCGTCCCGTCCCGGCGGCCTGTGGACGCCCAACAACGACGACGGCAAGTTCGCCGGCCCGATGCGCTTGCGCGAGGCACTGGTGCAGTCGAAGAACCTGGTCTCGATCCGGCTGCTGGCGGCCATCGGCGTGCGCTACACGCGCGAATACCTGACCCGCTTCGGCTTCGCGCTCGACGCCATCCCCGCCAACCTGTCGATGGCGCTGGGCACCGCGTCGGTATCGCCGATGGGCATGGCGCGCGGCTACGCGGTATTCGCCAACGGCGGCTACCTGGTGACGCCGTACTTCATCAGCGAGATCGATGACCGCAGCGGCACGGCCATCTACGTGGCCAACCCGGCGCGCGCGTGCCGCGATTGCCAGGAGCGCCTGCTGGATACCAGCGTCGCCGGACCGCCGCCGGCCAACATGACCGCGACCCCGGCCAACGATGTGGCCCACGCCGCATCGGCATCCGCCGCCGGCGAGGACGGCATCGATGCGGTAGGTGACGCCATCCTGCCGCCGGATGCGCACGGCGACAGCAACCACCCGCCGATCCTGGCACCGCGCGTGCTGGACCCGCGCAACGATTTCCTCATCACCTCGTTGATGAAGGACGTCATCCTGCGCGGCACCGGCTCCGCCGCGCGCGCACTCGAGCGCGACGACCTGGCCGGCAAGACCGGCTCCACCAACGATCATCACGACGCCTGGTTCGTGGGCTTCAACGGCGACGTTTCCACCGCCGTGTGGGTGGGTTTCGACAACTACGATTCGCTGGGCCGGGGCGAGTTCGGGGCCAAGGCTGCGCTGCCCATCTGGATGGATTACATGGGCAGCGTGCTCAAGGACCTGCCATCGAACGCGCTGCCGATGCCGCCGGGCATCACGACGATCACGATCAACCGCGACAACGGGCTGCCGACCGCGACTGACGACCCCAACGGCATCAGCGAAATCTTCAAGGTGGAGGATGTCGATCGCCTGCGCGCGCAGGCGCAGCAGCAGAAGGAACAGGAACAGCAGCGCGCCTACGACATCTTCTGACAGCGCCGTGGACGAAGCCGATGCCGCGCCGTGGTCATGTATCCCGGCGCACACCGTCACCGACGATTCAACGCGACACGCGGCGGTGGTAGGGTAGTTTCGCCAGCGAACGCGACGGCACACCACCGGCGCACGCGGGCGCGAACGAATGGCACGAACGAGCGGATGGAGCCGTCCACCACGCAACGGAGATTGAGCATGACCCGAGGCGAGCATCACCGCATTCATGCGCATGACCGCCTGCAGCGCAGCCGCCTGCTGGTCGCCCAGGAAGCAGCGCGGCTGATGAGCGAGCACGGCATCCGGGATTTCCACCGCGCCAAGACCAAGGCGGCCGAAAGACTGGGCATCCTGGAAACCCAGGCGCTGCCGCGCAACCAGGAAATCGAAGAGGCGCTGCGTGAACGCCAGCGGCTGTTTCTCGCGGACAGCCAGCCGCAGTCCTTGCAACAGCGGCGCGAGGCGGCGGTCGAGGCGATGCGGTTCCTGGCGGTTTTCGAACCGCGGTTGGTGGGCGCCGTGCTGGAAGGCACCGCCGACGAGCACTCGGCGGTTTGCCTGCACGTGTTCAGCGACGATCCCGACGCGGTGGCCCTGTTCCTGCACGACCACGGCGTCCCGGCCGAAACCCAGACCCGGCGGTTGCGCGTGACCCGAGCCGACCAGGCCGAGTACCCGGTGTTGCTGTTCGCCGCCGACGGCTTGCCGTTCGACCTCACCGTATTGCCGCGCAACGCGCTGCGCCAGGCGCCGCTGGACCGCATCGACGAGAAGCCGATGCGCCGCGCCTCGCTGGCGGCGGTGGAAGCCTTGCTGTCCGGGGACGACGACAGCGACCAACTGGAACGCATGCTGGCCAACGCCAGCCAGCGCCGGTAAAGCGCACGCTTTCTCACCCCCAAACGCAAACGCCCCGGCTAGCCGGGGCGTTTGCTCATGCGATGGCGCGGTTACTCAGCGCTTGTCGACGCTCACGTAATCGCGCACGTCGGCGCCGGTATAGATCTGGCGCGGACGACCGATACGCGATCCCGGGGTTTCGTGCTGTTCGATCCAGTGCGCGATCCAGCCGGCGGTGCGCGCGATGGCGAACATCACGGTGAACATCTCGGTGGGGATGCCCAGCGCCTTGTAGATCAGTCCGGAGTAGAAATCCACGTTCGGGTAAAGCTTGCGCTCCACGAAGTAATCGTCCTTCAGCGCGGCCTCTTCCAGCTTCAGCGCCACGTCCAGCAGCGGGTCCTTGACGCCCAGCTCGGCCAGCACCTTGTGGCACATCTCGCGAATGATCTTGGCGCGCGGGTCGAAGTTCTTGTAGACGCGGTGGCCGAAGCCCATCAGGCGGAAGCTGTCGTTCTTGTCCTTGGCGCGCAGGATCGCCGACTCGACGTTGTCCGGCGTGCCGATTTCCTCCAACTGCTTGAGCACCGCCTCGTTGGCGCCGCCATGCGCCGGGCCCCACAACGCGGTGATGCCGGCAGCGATCGAGGCGTACGGATTGGCGCCGGTGGAACCGACCAGGCGCACGGTCGAGGTGGACGCGTTCTGCTCGTGATCGGCATGCAGGATGAACAGCAGGTCCAGCGCCTTGGCCGCGACCGGGCTCATCTGCAACGGCTCGCTGGGCACCTCGAACATCATGTGCAGGAAGCGATCGACGTACTCCAGGTTGTTGCGCGGATAGCGCAACGGCCAGCCGATCGAATAGCGGTAACAGGCGGCCGCAATCGTGGGCATTTTCGCGATCAGGCGGATCGCCGCCATCTTGCGGTCGACCGGGTCATCGACATTCAGGTCGTCGTGATAGAACGCCGACAGCGACGCTATCGACGCGGCCAGCATCGCCATCGGATGGGCGTCGTGGTGGAAGCCCTGGAAAAAGTTCTTCAGCGACTCGTGCATCATCGTGTGATGCGACACGTCGTGCTCGAACTTGTCGAAATCGGCCGCGTTGGGCAATTCGCCATTGAGCAGCAGGTAAGCCACTTCGAGGAAGCTGGAGTTCGCCGCCAACTGTTCGATCGGGTAGCCGCGATACAGCAGCACGCCCTTGTCGCCGTCGATATAGGTGATCGCGCTCTTGGTGCTGGCGGTGCTGGCGAAACCCGGGTCGAAGGTGAAGTGGCCGGTGTCCTTGTACAGCGTGCCGATGTCGATGCAAGCCGGCCCCAGGGTGCCGCTGATCAGCGGCAGCTCGCTGCTGCGCTGATTCGATTCATCCAGCAGTTTGACGATCTTGGGAGTGGACACGGAAACCTCCTTCACAAAAGTTCATCGCGAGGGCGAGCCGCAAAGCGACGCCTTTCAGCGGGGGAATGGTGGGCATCGCCTGGGTTACGCATGCGATGCGGCAGACGCGGGGGCGTCAGGAAAAGCGCCATTATCGCACAACGATCCACGCGCATCCGCAAGCGAACGGGGGAACGACGCGCACAAAAAAACACGGGGCGAGTCGATGCTCGCCCCGTGCCCGGCCTGACGAGTTGCCCATGTCGGCAACCCCGGCGGCATTACTCTTTGACGGTGCCCGCGTAGCGGCGACGGAACTTGTCGACGCGGCCGCCAACGTCCAGCGACTTCTGCTTGCCGGTGTAGAACGGGTGCGAGTGGCTGGAGATATCCACTTTGACGAGCGGATACTCGTTGCCGTCCTCCCACTTGATGGTTTCCTTGCTGGAAATGGTCGACTTGGTCAGGAAGGCAAAGTCGGACGACAGATCCTGGAACACCACCGGGGTGTAGTTCGGATGGATATCGGGCTTCATGGCGTGCTCAAAGCGGCGGAAGAAAAGAGCGGCATTGTAGCCGCCTGATGGCAATCACCGCAAGCCGAGGCCGGTTGCGGCGCGCACGCTACCGCTCCGGGGCCCCCAGGGCTCGCCGCACCATGGCACCAAAACGCGCCTGATCGACCTCCAGCACGATGTTGGCGTTGGCCGGCGCGCCGAGCCGGCGCGCCCAATCCACCACGGTGGCGCCGCGGGTGAGCCGGCCATCCAGCTCCACCGCGACGGCGCGCTTCTCGCTGCGGGTGACGATCGTGGGATCGATCGCCACCGCCATCGCCAGCGCATCGGCGGCGATGATGCCGCGTCGATCGTGCTTGCGATTGAACGCCCGTGCGGTACCCGCGATACGGCCGTAGAAATCGGCACGGTGATCGCCGGCCTGCAGCCATGCGTCGAATGTCTCTTCATCAAAGGCGTGGCGCAAGGTCGCCTCCCAGTCGACCAGGTCGAACGACGGAAACGCCTCGAACACGACGTGTGCCGCTTCCGGATCGAAACCGACATTGAATTCGGCCGGGATCATGCCGGTATTGCCGTGCCCGGTGACCGCGCCGCCCATCACCACCAGCCGCGCGACCCGCTGCGGCAGCGTGGGGTCGAGCCGCAGCGCCAACGCCAGGTTGGTCAGCGGCGCCAGCGCCACCAGGGTCAGCTCGCCGGGTCGCTCGCGGGTTAGTCGAAGCAGAGCCAGCGCGGCAGGCTCATCGGCCACGACCGCCGTCGGCACCGGAAAGCCGATATCACCGAAACCGTCATGGCCGTGCACGAACGCGGCGTCCTCCGCCGGCGCGCGTACCAGCGGCGTGGCGCAACCGGCAAACACCGGCGTGGCGCTGCCCAGCAGATCGACCAGCGTGCAGGCATTGCGCACGGTATGCGCCAGGCCGACATTGCCGGCGGCGATGCTGAGCGCGGCAATATCGGCATCGGCATGCGCCATCAGGATCGCCAGCGCATCGTCCACGCCAGGGTCGGTATCAATCAGCAGTTGCGGTCGGGACATCGGGATCTCGCAGTAAGGGGTGCAGTGTAGTGGGTGCGTGTTGGGTGGCAGGCAGCGGACTCCGATACATCACGGTCGTCTGGATGCTCTGCATTTGCCAACCAGCGCCCGTCCCGGTTCGTTCAGGCTGAGCGTAGCCGCGAAGCGGCGAAGTCGAAGCCTTGCTGCAGGTCGCCCTTCGACTCCGCTGCTGCGCAGCTACGCTCAGGGTGATCGGTGATGGGGTACGACGCCTTTCCAATTTCCCATTCTCAACTCCCCATTTCCCGCCCCATTCCCTACCCATCACGCATGCGCATAACGCGCCGCACCGCCGATCCATCGTTCGATGAGTTGGCTGGCCTGCTGCGGATGATCGGCCAGCATGTTCTGACCCACTTGCTGGACGGCGGGCAACAGGTGGGCATCGCGGGCCAGGTCGGCGATGCGGAAGCTCAGCTGACCGGTCTGGCGGGTGCCCAGCACTTCGCCGGGGCCACGCAGCTCCAGATCCTTCTCGGCGATGCGGAAGCCGTCGTTGCTGTCGCGCATCACCTGCAGGCGCTCGCGCGCCAGCTGCCCCAGCGGCGGTTGGTAAATCAACACGCAGTTGGAGGCGACGGCGCCGCGGCCCACGCGTCCGCGCAACTGGTGCAGCTGCGCCAGGCCCAGGCGCTCGCTGTTTTCGATCACCATGACGCTGGCGTTGGGTACGTCCACGCCCACTTCGATCACGGTGGTGGCGACCAGCACGGCGAGCTGGCCGGCCTTGAACGCATCCATCACCCGCTGTTTTTCCGCCGGCTTCATGCGGCCGTGGATCAGCCCGACGCGGGTTTCACCGATAGCCGCGGAAAGCTCCGCGTGCGCCACTTCCGCCGCCTGCGCGCGCAGTTGTTCGGACTCCTCGATCAGGGTGCACACCCAGTACACCTGCCGACCTTCGGCGCAGGCGGCCTGGACCCGCTCGATCACGTCGAAACGCCGCGCGTTGGAGATCGCGATGGTCTGTACCGGCGTGCGTCCGGGCGGCAGTTCGTCGATCGATGAAACGTCGAGGTCGGCGTAGGCGCTCATCGCCAGCGTGCGCGGTATCGGCGTGGCGGTGAGCACGAGCTGGTGCGGCACCTGCTCGGCGCCGTCGGTCACCGCAGCCTCGGGACGGTTCGTATCGGTCATGCCCTTGTCGCGCAATGCCAGCCGTTGCTGCACGCCGAAGCGGTGCTGCTCATCCACGATGACCAGGCCCAGCCGGGAGAAATTCACGCCCTCCTGCATCAGCGCGTGCGTGCCGACCAGCACCGGGGCGCCCTGCGCCACGCGCTCCAGCACCTGCCGCCGCGTCTTGCCAGTGACCTTGCCGGCCAGCCACTCCACCTCGATGCCCAGTGGCTGCAACCATTGCCGGAAATTGTGCAGATGCTGTTCGGCCAGCAATTCGGTCGGTGCCATCAACGCGACCTGATGACCCGACGCCACCGCAGCCAGCGCCGCCAGCGCGGCCACCACCGTCTTGCCGCTGCCGACGTCACCCTGCACCAGTCGCAGCATGGGCTTGGTCTGCGCCAGGTCCTGCGCCACCTCGGCACTGACACGTTGCTGCGCCGACGTCAGCTTGAACGCCAGCGTGGCCAGAAAACGACGTTGCAACGCGCGGTCCACGACCAGCGCCGGCGCATGGCGCATGCGCACCGCCTCGCGCATGCGGCGCAGGCTCAGGTGCTGGGTCAGCAATTCCTCGAACGCCAGCCGCTGCTGGGCCGGGTGCCGGCCCAGCATGAGTTGCGCCAGCGGCGCATCCGGCGGCGGTCGATGCACGTAGAGCAGCGCTTCGCGCAGCGAAGTGAGGCCATGTTCGGCGCACAACGCGGGCGGGATCAGTTCCAGTTGCGATGCCGGCGGCAGCAGCGCCAGCGCCTTGCCGATCACGCCGGCCAGGCGCTTCTGGCCCAGCCCTTCGGTGGTGGGATAGATCGGGCTGAGCACGTCGTCGACGGCCACCGCGTCGTTGCCGTCCAGCCGGCGATATTGCGGATGCACCATTTCCAGCGCATGGGCGCCGTGGCGTATCTCGCCATAGCAAAGCAGGCGTGTGCCCGGCACCATTTGCTCAGCCTGGGCGCGATTGAAATGGAAAAACCGCAGCAACAGGGTGTGCCCGCTGCCGTCGCCGATCGCCACCTTCAATTGCGGTCGATAGCGGAAGCCGCGCTCGACCGCCTCCACCACTCCTTCGACCTGCGCCCGCTCGCCGGCGCGCAGGTCGGCCATCGCGGTGACGCGGGTCTTGTCTTCATAGCGCAGCGGCAGGTGGAACCAGAGATCCTGCACCCGCTCCAGCCCCAGCCGCGCCAGCACCTTCACCAGCGCGGGGCCGACTCCGGGCACGGTCGACACCGGCGCGAGGCCGGGTTCGGCGGGGGCGGGACGTTGACGGGGAGCCATCTGGCAAGCCTAGCCGAGGCCGCACGCCGCGCGTGGGCGCCCTGCCGGTGCCACGCGTCAGCGCAGGCCCTGGCCGGCGATCAGCCCAGCACCATCACCGCGTCGACTTCCACCTGCGCGGCCTTGGGCAACGCCGAAACCTCGATGGTGGAACGCGCCGGATACGGCTGCTGGAAATACTCGGCCATCACCGCGTTGACGGCAGCGAAATTCGCCAGGTCGGTGACGTAGATGCCCACCCGCACGATCTGCGACAGAGAACCGCCAGCGGCCTTCGCCACCGCAACCAGATTGTCGAACACGCGCCGCGTCTGCACGGTGATGTCACCCTCGACCAGCGCGCCGGTGGCCGGATCAAGCGGAATCTGGCCAGAAAAATACACGGTGTTGCCTGCACGCACGGCCTGCGAATACGGGCCGATCGCGGCGGGCGCCTCGGTAGTGGCGATGACGGAACTGGACATGGGCGGCCTCGGATGGTGAAACGGCCATTGTAGGAGCGCACCCTGTGCGCGAAAAGGCGCGGCTGAGGCTTTTGCGAATCCGCCGTTCCCAATCTCGAGTCCCGGCGCAAAAGCATCGCGACTGAAGTCGCTCCCACACACATCGGCAGCGGGCGGGCAATTGCTTTTGCGAATCCCCAATCCCCAATCCCCAATCCCCAATCCCCAATCCCGGCCCCTACAGCGGGTAGCGGTACGCCCCGCTGACGACGCCGGTGCGACGTACGCGACGGATCACGTCGGCCAGATGCTTGCGGCTCCTCACCTCGATCGCGAACACCAGGGTGGCGGCCGCGGCGTCGCGCTCGACGTATTCCACGTTCTCGATATTGGAATCGGCTGCCGCGATGGCTGCCGCGATGGTGGCCAGCACGCCGGTGCGGTTGATCACCTCGATGCGCAGTTCGGCGCGGTAATCGCCCTGCACGTCGCGGTCCCATTCGATCGCCACGCAACGCTCGGGCGACTTGCGCAACTCGACCACGTTGGGGCATTCCTCGCGATGCACCACGATGCCCTTGCCAGAAGAGAGGTAACCGATGATGTCGTCGCCAGGCAGCGGGTGGCAGCAATTGGCGAAGCTCAGCACGCCACGTTCGGCACCGGTGATGCGGATGTTCTCGTGCGCGTGCAGTACCGTCGGCAGGGCCTCGCCCTTGCGCTTGCCGCGCAACTTCAGCAGCTGGCCGGCCACCACGTCGGGCATGCGGTTGCCCAGTGCGATATCCGACAGCAACTCCTCCAGCCGCTTCAGCTTGGACGTTTCCAGGAAGCGGTCGAGCACGGTGGCGGTGATGTCGTCCAGGCTGCTGCCGCGCGCATCGAGCGCACGGTCGAGCATGCGGTGGCCGAAATCCACCGCGTCCTCGTGCTGCAGGTGTTTCAGGTACTGGCGGATCGCGGTGCGCGCCTTGCCGGTGACCACCGACTCCAGCCAGGCCGGGTTGGGCAAGGCCGATGGCGCGGTGATGATCTCCACCAGCTGGCCGGATTCCAGCCGCGCGCGCAGCGGCAGCAGTTTCTTGTCCACGCGCGCGGCCACGGCGTGGTCGCCCACGTCGGTGTGCACGGCGTAGGCAAAATCCAGCGCGGTGGCGTTGCGCGGCAGCGACAGGATGTCGCCGCGCGGCGTGAACAGGTAGACCTCGTCGGGGAACAGGTCGATCTTGACGTTCTCGATGAACTCCGACGACGAGGTGGTGTTCATCTGGCTGTCGGCCAGCGACGAAAGCCACTCGCGCGCCCGCGCCTGCGCGCTGTTGGCGGGGCTGCTTTCGGTCTTGTAGGCCCAGTGCGCGGCCACGCCGCTTTCAGCGAACGAGTCCATCTCGGCAGTGCGCAACTGCACTTCGATCGGCGCACCGAACGGCCCCAGCAGCACGGTGTGCAGCGACTGGTAGCCGTTGGCCTTGGGGATCGCGATGAAATCCTTGAAGCGCCTGTCGACCGGCTTGTACAGCGCGTGCACCACGCCCAGCGCCATGTAGCAGCTCATCACGCTGTCGGTGATGACGCGGAAGCCGTACACGTCCATCAACTGCGCGAAGCTCTTGTGCTCGTTGCGCATCTTCGAATAGATGCTCCACGGCGACTTGATCCGCCCCACCACGCGCACGGTGAGGTGATCGGAAGCCAGCCGCGCGGCCAGCGCCGACTCGATCTTGCCCATCGCTTCGCGGCGGTTGCCCAGCGCGGCGCGGATGCGCTCGCGGATCACACGGTAGCGGTCAGGATAGAGCGTGCGGAAACCCAGGTCCTGCAGTTCGGCCTTGAACTTGTTCATGCCCAGGCGCTGCGCGATCGGGGCATAGATCTCCAGCGTTTCGCGGGCGATGCGGCGGCGCGACGCGGCATCCTTGGCACCCAGCGTGCGCATGTTGTGCAGGCGGTCGGCCAGCTTGATCAGGATCACGCGCAGGTCGCGCGCCATCGCCAGCAGCATTTTGCGGAAGCTTTCCGCATCGGCTTCCTGGCGGCTGCCAAAACGCATCTTGTCGAGCTTGGTGACGCCGTCGACCAGCTCGGCCACTTCCTCGCCGAATTCGCCGGCCAGCGCCTCGCGGCTTAGCTCGGTGTCTTCCAGCGTGTCGTGCAGGATCGCCGCGATGATGGTTTCGGTGTCCAGCCCCAGCTCGGCCAGGATGCCGGCTACGGCCACTGGATGGGTGATGTAGGGTTCACCGCTCTTGCGCGATTGGCCCTCGTGCGCCTTGGCGCCGATGCGGAACGCCTGCAGCACACGCTCGACCTGCGCCTCGGGCAGATAGGCAATGCGCTCCTTCAGCGCCAGTACGTAAGGCGGCAACGTGGACACATCCACATTGTCGCGATCGCCCAGCGCGGTCATTGCCTGTGGCGCCGGATCAGGCGCCAGCCTCGCACGGGCGCGAGGCCATGTCGGTGGCCATGCGGCGCGCAGCCTTCAACGAACCAGCGATGCTGGTCCGGCAGGTTGCGTTCGCGTGATGGCCACCGAGGATCATCAGTCTTCCCCGCCCTTGGAAAGGTCGTCGTCCACCTCGGCCGCGGCCCACTCCAGCGCTTCGCGCTCGGCGCGCTCGCGCTCGCTCTTGTCGATTTCGTCGATCGTGGCCTGGTCGATGCGGCGGTCGGCGATCTCGCGCAGCGCCAGCACGGTCGGCTTGTCGTGACCGGGGTTGACCGCCGGTTCGGCGCCCTTTTCCAGCTGACGGGCGCGCTTGGTCGCCATCAACACCAGCTCGAATCGGTTGTCGACTACCTCAAGGCAGTCTTCCACGGTAATGCGTGCCATTGCTAAATCCTTAGAGAAAAAAATGACTTATCTGACCGGGCAGTGTAGGGCAGCACGGGCGTGACTGGCAATGCGCGCACCATGTATCCTGTCGGGCGCTGTCGCCGCGCGCGACCCGGCGCACCGCCGTCCGGAAAACCGAGCAAAATACAAGACTCTGCAGTACACTTATGCGCTCTCTTACCCCGTGAGCCCAGGCTCCCTCATGCCTTCCCTGCTTCAATCCCCTCGATTGCGCTGGTTTGCGACGCTGATTGCCATGGCGTTGCTGGCCGGCTGCACGATTGCCAAGCCACGTACCGACGATCCGCTGGAAAAGTACAACCGCAAGGCCTACCAGTTCAACGATGCGGTGGACCAGGCCGTGATCCGTCCGGTCGCCGCGGGCTACCGCAAGATCACCAACCCGCCCGTGCGCCGCTCGGTGAGCGATTTCTTCACCAATATCCGCATGCCGATCACGGTGGCCAACGACTTGTTGCAGGCGCGCCCGAAGCAGGCGCTGCAGAGCACCGGCCGGTTCCTGGTCAACCTGACCCTGGGCATGGGCGGTTTCCTGGACCCGGCCAGCAAGTTCGGCATTCCGCTGGAAGACAACGATTTTGGCGTGACGCTGGCGCGCTGGGGTTTGCCCGATGGCGATTACCTGGTGTTGCCGCTGCTGGGGCCGTCGACGGTGCGTGACATGTGGCGCATGCCGGTGGACAGCTATTTCTTCGATCCGCTGAGCCTGTACGCCGACAACCACCATTACAACGGGCTGCAGTACCTGCCACAGGCGATCTACCTGATCACGTTGCGCTCGCGCGCGATCGACGCGGAAAATTTCCTGAAGTCGGCTTACGACCCCTACGTTTTCATGCGTGACGCCTACCGCCAGCAACGCCTGTACCGGATCTACGACGGCAGCCCGCCAGCTGCGGTCATCCAGCAGATGCAGGGCCTGGACGACGACAATTTCGATCCCGAGGAATTGCTCGACCAGCAGCATCAGTGGGAAAAAGCGAACCCGAAGCAGGCCACGCAGCAGTAGCTGGCGCCACTGCAAAACGACAAAGGGGCCTTGCGGCCCCTTTGTCGTTTCAGTCTCTGCGCATCGCCAATCAGGCGATCAACTGATCCACCTCGCATACCGTCGCCAGCGCCTGCATGCCCGGCGGCATGCGCACGACGCGCAACGTTTTGCCGGGCAAGGCCGCAACCGCCAGCACGCACGCCAGGCCCGCACTGTCACTGCGCTCCACCTCGCCCAGGTCGAGCCGGTCGAAGCTGCCGGCAGCCAAGGCCGCGCTGATGGCCTGCATCGCCGCCGCGGCGGTGTTGAAGCTCAGCACACCGCTCACGCCCAGCGTACCCGGCTCCGTCGTGGCGACTCGAAACGCTGGCGCAGCCGGCTCGGTCACGAGGCGTCCTTGTTGTCCTTGGCCATCGTGTCCAGCGCCTTCTCGCCCTGGCTTTCCAGGTTGCTGATCAACTGGTTGATGCCGACCTTGCGGATTTCCGCATCGACCTGGTTTCGGTAATTGGTGACGTAGGAAATGCCTTCGATGATCACGTCATACGCTTTCCAGTCGCCACTGCGGCCCTTGCGGAAGGCGTAGTCGATCGACACCAGCTTGCCGTCATCCAGCACCACCTGCGTGCGCACCACGGTGCGCTTGTCGTTGAGCGAGCCGTTGAACGGCAGCACCTTGACCCGGCCGCGGGTGTAGTTCAGCAGGCCTTCGGCGTAGCGATGGGTGATCGAGTTGTAGAACGCCTTGGCGAAGCGCTCGCGCTGCTGCGGCGTCGCTTCCCTCGCGTGCCGGCCCAGCACCAGGATCGATGCGTAGTCCAGGTCGAAGTGCGGCAGGAAGACTTCATCGATGACGCTGATGAGTTTTTCCTGGTTCTGCTTCAGCTCGTCGCGGTGGCCTTCGATGGCGCTGGCCAACTGATCGGCGATCGTCTGCACGACCTGCACCGGGGTCTGCTGGGTGGCGGCCGCCGCCGGGGCGTCCTGGGCAAAGGCCGGCGCGGTGACGACGACACCGAAGGTGATGGCAGTGGCTAGAGCCAGTTTGCGCAACATGGGGTTTCCTTGGTGGGGGCCGGCCGGATCGGCAGGCGGGGAGACGGGATCATTTTTCGCTGGCTGGCTTCTTGTCGCTGGAGCCATTCACGAGGAACTTCCCGATCAGGTCCTCCAGTTGCATCGCGGACTGGGTCAGGATCATTTCATCCCCATCCTTGAGCGTGTCGGGCGAGCCGCCGGGCTGGATCGCAACATACTGGGTACCGATCAAACCGCTGGTGAATACCGCGGCGGCCGAATCGTCCGGAATCGCGTCGTAGCGCTTGTCGATCGCCAACACCACGCGGGCGTTCAACTGCACCGGGTCGGCGTTCACCGATTGCACGCTGCCGATCACCACGCCGGCCATCTTCACCGGCGCACCGGCGGACAGCGTGCCGACATTGGTGAAGTTCGCCTTCACCGTATAGCTGCCGCCCACGTTGTCGACGACGCCGCCGGCGCCGAAGAACTTGCCCAGCATCTCTTCCAGCGGCTGGGTGGACTTGGTCCGTGCCAGCGAGCCGCCGTCGGCCACGATCTGCTTGGCGCTGCCGTATTCAATGCCCACGTACTGGTCGCCGAGCAGGCCGCTGGTGAAGATGGTGGCCACCGAATCCTGCGGGATGTGGTCGTAGTGCTTGTCGATCGAAAGCGTCACGTCGGCCACGTCGTGGTCGGGCTTCAGGGTGATCGACTGCACCTGGCCCACCCGCACGCCGGCGATCTTCACCGGGGCGCGCTCTTTCAGCTGGCCGATGTTGGTGAACTGCGTCTGCAGCGTGTAGCTGTCGCCCTGGCGGACGTTGGCCACCGAGCTGGTCTGCGTGGCCAGGTAGGCCAGCGCCGCAAAGCCGAGCACGATGAACAGGCCGGTGCCGACGGCATAGGAACTTCTCGGTTGGCTCACGGCAGAATCCTCGGAAAACGATAAGTCATGGCAGTCACATCAGGAAGGCGGTAAGCACGAAATCCAGCGCCAGGATCGCGATGGACGAAGCGACCACGGTGCGCGTGGTGGCATACGCCACGCCCTCGCTGGTCGGCGGCGTGGTGAAGCCCTGGAACACCGCGATCAACGACACCACCGCGCCGAAAGCCAGGCTTTTCAGCAGCACGCCGTTGACGATGTCGGTGCGCACGTCGACCACCGCGGTCATGTTCGACCAGAACGTGCCGTTGTCGATGCCCAGCCAGGTCACGCCGACCAGGTGGCCGCCGAACACCGCCATCGCGCAGAACACGCAGCACAGCAGCGGCATCGCGATCAGCCCGGCCAGGAAGCGCGGCGTGGCGACGTAGGCGATCGGGTCCACCGCCATCATCTCCATCGCGGAAATCTGGTCGGTGGCGCGCATCAGGCCGATCTCGGCGGTGATCGCGGTACCGGCGCGGCCGGCGAACAGCAGCGCGGTGACCACCGGCCCAAGCTCGCGGTACACCGACAGCGCCACCACCATGCCGCTGGCCGAAGTGCCGCCGAAAATCGACAGCACGTGGTACAGCTGCAGCATCAACACCATGCCCACGAACAGGCCGCAGACCATGATGATGGTCAGGCTCATCGCGCCGACGAACCACAGCTGGCGCGTGGTCTCGCGCAAGTAGCGGAAGCTGCGCGGGATCGCCGCCAGCAGGGTCAGCAGGAACAGGCCGCAAAGGCCGATCTGCGCCAGCGACTGGGTCACCACGTTGTTGCGCACCGGCTCGCGCGCGCTCATTTCGGCGCTCCGGCAAAGCCCAGCTCGGTCGCGTAGTCGCCAGCGGGGTAGCGGAACGGAATCGGCCCGTCCGCCTCGCCGCCGAAGAACTGCCGCGTCCACGGCGAGCCGTCGTCGGCGATCGTCTTCGGGTCACCCTGCGCCACCACCTTGCCGTTGGACAGCAGCATCACGTGATCGGCGATCTGCTGCACCGCGGCCAGTTCGTGTGACACCAGCACGCTGGTGATGCCCAGGGTCTTGTTCAAGGTGCGGATCAATTTCAATACCTGGTTCAGCGCCACCGGATCGAGGCCCACGAACGGCTCGTCGTACAGGATCAGTTGCGGGTCGAACACGATCGCCCGCGCCAGCGCCACCCGTCGCGCCATGCCGCCGGAAAGTTCGTTCGGCATCAGTCGCGCCGCGCCACGCAAGCCCACCGCCTGCAGTTTCATCAACACCAGATTGCGAATCAGCACCTCCGGCAATTTCGTGTGCTGGCGCAGCGGGAACGCCACGTTCTCGAATACGTCGAAGTCGGTCAGCAATGCGGAGTTCTGGAACAGGTAACCCACGCCCTCGCGCAGCTTGTACAGATCTTCGCGCGACAAGCCCGCCACGTTGCGGCCATCGACATGGATGCTGCCGGCGTCGGCGTGCATCTGCCCGGTGATGTGCTTGAGCAAGGTGGTCTTGCCGGTGCCGCTGGGGCCCATGATCGCGGTGACCTTGCCGCGCGGGATATCCATGTCCAGCGCGTCGAAGATGGTCTTGCCGTTGAGTACCGTGGTCAGCCCGCGGATCCTGACCAGGGTGCCGTCGTCAGCTGGCGGGCGAACAGGTTGGGTCATGGATGCATCGGCCGGAAAAGGAAACAAGGTAATGGAAGCACATCCACAACGCCATGCAAGCGGCGCCCGTGGATCCTGCGGCCCCCAGCAGCGAACGGCTACGAAGCAAGCAACTCCGCAATCAGCCTTTCGTGGCGGCGCCACTGCAACGCACTGCGCTGGCGCACCGCACGCACGATGGCCTGCAGGTCGTCCAGGGCGTCATTGAAGACATCGTTGATCAGGATGAAATCGAACTCGTGTGCATGGCCGATTTCCTCGCGCGAATTGCGCAGCCGCCGCTCGATCACCGCAGCACTGTCCGAACCACGACCGCGCAGGCGCCGCTCAAGTTCCGCCCGCGACGGCGGCAGGATGAACACGCTGACGCAATCGGGTTTGCTGCGACGGATCTGCTGTGCGCCCTGCCAGTCGATTTCCAGCAACACATCGCGCCCCTGTGCCAGCAGCGCCTGCACCGTGGTGCCCGACGTGCCGTAGAGGTTGCCGTGCACTTCGGCGTGCTCAAGGAAAATGCCTTCGGCGACCTGCTTCTCGAACGCGTCTCGCTCGACAAAGTAATAGTGCCGACCGTACAACTCGCCGACGCGCGGCGGCCGCGTGGTGTGCGAGATCGACAACGAAATCGTCGGCTCACGCTCCAGCAGCGCATTGACCAGGCTGGACTTGCCCGCACCCGAAGGCGCCGCAACGACGAACAGGGTGCCCGCTTCAATATTCATAACGATGCGCAGCACGTTCGCTCCCTCTCCCGCACGGGGAGAGGGTTGGGGAGAGGGCACGGTGCTCGCGGCGAACCATCAACCGCGCCTGCATGGCAGAAACCGGCATGCCTTGCTCATTCAATGTTCTGCACCTGCTCGCGCATCTGCTCGATCAGCACCTTCAGCTCCACCGCCGCATTGGTGCTGCGCGCATCGACCGACTTCGAACCCAGCGTATTCGCCTCGCGGTTGAACTCCTGCATCAGGAAATCCAGTCGGCGCCCGACCGGCTCTTTCAAGCCCAGCACGCGGCGCGTCTCGCCGATATGCGTGCTGAGCCGGTCCAGTTCCTCGTCCACATCGATGCGGGTGATCTGCAGCACCAGCTCCTGTTCCAGCCGGCCCGGCTCGATCGGTTGCTTCAGGTCGGCCAGCCGCGTTTCCAGACGGGTGCGCAACCCGGCGCGAATCTGCGGCATCCAGCCGCGCACGTCGGCCACCACCCGTTCGATCGCATCGAGCTTTTCGCCGAGGATCTCGCCCAGCTTCGCGCCCTCGCGCTCGCGGGTGGCGGTGAGCGCATCCAGCGCGCGGTCGAGCACGTCGAACAGCGCCGCCTGCTGCGCCTCGGGATCGTTCTCGGCCTGCTGCATCACACCGGGGAAGCGCAGCAGCTCGGTGAACTGCACCTGCAAACCGGGGAACAGCGCGGCCATGTCCAGGTTCAGTTCGGACAGCCGGGTCAGCAGTGCATTGTTGATCTGCAGCGACTCGCTGCGCGCATCGCTGCCGGTGCGGCGCACGGTGAGATCCAGCTTGCCGCGCGACAGCTTCGCCGCCACCCGCTCGCGCAGTTGCGACTCGAAGCTGCGCAAGTCGTCCGGCAGGCGCGGGCTCAATTCCAGGTAACGGTGATTGACCGTGCGCAGCTCACAGCTGAGCGTGCCCGCGGGGCCGGTGGTTTCGGCACTGGCGTAGGCCGTCATGCTGCGGATCATTCGGTGTTTCCGGGCGTGGGTAAAGGACGCAATGGTAAACTCTCCGGTCCCGCCTTGCCCAATCCGGCCAAGCGACGCGAAGGAATCCCCATGAATGCCCCCACCCGCCCCAGCGGCCGCGCCAGCGACCAGCTGCGCACGGTCACCATCGAACGCCACTACACCCGCCACGCCGAAGGCTCGGTGCTGGTGAGCTTCGGCGACACCCGCGTGCTGTGCACCGCCAGCATCGAGGATCGCGCGCCGGCATGGCTGCGCGGCAAGGGCGAGGGCTGGATCACCGCCGAATACGGCATGCTGCCGCGCGCCACCAACACCCGCATGCAGCGCGAAGCCGCGCGCGGCGGCCAGGGCGGCCGCACCATGGAAATCCAGCGTCTGATCGGCCGCAGCCTGCGCGCCTGTGTCAACCGCCAGGCGCTGGGCGAACGCGTGATCACGCTCGATTGCGACGTGCTGCAGGCCGATGGCGGCACCCGCACCGCCGCCATCACCGGCGCCTACGTGGCGCTGTCCGATGCCGTCGCCGTGCTGATGAAGCGCGAAAACCTCAAGCGCAACCCGATCGTGGGCGCGATCGCCGCCGTTTCCGTCGGCATCTACAAAGGCACGCCGGTACTGGATCTGGACTACGCCGAGGATTCCAACTGCGACACCGACATGAACGTGGTGATGAACGACGGCGGCGGTTTCATCGAGATCCAGGGCACCGCCGAAGGCCACGCGTTCCGCCGCGACGAAATGGACGCGATGCTGGCGCTGGCCGAAAAAGGCATCGGTGAACTGGTCGCAGCGCAGCGTGCCGCGCTGCAATCCGATAACGCGGTCGCGCGCTGACGCAATAACCCCCTCTGGGGGAGAGGGCCGTCTGCGGTCACCATAACCCTCAAAACGACTCCATCCCGGCACCCCAGGAACCCACCCATGCACCGCATCGTCCTTGCCAGCAGCAACCCCGGCAAACTACGCGAGTTCAACGCGCTGTTCGCCGACAGCGGTTGCGAGGTGGTCACCCAGGCCAGCCTGGGCATCGACGATGTCGAGGAAACCGGCCTCACCTTCGTGGAAAACGCCTTGCTCAAGGCGCGCCACGCGGCACAGGTCAGCGGCCTGCCCGCGCTGGCCGACGACTCGGGCCTGTGCGTGGAAGCCCTCAAGGGTGCGCCCGGCCTGTACTCGGCCCGCTACGCCGGCGGCCACGGCGACAGCGCCGCCAACAACGCGAAGCTGCTGCGGACGCTGGACAGCATGCCGCCCGATCAACGCCGCGCCTTCTTCATGTGCGCACTGGTGTTGCTGCGCCACGCCGCCGACCCCACGCCGCTGATCGTCGAGGGCCGCTGGCACGGTCGCGTGCTGGATACGCCGCGCGGGCCGGGAGGCTTCGGCTACGACCCGCTGTTCCTGCCCGATGGCCAGACCCAAAGCGCTGCGGAACTCGACCCCGCCCTGAAAAACCGCCTCAGCCACCGCGGCCAGGCCATGGCCAAACTGCAGGCGCGGCTGGCTGAGCTGACATGAGCCTGCTGGCGCCACCGCTGTCGCTGTACATCCACATGCCGTGGTGCGTGAAGAAGTGCCCGTATTGCGACTTCAACTCGCACGGCCTGCGCAACACGCCGCCGCCGTACGCCGAGTACATCGATCACCTGCTGGCCGATCTGGACGCCGACCGCGTGGATTTCGGCGCGGCGCTGGCCGGGCGGCCGGTGGTCAGCATCTTTTTCGGCGGCGGCACGCCCAGCCTGTTTTCGCCCGAACTGATCGAACGCCTGCTCGACGGCGTCCGCGAACGGCTGCCGCTGGCGGCGGATGCCGAGATCACGCTGGAGACCAACCCCGGCACGGTCGAGCACGGCCGTTTCGACGGCTACCTGAAGGCTGGCGTCAACCGCATCTCGTTCGGCGTGCAGAGCTTCGACGACGACAAGCTGCGCCGGCTGGGCCGCATCCATTCGGCCGCGGAAGCCGAGCGTGCGGTGAAATCGGCGCAGGACGCCGGCTACGCCAACATCAATCTCGACCTGATGTATGCCCTGCCCCAGCAGACGCTGGAGGGCGCGCTGGTCGACGTGGATCGCGCCGTGGCGCTGCAGCCCACGCATATCTCGCACTACCAGCTGACGCTGGAGCCGAACACCGTGTTCGCCGCCAACCCGCCGCCGCTGCCCGATGACGACCACGCCTGGGCCATGCAGGAGGCCTGCGAGGCGCGCCTGGCCGCCGCGGGTTACGGCCAATACGAAATCTCCGCCTACGCCCAGCCGGGTCGTCGCTGCGCGCACAACCTCAACTACTGGCGCTTCGGCGACTACCTGGGCATCGGCGCCGGCGCCCACGGCAAGCTCAGCGACGCCGCCAGCGGGCAGGTACGACGGCGTTGGAAATCGCGCAACCCGCGCGCCTACATGGACGCCGCGGGCACGGCCGCGCGGATCGGCGGCGACCAGATCGTCACGGCCGGCGAGCTGCCGTTCGAATACATGTTGAACGCGTTGCGACTGATCGATGGCGTGCCGCTGCAGGATTTCGGCGAGCGCACCGGCTTGTCATTGACCACGATCGCCACCTCGCTGAACGACGCGCAACAGCGCGGCTGGCTGCACCCCGACCCGCAGCAATTGCGCACCACCGCACTGGGCCAGCGCTTTCTCAACGACGTGATCGCCAGCTTCCTGGCTTGAGTGGCAGTGACAAAACGCTCATGGTTACGTCACCGCATCGGGCATAGACTCGGCCTCTCGCGTTGTCCGGGATCACTTTGAAGATCGAGCTCACCGAAGACGCGCCGTCCCCTGAGAAGCCTGGTTGGCCGGCGCGCACACAACGACTGGTGGATGAAGTGCGCGGCCTCTGCGCCACCTGGCTGCACGAGCCGCTGCGCGCGTGCCTGGGCGATTTCGACCGCCGCCTGCACGACAAGTCCGACCGCACGCGCAGCCACGTGGATCAACAGCGCTACCTGGCCACGCGGCAAACCCTGCTGCAGGGACGGCAGGTTTTCGAAGAGCGTTTCGTGGCCAGCATCGACCGTGCGTTTGCGCAGATCGGCACCGCCACGCCACCCACCGCGAAGAAGCCGGGACTCACGCTGAGCCTGCTCGATGCGGTCGAGCACGAACTGACCGCCGCGCTGGATCAGCTGGTGGCGCGCAACGAGGCACGCAACGGCCCGCTGCTGGTGGAGCTGAGCTATCGCCTGGCCGTGCTGGTGGCGGCACCACCGCTGGAAGGCGAACGGCTGCCGCTGGGGCCGCAAGCCATGGCGGCCGCGTTCCGCGACGCCAGCGCCGCGCTCAACCTGCCCAGCGAGCACGACGTGCTGCTGTTGCAAAGCCTGGAAAGCACCCTGGTGCCAGGGCTGGCCGGGCTGTATGAAATCATCAATCGCCACCTGCTCGCCGAAGGCCTCCTGCCGCGCCTGCGCGCGTTTCCCATGGCGCGCACACCGGTGCGCAAGCAACCGCCCTTGTCGCTGGAAGCCGCGATACCGCCAGCACCCGCCACGCCACCGGGCAAAACCACGGCGGCCAGCGCACTGGACCTGCTGCGCGAACCGTTGATCCGTCGCCGGCGCGCCAGCCCGACTCGCAACGATGCCGGCCTGGTAGCCACGGAAGAGGAATTGCGCGCCGCGCTGACCGCGCTGCAACAGCGCCCCAGCCTGATCCCCGGCCATGCCAGCGGCGCGCCCGCCAGCGCGACGCAACTGCGCCGTGCGCTGCTTGGTTGCCTCAACGTGGCCGGTGCCAGCAAGGCGCCATCGTTTGCCGATGCCGCCAACGTGCGCCTTGGCGACGAGCAGGACGACATCCTGGAGCTGGTGGCGCGGCTGTTGCAGTCGCTGGCCGGCGCCATGCGCCCGGCCGGAAAGGCCCGCGCCCTGCTCGGCGATCTGCAACTGCCGCTGCTGCGCCTGGCGCTCGCCGACCCGGGTTTCTTCGAGGCGGGGCATCCGGCGCAGTCGCTAGTGGGCACGTTTGCCGACGCGGCGCGCGACTGGATCGAGGACAGCGACAGCGAGGCCGATCGCGGTGTCATCAGCTCACTGCACCAACTGGTGGATCGCGCCATCTGGGAGCCGCCCACCTCCGCGCTCTACACCGCGTTGCAGGGCCAGCTCGATGCCTACCTGGCGCAACTGCAGCGCAAATCGCAGCTGGCCGAGCGGCGTCATGTGGAGGCGATGCAAGGGCACGACCGGCTGGAGCAGGCGCGCCAGCGCGCGGCGCAGCTGATGGCCGAACGCAAGGACCCCAGCCGCCCGGAAGGCGGTCTGCGCGGGCTGATCGACCGTGCCTGGACCGACGTGCTGGCGCTGACCCTGTTGCGCCACGGCGAACAGAGCGAGGCGTTTTCCAGCCGGCTGCTCATCACCGACCAGCTCTGCGGCAAACGCCCCGTCAGCAACCAGCACGCCCTGTGTCACGGGCTGGAAACCGGCCTGCAGCAGATCGGCATGCCAGTGGAAGAAAGCGCGGAACTGGCCCAGTGGCTGTTCGCCAGCGACGTCGACCCGGCCTCGCGCGGCCCCAGCACCACCAGCCTGGCGATGCGGTTGAAACATCGCCTCGGTGACGCGCCGGCAGCGGACGCGACAGGCAATCGCGGCGACGACGAAACCGATCCGCGCGTGCGCGAGGCGCTGCAGCAGTTGCGGCAGAAACCCGCGGGGGACTGGTTCGAATTCGCCGCCACCCAAAGCGCGCCCATCCGCGCGCGCAAGCTCGCCTGGTACGCCCCGCATGGCGGGCGTTGCCTGCTGCTCAACCGGCGTGGCCAGCCGTGGGAAAACATCACCTTGCCGCAACTGGCGCAAAAACTGGTCACCGGCGAGGCACGGCCCTGCGCCGCCCGGAAACCACCGTCGCTACCACCCGCCTGGCGCGCCATGACCGACGCCCCGCAGCAACCGTGATGGCTGCTGCCACGGCGCCCGTCGCACGCGCCACGCTGCCGCTGAAACAGCATGACACGCCCACGACAACCGGCATAAACTCGTCGTTCCGGAAAACGACGGGATCTGCCATGGACGCGGAGCAGCTTCGACGCGGTTCACTTGTGTCCGACCCAGCGCCAGATACCAGTCGCGGCCGCTGGCCGGCCCGGGCCCAGCGTTTGCTGGAAGATATCTGCGCCCGCTGCGTGGCCGAGCTGCACCAGCCCCTGCAACGAAGCCTGGCCGCGTTCGACCAGCACGTCTTCATGCGCGCCGAGAAAGCGCACCAGGCCAGCGAGCAACAGGAATATTTCGCCACCCGCCAGCGGGTGCAGCAGGATCGCGCGGCCCTGGGCCAGCGTTTCGCCAACCGACTGGTGGTCTCGTTCGACCGCATCGGCCACCACACGCCGGCGCCAACAAATCATCTGGGCACCTGGGGCCAGCTCGAATTGCTGGACCCGGTCGAACACGAGCTGAGCATGACGCTGGAGCAGTTGTCGGCCCGCGCCGAGGCACGCCACGGCACCGTGCTGCATGAGCTTGGTTACCGTCTCGGCGTGCTGGTCGCCGCCCCGCCGCTGGAAGGCGAAGCGCTGCCGAACGGCCCGCGCGCGCTTATCCACGCGTTCCACCACGTCAGCGGCTCGCTCGCCCTGCCGCTGACGCAGCAGCAGACCTTGCTGCATTGTTTCGACCAGTCGGTGCTGCGCACGCTGGGGCCGCTGCTGGCCGCGGTGAACGCGCGGCTGCTGGACGACGGCATCCTGCCGCGCTTGCGCGGCACGCAGCTGCCGCGCCACGTCGCCAGCCGGCCGCATGCCGTACCCACGCCCGACGCTGCGCCAGCAGCTGCCACGCGAAATGCCCCGGCGGCGCACGAGCCGATCGCGGTGCTCGAATCGCTGCGCGACCTGCTGTCGCAGCAGCGCAGCACCGACGGCACTGGTAGCGGCCAACCCGCCGGTCGCGCCGCCAGCCCGGAAGAACTTCAAACCGCACTCGCCGCGTTGCAGGCGCACCTGGTCGCCGTCACCGATCACGCCAGCCGCGAGTTGCGCAGCGCGCAGCGGCTGCGCGACGAGCTTCTGGTCCATCTCAACAGCGGCAAGCCTGCCGACGCGCCGCGCACCGAGCTGAGCAGCGAGCAGGGCGACACGGTGGAGCTGGTGGCGATGCTGTTCGAGCAGCTCGGCGAGCAATTGCAGCGCAACGGCAATGCCAAGGCACTGCTCGGCGGCCTGCAGTTGCCGCTGCTGCGGGTGGCGATGACCGACCACGATTTCTTCGAACGGCCCGAACACCCCGCGCGGCAGTTGCTGGATACCGTCACCACCACCGCCAACGACTGGTTCGACGGCGGCGACGAGGAAAGCAACCGGCCGCTGGCGGCCAAGCTGGAACAGCTGGTCTCACGTGCCCGGCAGGAGCCGCCCAGCGCGGACTTGTATGCCAGCCTGCTGGCCGACATCAAGCGCCATGTCGAAGTGCTCAGCCGCAAGGCGCAGGCAGCCGAACATCGTCATCTGGAAGCCGCGCAAGGTCGCGAGCGGCTCGACCAGGCCCGCCAGCGCGCCACCGAACTGATGGCCGAACGCTTCGCACAGTCACCGCCGCGTGGCCTGCTGCGTGCGCTGCTGGATCGCGCCTGGTCCGACGTGCTGGCGCTGACCCTGCTTCGCCATGGCGAGGACAGCGAGGCCTTCGCGGCGCAGCTGCAGGTCACCGACCAGTTGCTGGGCCGGGTGCCGACGACCGACCGGCAACAGCTGCGCCAGGACGTGGAAACCGGCCTGCAGCAGATCGGCATGCATGCGGAGGAGGCCGAACAGGTCGCCCAGCGCCTGCTGGGCATCGACAGCGCCGCCCCCGCGGTGGACCTGCCCAGCGCCACCGACCTCGCCATGCGCCTGAAGCATCACCAGCGGCTGGGCGAGCAATCTGATCAGCCCGAACCCGCCACGCAGGTCCAGCCACCCGTCGACGCGCACGAGCGCGAGATCCAGCTGCGACTGCGCCGGATGCCGTTCGGCAGCTGGTTCGAGTTCGAGGACGCCGCCACCGGCCAGATCACCCGACGCAAACTCAGCTGGTACTCGCCCATGTCCGGCCGCTGCCTGATGGTGACCCGGCGCGGCCAGCGCGGCGAGGAAATGACCCTGGCGCAACTGGCCCATGACATTGCCCGCGGCCGCGCGCGCGAAATGCCCACGCCGCGCGAAAGCCTGCTCGACCGTGCCTGGCACGGCCTGACCGGCGCCTTGCGCCAATCCACCACCCCGAGCGCCGTGGCGCAGGGATACCGTCGCCCATGAATTCACCCGACAACCCCGCCAACCAGCGCCGCAGCGAGCGCAAGCCGATCAACTTCACCGCCGTGGTGACCGACGTGATCAGCGGCCAACCGCTGGGCCACCTGGGCAACCTGTCGGTGGGCGGCATGATGCTCATCAGCTCCAAGGCACCGCGCAACGAGGCCCTGTACCAGGTCAGCCTGACCCTGCCGGCGCAGCCCGGCCTGCAACCATCGCAGCCGATCGAAGTGGGTATCCAGGAACAATGGCAGGCCGCCGCCGCCAGCCCGGGGCAGATCTGGGCCGGCTATCGCATCGTGGCAATCAGCGATGCCGACGCCGGCCACCTGGACCGCTGGCTGGCGCAAGCCTGACCTTCTTCACTGGCCGGCCACCCGCCGCCGTCGCATCATCGGGCCACCGCTTATCGCGGCCGTACCCGCGCGACGCCGTGATGAAACCCTTCGCGCCGCCCCGCTGCGGCCGCCTCGACGAAGGGAAAAACCATGCACGATCAGCTCGCCGCCCTGTACCCCCAACACCTGGCCACCTTGCGCGAACGCGCCGACAAGGCACTGGCGCTGGGCGGTTTCGACCATCTGCTGATCGCCGCCGGCATGCCTACGGAAAAATTCCTGGATGACCAGGATTTCCCGTTCGCCGTCAATCCGCATTTCAAGCACTGGCTGCCGCTGACCGACGCGCCGGGCAGCTGGATCATCCACTCGCCCGGCAGCAAGCCGAAGCTGGTGTTCCTGCAGCCGCGCGATTACTGGCACGTGGTGCCACAGGCGCCGCAGGGCTACTGGGTCGAGCATTTCGAGATCGTGATCGTGCGCAACGCGGCCGAGGCGCTGGCTGCCCTGCCCGCCGGCAACCGCGCGGTGATCGCGCCCGGCCCGGTCGAGGGCGTGGAGGTAAACAACCCCGCCACCGTGTTCGATTATCTGCACTGGCATCGCAGCTTCAAGACGCCGTACGAACTGGCGCTGATGCGCGAAGCCAGTCGCATCGGCACCCGCGCCCATCGCGCCGCTGGCGATGCCTTCCGCGCGGGCGCCAGCGAGTTCGACGTCCACATGGCGTATCTCGACGCCGCCCGCCAGATCGACGCGGAGCTGCCGTACGCCAGCATCGTGGGCCTCAACGAGCACGGCGCCGTTTTGCACTACAGCAGGTTCGACCGCACACCGCCGCCGTCCAGCCGCTCGCTGCTGATCGATGCCGGCGCCAGCGCCGCGGGTTATGCCAGCGACATCACGCGCACCTACGCCGCCGCGGACGCCGGCGAATTCCAGGCCCTGATCGACAGCGTCGACGCGGCCCAGCAGGGCTTCGTGTCGATGGTGCGCGCCGGCCAGAGCTACCCCGACCTCCACATCCACGCCCACCACGTGCTGGCCGGCGTGCTGCGCGAGCACGGCGTCATCCGCATGAACGCGGAAAGCGCGGTGGAGTCCGGCGTCAGCAGCGCGTTTTTCCCCCACGGCCTGGGCCATTCGATCGGCCTGCAAGTGCACGACGTGGCCGGTTTCCAGCAGGGCGAACGCGGCGGCACCATCGCCCGCCCCGCCGGCCATCCTTACCTGCGCATGACCCGCACGCTGGAGCCGGGCATGGTGGTGACCATCGAACCTGGCCTGTATTTCATCGACATGCTGCTGGCCGAACTGCGCGATAAACCGGTGTCGAAGGACATTGACTGGAACAAGGTAGAAGCCTTCAAACCCTACGGCGGCATCCGCATCGAGGACGACGTGGTGTGCACGGACGACGCGCCGGAGAACCTGACCCGCGATGCGTTTGCGCAAGCCAGCTGACCCGACCCAGCGCCGTCGTCACAACCGCTCCGTACACCTGCCGAGCGGTAGCCGATCCCAACCATTGGCCGAAAGATCGGCACAAAGCGTGTTTTCGCCGGGAAACAACATGGGCATTGGCCTGAGCCCGGCCCTGATCGTCGAGAACAGCGGCCCGGTGCAATAACGCCGGCACCACCTGCTGGTCGAACTGATCGATTCCGGCGCGCAGGGCACCATCGCGCACATCATCGGTCTGCCAACGCCGCTGGCTCGACCGGTTGCGTCTGCGGCAGGACGCCCCGCCGCCTGTACCCGGAGTCCGCGAAGAACGCCAACCAGCGGCATACGTGACGATGGCCGCCGCTTCGGCATTGCCAACGGAAGCTGCCGTGGCAGGTTATGGCCGCGTCGTTCCCTGGGCTACACAAACGCGAGCCGTCCGGCTACCGTGATGACGATCACGAGGTTTCGTTATCCACCGTCAACGTCAAGTGCCGGCGGGAACAGGGGGCAGGCTCTTGGCGCGTATTCACTTTATTTCCGGGTTGCCGCGTTCCGGCTCGACCTTGCTGGCGGCATTGCTGCGGCAAAATCCGCGCTTCCACGCCGGCATGAGCGGGCCGCTGGCCGGCATGGTCGGCGCGTTGCTGGCCGAGATGAGCGGGCGCAACGAGTTCTCCCTGTTCATCGATGACGCTCAGCGCCAACGCGTCGTGCGGGGCTTGTTCGACAACTATTACGCCGACTGCGGCGCCGAGGTGATCGTCGACACCAGCCGCGCCTGGTGTGCGCGGATAGGAGCGATGGCGCAACTGTTTCCCGACGCGAAAGTGATCGCTTGCGTGCGCCACGTGCCGTGGATCATCGACAGCATCGAGCGGGTCATCCAGCGCAACGCGTTCAGCCCATCGTCCATCTTCAACTACTCCCCCGGCGGCACCGTCTACACCCGCGCCAACGGCGTGGCCGGCACCGACGGTCTGCTGGGCTATGCCTACGACGCGCTGAAGGGCGCGTTCTACAGCGAGCACGCCGACCGGCTGCTGCTGGTGCAATACGAAACCCTCACCACCGATCCGGCCAGGGCTCTCAAGGCCATCTACGAATTTCTCGGCGAGCCGGCCTTCGCGCACGACACCGACCACGTCGACTACGACGCGACGGAGTTCGACCAGCGTGCCGGCACGCCGGGATTGCATACCGTGCGGCCCCGGGTGGCCGCGATCGAACGCAACACCATCTTGCCGCCGGACCTGTTCCGCCGCTTCGAGAACGACGCCTTCTGGCGCGACCCCAAGCTCAATCCGCGCGGCGTGCGCATTGTCTGAAGCCCACGCCGGCCTTCATTCGGGCCGTTTGCCGATAACCCCATCGCGTCAATCGTCCTAACCGGCGTGCCGAGGAAAACACCATGAACCGTATCTACCGTCTGGTCTGGAACCGCGCGTTGCGCGTCTTGCAGGTGGCATCCGAACTGGCATGTACCCCAGGCACCGGCAACGCGGTGAACGCCAGCACCTCGCCCCTGCGCAAGCATCCGCTGGCGCTGGCCTGCCTGGCCGCACTGGCGCTCGGCACGCTCGCCTCGCCAGCGTGGGCGGCCAGTTGCACCGTCAACGGCACCTCGTACGACAACTGCACGCAAGGAACGGCAGGAAACACCGGAACCGGCGCATCCGGAGCAACTGGCGTGCTGGGCACAGATGCGGCAACTCTGGGGCAAACAGGCGGCGACGGTGGCTATGGTGGAAACGCTTCCACAGCGACCGCCGGGACAACGGGTGATGCCGCGACCACCGGCTCCACGACCGTTGCCATCGACAGCGCACTCGCCGGCGGCGACGGCGGCAACGGCGGCAACGCAAATGGCGGTGCCGGTGGCAGCGGTGGCTGGCCAGTGCAAGGCGGCAATGGGGACGGCGGCAATGGTGGCTCGGGCGGGGATGGCGGAAGCGCAGGGGCAGGTGGCAACGGCGGCAACGTCATCAACGGATCGGGGTTCACGATAGACAACAGCGGAACGCTTGTCGGCGGCACCGGCGGCGCTGGCGGCAACGCCTTCGGCGGAACAGGCGGCAGAGGCGGCCAGGGTGCGAACAATACCGGCGACAGCGGCAATGGCGGCGTCGGCGGCAACGGCGGCAGCGCCGGCAACGGCGGCAGCGGTGGCAACGGCGTGGATGGAAGTGACTTCCAGCTCACCAACCTCGGAACGATCACCGGCGGCCACGGAGGCAGCGGTGGTATCGCCACGGGTGGTATGGGCGGCCTCTCCGACTACCCCGGGGCCCCCGGTGGCCAATGGGGCACGACGGGAGCCAACGGCAACCCCGGCAACGCGGGCATTGCTGGCGCCGGTGGTATCGGCGTGGTCTCCACGGGCGGCAGCACCATCACGACAGCGGGCGTCATTGCCGGTGGCCTGTCTGGCGACAACGCGACGCGTGCGGATGCCGTGCGCCTGTCCGGCGGCGACAACACGCTGACCCTGGAAAATGGCTACAGCTTCACCGGCAACGTGGTCAGCAACAGCGGCGCGGCGAATGGTGGCGACACCCTGGCGCTGGGCGGCGACACCGACCCCGCCACGGCTTTCGACGTGTCCCACATCGTGAGCACCGCGCCGACCTCCTACACCGGCACCCCGCAGTACTACGGCTTCACCGCCTACAAGAAAACCGGCACCAGCACCTGGACCCTGACCGGCGCAGGCGCTGGCCCGGCATGGCAACTGCTCGCCGGCACCTTGCAGATCGGCGACGGCACCACCACCAGCTCCGTCACCGGGGCGACCGGAATCGACGGCGCGGGGGCTACCAACGGCACGGTTGGCGGTAATTCAGTGGCCGCCAGCAGCGGCACCACCCTGACCGTCATGCTCAGCGGCACAGCCCAAGGCGGCAACGGCGGCGAAAGCGGCAGCGGCTATGGCGGCAGCGGTGGCGCGGGAGTCAACGGCGCCAGCGTCACCGTAAGCAATAGCGGCGTCATCACCGCTGGCGATGGTGGCTACAGCTCAAACAGCACCGGCGGCAACGGCGGTAATGGCGTCAGCGGCTCCGACTCCACCGTAAGCAATAGCGGCGCCATCACCGCTGGCGATGGTGGCTACAGCGCCAGCACCACCGGCGGCAACGGTGGTTACGGCGTCGGCGGCTCCGGAACCAGCGTGACCAACAACAGCGTCATCAACGGCGGCGCTGGCGGCGACGGCTACAGCAACGGCGGCAACGGCGGTGGCGGCGTCAGCGGCGACAATCTCGGCCTGACCAACAACAGCGGCGGCAGCATCACCGGCGGCGCTGGCGGCGTCGGCAACAGCAGTGGCATGGGCGGCAACGGCGCCAGTGGCAACAATCTGCGCATGACCAACGCCGGCGCCATCACCGGCGGCGTCGGCGGCGAAAGCTCCAGCAGCGGCAGCGGCAGCGGCAGAGGCGGCACCGGCGGCGCCGGCATCAGCGGCGACAATCTCAGCCTGACCAGCAACAGCGGCAGCATCACCGGCGGCGCAGGCGGCGAAAGCGGCGGCTTCGGTGGCGCCGGTGACGTCGGTGGCCACGGCGGTAATGGCATCAGCGGCGACGCTCTCGTCGTAACCAACCGCAACATCATCAGCGGCGGCGCAGGCGGCAGCGGCCACAGAAGCAACAGCAGCGGCGGCAGCGGCGGCGACGGCATCAGTGGCCCCAAGCTCATCTTGACCAACAACAGCGGCGGCACCATCAGCGGCGGCAAAGGCGGCATCCGAGGTGGTACTGGCGGTGTCGGCGGCAACGGCGGTAACGGCGTCAGCAGCTCCGAGCTCAGCTTGACCAACAACAGCGGCAGCACCATCACCGGCGGCGACGGCAACGGCGTCGGCAGCAAGGGTGGCAATGGCGTAACGTCCACCGGCAACACCAAGATGACCAACGCCGGCACGATCCGGGGCGGGAAGAACGCTAACGGCAGCCGGGCCGACGCGGTTAACTTCAGCGGCGGCGGCAACCAGTTGACGCTGCTGAAAGGCTACAGCTTCGTCGGCAACGTGATCGGCAGCGCCAACAGCGACATATTGGTATTGGGCGGCAACACGAATGCCACCTTTGCCGCTTCAAACCTTGTCACCACGTCACCCACGTCGTGGAGCGGTACGGTCAGGTACTACGGCTTCACCGAATTCACCAAGACCGGCACCAGCACCTGGACTCTGACCGGCACCACGGCGGTGGTTACGCCGTGGACGATCAGCGCCGGCGCGTTATCGGTATCGAGCGACGGCAACCTCGGCGATACCAGTGGCGGGTTGTTGCTGAACGGCGGCACGCTGGAGGTAACCGGCACGGCGTTCACCACCACGCCGCGAGCGATCACCCTGGGCAGTGCCGGCGGCGGGTTCGACATCGCTGATGCCAGCAACAACTTCACCGTATCGCAAGCACTGTCGGGCAGCGGCACGTTGTCCAAGAGCGGCGATGGCACGCTGACGCTTACCGGCGCCAACACCTATACCGGCGGCACCACGATCACGGCCGGTACCCTGCAAGGCGATACCGCCAGCCTGCAAGGTGACATCGTCAACAACGCGGCCCTGGTGTTCAAGCAGAGCACGGCGGGCACCTTTGCCGGCGCGATGTCCGGTAACGGGGCGCTACGTATCGACAGCGGCACCACCTTGGTGCTGGATGGCAACAGCAGCGCATTCACCGGCGCCAGCACAGTGCAGGATGGCACGCTGGTCATTGGCAGCGTCGCCGGCAACAGCGCCGCACTGGGCGGCAGTGTCACGGTGGACAGTGGTGCCACGCTGGGTGGCCATGGCCGCATCGGCGGCGGCGTCGCGCTTGATGCCGGTGCCCACCTGGCACCGGGCAACAGCATCGGCACGTTGACCATCGACGGCGATCTCACCGCCGCGCAAGGCAGCGTGCTGGACTTCGAGTTGGGTACGCCCGGCGCGACCCTTGCATCGTTTGGCAGCGGCGACAGCGTGACAGTGGGCGGCAACCTCAAACTCGATGGCGCCACGCTCAATGTCAGCGATGCCAGCGACTTCGGCCCCGGTCTGTACCGCCTGTTCAGCTATGGCGGCAGCCTGACCGAAACCAACGGCGGCATCAGCCTTGGCAGCACGCCGACAGGCGCGATACTGCAGATCCGGAACCTCACCGGAAACAAGCAGATCAACCTGTTCAACGCGACCGGCCTGACACTGAACCTGTGGAACGGCAACGGTCTGGCTGACGCCACACAAATGGGTGGTGGCGACGGCACCTGGTCAACCACGGCAGCGAACTGGACGGATGCCAATGGCAACACCACCGCTCCAATGACCCCCCAGCCGGGCTTCGCCATTTTTGGTGGCACCGCCGGGACCGTGACGGTAGACGGCAACAGCGGCGCCGACCCGGTCAGCGCACTGGGCATGCAGTTTGCCAGCGACGGCTACACGTTGACCGGCGACGCGCTGACTTTGGTTGGCGATGCCGGCGCGGCACCGATCATCCGCGTGGGTGATGGCAGCGCAGCGGGTGCAGCCTATACCGCCACGATCAACAACGTGCTAGCCGGCAACGACGGTTTGACCAAGGCCGACCTCGGCACCCTGGTGCTTGCCGGCGCCAACACCTACACCGGCGGCACTACGATCGGCGCCGGCACCTTGCAGATCGGCAATGGCGGCGCGACCGGTTCGATCACCGGCGATGTCCTCGACAACAGTACCCTCGCCTTCGACCGAAGTGATGACCTGAGCTTTGCCGGGGCCATCACCGGCACGGGTTCGCTGGCGCAGAACGGCAGCGGCACGCTGACGCTTACCGGCGACAACACCTATACCGGCGGCACCACGATCACGGCCGGTACCCTGCAAGGCGATACCACCAGCTTGCAAGGCAACATCGTCGACAACGCCGCACTGGTGTTCAACCAGAACACGGCCGGCACTTTTGCCGGAGCGATTTCCGGCAGTGGCTCGCTGACCAAGATCGGCAGCGGTGTAGTCACCCTCTCCGGTACCAACAGCTATGCCGGTGGCACCACGATCACGGCCGGCACCCTGCAAGGCGACACCATCAGCTTGCACGGTAACATCGCCGACAACGCCGCACTGGTGTTCAACCAGCACGGCAACGGCACGTTTGCCGGCACCCTCTCCGGCAATGGCACGCTGACCAAGGCCGGTGACGGGGAGTTGATTCTCAACGCCATCAATTCATTCAGCGGCGCAACCCACGTCCAGGCCGGCACCTTGATTGTCGGCGACGATGGCTACGACGGCGCGAGCCTGGGCGGCATGGTCAACGTCGCCAGCGGCGCCACGCTGGGCGGCTTCGGTACGGTCGGTAGGCTGGATCTCTACGGCACGTTGGCACCGGGCCACAGCATTGGCACGCTGCACGTAGCCGGTGACGCCACTTTCCGCAGCGGCTCCATCTACCAGGTGGAAATCACGCCGGATGGCCAAAGCGACCAGCTGGCCGTGGCGGGCAAGATCAGCATTCTGGGTGGCACTGTCATGGTGCTGGCACCGGATGGCGATTGGACCCCCAAGACGAGCTACACCATTTTCAGCGCGGGCGATGGCATTGACGGCCAGTTCGACAGCATCGGCAGCAACCTGGCCTTCCTGGCCCCACTGTTCAGCTACAACGCCACCAGCCTGGAGCTGGTATTGGAGCGCAACGACGTCAGCTTCAGTCAAGCCGCGCAAACGGGCAACCAGAAAGCCACCGCCGACGCGGCCGAAAGCCTGGGCATAGGCAACCCGCTCTACGACGCGCTGGTCAAGCTGGATGCACCCACGGCACGCATGGCGTTCGGGCAACTTTCCGGCGAAATCCACGCCAGTACGCGGACCGCCATTGCCGACAACGATCGGTATGTACGCGATGCCGTCAATCAGCATCTGCTGGGCCCGGGCAACGAAGCCAGCGCCGGCGGCGTCGCGGCCTGGGTCAGCGCCTGGGGCCACGGTGGTCATCACGACAACGATGGCCAAGCATCGAGATTGGACACGACCGGTAGCGGCCTGTTGGTGGGTGCCGACCTCGCCGTGGGTGCATCGTCGGTGGCCGGTGCGGTGCTCGGATCGGGCCAGGCCACCGCACGAATCGCCAGCCAGGGTTCGTCCGCGCATGTGCGAAACCGGCACATCGGTGTGTACGGCAGCACCGACCTCGGCGTGGTGCAATTGAAGGGCGGCGCGATCTACAGCTGGCAACGGGTGGACACGAGCCGCTTCATGGCCTTCGGCGATTTCGCCGATACCGCGAGCAGCCGCTACGACGCCCACACCACCCAAGTCCATGTCGATGGCAGCCACGCGTTCGCGCTGGGCAGCAGCACCCTCGCACCGTTCGTGAACGTGGCTTGGGCGCGACTGGATACGCCCGCCATCCACGAGAATGGTCGTGCCGCCCTGAGCACCCACAGTCAACGCGATACGCTGACGGTCGGCACGCTGGGGCTACGCGGGATGTTTGCGCTGGGCGCGCCCGACGACGGCACGCATGCCCATATCAGCCTCGGCTGGCAGCACGCATGGGGTGATGTGCGGCCAACCAGCACGATGCATTTCGCCGACGGCGGCAGCAGCTTCGACATCACCGGCGTGCCGGTGGCGCGCAACGCGGCGGCACTCTCCGGCGGCGTCAACTTCATGCTGGCAAGCAATGTGTCCGTAGACGCCACCTACAGCGGGCAATTCGGCAACCACGCCACCGACCAGTCGGCGCGGATGAGCCTGACCTGGCGGTTCTGAGGCATACGGCAAGGGCGTGGGCACTTCGGTGCCCGCGCCCGACCGCCCGCCGGGAGCGGCTTCGGCTTTTGCAAATCCCAAATCCCGAACCCGAATCCCCGTCCTAGTGATACCCCTCCCCCGCGCGCACCTTGCCGCGAAACACGCGGTACGAGTACGCGGTGTAGAACAGCACCACCGGGATCATGATCGCCGCGCCAACCAGCACGAAGCCCTGGCTGGACGGCGGCGAGGCGGCGTCCCAGATGCTCATCGTGGGTGGCACGATGTTCGGCCACATGCCGACCACCAGGCCCAGGAAACCCAGCGCGAAGAAACATAGCGCCAGCACGAACGGCGCCACCTCGCGATTGGCCAGCACGGCACGCCACAGCCATGCGGCCACCACCACGGTGAGGATCGGCAGCGGCGACAGGTAAAGGAAGTTGGGCCAGGCGAACCAGCGATCCATCAGCCGTGAATCCAGGAACGGCAGCCACGCGCTGACCATGACCATGAACGCGATCACCGCCAGCATCAGCGGCCGGGTCAGATCGCGCGCGATGCGTTGCGGGCGACCCTCGGTCTTCAATACCAGCCAGGTCGCGCCGAGCAGGCCGTAGCCGAACACCAACGCCATGCCCGTGAGCACCGAGAACGGGCTGAACCAGGCAAACGCGCCGTGCAGGTACTTGCCGCCTTCCAGCGGCATGCCCTCGACGATGGCGCCCAGCATCAGGCCCTGCGCGAACGCGGCGACCACCGAACCCAGGTGGAACCCCACGCCCCAGATGCGCCGCGAACGGTGCGCGCGGAAGCGGAATTCGAACGCCACGCCGCGGAAGATCAGCGCGATCAGCATGGCCAGCACCGGCAGGTACAGGCTGGACAGGATGACCGCATAGGCGCGCGGAAACGCGGCCATCAACCCGGCGCCGCCCATCACCAGCCAGGTTTCGTTGCCGTCCCAGATCGGCGCGGCGGTGTTCATCATCAGCTCCTGCTGCGCCTCGTCGTCGGCAAACGGCGCAAGGATGCCGATGCCGAGCACGAAGCCGTCCAGCAGCACGTACATCATGATCGCGAAGCCGATGATGAGGAACCAGACCACCGGCAATGTCGTGGAAAGTTCCATGCTCAATCCTCCCTGCGGTCGTCGACCACGGCCAGCGGCCGCGACGCGGTGGCCTCGAAGCCGAACCGCGGCGGCGCAGTGTCCGGCCCGGTGCGCAGTACCTTGAACAGGTACCAGCTGCCGAAGCCGAACAGGATCATGTAGGTCACGAAGTAGACGATCAGCGAAGTCAGCACGCTGGACGCGTGCACTGGGCTGGCCGCGTCGACGGTGCGCAGCACGCCGTAGACCACCCATGGCTGGCGCCCGATCTCCGCGGTGTACCAGCCGGTAAGCAGGGCGATGAAACCGGCCGGCATCATCGCCATCCAGCAACGCAGGTACCAGCGGCTGTCGAACAACCGTCGTCGCCACCACAGCAGCAGGCCGACCACCGCCAGCGCCAGCATCAGCAGGCCGAGGCCCACCATGATGCGAAAGCTGAAAAAGGGTGCCGCCACCGGTGGCCGGTCTTGCGGCGCGAAGTCCTTCAGCCCCTGCACCTCACCGTTCCAGCTGTGGGTGAGGATCAGGCTGCCAAGATGCGGCACGTAGACGGCGTAATCGTTGCGCTCGGCCTTTTCGTCCGGCCACGCAAACAAGGTCAGCGGCACGCTTTTTTCGGTAGTCCAACGCGCCTCGATCGCCGCCAGTTTAGCCGGCTGATACTCGCGCACCACCAGCCCCGACATGTCACCGACAAGGATCTGCAGCGGGATCACGATCGCCACGAAGGCCAGCGCACAACGCAGCATCAGCTGCGCCTTGTCCTGCCACACCCCGCGCAGCAGGTACCAGGCCGACACGCCGCCAACCACCAGGCCGGTACTCAGGAAGCAGGCCAGCACCATGTGCACCAGCCGCGTCGGGAAGGAGGGATTAAAGATCGCCGCCCACCAGTCGGTGGCCTGGATCACCCCATCGACCATCGTGTAGCCCTGCGGTGTCTGCATCCAGCTGTTCGCCGCAAGGATCCAGAAGCTGGAGATCAGCGTGCCCAGCGCCACCATGCAGGTGGCGATGAAATGGGTGCGGTGGCTGACCCGGTTCCAGCCGAACAGCATCACCCCGAGGAAGGTGGCCTCGAGGAAAAACGCGGTCATCACCTCGTAGTTGAGCAGCGGCCCCAGCACGTTGCCGGCCACCGTCGACAGACCGGCCCAGTTGGTACCGAACTGGAAACTCATCACGATGCCGGAGACCACGCCCAGCCCGAACGAGCCGGCGAACACCTTCATCCAGAAGAAATACAGGTCGCGCAACATCGCGCTGCGCTTGCGCAGCCAGAGCGCCTCCAGAAACACCAGCCAGCTCGCCAGGCCGATGGTGAATGCGGGAAACAGGATGTGGAACGACATCACGAAACCGAACTGGATTCGCGACAGGAATTCGGCGGTCGGCACAGTCATCTCCCGCGGGACGAATCCGCGGACTATAGGCTTCGCCATGTGAAAGCCTCACCATCGCGACGATTCGCCACGCCGTTGGTCGGCAGGGTCGCTCCCTTCTCCCTTCGGGAGAAGGTGGTCCGCTGGGCCGGATGAGGGTACGGCCGAAGACGGATTCCCCACTCCGGCCGAACCCTCTCCCCAACCCCTCTCCCGAAGGGAGAGGGGCTTCATATCAACGCATCGCCAACAAGGCTTCGATCTCATCCGCCTCGCGCGGCAGCGCGGCGCTGAGCACCTCGTTGCCCTCGCGCGTTACCGCCACGTCGTCCTCGATGCGGATGCCGATGCCGCGCCAGCGCTCCGCCACCGAGAGATCGTCCGGCGCCACGTACAGGCCCGGCTCCACCGTCAGCACCATGCCCGGCTCCAGCAGGCGCGAGTCGCCGCCCACGCGGTAATCGCCCACGTCGTGCACGTCCAGCCCCAGCCAATGGCCGGTTTTTGCCGGGAAAAAGCGCCGGTAGCTGCCGCTGGCCACCGCCGCGTCGGCGTCGCCTTTCAGCAGGCCCAGCCGGCACAGGCCTTCGGTCAACACCTGCACCGCCGCCGCATGCGCCGCATTGAACGGCTGACCTGGCCGCACGGTGGCGATGGCCGCCTGCTGCGCCGCCAGCACCACGTCGTAGAGCGCGCGTTGCGCGGTGCTGTAGCGGCCATTCAACGGAAACGTGCGGCTGATATCGGACGCATAGCCGTCCATTTCGGCGCCCGCATCGATCAGCAACAAATCGCCATCGCGCAGCGGCGCGCGATTGGCGCGGTAGTGCATCACGCAGGCGTTGACGCCGGCGGCCACGGTGGGAGCGAACGAGGCGACCGCGCCGTGGCGGCGAATCGTCCGCAGCAGCTCGGCCTCCACCTCGTATTCGTGCGCGCCGCCGCGCGCCACCTGCCAGGCCGCGCGGTGCGCCTCGACCGCGATGGCGGCGGCGGCGCGCATCAATTTCAGTTCGCCGCGCGATTTGTACAGGCGCAGGTCGTGCAGCAGATGACCCAATGCCGCGAATTCCTTGGGCACCACACCGCCGCCGCGCAACTGGCGCAGCCGGCGCATCCAGCCCATCAATTGGGCGTCGAATTCCGGCTCGCGGCCGAAGTGGCAGTACACGCGGGCGCGGCCTTCGATCATGCCGGGCAGGATGTCGTCGATGTCCTCGATCGGAAACGCGTCGTCCATGCCGTAATCGGCGACGGCGCGTTCGGTGCCCACCGACTCGCCGTGCCAGCGCTCGTGCTCGGGATCGCGTTCACGGCAGAACATCACCGCTTCGCCATGCTGGCGACCCGGCAGCAAGGCCAGCACCGCGGCGGGTTCGGGCCAGCCGCTCAGATAATGGAAATCGGAATCCTGCCGGTACGGCCAGGCGGCGTCGGCGTTGCGCATGCGCTCGGGCGCGGCCGCCAGCAGCAGCACCGCATCGTCGCCTGCCATGTCCATCAGCTGGCGGCGGCGGCCGGCGAATTCGGCAGGGCTCAGCGCCAGCGACGCGTCGCTCCCGCTCGCGGCGATACCCGTCGTGGGCGCAAGGTTCAATGCAGCGTGCCGCTGGCCGGATCGCTGCCGGCGGTGCATTCGGTGTGCAGCAGCAAGGCGCCCACACGCACGAATTCCTGCACTTCGATCAGCGCATCCTCGTCTTCCTCCTCGTTCTGGAAGTCGAACGCGGAACCGGCAATCGTGCCCAGATCGCGCAGGATCTCCTGCGCCTCGTCCGACAGCTTGGCGTGGGCCGGCGCGCCGGCCAGGCCGAAGCCGCCCAGGAAGCCACGGCACCATTCCACCAGCGCCTCGGCGCGCTCGACCAGCGGGCGGTCGTCTTCGGGCAGCAGCGGCTCGAAGCCCAGCTCGGGATCGGCCAGCTCGGTTTCGCTCTGCCGCGCCAGTTGCCGCAGCACCGCCACGTCGGTCGCTTCGGGCGTCTCCACCTCGGCATCCAGGTGCAGCGCGGCCAGCACCGAGGTACCGCGCAGCGAGCCGCCGCCGGCCAGGTAGCCGCACAACGAGCCGTGCAATTCGCTGGCATCGGTGCCCAGTTGCAGGCGCATGATCACCGCGTCCAGTTGGTCATGACTGACCAGTTCGGTGTCTGTCATGGCGTACTCCTCTGAAGATTTGGCGGCCAGTTTAGTGCAGCCCACCGCGACCGCTTCATTCGTGTCGGCGACCCCGCTGACTTCGCTGGGCGTACTGCTATAGTTTCACGCATGAATACGCCTGATGCCGTTCAGCATGAGATAGCCGCCCTGGCCGAGCAGCTCGATCGCCTGCTGGAAACCGTGCGGCGCCTGACCGAGGAAAACCGCAGCCTGCGCCACAGCCAGGAACAGCTGACCGGCGAGCGCGCGGGCCTGATGGCACGCAACGAACTGGCCCGCAGCCGGGTCGAGGCGATGATCCAGCGACTGAAATCCCTCGAGAGCAACGGTTGATGAACACCCCTGTCAGTGATCCGGTCGCACTGCGTCTGATCGATCGTGAGTTCCTGATCGCCTGCTCGCCAGAGGAGCGCGAGGGGCTGCTGGACGCGGCGGTTTTCCTGGACCGCAAGATGCGCGAACTGCGCGCCAACGCGCGCGCGCCGAGCTTCGAGCGCCTGGCCGTGCTGGCCGCCATCAGCGTCACCCACGAGCTGATGGCCCTGCGCAAACAGCATGAGACGCAGGAACAGCGCCTCAGCGAAGGCCTGGCCACGCTGCGGCACAAGCTGGATGCGGCGTTCGAGGAAAACCTGGTCAAGCGCTGAACCGCGGCCGTGCGCCGCACTCGCTTTCCGGCGACCAGCCTTCTAGAATCAACCCCGGCGTTTTCTGTGATGTGCGCCAGCACACTCTTACATTTGCCTTGTTCCTAAATACGGCCCCGGGTCGGCTTCACATCGGTTGTTGTGCATGTCCGCCACGTGCGGAAAGCCTCGAGACCATGTAGCCCTCCCACCTGATCCTCGTGGATCAAGGTCGTTTGGTGGGCAGCGGCATTGCGGTTGACGCCACCCTTTCGCGCCCCGTTCGTCAACCGACGAACGGGGCGCATTTCGATCGGAGACACGCGCCCCGTGGACGCCCCCGCCCAACGCCGCGAACTTCGCCAGCAACTGGCCGAGCGCCGCCGCGCACTCACGCCGCTGGAGCGCATCACCGCCGCGCAGGGCCTGCGGCGCACGCTCGAACAGCTGCCCGAATACTTCACCGACGCCCGCGTGGCCGGCTACTGGGCCAGCAATGGCGAGCTGCCGCTGAACGTGGTGATCCCGCCGCTGGCCGCGCGCGAGCAGCAATTCCTGCTGCCGGTGATCGGCACCGACCGGCAGCTGCGGTTCGCACCGTGGCAGGCGGGCGACGCGGTGCAACCGAACCGCCACGGCATCCCCGAACCGGTGGCGCCGGCGACCTGGTTCGCGCCGTTCCAGCTCGACCTGGTGCTGGTACCGCTGCTGGGCTTCGACCGCCGCGGCCACCGGCTCGGCTATGGCGGTGGTTACTACGATCGCAGCTTTGCCTTCCTCAAGGATCAGGTCCGGCCCACCGAGCCGTTGCTGGTCGGCATCGGCTACGCGTTCCAGGAGCTGGACGCGATCGACGCCGAGCCATGGGACGTGGCGCTGGATTTCATCGCCACCGAGCGCGAATTGATCGACTGCAATGGCGAACCCGACAGCAAGGTGAGCGCATGAATTACTGGTTGATGAAATCCGAGCCCGATGCGTTCTCCATCGACGATCTGAAACGCAAGAAACAGGAAGCCTGGGACGGCGTGCGCAACTACCAGGCGCGCAACTTCATGCGCGACGGCATGCGCCCGGGCGACCGCGTGTTCTTCTACCACTCCAACTGCGCCGTACCCGGCATCGTGGGCATCGCCGAGGTAGCCACCGACGCCTACCCCGACCCCAGCCAGTTCGACCCGAAAAGCCACTATTTCGACCCCGCCAGCACCCGCGACAAACCGCGCTGGATGCTGGTCGAGGTGAAGTTCGTGAAGAAGTTGAAGCGCACGATCAGTCTGGACGAACTGAAAGGCGATCCCGCACTGGCCGGGATGGCGCTGGTGCGCAAGGGCAACCGGTTGTCGGTGATGCCGGTCGATGCCGCCGACTGGAAATACATCCTCGCGATGGAATGAAAGGCCCGCGGGTGCGGCGAGGCTCGCCGCGCCGCCGGCCCGTCGTCATAATGGGGTTTTCGCCGAGACGACATGCCCATGAGCAACGCCAACGAGAAGCGCCAGGCCGGTGAGGCCGCCATTCGCTACGTGGAGGATGGCGCCATCGTGGGCGTGGGTACCGGTTCCACCGTGGCGTTTTTCATCGAGGCGCTGGCCGATCTGCGCGACCGCATCCAGGGCGCCGTCTCCAGCTCGGAACAATCCACGGCGCACCTGAAGAAGCTGGGCATCCCCGTGCTCGACCTCAACGCCGCCGGGCCGTTGTCGCTGTACGTCGACGGTGCCGACGAATGCGACCCGCACAAGCGGTTGATCAAGGGTGGCGGGGCCGCGTTGACGCGCGAGAAGATCGTCGCGGCGGCGGCGCAGAAGTTCGTCTGCATCATCGATTCCAGCAAGCAGGTGGACCTGCTCGGCCGGTTCCCGCTGCCGATCGAGGTGATCCCGATGGCACGCAGCCTGGTCGGCCGCGAGATCGTGAAGCTGGACGGCCAGCCGGTGTGGCGCGACGGCGTGGTCACGGACAACGGCAACTGGATCATCGACGTGCACGGCTGGCGCATCACCGACCCGGTCGAGCTGGAGGGCAAGCTCAACCAGCTGGCCGGCGTGGTTACCGTGGGGCTGTTCGCCCGACGTCCGGCGGACGTGGTGCTGGTGGGCGACCGGGAAATCTGAGGCGACGCCAACCCGTCACCACCGGCGCGCGTTGGCACGCCGGTGGCCGCGCTCAGGCCGGCGACGCCGGGTGGCGATGTTTGCCGAGCTTGATGTGGCGATCCTTCAGGCGCGCCTCGCGCAGCCGCCGCGCGTGCGCGGACAGGATGTCGCCGCGGGTGAGGATGCCCACCAACCGATGCGGTGCCGTCTGGCTCACCACGATCAGACGACCCACCTGCTCGGCCACCATGTGGTCGGCGGCTTCGCGCAGGGAATGGCTCTCTTTCACCATCACCGGCGGGCGCGTGACCAGCTCGCCCACGGTCAACGTGTAGTGCCATTGCGGGTCGAGCAGCGACCGGCGCGTGAGCACGCCACACACCTTGCCGCTGGCATCCACCACCGGGAAACCCTGGTGCTGCGCCTCGGGCGCACCCTCGCTCAGCCAGCGCCGCACTTCGGCCAGGGTCTGGTCTGCGCGCAGGGAGAACACGTCGCGGGCGCAGGCCGTGCCGACCGTCACCTGGTCCAGGTAATCGGCCGCGTATTCCGACGGCACGCGCACGCCGCGACGGGCGATCTTCTCGGTCATGATGGTGTTGCGCATCATCACCGCCGAAATCAGGTACGCCGCCGTGCAGCCGCCCAGCAGCGGCAGCAGCGCCGCGGGCTGGCGCGTGGTTTCGAACGCGAACACCACGGCGGTCAGCAGCGCCCGCGACGAGCCGGCGAAGATCGCCGCCATGCCCACCAGCGCGGCGATGCCCATGTTCACGTGGATCCCCGGCAACCAGTGATTGATGCCGATGCCGACCACGGCGCCGAGCGAGCCGCCGATCATGAACAACGGCGCCAGCGTGCCGCCCGACGTGCCACTGCCCAGCGCGATCACCCACGAGATGAATTTCAACGCGCCGAAGCTGAGCAGCACGGTGAGGCCGAAATGCCCCTGCACCAGCGCATCGATGTTGTCGTAACCCACGCCGAGCGTGCGCGGCTCGATCCAGCCGATGAAACCGGCGATCAGCGCGCCGATCGCCGGCCACCACATCCAGTGGATGGGCAACTTGGCGAACAGATCCTCGACTCCGTAGACGGCTTTGGTAACCCATACGGAGGCAAAACCCACCACGGCACCGATCAGCACGAAGCTGATCAGCGCCATGCCGCCTGGCTCGGCCACGTTCGGCATCGGGAACACCGGAGCGGCACCGTAGGTGGCGTAGCGGATGCCGACCGCGGTGACCGTGGCCAGCGCAACCGGGATCAGCGAACGCGGACGCAGCTCGAACAACAGCAGTTCGACCGCGAGCACCAGCGACGCCACCGGCGCGCCGAACACCGCCGCCATACCTGCGGCCGCACCCGCGGCCAGTAGCACCTTGCGCTCGTTGGCGGTCACATGCAGCAGCTGACCCAGCAGCGAACCCAGCGCGCCGCCGGTGGAAATGATCGGGCCCTCCGCGCCGAACGGGCCACCCGTGCCGATCGCGAACGCCGACGACACCGGCTTCAACCAGGTCATCCGCGCGGGAATGTTCGACTCATTGGTGAGGATCTGCTCCATCGCCTCGGGAATGCCATGGCCCTGGATCGCGCGCGAACCCCAGCGCGCCATGATGCCCGCCAGCAAGCCGCCGATCGCCGGAATCAGGATCACCCAGGCGCCCAACTGGTTGCCTGCCGGCGACAGCACAAACGAGCCCTCGCGCGCCGTGGGGCCGATCACGTCGGACACGCGTCCGTAAAACGCCACATCGGTGATCACGTTGATCATGAACATCAGCAGCTGCGCCGCCCAGGCCGCCAGGGCACCGAGTGCAATGGCGAGCACGCTGATCAACAGGATGCGGTGCGTGACCAGGGTGGACTTGCGCGGCATCTGCGCCGCATCCAGCGACAAACCCAGCGCCGGCGCCACCGGCAGTGCGTCGGTGCTGCCAACAGTACGTACATCGGCTTGACCCGGTGGCTTGCTTGTATCTGGGTTGGTCATGGTTTTCGGCGAGGCAAAGGAGTGAATGTTACTTTGTTACGGAAGGGGAGCAAAGGTGGAGTGGGGTCTTGGGCTGGGTTTCGTGGGGAAAAATGGCTTGGATGTGGACGCGGATTGCGAGTCCATGAGGGGCGCAGTGCGGGAAATGTCGAGTTACGCGGTTCGTTTCCCGCTGGATCAAAAGCCGCCATGGAACGGGACGCTGGTTTGCGTGGCGAGGCCTGGGATTGTTTGGCCCATCCATGGGCCAGGCCGCGCTGCGCGGCCTGCGGCTGTCCAACAAGTTCAGACAAAATTGTCTACAGCGAAGGCAGGATGCCGAAGCGAACATCGGCGCAGCCGATGGGCTGAAGGGCGAGGTACGAGACGTGCCGAAGGAGGTGGTTCGTCTCTGTGTCCCAGTCAAAGCAAAAAGACCGCCACGAACGGAGTCCCGGTTTGGCTGGGAGACTAGGATTGTTTGGCCCATCCATGGGCCAAACCCCGCTTCGCGGGGCCAGCCTGCGGCTGTCCAACAAGTTCCAGACAAAATTGTCGAACGTGGTTTGCCTCCTGTGTCCCAGTCAAAACAAAAAGCCCCGCCATGGGCGGGGCTTTTTGTTTTGGCTGGGAGACTAGGATTCGAACCTAGATAGACAGCGTCAGAGGCTGTTGTCCTACCGTTAGACGATCTCCCAATAACACGCGGTTCGGTGGGCTCTGACTGGTGGCACCGGACCGTGAAGCGTGGGCCTTTCGGCTTAGCGCTTCGAGAACTGGGTGGCGCGGCGGGCTTTGTGCAGGCCGACCTTCTTGCGTTCCACTTCGCGGGCATCGCGGGTCACGAAACCGGCTTTGCGCAGCGGCGACTTCAGCGTTTCATCGTACTCGATCAGGGCGCGGGCGATGCCCAGGCGGATCGCGCCGGCCTGGCCGGTGATGCCGCCACCAGCAACGGTGACCGTGATGTCGAACTTGCCGGTGTTCTCGGTCAGTTCGAGCGGCTGGCGCACGATCATGCACGAGGTTTCGCGACCGAAGAACTGCTCAAGCGCCTTGCCGTTGACGACGATGTCGCCCTTGCCCTTGCGCAGGAACACGCGGGCGGCGGAGGTCTTGCGGCGGCCGGTGCCGTAATTCTGCTGGATTGCCATATCGGTTCCTTAAATTTCCAGCGCCTGCGGCTGCTGTGCGGTATGCGGATGCTCGGCGCCGCCATAGACCTTGAGCTTGCGGTACATCTCGCGGCCCAGCGGGTTCTTCGGCAGCATGCCCTTGACGGCGATCTCGATCACGCGCTCCGGGTAGGTCGCCAGCAGGTCTTTCAGGCTGGTGGTCTTCAGGTTGCCGACGTAACCGGTGAAGCGGTGGTACTTCTTGTCGTCCAGCTTGGCACCGGTAACGTGCACCTGCTGCGCGTTGATCACCACGATATAATCGCCGGTGTCGCAATGCGGGGTGTATTCCGGCTTGTGCTTGCCGCGCAGACGACGAGCGATTTCAGTCGACAGGCGACCGAGCGTCTTGCCCGCGGCATCAACCACGAACCAGTCGCGCTTGACGTTGTCTGCATTGGCGCTAAACGTTTTCATTTCAAATACCTGGTATGCCGCCGTTGTAGGCGGTACGCGTCATCGGTGGATCAAAGGCGCGAGATGATAGCGGAGCCATCACTCGTGGCGCAAGCCCACCGACCGGCGGGCTGTGAGCTGGCAATGATAGCATGACGGGCATGCCGCTTGAAAAGTCCCCCACTCTCGCTTCGGCCGGGCGCATCGTCGAGCTGGCCGACCAATGCGTGCAGTGCGGCCTTTGCCTGCCGGTTTGCCCCACCTACCAGATGGACCGCAACGAGGCCGAATCCCCGCGCGGCCGCATCGCCATCGCCGCCGCGCTGGCGCGTGGCGAGGTCGAGCCCACCGCGGCGTTGCGCCTGCACCTGGATCATTGCCTGGGCTGCCTCGATTGCGAAAAGGTCTGTCCGGCCCACGTGCAATACGACGAGTTGCTGATCGAGACCCGCGCCCTGCTGGGCCCTTCCGCACGACGACCACGATGGCTGCTGAAACTGCTCCAGCGCCCTGCCTGGATGCACGCGCTGCGCCGCCTCGGCCACGTACTGGCGATGGATCGCTGGAAAGGCTGGCTGGTGCGATGCCTGCCGCGCGATTCGACCACGCGCGCCGCCTTGATCGTCTTGCCGACCGGCGCGGTCACCGCGCCGATGGCTGCGGAAACCGGCGAAATCCGTGCGGAAACGCCAATGCTGGCGTTGTTCCCCGGTTGCGTGGCCAGTGTCGAGGACGCCGAGGCGCAGGCCGCCGCCGTAGTCCTGTTGCGTGCTGCCGGCTTTCAGGTGCGCGTGCTGCCGGCGTTCTGCTGTGGCGCGATGGATCTGCATGGCGGTGAGGCGCAAGCCGCGGAAAGAGCGGCGCAGCGCGTGCGCGAGGCATGGCAATCCAGCGGCGCCAGCGGGCTGGTTTCGGTGACACCCGGCTGCCTCGGCAGCTTGCGTCGCGCCTTGCCCGGCGTGCCCGTGGCCGATCCGTTCGAGCTGCTGGCTGCGCGCGCCGACACGCTGCGGTTTCGCCCGCTGGCACGGCGGATCGCGCTGCATCTGCCCTGTACGCAGGTCAATGTGGCGCGCAGCGAGTCGGCGATGCTGACCCTGCTGCGACAGGTTCCGCAGCTCGACGTGCAGCCGCTGCCGCGCCCGCCGTATTGCTGCGGCGCGGCCGGTAGCCACATGCTGGAATTCCCCGCCCGGGCCGCCGAATTGCGCGACGGCACGCTGCGGCAAGTCGCCTTGCTGGAGCCGCAGGGCTTGCTGTCATCCAATATCGGTTGCCGCCTGCATCTGGCCGTCGGAGCCGACGGCCAGTGGCCGACGCAACATCCGCTGGCCCTGTTGGCGCAGCAGCTCGACACCGACCACCCCGCTACCGATACCCCGGATAATCCATCCCATGAACGTGCGCACCCTGAGCCCCTTCGATCGCCTGCTTGACCGTTGCGAGCGCGCGCTGGAAGCGATTGCCGGCATGCCCATGGCCAAGCGCCCGTCACCGGCCAATGGCATCGCCGAAGCCGATCTCGATGATGCCGAGCGCCGCCACGCCGCGGGGCTGATGCGCGTCAATCACACGGGCGAGGTCTGCGCGCAGGCGCTGTATTTCGGCCAGGCCGCGCTGGCCCGCGACGCTGCCAACCGCGCCCACCTGCTGCACGCGGCGGCGGAGGAAACCGATCACCTGGCCTGGTGCGCGCAGCGGCTGCAGCAACTGGACAGCCGCCCCAGCCTGCTCAATCCGCTGTGGTATGCGGGCAGCTACGCGATCGGCGCGGCGGCGGCCCTGGTGGGCGATCCGGTCAGCCTGGGCTTCGTGGTGGAAACCGAGCATCAGGTGGAAGCGCACCTGGCCGAGCACCTGGAAAAACTGCCCGCGGCAGACGAACGTTCGCGCGCCGTGCTGACCCGGATGCAGGCCGACGAAATCCGTCATGCCGATGCCGCGCAGCAACGCGGCGGCATCGCCCTCCCATTTCCGCTGCCGCAACTGATGCACGCCAGCTCGATGGTGATGAAAACCGTGGCTTACCGCATCTGACCGAAGCTGCCTCCGGGGCAATAGCCCCAGCCCGAGGCCTCGATGTGGAAATGCGTGCGGTGGGCGGCGTTGTAATCCGGCCCCAGCAGCATGCCGGCGACCGCGCAGCCGCGATCATGCACCCGGTGCAGAAACCGGCCCATGGGCCCGACATCGTCCCAACCTTTGCCGATCTCGACACGCCGGCCATCGGCCAGCCGAAACCCGGTGATATCGATGGCCTGCGCGCGGGCATGCCGGCTCAGCGGCGCATCGTTGCGGTGATAGACATTGCGGCAGGCATAGCTGCCCACGTGGTCGATGCGCACCACCGGCTGATGAAACGACGCGTGCCCCGCCGGCTGCAACGCATCGCGGTCGAACAGCACCAGCGTGGCGGCCAACGGGCACGACATCACCGCCGGGCTGGACAGCGTGGCCACGCCGGTACCGCGCAAGCGCACCGCGTCATGCCAGCCGCAACCGCCTGGACCCGTGCGATCAGGCACCGGCGCGAACCGCACGTCCGCCTGGCGCAACGCGGCCAGGCAACGCGTTGGATCGGCCGCGAGGCGGCGCATCTTGTAACGCAGGAAGCGGTCCGGTTCAGCGCGCAGATCCAGCGGCGCCCAGGGGTTGTAGCGATCCGGCGGACGCCAGCCGCGAACCCAGACCAGGGCGACGAGGGAACCGAGAAGCAGCAGGAGCAGCCACGCGCGCATGGCCAAAGCCTAGGGCGACAGGCGTGAAGGCATCCGCCGCCTGTCCGTATACCCGCGTCAGCCAGCGCTCGCCACGCGGTCCAGTTCACGCCGCACCTCGTCCGACAACACCAGATCGGCCGCCGCCAGGTTCTCGTGCAAATGATCGACCGACGACGTACCGGGGATCAGCAAGATGTTGGGCGAGCGCTGCAGCAACCAGGCCAGCGCCACCTGCATCGGTGTGGCACCGAGGCGCGCGGCCACGTCGGACAGGGTCGACGATTGCAGCGGACTGAAACCGCCCAACGGGAAAAATGGCACATAGGCGATGTCGTCGCGGGCCAACTCATCGATCAAACCATCGTCGTCACGATGCGCGAGGTTGTACTGGTTCTGCACGCAGACGATCTTGCAGATGCGGCGGCCCTCCGCCACCTGCGTGGGGGTGACGTTGCTCAGGCCGACATGGCGTACCAGGCCCTGCCGTTGCAGGTCGGCGAGCACCGAGAGCGGCTCCGCGATCGAGCCTTCGGCCGGCCCATGCGTGTCGAACATGATGCGCAGGTTGACCACGTCGAGCGCCTCCAGGCCCAGGTTGCGCAGGTTGTCGTGCACGGCAGCCGTCAGCTCCTCGCGTGAGAACGCGGGCAACCAGCCGCCCTTGTCATCGCGCCGCGCGCCGATCTTGGTAACGATGACCAGATCGTCCCGATACGGATGCAGGGCGTCGCGGATCAGCCGGTTGGTGACGTGCGGGCCGTAGAAATCGCTGGTGTCGATATGGTCGACACCGCTTTCGACCGCGGCACGCAGCACCGCCAGCGCGGCGTTGCGGTCCCGTGGCGGGCCGAACACACCGGGGCCGGCCAACTGCATCGCGCCGTAACCCAGCCGATGGACGCGACGGTCGCCGAGCTGGAAGGTGCCGGACTTCGTGATGTGGGACATGGTCAATCTCCTGTCGGGGGAATCCAAGCGTAAAACCTGCCGGATAGCGCGATAAGCGGTAACAATCCGCACGACTTGTACCGTTTTCCGCACAATGGAGATCCAGTGGAGAAAACGATGAAACCCAACCTGGCCGACCTGAACGCATTCGTGACCGTGGCGACCGCCGGCGGTTTCCGTGAAGGCGCGCGCCTCAGCGGCGGCAGCGCGTCCATGCTCAGCGAGGCGGTGCGCCGGCTCGAAACGCAGCTGGGCGTACGCCTGCTCCATCGCACCACACGCAGCGTGGCGCCAACCGAAGCCGGCAAGGGCTTGCTGGAACGGCTGCGCCCGGCCCTGGCCGAGGTGGAGGGCGCGCTGGACGTGGTCAACCGTTTTCGCGAACGCCCCGCAGGCACCTTGCGGCTCAACGTACCGATGAGCGCCTCGCGGCTGGTGTTGCCCGCCATCGTGCCGCCGTTCCTGGCGGCCTATCCCGAGATCCGTCTGGAAGTGCTCACCGACGAAAGCTTCGTCGACGTGCTGGCCGCCGGCTGCGATGCGGGCATCCGCTACGACGAACGGCTGGAGCAGGACATGATCGCGGTGCCGATCGGGCCCCGCGTGCAGCGCTTCGCCACGGCCGCGTCGCCGGCCTACCTGGACCTTCACGGCCGCCCGCAGCATCCGCGCGACCTGCTCGCCCACGCCTGCCTGCGTGGCCGCTTCGCCAGCGGCAACATGCCCGCCTGGGAGTTCGAGAGGGACGGCGAAACCGTGCTGGTGGAACCGACCGGGCCGCTGGTGGTGCGCATGGGCGGCGCCTCCGACCTGGCCGTCGACGCGGCGGTCGCCGGCTGCGGCATCGTGGCGATGTTCGAGGACTGGATCCGCCCGCAGCTGGACAGCGGCGCGCTGGAAGCGGTGCTGGAGCCGTGGTGGCTGTCCTTCCCCGGCCCCTTTCTTTATTACCCCGGACGACGGCTGGTGCCGGCACCGCTGCGCGCCTTCATCGATTTCATCAAGGCGAACGGCTGACACAAAAAAAACCCCGCTTTCGCGGGGTTTTTGATCACAACGTGCGGACAGTGCGGATCACTTGCCGCCCTTGTCGGTCGAGAAGCGATAAACCATGCGGTTTTCATACACCTGCCCCGGCTTCAACACGGCCGAGCCGAACTCCGGATGGTTGGGCGTGTCCGGGAACAGCTGCGGCTCCAGCACGAACGCGTCGCCCTGGCGATACGCGTGCCCGGATTTGCCCACCGTGGTGCCGTCGAGGAAATTGCCGGAATAGAACTGCAGGCCAGGCTGATCCGAATACAGACGCAGCACGCGACCGCTGTCGGGCGATTCCACCTGCGCCACCAGTCGCGGCTTGGCGCTCTTCGCGTGGCTGATCACCCAGTTCATGTCGTAACCCTTGCCGGTCATCAACTGGTGTGAATGGCCATCGCGGACGTCCTTGCCGATCGCCTTGGCCTGGCGGAAATCGTAGGGCGTACCGGCCACCGCAAGGAAAGCGCCGGTCGGGATCAGGGTGTCGTCCACCGGCGTGATTTCGTCGGCCGGGATCATCAGCCGTTGATCCATCGCCGTGCCCGAGCCCTCGCCGTTGAGGTTCCAGTAGGTGTGGTTGGACAGGTTGACGATGGTCGTCTTGTCCGTGGTGGCGCGGTGATCGATAGTCAGCTGATTGTCTTCATCCAGCGAGTACGTGACCGTGAGCGACAGGCGGCCGGGATAACCCTGGTCGCCGTCGGGGCTGACGTCGCTCAGCGTGACGCTGGCCGTGGGGCCCTGCTTCACGGACGTGACTTTCCACAACCGCGTGTCGAGACCGCCGATTCCCCCATGCAGGGAGTTGGGGCCGTCGTTGAGGGTGAGCTGGTGGTGCACGCCGTCAAGCGTGAACTGGCCCTTGTCGATGCGGTTGGCGAAGCGGCCGACGGTGGCGCCGAAGAACTGGCGTTTGGACAGATAGCCGTCCATCGTGTTGTAGCCCAGCGCCACATCCGCCAGCTTCCCGTTGCGGTCGGGCGTGATGAGCGACTGCACCCGCGCGCCGTACGCGATCACCGTGACGCTGGTGCCGTGCCCGTTCTGCAATTTGACCGCCTCGACCTTGCTGCCGTCGGGCATCGAGCCAAAACTGGAACGCGTGGCGGTCGTGGCCAGCGCGGCGCTCGGCAGCAACAGCGCACAGGCGAGGCTCAACATCAGGTGGCGATGGGGATTCTTCACGGACAGGCTCCTCGCAGTGGAATGGAACGGCATCGTGCGCGCCTCGCGAACCAGCCGGCCGCGAGGCGCACGCCGTCAGATGCCGATATCGCGCAGGCGTACACCGGACATCAGCTTGCGTTCGATGTTCTCCAGGGTCACGCCCTTGGTCTCCGGCAACAGTCGCCAGACCAGGCCGATGAACAGGAAGTTGAGCACCGCATAGAGGGCGAACGTGGGCCCGGTACCCAGCGCCGTCAGCAGCGACAGGAAGGTGGCGCCGACGACGAAGTTGCTCACCCAGTTGGTCACCGTCGAGCAGGACACGCCGAAGTCGCGACCGTTCAGCGGCTGGATCTCCGAGCACAGGATCCACACCACCGGCGCGGCGGACATCGCGTAGGCGATCACGAACGCGACCAGCAGCGCGATGGCGATACCGGCGGAATATCCGGACCCCAGCCCCACATGGAACAGTGCCGCCATGCCCAGCATGCACAGCCCCATGACGGAGTAGCCGATGTACAGCAGCGGCTTGCGGCCCAGGCGATCGACCTGGTTGATGGCGATGAAGGTGGCCAGCACCATCAGCGCGCCGATGGCGACCGTGCCCCACATGCGATTGGCCCCGGTGGCGATACCGGCCAGGCCCAGGATCTTCGGCGCGTAATACAGGATCACGTTGGCGCCGGTGAATTGCTGCATGAACTGCAGCAGCATGCCCAGGAAGGTGGAGCGGCGGAAATTCGGATTCGTGCGGAACAACTTGAAGCCGTTGCCCTCCACCTGCAGGCTCACGCTGATGGCCGCCATTTCCGCCTCGGCGACGCTGAGGTCGTTTTCCCTCAGTTTCAGCAAGACGGCGCGCGCCTCGTCATCCCGCTTCTTGGACATCAACCAGCGCGGGCTGGTCGGCAGGAAGAACATCGTGATCACAAGGATGGCCGCAAACGGTGCCATCGACCCCAGCATCAGGCGCCAGTTGCCGGAATAGCTGAGCCCCGCACCGATCAGGTAGGCGAGCAGGATGCCGATCATGATCGACAACTGGTAACCGGCGATCAGCGCGCCGCGATTGCGTTCAGGCGACATCTCCGACAGGTAGATCGGCGCGATGTAGGACGAGATGCCCACCGCGATACCCAGCAGGCCGCGCATGACGATCAGCGTGGTCGACGACATCGCCACGGCGCAACCGACCGCGCCCACCACGAAGATCACGCCGCTGATCAGCAAGGTCACCCGGCGACCGAAACGGTGCGACAGCCAGCCGCCGCCGATCGCGCCCACCGCCGCGCCGGCCATCATCGCGGCGACGATCATTTCCTGGACCAGGTCGGAGGCGTGGAACGCTTCGGCGATCAGCGGCAACGCGCCCGAGATCACGCCGATGTCCATGCCGAACAGCAAGCCGGCAAGGGCGGCGATGGGCCCCACGATGTAGATGATGGGCAGGGGCTTCCTGTGCTGCCCCTTGGGTACATCGAGAGGCGTCACGGCGGTTGCCTCACTGTCGGACTGATACATGCTCTTCCCCTTCGAAACCGGTTATGTGGTGCTGTCGATACAGGTGCCGCCCCGCTCCCCGCGGGATGCACACGCAACTCCGATCTGCGGTATCAGGCCGCCATGCAGGCCGCCTTCACCGCCGTGTAGAACTCCGCCGCGTACCGTCCGTGTCCCTTGCGCCGTCTCTCGATCCCTTGCCGGCCATGAGGCGCCGGCATGTCTTCATCGTGGCTGTCGTCACAGCCTACAGTGGCTGCACGCCACCGATCGAAAAGTCGTCCTCGACGACCTGCAACGTATTGCGCAGTGGCGCGCCCATCGCCGGCAGGTCGATCTCGAACTCGTCGCCCGGCTCCACCCGGATGCCGTCGGCGAAGCTCAGCGTCGCCGTGCCCATGAAGTGCAGATGGACGTCGCCCGGGCGGCGGTGGGCGGCGTACTTGAAGTGATGGTATTCAAGGTTGTCGAGCGTGTGGCACATGTTCGACTCGCCGGTGACGAAGGGCTTTTCCCAGATCACCTTGCCCTGGCGGCGGATGCGGCTCTGCCCGCGCAGGTCGTCCGGCAGTTCGCCGGTCCACAATTCAGGCCCCACGGCGCACTGGCGCAATTTCGAGTGGGCCAGATAGAGATAATTCTGACGCTCGGTCACGTGGTCGGAAAATTCGTTGCCCAGCGCGAAGCCCAGGCGTCGCGGCGTACCCGCGTCGTCGATGAGGTAGATGCCGACCAACTCCGGCTCCTCGCCCCCATCCAGCGCGAAGCCGGGCGACGACAGCGCCGCGCCCGTGCCCACCACGATGTGGCCATTGCCCTTGTAGAACCACTCCGGCTGCACGCCGGGGCGACCGTCGGTCGGGCGGCCGCCTTCCAGGCCCCAGCGGAAGATGCGCATCGAATCGGTCAGCGTTTCCTCTTCGACCTTCGGCTTGGCTTCCTGCTGATGCATCGCGTCGCGGGTGGCGGCGCTGCCGGTATGGGTCAGACCGGTGCCGGTCACCAGGCAATGCGCCGGGTCCGGGTGCTGCAGCGGCGGCAGCACGCGGCCATTGGCGAGCAAGGTGGGGTAGTCGAACGACTCGTCGCGCGGCCGCGCGCCGATCAGCGCGGCCAGTGACTGGCCCGAAGCCAGCGCCTCCTGCGCCAGGGCGTACAGGTTCTGCGCACCGGCCAATGCCTTCACGGTGGCGCCACTGGCATCGACCTCGCCCACCCGGGGCGTCCGGGCATCGTCGACGAACTGGATCAATCGCATACAAACATCCTGACAGCTGGGGAATGCGCCCGGCCAAGGTCGGGCAGCGGGAGCAAGCCAAGCCTGGCTGTCCCGGATCATTGCCCATTCTGCCGGGGCCATGTATACACAACAAATATGGCTTTTAGGTCAAGTGATACCTAAACGCGTATGTTGTTTTTCGCGCAGGAGTACCCGTTGTGTCCCAGGAAAAACCGTGGTTTCTGCGCGCGCGACTGAAGACGCGGCAGTTGCTGCTGCTGGTCGCCATCGATGAGCAGGGCAATATCCACCGCGCGGCGGAGTCGCTGGACGTGTCGCAACCGGCGGCTTCGAAACTGCTCAAGGACCTCGAAGACCTGATGGAGGTGCCGCTGTTCGAACGCATGCCGCGCGGCATGCGCGCCACCTTGTACGGCGAGGTGATGATCCGCCATGCGCGCATCGCGCTGGCCAGCCTCGGCGAAGCCGGCGACGAGATCGAATCGCTGAAGGAAGGCTACGCCGGCACCGTGCGCGTGGGCGCCATCCAGGGGCCGGCGGTCACGCTGATTCCCGAAGCCATCAAGCGCGCCTTGCAGGAGCGCCCCCTGCTGCGCGTCTCGATGCTGGTGGAGAGCAGCGACGTGCTGATGGAGCGCCTGGCGCAACGCAAGCTGGACATCCTCGTGGCCCGGCTCTTTGCCCGGCACGACAAGAGCCAGCTGCATTACCAGGCGCTGGCCGAGGAACAGATCTGCGCCATCGTCAGCCCCGACCACCCGATCCTGGCCCTGAAAAAACCCTCCCTGGCCGACATGGCGCGATACGGCTGGATCGTGCCGCCTCCGGGCAGCGTGCTGCGGCACCGGTTCGAGCTGCTGTTCCACAATACCGGGCTGGCCCTGCCCGAGCGGCTGATCGAATCGACGGCACTGGTGTTCGTGCTCAACATGTTGCGGCGCACGGATTACATCAGCGTGATCCCCACCGATGCGGCCGAGTACTACGTGGCGCACGGCGTCATAGCGCAGGTGCCGGTGGAGCTGGCCTGCAAGATGGACGACTTCGGCATCATCACGCGCAAGGACTGGCTGCTGTCACCGGCGGCCCGATGCATGCTGACGGCGCTGAAGCAGGCCGCCAGCGACGTCTACGGGTTGCCGCGGCTCGACTGACGGAGGTGGCCCGTCAGGTCCAGCCGGCGTCGACCACGAACTCCTGCGCGGTGCAGGCGCGCGACGCGTCCGAGGCGAGAAACAGCGCCATCGCCGCGATGTCCTCGGGCATCACCTTGTCGGGAAGGCACTGGTTTTTCATCAGCTCCTTCTCGCTCTCGGCATCCAGCCACTGCGTGATCTGGCGCTCCGTCATCACCCAGCCGGGGCTGAGCACGTTGATGCGGATGCGATGCTCGCCCAGCGCCTTGGCCATGCCGCGCATCATGCCGTTCATCGACGACTTGGCGGTGGCATAGCAGGGGTAGCCCGCGTTCTTGGTCTGCCAGCCGGTCGAACCCAGGTTGATGATGGAGCCGCGACCCTGCTCACGCATGCCCGGCACCACCGACTGGATCGCAAAAAACGCCGCGCGCTGGTTGACGCCGATGCGCTGGTCCCAATAGTCGGGCGTGACATCCTCAAGCGCGTGGCGATCGTCGCTGCCCACGTTGTTCACCAGCACATCGAACGTGCCCAGCGCCTGCGCCGCGTCGGCGATCGCCTGCTGCAGCGACGGCACATCGGTGACATCGCAACGGCGCCACCACGGCGCGGGGCCGAGACCCTGCGCGCGCAACCGCTCGACCAGGGCCTCGCTCACCGCGGCATTGATGTCGACGAACGCCACCTGCGCACCCTGGCGCACGAACGCTTCCACCAGCGCTTCACCGATACCGCTGCCACCGCCGGTGATGAACACCCGCCGCGAGCGCAGGTCCGGATAAAGCGTGTCGCCAAGGGCCGCGCCACTGCCCTGCTGCCGAGCGGATGATGCCTGCATGGGTAACGATCTCCACCGTTCTTTCGATACGTTTATGCGTATCAATAACGCTATAAATATTATTTTATTTGTATCAATATGCCCTGTAGTCTGCCGCCTGTAAAGCCAGTTTTCACAGGCGCGCCAGCGGATCCACGGATCCCCCAGCAAAGGACATCGCTAACCCATGACTTCTCCCAAAGACACGAAAAGACGCAGCCAATCCTGGTTCGGCCACGAAGGCAAAAGCGGCTTCCTCTACCGAAGCTGGCTGAAAAACCAGGGCTATCCCAGCGATCTTTTCGATGGCCGGCCGGTGATCGGCATCTGCAACACCTGGTCGGAACTGACGCCGTGCAACGGGCATTTCCGCGAGCTGGCCGAGTACGTCAAGCGCGGTGTCTACGAGGCGGGCGGCTTCCCACTCGAATTCCCGGTGATGTCGCTGGGCGAGACCCAGATGCGCCCCACCGCGATGCTGTTCCGCAACCTGGCCAGCATGGATGTCGAGGAATCCATCCGCGCCAATCCGATCGATGGCGTGGTGCTGTTGATGGGCTGCGACAAGACCACGCCGTCGCTGATGATGGGCGCGGCCAGCTGCGACCTGCCGACCATCGGCGTGTCCGGCGGCCCCATGCTCACCGGCCGCTGGCGCGGACAGAAGATCGGCTCGGGTACCGGCGTGTGGAAAATGTCGGAAATGGTCCGCGCCGGCGAAATGGAGCAGGAGGATTTCGTCGAGGCCGAGTCCTGCATGCACCGCTCCAAGGGCGGCACCTGCATGACCATGGGCACCGCCTCCACCATGGCCAACATGGTCGAGGCGCTGGGCATGTCGCTGCCCGAGAATGCCGCCATTCCCGCCGTGGATTCGCGCCGCTACCGGCTGGCGCAACTCAGCGGGCGGCGCATCGTGCAGATGGTGCACGAGGACATGCGCATGTCGAAGATCATGACGCGCAACGCCTTCGAGAATGCCATTGTCGCCAACGCGGCCATCGGTGGATCGACCAATGCGGTCATCCACCTGCTGGCCATGGCCGGACGCATCGGCGTGGAACTCAATCTAAAGGACTGGGATGACCTCGGCTCGAAGCTCCCGTGCCTGGTCAACCTGCAGCCCTCCGGCGAACACCTGATGGAGGACTACTACTACGCCGGCGGCCTGCCTGCCGTACTGCGCGAAATGGCTCCTCACCTGCACCTGGATGCGCTGACCGTAAACGGCAAGACATTGGGCGAAAACGTGGCGTCGGCGCCGTGCTGGAATCGCGACGTCATCACGACCGCCAGCGAACCATTCAAGCCCGATGCCGGCATCGCCGTGCTGCGCGGCAACCTGGCGCCGGATGGCGCGGTGATCAAACCCTCGGCGGCGTCCACGCACCTGCTGCAGCATCGCGGCCGCGCCGTGGTGTTCGAGAACATCGAGGACCTGAATGCACGCATCGACGATGACGCACTGGACATCGACGAGCACTGCGTGATGGTGCTGAAGAACTGCGGCCCGCGCGGCTACCCCGGCATGGCCGAAGTGGGCAACATGCCGCTGCCGCCCAAGCTGCTCAAGCGTGGCATCACCGACATGGTGCGCATTTCCGACGGCCGCATGAGCGGCACCGCCTACGGCACCGTGGTGCTGCACACCTCGCCCGAGGCCGCCGCCGGCGGTCCGCTGGCGCTGGTGCAGAACGGCGACATGATCGAGCTCGACGTGGCCGCGCGGCGCATCCACCTGGATGTGACCGACGAGGAACTGGCACGGCGGCGCGCGCTGTGGAAAGCACCCGAGGTGCCGAAACGCGGCTGGTACAAGCTCTACGTGGACCACGTGCAGCAGGCCAACCTCGGTGCCGACCTGGACATCCTGGTCGGCGGCAGCGGCAGCGAGGTGCCGCGCGATTCGCACTGAGCCGGCCTGGCGCCGAGCGCGCCACGTCGCAGAAAAAACCCGCCTTTCGGCGGGTTTTTTCGTCACATCAGGTTGCGGCCGTGGAACAGTTCCTCGATCTCGCGGCTGACCAGCGACTCGATCCGCTGGCGCTCCTTGAACGACAGGTCGTCGGCGTGCGACTCGAACAGGTAGGTGTCCAGGTCGAAGTCCTTGATGTGCATCTTCGTGTGGAACATGTTTTCCTGGTACACGTTGACGTCGAACATCTCGTATTTCTGGCGGATGTGCTTGGCCAGGTAGTCCTGCACCGAGTTGATCTTGTGGTCGATGAAGTGCTTCTTGCCCTTCACGTCGCGGGTGAAGCCGCGCACGCGGTAGTCGCACACCACGATGTCCGACTCGAAGCTGTCGATCAGGTAGTTCAGCGCCTTCAGCGGCGAAATCACGCCGCAGGTGGCCACGTCGATATCGGCGCGGAAGGTGGCGATGCCGTTGTGCGGGTGCGTTTCCGGATAGGTGTGGACAGTGATGTGGCTCTTGTCCATGTGCGCCACGACGGCGCCCGCGATCGAGTCGCGGCCCAGCTTCTCCACCACCGGCTCTTCGGAAATCAGCATCGTCACCGAAGCGCCCTGCGGATCGTAATCCTGGCGTGCGATATTGAGGATGTTGGCGCCGATGATCTCGGCCACGTCGGTGAGGATCTGGGTCAGGCGGTCGGCATCGTACTGCTCATCGATATACTCGATGTAGCGGCCGCGCTGCTCCTCCGACACCGCGTAGCAGATGTCGTAGATGTTGAAGCTCAACGCCTTGGTCAGGTTGTTGAAACCCTGCAGGCGCAGACGGGGAAGTGGTTTGACCACGGGCGGCTCTCCATGACCGAAAGGCTCGGTCAGCTGTAGAGGCGGGTTAGCGACAAGGGTCCCCGCTGAATCGTATTGAAGCGCAGGCTGAAACCTGACGCGACCCTCGCAATCGGCAGGCACAGGCTCAGCGCCGCCGAAAGACCGCGAAGTATGGGGCAAACGGCAGTAAAACAGAACCTCCGCAAGACGTTCTTGTTTGCCATAATGTTCAGCTGGCGGCAGGGGACGGAAACGGCACCGCGACAGATGCGTGAATTTACCAGTAGGGGAAAACTGAATTGGCCCAGCTCAAATATCAACTTCAGCAAGCTTTCGAAAGCTCGCAGGCGCCACTAGGTTTCGCACCCGATCCGGCCTCGATGGAGCGCTTCCTGGCGCTGTGCCATCGCCGCCGCTACCCGGGCAAGACGGCGATCATCCGTCCCGGCGATCCGGCCAATACGCTGTACTACGTCGTCGAGGGATCGCTGGCCGTCTGCACCGAGGATGAGCAAGGTCGTGAACTGATCCTGGCCTACATCAACCGCGGCCAGTTCATCGGCGAGATGGGGCTGTTCGTGGCACAGGCGGCGCGCGAATCGGTGGTGCGCACGCGCACGCCCTGCGAGATGGCCGAGGTCAGCTACGAGCGGCTGTTCCAGTTGATGGAAGGCCCGCTGCGCGAGGAATGCCCCAAGATCCTCTGCGCGATCGGCTCGCAACTCACCCACCGGCTGCTGCGCACCTCGCGCCAGGTCAGCCGCATGGCATTCATGGACGTCAACAACCGCATCTCGCGCACGCTGCTGGACCTGTGCCAGGAGCCCGATGCCATGACCCACCCCGACGGCACCCAGATCCGCATCTCGCGCCAGGAAGTGAGCCGCATCGTGGGTTGCTCGCGCGAGATGGTGGGGCGCGTACTGAAGCAATTGGAAGAGCAGCGGATGATCGACGTGTCCGGCAAGACCATCGTGGTGCGCGGCACGCGCTGAGCGGCAGGAGCGGCTTCCTGTGGGAGCGACTTCAGTCGCGATGCTCTGTCACTGGCCCGAATCGCTTACTCAAGCCCGTCATCCCCGCGAAAGCCGGATCCAGCGCCTTTGGCTGCATGAAGTCACTGGATTCCTGCCTTCGCAGGAATGACGGTAGTGGAACTTTTACGCTCAAGTAAGCGCGATTCGACACGGACCCCGAAACAAGAGCATCGCGACTGAAGTCGCTCCCACAGCTTCGGACTTAGTACCAGGCCACCCGGGTCACGGCGCGGCCCAGCGCCCTCTCCACTTTCTTGCACAGCCGCGGCGTGCCGTTGACCAGCACGGCTTCGTCCGCCGGCTTCAGCATCGGCGCATCCTGCAGCGAATCGCTGTATGCCAGCTGCCACGCGCTGACGCCGTATTCCGCCAGCGACTTCACCTTGCGTGCGCCCACGTTGTGGCGCAGCAGGCGCATGCCGATCGCGCTGGGACGCAGCTGCGAGGCCACGATCTCGATGTCGGTCAGTCCCAGTTCGCTCAGCATGCTGCTGACCAGATGGTGCTCGCAGCCGGTGACCACGATGACCCGATCGCCGGCCGCCTGGTGCTGCCGCAACGCGCGCACGCCGTCGCGGCAGAACTGGCGCGGGCGACGTACCAGCACGCCGGCGAACGCTTCCGCCTTGCGCTGGTAGGTGCGCTCGCTCATGCCCAGCAGGGCAATCCGCGCCAGCAGGCGCAACGGCCAGTTGCGGGAAAACGGCAGCAGCAGGATCAGCACCGGCGAGCACAGCAAGGCCATCAGCTTGCAGCCCAGCGAGCGCGCATAGCGTTCGCGCGCGAACAGCGCGAACGCATCGCCATGCATCAGCACGCCGTCGAAATCGAACAGCACCACGCGCGCAGCGGCAGTATCCGGCGATGCCGCCGGGGGTTGGGTTTCATCGGGGGACATGGCGATCAGGCGGTGGCGAACAGCCGCTGCAATTCGCTGCCGGGGTTTTCCGCCCGCATGAACGCTTCGCCGACCAGGAACGCCTGCACGCCACCCTCGCGCAAACGCGCCACGTCATCCGGCGTGTGGATGCCGGACTCGGCCACCATGATGCGGTCGTATTCCATCAGCGCCTGCAATGACAGCGTGGTTTCCAGCGAGGTCTCGAACGTACGCAGGTTGCGGTTGTTGACGCCGATCAGCGGCACCGGCAAGGCCAGCGCGCGCTCCAGCTCGTCCTCGTCGTGCACTTCGCACAACACGTCCAGATCCAGCTCGGACGCCAGCAGGGAAAGCTCCAGCAGCACGTCGTCGTCCAGCGCGGAAACGATCAGCAGGATGCAGTCGGCGCCGATCGCGCGGGCCTCATGCACCTGGTAGGGGTCGATGATGAAATCCTTGCGCAGCAGCGGCAGCGAGCAGTTGGCCCGCGCCTGCTGCAGGAACGCCTCGCTACCCTGGAAGAAATCCTTGTCGGTCAGCACGGACAGGCAGGCGGCCCCGGCGGCCTCGTAGCTGCGTGCGATGGCGGCCGGATCGAAATTGGCGCGGATCACGCCCTTGCTGGGGCTGGCCTTTTTCACCTCGGCGATCACCGCCGGCAGGCCCGCATCGATCTTCGCCTCCATCGCCGCGGCAAAGCCGCGCGTGGCAGGCAGATCCGCGATGCGCGCGGTCAGCTCCGCCACCGACAGCTGGGCGCTGCGCTCGGCTATCTCTTCCTGCTTGCGGGCGAGAATCCGGTTGAGGATGTCGGTCATGGCGTGCTCGCTATTCGGGTAAGGCGCTAGGACAAACCGGCAAGGCGGCGCGTCGTGGCGATGAACGCGTCCATTTTCGCACGGGCGGCGCCGCTGGCAATCGTGGCCCGGGCCTGTTCGATGCCGGCGCCAATACTGTCGGCCACGCCGGCGGCGTACAGCGCCGCACCAGCATTGAGGCAGACAATGTCATGCGGTACGCCCGGCTCGCCGGCGAGCGCCTGCAGCAGCATCGCCTTCGATTCCTGCGCGTCCTCCACCTTGAGGTTGCGGCTGGAGGCCATGGCCAGGCCGAAATCCTCCGGCTCCACCTCATACTCGCGCACCACGCCATCGCGCAGTTCGCCCACCAGCGTGCAGGCGCCCAGCGAGATCTCGTCCATGCCGTCGCGGCCCCACACCACCAGCGCCTGCTGCGCGCCCAGCGCCTGCAGCACGCGGATCTGGATACCGACCAGATCGGGGTGGAACACGCCCATCAGGATGTTCGGTGCGCCGGCGGGATTGGTCAGCGGGCCCAGGATGTTGAACAGCGTGCGCACGCCCATTTCCTTGCGCACCGGTGCCACGACCTTCATGGCCGGATGATGGTTGGGCGCGAACATGAAGCCGATGTCGGTCTCGGCCATGCACTGGGCAACCTGCGCGGGATTCAGGTCGATCACCGCACCCAGCGCCTCCAGCACGTCGGCGCTGCCGGATTTCGACGACACGCTGCGCCCACCGTGCTTGGCCACCCGCGCGCCGGCCGCCGCCGCCACGAACATCGAGGCGGTGGAGATGTTGAAGCTGGACGCGCCGTCGCCGCCGGTGCCCACGATGTCCAGCAGGTGGCGATCGTCGGTACCCGCCAGCGGCACTTTCAGCGACAGCTCGCGCATCACCCGCGCCGCGCCGGTGATCTCGCCGATGGTTTCCTTCTTCACCCGCAGGCCGGTGACGATCGCCGCCGTCATCAGCGCGCTCACCTCGCCGCGCATGATCTGGCGCATCAGCGAGATCATCTCGTCGTGGAAAATCTCGCGGTGTTCGATCGTGCGTTGCAGCGCTTCGCGTGGCGTGATCGCCATGTCCTCGGCCGGCATGCTCATGCCGCCAGCTTCAGCGGCAGGCCGAGGAAATTGCGCAGCAGGTCGTGGCCGTGCTGGGTCAGGATCGACTCGGGATGGAACTGCACGCCTTCGATCGGCAGCGCCTTGTGGCGCAGGCCCATGATCTCGTCGATCGAGCCATCCGCATTTTCTGTCCACGCGGTAACGTCCAGGCAATCGGGCAGCGACGACTGCTCCACCACCAGCGAGTGGTAACGCGTGGCCTCGAACGGATCGGGAAGACCCGCGAACACGCCCTGCCCGCGATGGCGCACCGGCGAAATCTTGCCGTGCATGATCTGTTTGGCGCGAATCACCTTGCCGCCGAACGCCTGCCCGATCGCCTGATGCCCCAGGCACACGCCGAACACCGGAATCTCGCCGGCCAGGCCGCGCAGCAGATCCAGCGTCACCCCGGCGTCGTCCGGCGTGCCCGGCCCCGGCGAGATCATGATGTGCTCGGGCCGCAACGCACGGATGCCGGCCACGTCCAGCGCATCATTGCGCACCACCTTCACCTCCTGCCCCAGCTCGCCCAGGTACTGCACGAGGTTGTAGGTAAAGCTGTCGTAGTTGTCGATCATCAGAAGCATTTCGAGCGCGTCCCAGTGATTGCCTGTCTATCTTTACCACGGTCTCGCCGCAGCCGCCGATCCCGCCAGGACCAGCGCGCCTGCTGATCGCAAAGTCCGTGCAAGACGGCCATTTTCGCATGCATCCGGCCTTGAACGTAGTCACGGGACTCCCCCGGCCCTCACCGCCGGCTTGCTCATGCCTCATGGCGCGCCGCGGGGAGCGCGGTTTCATTTCATGTTTCAGCGCATCGGCACAAGCCAGTTCGGGCTTCGCCTTCAGCGATCCTGATCGTGGTGCCGGTGGTGCGGCGCACCCGATGCAGGCGCCGGCCGTGAGGTCGGCAGGTGCCAGCCATGCCGGATCGCCATGAAACGCAGCGCGAAGCAGACGCCGCCGCCGGCCACGGCGGCCAGCATCGGCGAGAGGTGCAGCAGGTGCGCGCTCACCACCACGCCGGCACCGGCCAGCGCCGCCAGCGCGTACAGGTCGGCGCGCAGCACCGTGGGAATGCCGGACACCAGCACGTCGCGCAGCATGCCGCCGCCGATGCCGGTCACCATGCCCAGCAGCGCCGCCATCACGGGGTCGATGCCGTGGGCCAGCGCCTTCTGCGCGCCGGCTACGGCGAAGAACGCCAGCCCGACCGCATCCAGCCACAACACGTCATTGCGCAGGCGGTTGGTCATCGGGTACCAGAAGAAGGTGATCAACCCGGCCAGCGCGGACACGCCGGCATACTTCAGGTCGGCAATCGCCGCCGGTGGCACCGCGCCGATCATCAGGTCGCGCGTGATGCCTCCCGCGTTGCCCGCCGCGAATGCCAGCACCAGCACGCCGAAGATGTCGAGCCGATGCCTGACCGCGACCATCGCGCCGCTGATGGCGAAGACGAAGGTGCCGCCCAAATCCAGCACCTGCAGCAGGATGGGCAGCACGGCCTGGGTGGCGAGCGTCGCGTGTTCCATGCTCAGCGTGCTGTCGACAACCACGCCCGCGCGGCCACCATCAGCGTTTCCACGCCGACCTCCAGGGTCGGGTGGAGTACCGGCAGGAAGCGCGGGTTGTGGTTGGTCGGAATTTCGTTGAGCCGGTTCTCGACCTTCGCCTTCGCGTAGACGTCCGGGTCGGTGCCGCCGACGAACCAGAACACCGAGGGCACCTTCCACGCGGCGCCGAACGAGCCGAAATCCTCGCTGGCCGAGGTGGGCCCGGTCTCGCGGATGCGCCCGGCAGGGAAGTGCTTGCGGAACGCACCGACCACCCTGGTGGTGGCGTCGTCGTCGTTGGTCACCAACGAGTAATTGTCCAGCGGCGTGATTTCCGGCGGCTTCGGCGCGCCCGAGGCCGCCGCCTCGGCGTTGACGATGCGGGTGATCGCGGCCAGTACGCGCTTGCGCACGCCTTCGTCGAAGGTGCGCACGTTGAGCTTGATGACGGCCTCGTCGGGGATCACGTTTTCCTTGGTGCCGGCCTGCAGCGAGCCGATCGTGAGCACGGCCGCCTCGGTCGGCGCCAGCTCGCGCGCCACGATGGTCTGTAGCCGCAGCACCGTCGATGCCGCCATCACCACCGGATCGATGCTGGCCTGCGGCATCGACCCGTGCGCACCGCGCCCGAACAGGCGGATCTGCAGGCTGTCGGCGGCCGAGGTGATCACGCCCTTGCGCCCGCCGATGGCACCCGCCGGGCCCACCATCACATGCTGGCCCAGCACCACGTCGGGTTTCGGGAAACGCTGGAACAGGCCGTCGTCGATCATCGCCTGCGCCCCTTGCGCGGTTTCCTCCGCCGGCTGGAACACCGCCATCAGCGTGCCCTGCCAACTGTCGCGATGCTGCGCCATCAAGGTGGTGGCGCCGACCAGCCAGGCGACGTGCATATCGTGGCCGCAGGCATGCATCACCGGCACGGTGTTGCCTTCGTGATCGACCGCCGTGACCTTGCTGGCGTACGGTGCGTCGGTGGCTTCCTGCACCGGCAGCGCATCCATGTCCGCGCGCAGCATCACCACCGGCCCGTCGCCATTGCGCAACAGGCCGACCACGCCGGTCTTGCCGACGCCGGTGCTGACTTCATAGCCGGCCGCGCGCAGGTGCTCGGCGGCCAGGCCCGCGGTGCGGGTTTCCTGCATGGAGAGTTCGGGATGCGCGTGGATGTCGGTGTACAGCGCCTCCAATCGTGGCAGCAGCGCGCGGAGATGGTCCTGCAGCGTTTCGTCGGAGGGGACGGGGTGGTCGGTCATGGCGTTGGCACTCCTGGCGCGAAACGTGAGGAAGCATCATGGGCGGCCGACGGCGCTGAGCCCACGGATGGCGGCGATCTGTTGATTAGGTGGCGGCCCAAAACTGAAGTTGACGTCATAAGGATGATGCGCCCGGCCCGCGTTTCGAAGGGGTGAACTCCCGCCTTCGCGCCGTCGGGTGCGTACTCCACGCAACAGTTGACGATGCGATCGCGATCCAGCGCCTTACAGCAGATCGGGCGCCGGCGCCGTGTCGTTGCGCGACTGCCGCGCCACCACGCTGGTGGCGGTCAGGTCGCCGGTGACATTGCCCAGCGTGGCCAGCGCATCAGGGATGGTGTCCACTGCCAGCATCAGGCCCAGCGGGCTCAGTGGCAGGCCCATTGCCTGCGCCACGGGCAGGTTGGTGGCGATGAAGGTGACCTGGCCGGGCAGGCCCACCGAACCCAGGCTCACCACCACCGCCAGCAGCGCACCGGCGATGAGTTGCGCGGTGGACAGGTCCACGCCGTAGGCCCAGGCGATGAACGCAGCCGAGGTCATGTACTGCACCGGGCTGGTGAGGCGAAACAGGGTAACCGCCATCGGCAGCACCAGGCCGGCCACGGCCTTGGGATAGCCCAACCGGCGATCGGCGCTTTCCAGCATCGCCGGCAGCGAGGCCAGCGACGACTGCGTGCTGATCGCCACCACCTGCGGCGGCACCAGCGCCAGCGCGAAGCGGCGCCAGCGCTCGCCACCGAAACCCACCGCCAGCGGCAGCATCATCACGGTGACCGACAGGTACAGCAGGCACTCGACCAGCACGTACACGCCCAGCGCGCTGAGCATGCCCAGGCCCGAACGCGCGCACACCGACAGGATCAGCGCGAACACGCCAAGCGGCGCCGCCCACAACACCCAGCGCACGATCACGATCATCGCGTCGGCAATCGCCTGGAAGAAATCCAGCAGCAACGCGCGGCGCTCCACCGACACGTGGGTCAAGGCAAAACCCAGGAACAGCGCAAACACCACCAGCGGCAACATCGCACTTTGCGCCGCGGCCATGATCGCGTTGTGCGGCACCATGGCGGTGAGCGCATCCACCCAGTCGACCGGCGCGGCCTGCGCCGCCGTGGGCAAGGCCGCGTGGCCCAGCGCGGCGGTCAGCGCCGGGTCGTGCGCAAACAGCGAAAACACGAAAGGCGCGGCGAACGCGGCAAACAGCGCGCCGCCAGTCAGCACCACGATGAACACCACGATGGCGCGCCGCGCGATGCGGCCCGAAGCGGCCGCGTCGCTGGCCGTGTTCACGCCCAGCACCACCAGCGCCAGCACCAGCGGCACCACCGTCATCTGCAATGCGTTCAACCACAGCTTGCCGATCGGCTGCACCACGCTGGCCACCTGGATGGCCACGGCCGGATGCCAGCCGGCGAACACCAGGCCGATCACCGCGCCGGCGGCGAGGCCGATCAGGACGCGGGCGGTGGCATTCACCGCGCCTCCCCGGCGGCAAGCGCCGGCAATTGCCAGCTGGAACGCAGACGCTGGTACTCGGCCTGCGGCAACAACACGAACACCGGATGATCCTGCGGCTTCAGCCAGGCCAGCAGCGACTGCATCGCCGCGGGCGTCATCGCGGTGCAACCGGCGGTGGCCGCGGTGGGTGATTTCCACAGGTGGGCAAAAATGCAGCTGCCCGCCTGTGGTTTCGCGTCGGGGTTGTGTTCGATCACGAAGCCCTGGCGATAACGCTGGTCGCCATCGAAATGCAGGTCGCGCCGCATCGGCTCGCTGGCGCCTTTCACCGCCGCGGCGCCCACCACCTTGGCGTCGACGATGCGGTTGTATTGCGGCGAGGTGCTGACATCGACGCACCAGTCGCTGGCGCTCAGCGCGCGATACGGCATGGCCGTGTCGGCATGGGCCGCGTAGCCGAAGGCCTCGCCGATGCGGAACACACCGGCCGGACTGCGGTTGTCGCCCTCGCGCTTCACCGGCCCGCCACTTTGCGGCGCGTTCAACCCCAGGCCCCAGCCCGCGCCGTTCTTGCCGATCGTCACCGGCGTGGCGCTTTTCGCCATCTGCCAACGGCCGTGCTTTCGTTCGAACGTACGCAGGATGCCGTGGTCGGCGTTCCAGTCGGCGGTGGTCACCACGATCATCTGGCGAGCGTCGTGCCAGGGAACGCTCGACGTGCCGGCATGACCCGCGCCGATGAGGGCGAACGCAAGAACGGCCGGCAGGGAGGCGTGGACGGCCAAATCAAGGCTCCAGCATCAGCTGGATGCGGTCGAGGTTGGCCAGCAACTGGGCATGGCGGTCGTCATGGCCTTCGCACAGCAGGACGAACAGGCCATCGAGCAGATGCTGCAGCGCCGACTGGTACAGCAGCGGCTGGATATACGGCAGCTCGTCATGCGCCGACACCACCAGCGCGATGTCGGCCAGCGTGCGCAGCGGGTTGGCGGTGTGCCGCGTCACGGTGATCACCTGGCCACGGCGTTCGCGGAAATAGCGGGCGATCTTGCACAAGGCCTGATGGTTGCCGTGCTCGGAAAACACCAGCAGCACGTCGCCCGCGCTGGCGGCGGAAACGTTGGCGGTCATCCGCGCGGTGTCGAAGTTGTGCACGGTGAGGATGCCCAGCAGCGACAGTTTCAGCGCAAAGCCGCGGGCGTAGATGTCGTCCTCGCCCAGGCCGATGATGAACACCTTGCCGTTCTGGCCGGCCTGGCCGATGGCGGCGGCGACGGCTTCGATGGTCTGGGCCGGATTGATCAGGCGGGTGGCCTCCTCCGCCTCCGACTTGCGCCGCCACAGGTTGCCGGCAAAGACGCCGGCCGATTCGCCATCGGCCGACGCGGCATGTTCGGGCGCATCGCCATTGTCGGCGCGGGCATTGGCCTCGCCCACGGAATACTTCAGGTCGGGATAGCCCTTGTAGCCCAGCTTCTGGGTGAACTTCACCACGCTGGACTGGCTGATGCCCAGGGCATTGGCCAGTTGCTGCGAGGAGTAGTCGCGCAGCAGTTGCGCGTTTTCCAGGATGAAGTCGGCGATACGCCGCTCCACCGCCGACATCCGGTCGCGCTCGGAGCGGATTTTGACCAGCGGCGACATCAGGCTTCGATCTCCTCCAATCCCCTGATCTCGCGAATGCCCAGGCCGGGCGCGTCTGTCACCGAGATCTCCGATTCGTTGAAGATTACCCCACCGTCGACCGGGTTGAACTGGGACAGCGACGGCCCGTCCAGGTCGATCTTGGTGATCACGCTGGACTTGGCCACCGCCACGTGCACGGCGGCGGCCACACTGATACTGCTTTCCAGCATGCAGCCGATCATGCATTCCACGCCGTACATCGCGGCGATGTCGGCGATCTTCACCGCGTTGGAGATGCCGCCGGTTTTCATCAGCTTGATGTTGATGATGTCGGCCGCGCGCAGGCGGATCAGCTCGATCACCTCCATCGGGCCGAACACGCTTTCGTCGGCCATCACCGGCGTGTGCACGCGCTCGGTGACGTAGCGCATGCCAGCCAGGTCGCGCGCCTTCACCGGCTGCTCGATCAGCTCCAGCTTGATGCCCGCATCCTCCAGCGTCTGCAGCGCGTACACCGCCTGTTTGGCCGTCCATCCCTGGTTCGCATCCAGCCGCAGCAACGCGCGCCCTTCCACCGCCGCGTAGATCGCCTTGACCCGGTCGATGTCCACGCCGATGTCCTTGCCCACCTTGATTTTCAGCGACTCGAAGCCGCGCTCCACCGCCTCCACGGAGTCGGCCACCATCTTGTCGATGTAGTCGACACTGATGGTGATGTCGGTGGTGATCACCGGGTCGCCGCCGCCCAGCAACTTGTACAGCGGCGCGCCGTAGAGCTGGCCCCACAGGTCGTAGATGGCGATTTCCACCGCCGCCTTGGCGCTGGTGTTCTTCTCCATCGCGCCCTGGATCAGCTGGGTGAGGTGGTTGAGGTCGGCGATGTCCTGGCCGATCAGCCGCGGCGAGATGTAGTGGCGGATCGCGTCGATGATCGAGCCGTGCGTGTCGCCGGTGATCACGGCCGTGGCCGGCGCCTCGCCGTAACCGACGTTGCCGCTGTCGGTGTGCACCATCACCACGATGTCCTCGACCATGTTGACGGTGCGCAACGCGGTCTTGAACGGCGTTTTCAGCGGCACCCGCAACATGCCGAACTTGATGTCGGTGATCTTCATTCGTAAGCCTTCATGGAATCCGTGTCTTCGAACTTTTCTTCGTGATGCGGCTAGGGGCGGGTGCGCACGATGCTGGTCATGCGATCGACAAACGTCTGCTTGTCGTTGAACAGCAGTGGCAGCAGCGGCGTCACCGAGACCGCGTTGAGCTTGACCCGCGCCCGGCTGCCGTCGGCCTTGCGGTAACTCATGCCGCCCACGTCGTGGATCACGTACGGCTGGCCGTTGAACTGACCCAGCACCATCATCACGTGGCCGGGGATGTAGACGAGGTCGCCCGTCTGCAGCGCGTACGCCGCCGCGATGCGATCCTGGCGGCTATCCTTGTCCGTGAACACGCGATGCGCCAGCGCTGGGCTGATCGCCTGCTTGCTGGTGTTGCGCGGCATCTGCACGCCCATGCTGCGATAGACGTCCGACACGAAACCGCTGCAGTCGCGGCCGTCGTAGGCATGGCCCCAGCCGTAGCGTTCACCCAGGAACTTGAACGCCTGGCGGATCAGGTTGGCGCGGGTCAGCGGCAGGTAGTCGGCGGCGGTGTCGGTGTTTTTCTGCAGCAGCGCGGGCGCGAATTGCAGTTTGCCGTCGGCGTCGCGCAGCGGCAGTTGCAGCACGTGCGAGGTGTACGGCGTCTGCCCGTTCACCGGCTGGTCCGGCGGCAGGTCGGTCAGCAGCGGCACGCGCGTGCCCATGTCCAGTTGCAGTTGCGACAGCGCCGGCTGCTCGCGGGTGAATACGGTGTGCACGCTGGCGCCCGTCACCACGCGATACGGTTTCTTGTCGGCATAACCGAACACTTGCGCCGCGCTGCCTTCGGCCACGTTCTCTTTCCCGGTCCACGCCGCGTAGCGCGGGCTGACCACGAACAGCCACTTGCCGTCGGCGCTGGTGTGCGCGATCACCACCGGGGTGCCGGGGAATTCCGCAGTCTCCTGGAAGCGGTCGATGTCGGTGTCGTCGTCGGAACTGAACACCCGCAGCGTGGTGGGAAAGCCGCGCAGCGCGGCGCGGCGCACCACCAGACCGTAGCGGGTTTCCTGTTGCGCGGGGATCGCCTCCAGCGCCGCGTTGGCGGCTATCGCCTGCAGCGTGGCAGCGGATACCGGTTTGCCGTTGACGTCGTACAGCGGATGCGTGGGCAGCGTGGACAGCGGTTTGATCCAGCCCATCACCTGCGCGCGATCCAGCGTGGTCGGCAGGGCGCTCAGGTCGTGCATCGACGGATCGCGCTGCAGCAGCTTCGCGTTCTGCGCCGCGATCGCCGCGCTATCCAGGATCACCCGGTCCGGCTGCGCCTGCAGACCGATCCAGAACGCGGGCGTCAATTGCGCCTCGCCCACGCCCAGCACGCCCGAGGGCGGCACGCTCAAGGTGGACGACGCCTGACGTGCCGGCGCGGGCGCGGCGGCGAAGGCGAACGTCAGCAGGGAGAAGGCAAGCAGAGGTAGTCGCATCATCCGGGGCCTGTAGAAGTTCAACCGAGCGTCATCATCGACATCAGATGCGCCACCACGATGCCGAAGCCGGTACCGAGGATATAGCCCAGCAGCGCCAGCAGAATCCCCACCGGCACCAGCGATTTGGCATAGCTGGCGGCCAGGATCGGGGTGGCCGCCACGCCGCCGATATGCGCCAGCGACGCGATGCCGCACAGGAACAGGTCGAAGCGGAACAATTTGGCGAAACCCACCAGCAGCACCGCGTGGATGGCGATGACGGTGACACCGCACAGCAGGTACAGCGGCGCGGCGGCGATGCCATGGAAGTTGCTTTGCGAGGCCAGCACCGCCACCACGCTGATCAACAGCGCACCGGAAATCGTGCCGGCGCCGGGATAGCGCGCCAATGGCGTATGCGCCACCACCAGGCCCGCGCCGGTGGCCAGCAGGATGGTCCAGGTGGTGGCGCTGAGCATGCTGGAAGTGGGCAGTTTCGTGGCCAGCCAGCCGGCCAGCGCGGCCGCCAGCAAGGCCATGCCCAGCCACAGCAGCACGCTTTCCGGCGTGGTGGGCCCGGTCGGTTTCGCCGCCGCCACCTCCAGATCGCCACTGGATTTCGCGCCAGTCCAGCGGTTGAACGCCGGCGCCAGCCGTGCCACCGAAAACAGCACCACCACCCACATCGAGTAGCACAGCGCATCGGTCAGCAGCGACATCGCCAGCAGCGCGTCCGACATGCCGATCGACTGCTTCACCGCGATCATGTTGGCGGTGCCGCCCACCCAGCTGCCGCTGAGCGCCGCCAGCGGCTGCCAGGTATCGCCCGGCAGCCAGCCACGGTAGATCAGGAAAGTGCTGATGAACGCCACGAACAGGCTCACCGACGTGCAGGCAAACACGGCCAGCACGCGCGGGCCCAGCGCCCAGATCGCGCGCAGGTCGCAATTGATCATCAACAGGAACAGCAGCGCCGGCACCAGATGCGACACCAGCATCGATTGCGCCGCATGGATTTCCGCGTTGACCTGCCACAGCCCCGACACCGCCAACGCGGTCACCAGCAGGTAGGTCAGCACGATCGGCGGCAACACCGAAAACAGCTTCCAGCCGGTACGCCGCTCGACCGCCGGAAACAGCCCGGCGGCCAACAGCATCACCGCCAGGTAGGGCCAGACCGTTTGGATCACATGCGTCCCCTTGTGGGCCGTTCGCCGATGCGCGCCAACGGGCCGGTTTGCGCCGCCAAGGAATAGGTGATTCTTTTCAAGTTCAATCGAAGCATAAATTATTGACCAGCATTTGCAAGCGTGTTACACAGCCGCATCTGGGGTCTTCAAGGCGGGCATGGCGCGATGCACTCACGGTTACCTGTCGCAGTGAAACCACGTGGGCGGCGTCTGGCGCTGGCGCTGCTCGCGCTGCTGTTCGCCAGCCCGCTGCTGGCCAGCTCGCAGGATGACAACCGCGCAATGGCGCCCATCATCGCGCAGATCGACGCCGGGCATTTCCACGAGGCGCAGGCGGCGATCGACCGCGCGCTGGCCCAGCCGCAGCTTTCCGCCAAGGAGCGGCGCGCGCTGGCGTTCCAGCGCGAACGCATGCGCCGCATCCTGCTCGACTTCACCCTCGATGCCGACGACGTCGAGGCGCGCGTGCGCAAGCAGATCCCCGACCTCACCGACGCCGAGTTCGCCAAGTGGAACGCGGCCGGGCTGTTCGAGCACCAGGTCATCGACGGCCGCACGCTGTACTTCAAGCGCTCGCCGGGCAACCTGTTCCGGCTCAGCCCCGAGGCGGTGGCGCGGCGCGCGGTGCAGACGCCGATCACCGACGGCCCGATGGAATCGTTGAACGACGCGCAGCGCGCGATCTACCACGCCGCGCTGGCCGAACACCGCAGCAGCGTGCTGCCGCGCCGCGTGCGCATGACGCAAACGCTTACCGTGGATGCCGACGCCGTGCCCGCCGGTGAAACCGTGCGCGCGTGGATTCCCTACCCGCAGGCGGTGCCGGGCCAGCAGCAGGACATTCGCTACATCGCCAGCGTGCCGGCGCAGCATCGCATCGCGCCCGCGTCCGCCCTGCAGCGCACGGTGTACCTGGAGCAGCCCGCGGTGGCGGGAAAGAAGACCGAATTCTCGGTGACCTACGAGCTGACCCTGTTTGCCCAGTACCACGCCATCGACCCGGCCAGGGTGACACCGCTCTCCGCCGCCAGCGCGGAAGCCGTGCAGTGCAGGGATGGCCACGACGATGCAGCGCCCTGCTCCATCTTCCCCGTCCACGGCACGGCCCACGCGGAGGCCGAACTGGCGCCGTACCTGGCCGAGCGTCCGCCGCACATCGTGTTCACCGATGCGATGCGCGCGTTCTCGCGCAAGGTCGTTGGGGACGAGAAGAACCCGTACCGCATCGCGCAGAAGCTGTTCGCGGCGGTCGACAGGATTCCCTGGGCCGGCGCGCGCGAGTACTCCACCATCAGCAACATCAGCGACTACGCGCTGCACGCCGGCCACGCCGATTGCGGCCAGCAGACCCTGCTGCTGATGACCCTGCTGCGGCTCAACGGCATCCCCACGCGCTGGCAGTCCGGGATGGTGTTTTCGGACGACGGCACCGATTACAGCAACATCCACGACTGGGGCTATCTGTACCTGGCGCCGTACGGCTGGGTGCCGATGGACGTGACCACCGGCCGGCTGCAGCCCGGCGCCGGCGACGACCAGGCGCTGGCGTGGTTCTACCTTGGCGGCCTCGACAACTACCGCATCGCATTCAACAACGACTACGGCCGCGCGTTCGTGCCGCCGAAGCAGCATTTCCGGTCCGACAACGTGGACTCGCAGCGCGGCGAAGTGGAGTGGCGCGGGGGCAACCTCTACTTCGACCAGTGGGATTACGGCTTCGATTGGCAGATCCAGGCAGCGACGCAGGGACGCAAAAGCAACTAACCAGCAGCTTTCATAAAGAGGCATCGACGGCGTCGATGGGGAGAAGGGGTATGAACAGCAACAACCGCAAGCTACGCAGGACCGTGCTGTGCATGGCGCTGGGCCTTGGCCTGGCGTCGCTGGCCGTGCCGGCCGCCGTTGCCGGCAGCAACGACGGTTCCGTGGTGGGCCATACCGCCGCCGGTGCCGTGATCACGGTGAACAACACCGCCACCGGCTTCACCCGCTCGGTCACCGCCGACGCCAAGGGCAACTACCGCTTCCCGTTCCTGCCGGTGGGCACCTATACGCTGGAGAGCAGCAAGGACGGCGCACCGGTGGGGCACCCGGTGAATGTCACCGTCAGCCTGGGCAATGCCACCACCGTCAACGTGGGCGCCGCGGACAACGCGACGGCGCTGGAAGCGATCAGCGTCAGCGGCACCATCCTGCCCGGCGTGGACGTGAGTTCCACCGAATCGGCCACCAATGTCACCCGCGAGCAGTTGAGCCGCATCCCGGTGGACCAGAACATCACCTCGGTGGCGATCCTGGCGCCGGGCGTGAATCGGGGCGTGGCCGGTTTCGGCGGCATCTCGTTCGGCGGCTCGTCGGTGGCGGAGAACTCGTTCTACGTCAACGGCCTCAATGTCACCGACTTCTACAACCGCAACGGCTTCTCCTCGGCGCCGTTCGCGTTCTACCAGGAGTTCCAGGTCAAGACCGGCGGCTACTCGGTGGAGTTCGGCCGCACCACCGGCGGCGTGATCAACGCGGTGACGCGCTCGGGTACCAACGACTTCCACTTCGGTACCGAGATGACGCTGGAGCCGGGCAACTGGCACTCGCGCGCCGACGACCACTACCGCGCCGACGGCACCCGCTACATCACCGCCGGCAAGGACCGCGACTCGCTGGTCAAGCTCAACGGCTACGTGTCCGGCCCGATCGTCAAGGACAAGCTGTTCTTCTTCGCGATGTACGAGGCGCGCGGCGCCACCCCGCGCAACACCAACGACGACGGTACCGTGCTCACCAGCAACGGCTCGGACACCGGCTTCTGGGGCGCCACCATCGACTGGCACGTCAACGACAGCAACCTGCTGAGCGCCATGGCGTTCTCCGACAAGGACAAGAACGTCGGTGATGTCTACGACTACGACTACGCCACTGACACGATCGGCAGCAAGACCAACGAGATCTATACCGACACCGGCGGCAAGAACTGGGCCCTCACCTGGACCAGCTACCTCACCAACGACTTGTCGATGAAGCTGATGTACGGCCGCAACAACCGCGAATCGTTCAACCGCGGCCTCAGCGATCTGGAGTGCAACCCGGTCGCCACCGACGGTGACATCCCGTTGCCGGGCATCGGCCTGGGCTGCACCACCAACACCGCGGTGAGCAAGCGCAACGACGTGCGCAAGCAGGCGCGCGCCGACTTCGAATGGACGTTGGGCGAACACCTGCTGCGCTTCGGCTACGACAGCGAAAAGAACACCTCCGATTACGATCGCTATTACCCGGGCCCCGGCGCGCTCTACTACAACGTCTACCAGGCCGCGCCCGGCTCCTCGATCCCCAACCCCAGCGGCGGCGTGGTGCCGGCCGGCTACGCCGGCTACGTGCGCGCCCGGCGCTACGAAATCTCCGGCACGTTCGAAACCACAAACTCCGCCTACTACATCGAGGACAACTGGCAGGTCACGCCCAACGTGCTGTTGAACCTGGGCCTGCGCCGCGACGGCTTCGACAACAAGACCGGCGATGGCGACAGCTACATCAAGATGGAAAACATGATCGCGCCGCGGCTGGGCTTTTCGTGGGACATGCACGGCGACGGCACCACCAAGCTGTTCGGCAACCTGGGTCGCTACTACCTGCCGGTAGCCAACGTGATCAACATCAAGCAGGCCGGCGGCCTGCTGGACGAGCGCACCTACTACGCGTTCGACGGCTGGGAAACGCGCGACCGCAACGGCTCGCCCTACGCGATGCCGATCCTGGGCCCGCAACTGGGCGGCGTGGATGTGTCGCAGGGCGACGGCAGCGTGGGCGACCTGCGCTCGGAGGTGGATCACCACATGGACCAGGTCTACCAGGACGAGCTGATCCTGGGCTTCCAGCAGATGCTCGACGACAAATGGTCGTGGGGCGTCAGCGGCACCTACCGCCGCCTGCACAACGCCATCGACGACATGGGCATCACGCAGACGCCCTGCGGCCCGCTGCTCGACAGCGACGGCGACCCGACCACTCAGTGGGTGATGGCCAATCCCGGCTCCAAGGTCTCCATCTGGGGCGACACCAACTGCGACGGCACGCCCGACGGCTACGTGGACATCGACACCGCCAAGCACGGCTGGGCGATGTACGACAGCGACGGCAACTACCTGGGCGAGCGCGGCTGGGTGAAGCCCAAGCGCACCTACACCGCGATGGAATTCCAGATCGACCGCGCGTGGGACGACAAGTGGGCGTTCAACGCGTCGTACACGCTGTCGTGGAGCCGCGGCAATGCGGAAGGCCCGGTCAACTCCGACACCAACTTCGACGACACCGGCCGCACCGAGAACTTCGACGACCCGTGGGTCAACTTCGGCGGCGACGGCTACCTGCCCAACGACCGCCGCCACCAGATCAAGCTGCGCGGCACCTATGCCATCACGCCGCAATGGCAACTCGGCGCGGATCTGCAGATCCTCTCCGGCACGCCGGTCACCGGCTTCGGCAGCGGCAATCCGTACGACGCCACCTCGTACCACAGCTATTACATCTGCGTGCAGAACTGCGGCTTCATCCCGGGCGAGGTGGACGCCGATGGCGACCCGGTACCGTATCCGTCCGAGCAACGCGTGTACGAACGCTCGCCGCGCGGCAAGTACGGCCGCACGCCGTGGAGCTACGACCTGGGCGCAAGCATCAGCTGGCAGAAACCGATCGGCACCGACGGCCGCATCAAGGCCAAGTTCGCGGTGTACAACCTGCTCAACTCGCAGCGCACGCTGGGCGTGAACCAGGACCTGCAGCCGTCCATTTCCGACAGCACCAGCGACACCTTCGGCGAAGGCATCCGCTTCCAGTCGCCGCGCTTCGCCCAGCTCACGGTGAGTCTGGATTTCTGACGCATCTCCCCCGTTGGCGACCCGCCTGCGCTGCAGCGGGTCGCCATTTTTTTTCAGGGTGCGGCCATGCCAGGGCCACACACACCGCAAACACCATCGGGGCTATGGTCGAAGCCGGCCCGTGACCGGGAAACCGCATGAAGACGATCGCAAGCCTCGCCATCCTCGCCGCACTGGCCGCGGGCGCCGCCCAGGCGCAGGACCCGCCAGTCACCATCGACAGCCACGTCGACATCCCGTTCGACTACATGGGCGAGCCGCGCTTCGACGTGGGCAAGCCCACGCCGCTGCTGGTCGACCTGGGCAAGATGGAGCGCGGTGGATTGAATGCGGCGTTCTTCGTGGTCTGGGTGCCGCAGGGGCCATTGACCGACGCGGGCTACGCGCGGGCCATGGCGCAGGCGCGGCAGAAGTACGACGGCATCGGCCACATGCTGCTGAAATATCCCGACCGCATCCGCCTGGCCACCACGCCGGCGCAATTGATGGCCAACCACCAGGCCGGCCTGCTGTCGGCCACCATCGCGATCGAGAACAGCTATTCGCTGGGCCACGACCTGCACCGGCTCGATGCCGCGTACGACCGCGGCGTGCGTTCGCTGGGCCTGGTGCATGTGGGCGACAACGACCTGTGCACCAGTTCGCAGCCCGATACCAGACACGGCGAGCCGGCGATGAACAGCGCCGCCGACACCGGCATGAGCGACTTCGGCCGCGCCGTGGTGCAGCGGGCCAACCAGCTGGGCATGATGGTGGACGTATCGCACGCTTCCGACGCCTGCGTGCGCGACGCGCTGAAGGTGTCGACGGCGCCGGTCATCGCCTCGCACTCCGGCGCCCGCGCCGTGCTCGATCACCCGCGCAACCTGCCCGACGACCTGCTGCGCGCGATCGCCGCCAAGGGCGGCGTGATCCAGGCGGTGGCGTACAAGGAGTTCCTGAAGCACGACCCGGCCCGCGAAGCCGCCGAGGAGAAATTGCAGGACGCCGTGGCGAAAGCCGCCGGCGACACGAAGTACGACAGCGACAAGCACGACTACCTGCCCGCGATGGCCGCCGGCATGGCGAAGATCCAGCAGCAGCATCCGCTGCCCACGCTGGACGACTACCTGGAACAGATCCGGCACATGGTGCAGGTCGCTGGCATCGACCATGTCGGCATCGCCTCGGACTTCGACGGCGGCGGTGGCATCACCGGCTGGGCCGACGCCAGCGAAACCCGCAACCTCACCGCCGCGATGCGCCGGCACGGCTTCAGGGACGCCGACATCGCCAAGCTGTGGGGCGGCAACCTGTTGCGCGTGTGGGGCGAGGTGGAGCGTGATGCGCGGCATTGAAGGTCTGGGCGCGGGCCAAACCACCACTCGCACGGAAAGCCCCTCGCCCGTCATCCCAGCGAAAGCTGGGATCCAGCGCCTCCGGTTTTTACCGAAGCCCCATAAAGGCGAAAGACACTGGATCCCAGCTTTCGCTGGAATGACGGAGATGCTTCGATATTCCCGCGCCTTCCTCGCCGCCGCGCTTCTTGGGCTGGCCGCGGCGCTGGTGCCGGTACACGCCGAAGTTTCCTCTGCGCGTTCCCGTGCCACCTACGACCCCATCGTCGATGCGGTGATCGCCCGTTACCACCTGCCAGGCATTGCCGTCGGCGTGATCGAAAACGGCCAGGTCGTCTACACCCGCACCGCCGGCGAAACCGTGGCCGGGTCGGGCGAAAAGATCACGCCGCAAACGCTGTTCAAGATCGCCTCCAACAGCAAGGCGATGACCACCGCCCTGCTGGGCCGGCTGGTGGATCAGGGCAAGCTGCGCTGGGACGATCCGGTGACGAAGTACCTGCCGCAGTTCCGCATGCACGACGCCTGGGTCACCGCCAACATGCGCGTGGCCGACCTGCTCACCCATTCCAGCGGCCTGCCCGAGGGCGGCGGCGACCTGATGCTGTGGCCGGAGCCGAACACATTCACCCGCGCCGACATCATCCACGGGCTGCGCTACATCGAGCCGGGTTACAGCTTCCGCTCGCAATACCAGTACGACAACCTGCTCTACGTGGTGGCCGGCGAAGTGGCCGCCGCGGCCGGCGGCGCGCCGTACGAGACGCTGATGCGGCGCGAGGTGTTCGAACCGCTGGGGCTGGACCGCTGCCAGGTCGGCAGCTGGAATCGCGACGCCGTGGGCAACGTGGCGCAACCGCACTACCGGCACGACGGCCGCAACGTGCCCATGCACGAGGACGGCGCCACCATTCCCGCGATCACCTCGGCGCCGGCCGGCGGCATCCGCTGCGATCTCACCGACATGCTGGCCTGGGCGCGCAACTGGCTGGTGCCCACGCCGGCGCAATTGCAGTGGCTGTCGTGGCCGCAGCGCGCCACGCTGCAGGCGCCGCACATGCTGATCCCCGTATCCACCCAGCGTCGCCAGTGGGACAACACGCATGTGATGGCCTACGGCTACGGCTGGCGCATGGCCGACGTCGATGGCGCATGGGCCGTGTGGCATACCGGCACGCTCGGTGGCATGTATTCGATGCTGGCGCTGCTGCCCGACCGGCAGAGCGGTTTCGTATTCATGATCAATGGCGAGGCAGAGGATGCGCGCACGGTGCTGGGCGAAGTGCTGATGAAACACTTCACCGCGCCGCAAGAACGTCGCGGCGTGGCGTGGTACGCGGACGCGCTGGACGAGCAGGTGAAACAACGCCCGGCGTCGGCTTCGGCGCCGGACACCTCGGCGCGCCAACCCGTCGGGCCCGCCGAACTGGCGGCGTTCACCGGCATCTATCGCGATCCCTGGCTGGGCGAGGCCGCCGTGTGTCCGCGCGGCGGCCAGCTGCGTTTTGCCGCGAAGAAATCGCCGCGGCTGGCCGGCACGGTGATGCGGCTGGGTACCCGCTATTTCGTGCACTGGGACGATGCCGGCGTCGATCCCGATGCGTGGATGGACTTCCATGCCGCGGGCGATGGGCCGGCCACGCTGCGCATGGCCAAGTTCGATCCGCAGGGCGACTTCAGTTCGGACTATGAAGACCTGCGCTTCGAACGCGTGGGAGATTGCCCATGAGCACGATCCCAACCCTTCCTCCGCTTGCGGGGGAAGGTGCCCGGAGGGCGGATGGGGGCCAACCGGAGCATGCAACCTCTGACCTTCGAGGCTTTCGACAAAAGCGCCCCCATCCGCCTTTGGCACCTTCCCCCGCAAGCGGGGGAAGGAAGGCGATGGCGCTGGTGGCGTGCCTGCTGATAGGGAGCGCCCATGCAGCCGCGCAAGTCACGCGCTCATCCGCCCGCACCGCCGTCGAGGCCGGCCTTGTCGATATCCGCACGCAGGTGCCCGACATCGCCGAGGACATCAAGTACGCCGGCCGCGACAATTTCGTGGGTACACGTATAGACGGCTATCTCGCACCCAAATGCCTGCTGCTGCAGCCGGTGGCTGACGCGTTGGCACGGGTGGAACATGAATTGCGTGCGCGACATCTGCGTCTGAAGATCTGGGATTGCTACCGCCCCGCCCGCGCCGTGGCGCACTTCGTGCGCTGGGCGCACGACCTGGGCGACCTGCGTACCAAGCCGCAGCATTACCCCGACCTGCACAAATCGCAGCTGCTGGGCGACTACATCGCGCCGGTGTCCGGACACAGCCGTGGCGCTACCGTCGATCTCACGCTGCAGCGTTGCACCGCCGACGACGCTTGCGCGGCGCTGGACATGGGTACGGATTTCGATTTCTTCGGCACGCGTGCGCATACCGACGCTGCCGACGTCACCGCGAAACAACACGCCAACCGCCAACTGCTGCTCGATGCGATGGCACGCGAAGGCTTCAGGAACTACCCGCTGGAATGGTGGCATTACACGCTGCAACCTGAGCCGACGCCGCACACGCTTTACGACGTACCGGTGCAATGAGCGCTGCATGAGATCGCCATGCCGATTCACGCGCTTTCCGCGCCGTCGACGGGATGATGCATCGATGCCCAGGCCCTTCGATTCCCGACGCTGGCGTACCGCCACGCTGCTGCTCCTGATCGCGCTGCTGAGCGCCTGCGCCCATGCGCCGCCGCGCAACCCGCTGGCCACCTGGGTGCCCTCGCCCAACCACGACATCCGCCGGCCGGTGCTGATCGTGCTGCATTACACCGACCAGGATTCGGTGCAACAGAGCCTGCACACGTTGCGCACCGCCAACAGCGGCGGTCCGGTGAGCGCGCATTACCTGATCGGCGCCGACGGGCACATCTACCAGTTGGTGTCCGACCAGCTGCGCGCCTGGCATGGCGGGCCGGGACGCTGGGGCACGATCACCGACATCAACTCCGCCTCGATCGGCATCGAGCTGGACAACGATGGCGCCACCCCGTTCGCCCAGCCGCAGATCGCCGGCCTGCTGCGGCTGCTCGCCGACCTCACCACACGGCTGCACATCCCGCCCACGCAGATCGTGGGGCACGAGGATTTCGCGCCCACCCGCAAGGTCGATCCCGGCCCGCTGTTTCCGTGGCAGCAACTGGCCGCCGCCGGTTACGGGCTGTGGCCGCGGGCGCCGCTGATCGACCCGCCGGCCGGCTTCGACCCCTGGATGGCGCTGGCGCTGGTGGGTTACCCGCTGGACGATCGCGCCGCCGCGGTACGCGCGTTCCACCACCACTATCGCGGCATCGAGGGCGAGACGCTGGATGCGACCGATCTGCGCGTCCTCTACAGCCTGGTGCAGACGATCGAACGCGGCGACGACGCGCACTGAATCCGCGGCAGTCGGTTTTGTCGCGCCACATCGGACCGCGCGAGTCGCCCGTGCGCGCACGGCCTGCGCTACCCTCGCAAGCTGGCTTTCGACGCGACAAGCCATCTACCCGGAGAGGACGCCATGACACCCATCATCCGCACGACCCTGCTGCGCGGCTCGGCCTTGCTGCTGGCCTTCGGCTTGCCGACGCTGCATGCCACCACCTACGTGTACGTCTCCAACGCCATCGACGGCACCATCTCGACGTACCAGCTGGCCGAGCAGACCGGCAAGCTCACCCCCGGCGCCACCGTGACCGCGGGCGGCAACGTGATGCCGATGGCGGTCAGCCCCGACCGTCGCTATCTGTACGCCAGCGTGGACAAGCCCACCCACGCGGTGCAGACCTTCACCATCGATCCCGCCACCGGGGGCCTGGACAAGGTTTCGCAGTCGCCGGTGTGGCATCCGATGGCCTATATCTCGCTGGACCGGACCGGCAACTACCTGTTCGCCTCCTCCTACGACGACGACGTGGTGACGGTGACGCCGATCCGCGCCGGCAAGCTGACCGACAAACCCACGCAGACGCTGAAGACCGACCGCAACGCGCATTCGGTGCACATCGACAACAGCAACCGCTACCTGTTCGCGCAGACCCTCGGCGGTGCCAAGGTGTTCCAGTACCGCTTCGATGCGAACACCGGCAAGGTCACCGCGAATGATCCGCCCGCATTGCAGTTGCCGACCGGGCTGGGCGCACGCCATATCGCCTTTTCACCTGACGACCGCTACGTCTACGTGCTCGACGAACTGCAAGACAAGGTGATCACCTACGCGCTCGATCCCGCCACCGGCCGGCTCACCCAGCAGGCCGTCACCAGCGCGATGCCGGCCGACACCACCCTGGTACCCGGCGCGCCGCGCTTCGTGCGCAACCCCACGCCGGCGCAGCGGCCGCACGCGGACACCAGCAACGATATCTGGGCCGCCGATATCCACGTCACGCCGGACGGCAGGTTCCTCTACACCTCCGAACGCACCAGCAGCGTGCTGAGCGCGCTCAAGGTCGACAAGGCCAGCGGCGCGCTGACCCTGGTCGGCACCTACCCCACCGAGAAGCAGCCGCGCGGCTTCGCCATCACGCCCGACGGCAAATACCTGATCTGCTCGGGCGAGAAGTCGGATCACATCTCCGTGTTCGACATCGACCCCACCAGCGGCGCGCTGAAACTCAACGGCCGTTATCCCGTCGGCCAGGATGCGAACTGGGTCGAGGTGGTGAAGTTCTGACGGCCGCGGTTGAGGGGACTTTTCGTTCGCGGCACCAAGCCACCGCAAAGCTCAAACGCTACCCGAAGGGCTGAAGGGGGCTTTTCGTTCGTGCGGAAAGGCCAAGATCAAGAGCGCCCTCTTCCGCCTTACGTGCCGCTCCTGCGACACGCCCTTCGGGCCGGCTTCGCCGTTCGCTTCGGCATCCTGCCTTCGCAGTCGGGCACCTTCTCCCGCAAGCGGGAGAAGGGACAGCGCCCATCCGCCCTATCGGGCACTTTCCCCCGCTTTGCGGGGAAGGAAGCTCAGCTTTTCAGCCGCGCGGGGGTGCTGCGGAGGATTCGCGTTTGACCAGCGAATACTTCATCACCTGGTGATTGCCGGCTTTGGGTTTGCCGCTGCGCTTGCAGCGGATTTCCTCCAGCATCAGGCGCACGGCGGTGCGGCCCATCGCCGTTACCGGCTGGTGGATGGTGGTGAGCGTGGGCCAGATGGTGGTGGCCACAGGAGTGTCGTCGAAGCCGGTGACCGACAGATCGCCGGGCACGCGCAGGCCCATGCCATGGGCCACTGCAACCACGGCCGCGGCCATGTCGTCGTTGCTGGAAAGAATCGCGGTGGGCCGGTTTTTCAGCTTCAGCAGCGTGCTGGCCGCCGCCAGGCCGGAGCGGTAGGTGAACAGCCCCGGCACGATGTGCTCGGCCGGCACCGTGAGACCCGCACGCGCCATGGTGTCGACGAAACCCTGCGCGCGCAGCACCGCGGGGGTGTGCTTGGGGTCGCCCTTGATCAGCGCGATCGCGGTGTGGCCAAGATCCAGCAGGTGCTGGGTCATCGCACTGGCGCCCTGGTAGTCGTCGATGCGCACGGAACTGATGCCCGCCACCGGCGCGCCGGTGGCCACCGCCACCACGGTGATGTTGGCCTGGTCCAGCTCGCGTTTGGTCTGGCGCGAGTCGCACAACGGCGGCGGCAGGATGACGCCGTCCACGCCGGTGTCCAGCAACCGCTGCACCGCGGCGCGCTGGCTGCGGATGCCACTACATTTTTCCACCAGGATCTGCGCGCCGCTGAGGCTGCCCTCTTCCAGCACGCCGATCATCAGCTGGTTCAGATAGGCCGCGCTGGGGTTGCTGTACAGCAGGCCGATGCGCGCCGCGTTGGACGAGCGCAGCGAGCGCCCCGCCAGGTTCGGCCGGTAGTTGAGCTCGGCCGCGGCGGCCAGCACGCGATCGCGCATCGCCTCGCCCACGCGCGGGTTGTTGTTCATCACCCGCGAGGCGGTCATCGGCGAAACCCCGGCGCGGCTGGCGACATCGAGGATGGTGACGGTTTGCGAAGTGCGACGCTTGCTCTTGGCCATGAAGCCTCCTGAGCGTCCAGTTTACCCGGCGTGCGGCGAAACGGCGGACCCGTGGTCTTCGAGAAAGCGGCGCACTTCGGCCATGTCGGGCATGGCGGCGAACGAACCACGCCGCCCCACCGCCAGCGCACCGCAGGCGGCGGCGAAGCCGAGCACCGCGTCGCGCGTGCCCGCGTCAGCCATCAGGTCGGCCAGCGAATCGGCTTGCGCCCGATGCGCGGCGAGACTGTAGAGCAAGCCGCCAACGAAGGCATCGCCCGCGCCGGTGGTGTCGACCGCGGTCACCGCATGCGGCTGGAAACGGCCCGCCTGCGCAGGCGTCAGCCAGTGGATCGCCGCCGCGCCGTCGGTGACGATGAGGCAGCGGGCGTGGCCCTGCCACAGGCGTCGGTACACGGCCTCGCGGCTGCCCGCCTCGGCGGCCATGAAATCCAGCTCTTCCACGCTCAGCTTGACCAGGTCGGCGGCCGCCAGCGTTGCCCACAAGCGCGGGTTGGGCTTTTCGCCGGCCGGCCACAAGGCCGGGCGCAGGTTCATGTCGAAGCTCACCAGCGCGCCCGCCTTGCGAGCCCGCGCCATGCCTTCCAGTGTCACCGCCGCGATCGCCTCCTCGGTGAGGCTGTTCGAACACACGTGGAAGATCGCCGCGTCGGCGAATGCGCGCTCGTCGAAGTGATTGGCGCGAAACAGCAGGTCGGCCGACGGTGGTCGATAGAAGCTGAAACTGCGCTCGCCGCTGGCATCGAGCGACACGAACGCCAGCGCCGTGTTCGCCTGGTCGGTGCGCTGCACGTAGCGCATGTCCACGCCCGCATCGGCCAGGCTGCGCAGCAGCAGATCGCCGAATGCATCGGCGCCCAGCATGCCGGCAAACGCCGCGTGTCCGCCCAGCTTCGCCACCGCCACCGCCACGTTCGCCGGCGCGCCGCCGGCATGCGGCAGGTAGGCCGGCGGCGACGACGGATCGGTGGGCGGCTGGGCGTGGAAATCGATCAGCGCCTCGCCGAAACAGAGGATGCTCTTCATGCCAGGCGCGATCCCTTGAAGCCGTAGTACAGGATGTAGACGTAGCACAGCAGCGGAATCACGAACGCATGCTGGATGCCGATCTGGTCGGCCAGCGCGCCCTGCGCGATCGGCAGCACGGCCCCACCCACGATGCCCATGATCATCAACCCCGAGGCGCGACCGGTCAGCGGGCCCATGTTGTCGATGCCCAGGGTGAAGATGGTGGGGAACATGATCGAGTTGAACAGGCCGATCGACACCACCGCCCACACCGCCACGTTGCCGTGCGAGGCCATGGTGCCGATCACCAGCAGCCCGGCGATCAGCGCGAACACGCCCAGCAGGGTGCGCGGGTCGAGCACCTTCATCAGCAGCCAGCCCACCGCACGGCCCACCACGGCGCCGCCCCAGTACAACGCCACGTAATGGGCGGCGGCGGCTTCGCTGATGTTGCCGATGTCCGGCCGGGCGATGAAGTTGATCAGGAAGCTGCCGATCGACACTTCCGCGCCCACGTAGACGAAGATGGCCACCACGCCCAACGCCACGCGCGGATGGCGCAAGGCGTCGATGAAGCGATGCTCGCTGGCCGCCGAGGCGTCCTCACTGGTGGCCAGCGGCGGCAACCGGAACAGCCAGATCGCCAGCGCCAGCAGCACCAGCACGACGGTCAGTACCAGATAAGGCCCCTGCACCAGCCGCGCCTGCGACATCCGGTAGGCGACCTGTTCGGCTTCCGGCAGCGCGGCCAGCGCGGCGGCCCCCAGCGTGGCGCCGGACAGGATCAAAGGACCGATGATGTACGGCCCCAGCACCGTGCCCACCGAGTTGAACATCTGCGCCAGGTTCAGCCGGCTCGACGCCAGCCGCGGCTCGCCCAGCAGGCTCACGTACGGGTTGGCCGCCACCTGCAGCGCGGTGATGCCGCTGGCCATGATGAAGAACGCGAACAGGAACAGCGGATACGACGACACCGCGGCCGCCGGCAGAAACAGCACGGCGCCCACCGCGGTCACCAGCAAGCCGGTGATGATGGTGGCGCGGTAGCCGATGCGCGCCAGCAGCGCGCTGCACGGCACCGACATGATGAAATACGCCCCGAAGAAGGTGAACTGCACCAGCATCACCTCGAAATAATTGAGCGTGAAAAGGCCCTTGAGGTGCGGGATCAGGATGTCGTTGAGTACCGTCATCAAGCCCCACATCAGGAACACGGCATTGATCACGATCAGCGCGGTACGGGTACTGGCGTTGCTACGAGGCATGGCGCGGCTACCTTGGTGAAAAACGATGGGTGGGCAGAATCGATGTCGATACCACGCGGAGCTTCCGCCATCCGCGCCGTGGGCGGCAAGCACGGTGACGCTGACGACGCCACGTTGCCTGATCCCCCGGCTGCCGACGAATCACTCGCCGACCCGTGTGATAACGTTACCCGTAAATCGCGATCAGGAAAAGCCTGCCGCCACATGGGCACGAATCCGTCGTCTGCGTATCGGCCACTCTCGGAGAAACCCGTATGAACCTCACCCACGTTGGCCGTGCAGCACATCGATCAAGCCGACCCTGGATCGGACTTCCAGCCGCCCTTGCGTTGTTGCTGCTGGGTATCGCCGGCTCCGCGCTGGCGGCGCCCGCCACCGGCACATGGGTGGAAACCTGGGGCCAGGCGATGGTTTCCCATGTCCAGCCTTCGCCTGGTCACGAGGGCATTTACGCCGCACCGCATCTGCGCGATGCCACGGTCCGGCAAATCGTGCGGGTCAGCGTGGGCGGCCAACGGGTGCGCGTGCGGTTGTCGAATGTGTACGGCTCGGCGCCGTTGACCATCACCGCGGCCAGCGTGGCGCCGGCCGCCGATGCGGCGGGCGATCACACCGCCATCGAACCTGCGCATGGCCACGCGCTGCGTTTCGGCGGCAAGCCCACGCTGACCATTCCCGCTGGCGCCACGGCGCTGAGCGACCCGATCGCGCTGGCTGTGCCGGCATTGTCCAACCTGGTGGTGAGCCTTTATTTCCACGACAACAGCGCCATCGCCGATTACCACGCCGCCCAGACCACGACCACCACGGCGGTGGTGGCGGGCAACGCGCTGCGGGCAGCATCGCTGGCGTCGCGGCCTCTGCTTGCGGCATTCGACAAGGATGCGGCGTCCCATATCTATGTGCTCGAAGGTGTGGAAGTCGAAGCGGCGCAGCCCACCCGCGTCATCGTGGCGTTCGGCGATTCGATCACCGACGGTGCCTATGCCACCGCGCCTGACAAGACCTGGCCGGGCGTGCTGGCCACGCTGGCAAACCGGACAACGTCACCCGGCGCCGGCGTCATCAACACCGGTATCGGCGGTAATGAATTGACCAGCGACCAGACCTATCTGCCGTTCGGCCCGGCCGCGCTGAAGCGTTTCGAGCGCGACGTGATCGACCGCGCCGGGGTGACCGACGTGATCGTGCTGCTGGGTACCAACGACCTCAACCGTGGCATCGATGCGGCCGGCCAGCCGCGCGGCGCGGCCGCTCACGACATCATCGACAGCTTGCGCATGCTGGCCGATGCCGCCCACGCACATCACCTGCGCATCCACGGCGGCACCATTCCGCCGTTCGCCGGATTCACCGGGGACGGCTGGTATTCACCGGCCACGGAAGCCACGCGCCAAAGCGTCAATCAATGGATTCGCAGCGCCGGCGCGTTCGACAGCGTGGTGGATTTCTCGCCGGCATTGGCCGGCGCGTACAACCCATCGCCGCTGGCCGCGCAACAGCCGACCTTGCCGGAAGGCATGGCCCAGGTGTGCGCCGGCGATACCGGCCTGCATCCGAACGATCGCGGTTACGCGGTGATGGGCACGCTGGCCTACAACGTGTTGTTCCATGCGCAGGAGCAGCCGGCCGCGCGCTGCCATTGAGGCAGGTTACACACCGTCGAACAGATCGCAGATCGACCCGCCCAGATGGGTGCCCGCGCGCACGCCGGCGGCGCTCATGTCGACATAGGCCCCGGTGTCTGGCGTGAAGCGGGGCCACGACGGCAACCCCGCGCCGTTGGGATCGCCGGTCTTGATGAAGTTGATGAAGTAGGCCTGCGGGCTCACCGCCGGCCGCGCGGCGTTCAATGGCGTGCCCTCGTACAGGTAGGGCAACTCGGCGCTGTGGTGCGATGGCTCGAAGGAGAACTGCGCCCGCCACGCCAGCGCGCCGTGCGCGGCGTAGCGCGCCAGCACGTGATTGCCCGCGCAGCGGAAATCGGTATCGGTGCCGATGCGCTCGGCCAGCGTTCCCAGGTTCGCCGCATCGGCAGCGGCTCCTGCGTTCCCGTCCACACCGTAATGTCGCGCGGCGGCGGCGTAATGCTGGCCAAATACCTGGTGCAACCGGCGGTCGATCTTCGCGCTGCCGCCGGGCACCTGCAGTTCGATGCGGTTGGTCGAGAGCACATAGGGAATCGCCGTTGCTGGAATGTCGGCGAGACTCGATGCCGGCGGCTCGGTGACGACTTTTCCGTCGACCACGGCCTGCAGCCACAGATAGCTGTCGTCGGTGATGGCGTCGGTGTGCAGTTGCAGGTCGGCCGCCAGCAGCGCCTTCAGCGGGGCGTTGCGCAGTTGCTGCAGGTTGTCCACGCGCAGCCGCTGTTCGAGCTGCGTGCCCAGCGCTTCGTTCTGCGCGAGGTTGCGCACGCTCTGGCCGAAAGCGGGCGTACCGCCGGTAGCCCATGCGCCGACGAACAGGTGCTGGTCGCGCGCTTCCAGCGTCAGCAAGCCCACGTCCATGCCGCCGGCCGATTGACCGGCGATGGTGACGCGCTGCGGATCGCCACCGAAACGACCGATCTCGCGTTGCACCCACTTCAACGCGGCCAGCTGATCCATCAAGCCGTAGTTGCCCGAGTGCCCGCCCTGCTCGGCCGACAACGCCGGCAGCGAGATGAAGCCGAGCACGCCGAGCCGGTATTGCACCGACACCACCACGATGCCCGCGTGTGCCAGCTTGATCCGGTCGATGTCCGCCGCCGAGCCGGCCCGGTTCGAACCACCGTGGATCCACACCAGCACCGGCAGCGGCCGCGACGGGTGCAGGTTCGGCGTGTTGAGGTTTAGGTAGAGGCAGTCCTCGCTGGAATGCATGGCGTCGGCCTTGTTCCAGCCGTAATCGTTCTGCGCGCAGGCCGATGGTGCATGGGTGGCATCGCGCACACCGGACCACGCCGCGACGTCCTGCGGCGCCCGCCAGCGCAGTGCGCCGGTGGGCGGAGCCGCGAACGGTACGCCGAGAAACACTGCGCCGCCCTTGCCGTCCGACTGCCCGGCCAGCCTGCCGTTATCGGTGGAGACGGTGACCTTCGCGGGCGCGGCCAGCGCCGACAGCGACGTCAGCAGCACCAGCCCGAAAAGCAGGCCTCGCAGGCGATGCGGCCTGGAGCCAACGGCGCGCGATGCGCGATGGGAATACGGGTTCCGCATGCGTTTCTCCGACAACGGTGCGCCTTGTGGCGATGTTCTGGTAACCTTACCACGACATCGCCGCGTGAACCCTCAGTCGCGCGCCGCGGTGCCCGTCCACCGGTCCGGTTTGTGGGAAAGATAGACATGACACTCAGCGAAAGCACTGCCCGTCAGGCGCTCCCCGATTTTCGCTCGCGCGAATTTCTGCTTGGGCATGCCGCTGGCATCATGCGTTTCTATCACCCGCGGTGTATCGATCCGGCGGGCGGTTTTTTTCATTACTTCCGCGACGACGGCAGCATCTACGATCGCGGCGGGCGGCATCTGGTCAGCAGCACGCGCTTCATCTACGACTACGCCATGGCGTGGAAGGCGTTCGGCGACCCGGCGTACCAGCAGGCGTTGCAGCACGGCCTGGATTACCTGCGGCAGGTGCATCGCAACCCGCAAACCGGCGGCTATGCGTGGGAGCTGCGCGATGGCGTGGTCACCGACGCCAGCCAGCATTGCTATGGCCTGGCGTTCGTGGCGCTGGCCTACGCCAAGGCGTTCCACGCCGGCGTCATCGAGGCCGAGGACTGGCTCGACGAAACCTGGGAGCTGATGGAGCAACGCTTCTGGGACGCCGACCACGGCCTCTACGCCGACGAGGCGGACGCGGACTGGAAGCTCAGCGACTACCGCGGGCAAAACGCCAACATGCATGCCTGCGAAGCGTGGCTGGCCGCCTATGCGGCCACCGGCAAGCCGCGCTACCTGGCGCGTGCGAAGCTGCTGGCCGAGCACATGGTCAATCGCCAGGCCGCGTTGACCGGCGGGCTGGTGTGGGAGCATTACCGCCCCGACTGGTCGGTGGATTGGGAATACAACTTCAACGACCGCAGCAACATCTTCAAGCCGTGGGGTTTCCAGCCCGGTCACCAGACCGAGTGGGCCAAGCTGCTGCTGATCCTGGAGAGCTACGCGCCCGAGCCTTGGTACCTGCCCAAGGCGCAGCAGCTTTTCGACTACGCGCTCACGCAAGCCTGGGATCACGAACACGGCGGCATGGTCTACGGCCTCGACCGTGACGGCGCGTTCTACGACACCGACAAGTACTACTGGGTGCAGGCCGAATCGCTGGCGGCGGCGGCCGTATTGGCCACCCGCACCGGTGAGGAGCGCTACTGGCAGGCCTACCAGAAACTGTGGCAATACAGCTGGCAGCACATGGTCGACCACCGCTACGGCGCCTGGTACCGCATCCTGAGCCGCGACAACCAGTCGTACAGCGACGAGAAGAGTCCGGCCGGCAAGACCGATTACCACACCATGGGCGCCTGCTACGACGTGCTGGCCTGGATCAGCTGAGCCTCACCAGGCGTCACCTGCGGCGGGCATGACGCCCGCCTGTCGGGTCGATTACGGCGCGGCCTCGAACCTCAGATGCTTGCTGAAGAACGGCAGCACCTCGTCCTGGAAGCGGAAGGCCACGTTGCTGACGTGGGTGCCGGGATAGATGTTGAAGCTGTTGCTGATGCCGTAGCTGTCGAGCACCTCGTGCAGCTTGCGCGCGTCGAAGCGCAGCCCGTCCTGGTCGCCCACGTCGATGGCGATCGCGCCATAGCGACGCAGGTTGCCGATGTACTGGTCGATGAAAACCAGCGGCGCATTGGCCGTCCATTTGGCCAGCACGTCCGGCTGCAGTTCCCCGTTCCTGGTGGGCAGGTCGAAATAGAACGGCGGCCTGGCCGGGTCGGGCGACCACGCCGCGGCGGTGGCCAGCGTGGCACGCGCCATGAACGGCAGGTCGACGGCGTCGGCGGCGGATTTGAGCGATTCCAGCGACGCCAGCGCCTTGGCGTCGAGCTGGTCGCCGGTGCGTGGCGACAGGCAGCACGGACTCATGATGTACAGCGCGCCGAACACGTCGGGGTGCTTCATGCCGATGCGCGTGGCGCCGTAGCCGCCCATGGAATGGCCGACCAGGCCGCGGCTCAGGCGATCGGGCAGCGTGCGGTAGTGGGCGTCGATGTAGGCGATCAGGTCATGCTGGATGAAGGTCTCGAAATCGCCCACGGTGGGCGAGCCCGAATACATCGAGCCGCCAAAGACCGTCTTCGAATCGGGCAGCACCACGATCATCGGGCGCGCGCCCTTGGCGAACGCGTTTTCGATGGTCTGCGGAACGTGGATTTCCTTGGTCCACTGCTCGGCGCCGATCGAATAGCCGTGCAGCGCATAGACCACCGGATAGTGGCGATCCGGATGGCTGGCGTAGTCGGGCGGCAGCACCACCAGCACATCGCGATCGGCGGACTCGTGCTCCAGGTTGCCCTCCAGCGAGGCGCCGTGCACCTTGATGTGCTCGACCGTCACCGCCTTCGCCCCGGCCACGGCCGGCGGGCTGTTGTTCGGTGCCTGCGCCTGTACCGGTGTGCCCCAGAACGCCAGCGATACCAGCGCCGCGCCAGCCAGGGCAAGCACTCGCCTGATGCCTCCGGAGGGGTTCGCGCGCGCGGCGTGCCGGTCACGGCAGTGGGTCTGGCCCATGGCATGGTCGATCATCGGTCACCCTCCAGCGGAAATTCGTAGATCGCGGTGGAGATCGCCGGCACCACCAGCTTCGTACCCAGCGCGGGCACAGCCGATTGCTTGATCGTCACGCCAGGCGCCGCACCGACCTTGTTTTCCGCGGCCAGGCTGGCGCCGCTCAGGCGCCACAGGGTGCCCTTGCCGATGGTGCGGGCGCCGTCGATCGTGATCGATACCGGCTGCGGCTTGTGCGTGGCGTTGACCACGGCAATGGTCAGCGTGCGGCGGTCGGGTGTCAGCGCGGCGACCATGTCCAGCGGATAGGTGGGGCTGCCCGCGTTGACCTTGGGGTGGTCGAAGCCCACCGGGTATTTCGGATCGGGCTGCGGCGCGTTGCCGCTGAGATCGAGCGGGATCATGCCTTCGCCGAAGTGCTCGCCATAAAGCTTGAACACCATGCCGGTGGCGTTGAGGGTGGACGCGGTGGGCGTGATGTCCATCGTGGACGAGCCCGTGGTGAACGCGGCCATGCGCAGGAAATCGGAATGGCGCAGCATTTCCTGCATCACCATCGAGTAGGCCAGCGACAGCTTCAGGTTCGGCTTGGCGCCGATGTACGCGTACTCGTCGATCGACAGGAAGGTGTTCGCCGCCTTCATCTTCGGGAAGCGCTGCTGGTAGATGCGCCACTCCTCGGCCTTCATGCGCACCTGGTTGGACGGCGCGCGGGCGAACTCCAGCAGCTCGTCGGCGGGCGGCGCGTCGGGGCGCTGTTCGACGCGGTCGTACCAGTGCTCGCTGATGCCGTCGAAGTTGCCCCAGGCCTCGCGCAGCAGGCCGCCGGTCCAGTCTTCCTCGGTGCCGAACTTGTGCTGGATGCTGGCCAGCGAAGCGTTCTCCTTGGCCTCGCGCGGATGCAGTTGGTCGGGCATGGCGCCCGATCCGATCAGGATGATCGACGGGTCGACTGCGCGCATCGCCGCCGCAAAGCGGTTGTGCTTCTGCATGAAGTAGTCGAGCGTGGTGCGGCCGATCTGCCACCAGCCATACGGCTCGTTACCGATGTTCCAGTAGCGCACGCCGTAGGGTTCGGGGTGGCCGTTGGCGGCACGCTTGGCGCCCCATTCGCTGCTCGCCGGGCCATTGAGGTATTCCACCTCGTCCGCCGCCGAATGGGCGTCGCCCAGCCCGGCGTTGACGGTCACGTAGGGCTCGACGCCGATCAGCCGGGTGAGCGTCATCCACTCGTCCATGCCGAAGTCGTTGGCCTGCATCGCACCCCAAGCCCGGTCGTACATCGGCGGGCGCAGGTCGCGCGGGCCGATCGCCTCGTGCCAGTCCCAGTTCGACAGGAAATTGCCGCCGGGCAGCCGCCAGAATCCGGAGTTGAGCGTCTTCAGGATCGCCACCGTATCGGCGCGCCAGCCGTCGATGTTGTCCGCCGGCATCAGCGACACCACGCCGACGCGGAAGTGGCCCGTACCGGTGCCGGTGATGGTGAACTTCGCATCATCCGTCCGGCGACCGGCCACGTAATGCAGCGGCACCGTCTGCCACGACGAGGTCGCCGCAGGCAGCTTCACCGTCTGCTGCTGGCGGGCGCCATCGCCCCACGCCAGCGTGACCGAGACGACCGCATCCGGCGTGCCGCTGAAAACGATATGGCCGTCGTAGGACTTGCCCTTGGCCACGCCGAGGCCGCTCTGGCCGATGCCGCGGACGTGCGAGCCATCCAGCGTCACCACCACGTCCTGCGCGCCGACGTAGGGATGGTCGCTGGCCATCGTCACCGCCGCGACGTCGCCGATCGGCCGCCACTTGCGCAGCGGCGGCAGCGGCGGGCCGTCGAGTCTCGGCGGCTGCACGGGATCGTGCGCGGCATCCACCACGGGGAAATAGAACTTGCGGTCGTCGAGCATTTCGGCCCACAAGGAGCGCGCCACCAGGCTGCCGATCGGCTCGATGAACATGCCGTACTCGTAACGCGACACCGGCTGGTGCTGCCGATCGACATGGATCTGTGCCTGCACGGCCGCCGCCTCGGCAGCGGCGGCGCCGAGTGGCAGCATGGCGACCGCGCAGGCCGCAAACAGCATCCCGATTCGAAACTTCCGCATCATCCCTTCCCCTTCGATGTGTTGTCAGCGCCGCGCCGCGGCCGTTGTCAGTCGGGCATCACCACCGCCCGATCCACCGAGAAACGCGCCTCGCGCGTCGCCACGCCGGTGTCGGGCTGGCCCGAACCCACGCTGACGGTGTAATCGCCCTGCATCACCTCGCGCTGGCCGTCGGCGGTGACCGCGCTGAGGTCGCGTGGCGAGAGGTCGAAGCTGACGGTGCGCGTTTCGCCTGGTTTCAACGCCACGCGCTGGAAGCCGCGCAACGCCACCTGCGGTGCGCCCGGAATATTCGGGAAGCGCAGGTAAAGCTGTGCCACGTCACCGCCTTCGCGCTGGCCGGCGTTGGTCACCACGGTGGACACGTGCAGGCCGTTGGCGGCGCCACCAGCGGCGGGTGTCACCTGAAGCGGCCCGTAGGTGAACTCGGTATAGCTGAGGCCGAAGCCGAACGGGTAGACCGGCTCGCCCTTGAAGTAGCGGTAGGTACGGCCTTCCATGCGGTAATCGCCGAACGGCGGCAGGTCGGCCACGCTGCGGTAGAAGGTCAGCGGCAGGCGGCCGCCCGGATCGGTCTTGCCGCTGAGCACGTTGGCGATGGCCAGGCCGCCGGACTGGCCCGGATACCACGCTTCGAGAATCGCCGCGGCGTTCTGCTTGCTCCACGCCAGGTCGATCGGGCTGCCGTTCATGGCCACCACGACCAACGGCTTGCCGGTGGCCTTGGCCCGCTTCAGCATCGCGATCTGGTCGGCCGGCAGGTCCAGCGTGGTCTTGTCGCCGCCGGCGAAGCCGGGCACGGAGACGCCGGTTTCCTCGGCCTCGAGGTCGGAGGTGAGGCCGACCACGGCCACCAGCACGTCGGCCTGCGCCGCAGCACGATCGAGATCGGCCTCCGGCGTGGTAGAGATGCGCTTCCACGCCAGGTCGACGTGACCGGTCACCTCGACGGTGATCGGATAGCGGTGGCCGCGCTCGAGGGTCACTGTCTTCATCGTCGCCAGGTCATTCCACGCGGAGTGGGTGCGGTCGACGAAGGCAGCGCCATTGAACGACATCGTTCCACGGGTGCCGGACAGGCCAAGCCGATAGGTGCCGCTTTCCGGCGGCACCAGGAAACCGGTCCACACGGTGCGGTGATGGTGGTTGACCTTGGCCAGGTCGAGATCGCGCTGCCCCACGTCAGGTTCGATGCGGCTGACCACCGGCTTGGCCTGGTAGCGGATGGCGGCGAGTTGCTTGGCCATGTCGGCGGCGTCGAACTTGGCCGGCGGCGGCGTCACCGGGTTGTAGTAGCGCGCCAGCAGCCCGGGCTTGCCATCGGGCGTTTGCAGCACGGCGGTGGGCACGCGGTCACCATCGGTGATCGATGGACCGAATGGCACCAGGGTCACCTGGCCTGCGGCCAGCACCTGCCGCAGGCCGTCCAGCACCGAAACCGGTGTGCCGCTGAGCGGCGACGAATAGTTGCCGCGCAGCACGCGCGTGGCGTCGCCCAGCGGGCCGATCACCGCCACTTTCACGCCGGCCTTGAGCGGCAGCACGCCGTCGTTCTTCAGCAGCACCAGGGTCTTTTGCGCGGCGTCCAGCGCCAGCTGGCTGTTCGCCGCGCTGCCGATGGCCGACGGCGGCACCGCCGGCGCCGTGCCGGGCAGGCCGGCCAGGTCGCCCACGCGGTAGCGTGCCGCGAACAGGCGCACCAGCGCGCGGTCGATGTCGGCCACCGAGATCAGGTCACGCTGCAGCGCTTCGCTGTAGCGATCCTCCAGCCCCGCGGTATCGGACAAGGTCGCGCCGTTGCATTCGTTGTCGACCCCCGCCCGCACCGCGGCGGCGACGGCGGCGGCGCCATCGGGCGCGTAGTGGTGGTGGTCGCTGATGTCCTTCACCGCATCGCAGTCGGACACCACGTAGCCGGTGAAACCCCACGCGCCGCGCAGGTAATGCTTCAACAGCATGTCGTTGGCGCAGGCAGGCTGGCCGTCGATGCGGTTGTAGGCGCACATCACCGAACCGGCCTTGGCCTCGGTGATCGCGGCGCGGAACGCCGGCAGGTAGGTGTCGACCAGGTCGTGCTTCGACACGAAAACGTTGGCTTCATGGCGGGTCGACTCGGGCCCGTTGTGCACGGCGAAATGCTTGGGCGTGGCGATAACCTCGGGACGATCTGGATTCGGCCCCTGCATGCCTTCGACGAAGGCAACGCCCATGCGCGCGGTGAGGAACGGGTCCTCGCCATAGGTTTCCTGGCCACGGCCCCAGCGCGGGTCGCGGAAGATGTTGAGGTTGGGCGACCAGGTGTCGAGCCCGGTGCCGATGCGGCCCAGACGTCCCGTCTGGCGTGCCAGCGTGTGCAGCCCGCGCACTTCGGTGCTGATCGCTGCGGCAACGCGCTTGACCAGCGGCGCATCGAAGCTGGCACCCAGGCCGATCGGCTCGGGGAAGTTGGTGGTGGGCAGCGTGCCCAGCGCGCCGTGCAGCGATTCGGTCCACCAGTTGTAGCGCGGGATGCCCAGCCGCGGGATGGCCGGCGCCACGTTGAGCAGCTGCGGCAGTTTCTCGGCCAGCGTCATCCGCGCTACCAGCGCCTCGGCCTTCGCGGTGGCCGCGTCGGTGGCGGTCTGGCTGGCGGCAGGTGCCGCTTGTGCCGCCACCGTGAGTGGAGCCAGTGCCGCCAATGCGACGACGGCCGAGATTCCTGTCCAGATACGCATGCTTGGCTCCCCTTCGATGGTTTGCGCAGTCAGTGACTGCCATGTTTCGCGTTCGATATGTGGCCTTACAGACCCTTCGCCGCCTGCGCCACGGCGCGGAACAGCGCGCGGCCCTTGTTCATCGTTTCCTCCCACTCGGCGGCGGGATCGGAGTCGTAGACGATACCGGCGCCGGCCTGCACGTGCAGGCGGCCGTCCTGGATCACCGCCGTGCGGATGGCGATGGCGGTGTCGGCATCGCCCCACCAGCCGATCCAGCCGATCGCGCCAGCGTAGATGTTGCGCTTGTACGGCTCCAGCTCCTGGATGATTTCCAGCGCGCGGATCTTCGGCGCGCCGCTGAGCGTGCCGGCGGGGAACGTGGCTTTCAGCACGTCCATGTAGCTGAGGCCGGCGCGCGCGGTGCCCTGCACTTGCGACACGATGTGCATCACGTGCGAGTAGCGTTCGATCGCGAACGAGTCGCTGACTTCCACGCTGCCGGTTTCGCTGATGCGGCCGATGTCGTTGCGGCCAAGGTCGATCAGCATCACGTGTTCGGCGCGCTCCTTCGGGTCGGCCAGCAGTTCGGCTTCCAGCGCCCGGTCCTCCTCCTCGGTGGCGCCGCGCTTGCGCGTGCCGGCCAGCGGGCGCACCAGCACCTTGCCGTCCTTCAGCCGCGCCAGGATCTCCGGCGAGGAGCCCACGATCTGGGTGGCGCCCAGGTCCACGAAATACATGTACGGCGAGGGATTCAACGCACGCAGCGCGCGATAGACGTCCACCGGCCGCGCATTGAAACCGATGCTGAGCCGCTGCGACGGCACCACCTGGAAGATGTCGCCGGCGCGGATGTATTCCTTCGCCTTCTCCACCATCGCCTCGAACTCCTCGCGGGTGAACGAGGATTTGAAATCGCCCTCGTCCAGCGCCACCGACTGCGCCAGCTGCGGGTACGAGGCGCCGCCCTGGCGCAGCCGGTAGACCAGTGCGTCGAGCCGGCGCTGCGCCTCGGCATAGGCCTGCGGCTGCGATGGATCGGCGTGCACGATCAGGTACAGCCGGCCCTTGAGGTTGTCGAACACGGCCACTTCCTCGGCCAGCATCAGCAGCACGTCGGGCGTGCCCAGCTCGTCGGCGCGGTCCCACCGGGCCAGCCGGGGCTCGATGTAGCCGATCGTCTCGAAGCCGAAATAGCCGACCAGGCCACCGGAGAACGCGGGCAGCTGCGGCAGCCGCGGCACGTCGTACTGCGCGCGCAGTTTCTCGATCTCGCCCAGCGGGTCATCGAGGTGGCGACGTTCGGTGACCTCACCCGAATCCTCCACTTCCAGCTCGTGGCCGCGCAGGCGGTACACACGCTTCGCCGGCAGGCCGATGATCGAATAGCGTCCCCAGGTGGCGCCGCCCTCGACCGATTCGAACAGGAAGGTGTACGGGCCATCGGCCAGTTTCAGGTACACCGACAGCGGCGTGTCGAGGTCCGAAAACACCTCGCGCACCAGCGGTATGCGCGTATGCCCTTGGGCAGCCAGCGCGTCGAACTCGTCTCGGGAAATCACGTGGATGATCCGGATGGCCAAACGGGGAACGGCCATTGTAGGGGCAGTCGCAAACATCCCGCGAATCGGGCCTTTCGCTCCCTCCCCTGCAACGGAGGGAGGAGCGATCTCAAGCCAGCCGCTGCCGCGGCATGTGCCGCAGCCGCAGGCTGAAGGCCACGCCGCTGCCGTCGTCGAGATTGCGCGCGCTGGCGCTGCCGCCGTGGCGCTCGGCCACCAGCCGCACCACGTACAGGCCCAGACCGAGATGCGGCGCGTCGCCGGGGACGGCCTTGTCGCGCAGGCTCACCAGCGAGTCGAACAGACGGCCCTGCATCGCCGCCGGTAACGGCGCGCCCTGGTTGGCCAGCTCGATCTCGGCGCCGTCATCGAGCGGGCGCAGGCTGAGCCGCAGCCAGCCATCTTCCGGGGTGAACGACAGCGCGTTGTCGAACAGTTTGTCCAGCGCCTGGGCAATCAGCTCGGGCGCGCAGTGCATGGGCAGCGGTGACTCCGGCAGCACGCAATCGAGGCGGCGCGTGCCGGCCAGCGCGCGGTAGGCATCGGCGCAACCGCGCACTACATCGCGCAGGTCCACATCCTCCGCCTCGGCAGCGGCGATCGCGCGTTCCATGCGGCTGGCCTCACCCATGGCGCGCACCAGCGCACCGAGACGTGCCGCGCCATCGCGGGCGCGGGCCAGGTAAGGCTGCGCCTCGGCGGGGAGCTGGGCATGTTCGAGGTTGTCCAGCGAGGACTTCACGATGGCCAGCGGCGTGTTCAACTCGTGCGACAGCTTCGACGCCAGCGTGCGCAGGTAATCGGTGTAGCCACCGACCACGTCGAACAGTTTCTCGAAGCTGCGCGCCAGGTCGCCGATCTCGTCGGGCGCGTCGCTCATCGGGAAGGTGATCCGCCGGGTTTGGCCATCCAGCCGTCCATCGTTCAACTGCGCCCGTTCGGCCGCATTGCGCAAGCGCGCCAGGCGCACACTGAGGCGGGTGGCGAAGGCCAGCAGGATCGCGCCGGCCAGCAGCAGCACGCCGACGCTGGTCAGCAACAGGCCCAGCAAGGCGCGATTGGCCAGCAGCGGCACCGCGCGACTGGCCTGTTCCAGCAGCAACACGCCGTCGATCCGGCCATCGCGAACGATCGGCACGGCTGCCGACAACACCACGCTGCCGCGCTCCTCGCCGGCGCGCCAGACGCTGGCGGGATGGCCCGAGGCCGCGGTGGCCACTTCGCCGGTTGCCAGCCGCGGCACGTCCTGCGACCACAGATCGGCGTCTTCCAGCCGCGCTGCCAGCAGCGAGCGATAGACCAGCGAGGCGAACCAGCCGGGCTGGGCATCCACGCCGGGGCGGGTATTCAGCCCACCGCTGCGTGCCAGCAACCAGCCGCCCGGTGCCAACACGCGTGCCTGCACGCGGTCCGGCGCCAGCTGCGCCAGTTCGGCCGACAGCGCCTCCGAGTAGCCCAGCAACGGTCGCACCGGGGCCGCCATGCGGTCGCCACCGGTGGCGGCGACGTAGACACCCACGCCCAGCCCGCGCAACGGCAGCGTGGCCGGCAGGCGCAGTTCCACCCGGAAGCCGCTGCCGTCCTCCTGCCATTGCGCCGCAAGCTGGTCGGGCAACCCGGGCACCGGCGGATCGAGCAGTTGGGCCACGACGGCACCCGGCGCCGCGCTGGCCAGCAGATAGCGTTGTTGCCCGGCGTCGTTGGCCAGCGCGAGGATCAGGTGATCGGCGGCCAACGCGTTCGCGTCGCCTGCGTCGGCGCGCGTGCGCTGGGTGTCGCTGACCTGCGCGTACAGGTACAAGCCGTCACCATCGCGCGCCAGCAACAGACTGCCGTCGGTCCCGCGACGGGGATTGAGCGGCTGACGCCACGGCGTCAGCGGCGCCCAGTCGTCGGCGTAACCATCCACGGTGATCGGGTTGACCGCGGTCTGCACGTACCAGCCCGCGTCGCCTTGCGCCTGTACCGCGCCGGTGACAGCCAGGCTGCGCGCCACCGCCCGTGCCGAGGCCAGCAAGGCCTGCGCCTGGCCTTCGCGCAGCAGCGATTCCATCTGCCGCGCGTACTGCCAGCCGGCCACCGGCAAGGCCAGCGTGCACAACGCCACCAGCAGCAGTTTGCGGCGCAGCGTCATGCGCCAGCCGCCCACATCAACGGCATGACCGTTCAGCCACCACGCGGGCCCGCCGCACGCGCCGGTATGTGCGCTTCGTGGTCACGGTGATAGCGGGTGGCCACCACCACCCGCATGAAATCATCGAGCAGGGCGCGCCGCTGCGGGTCGTTGTCGTTCACCGTCATCGACCAGCTGAGACGAACCCCGCTGGCCTTGCCCGGGTCGCAAAACACCAGCACATCGTCGATGTGGTCGCTGCCCTGGTAGACCGTGGCCTCGCAGCTCATGGTCCGGTGCCGCACGGCGAAGCTGGACACCTTGCCGGCGGGATCGAGCTGCAGGTAGCGCTTGTGGTCGGCCGCCATTTCCGCCGCCATCGTGGGCAGTTTCTGCGGCCACACATTGAGCACCATCACGCGCTGTGGCTTGCCGGTCCATTCGCCCTGGTAGAGCACGGCATCGACGCCGATCGCGCGGGCGTACAGGCAGCAGTCGCGGGTCCAGCCGGTCGGTGTGGCCACGGCGATCGACCACGCCGGCGCCGCGCCATCGCGGGCACCGTGCGCCAGCGTGTCATCCGCCGGCGTCGCGGCAGCAGCCGTGCCCACAAAGAACAGCAGCGCAAGGACCATCCACATGCGTGGCATCACGGCTTCCACCGGTAACCCACGCCGTGCACGGTTTCGATCGCGTCGAACTCCGGCGCCACCGCGATGAATTTCTTGCGGATGCGCTTGATGTGCGAGGTGATGGTGGCGTCGTCCACGACCAGTTCCGCCTCGCGCATCAACTGGTCGCGGTTTTTCACGTGGCCGGGGAAGCGGATCAGCGTGTGCACCATCCAGAATTCGGTGACGGTCAGCGGCACCTCGGCATCGTTCCAGGTGATGCGCATGCGCTCGGATTCCAGCTTCAGCGGCCCATGCTCGATCACCGTCTCGCTGGACGCCGGCGCCTGCAACGACGCGATGCGCCGGAACAGCGCCGCGATGCGTGCGGCCAGTTGATGCAGGCTGGTGTCCTTGCTGAGGTAGTCGTCGGCGCCCAGGCGCAGGCCGGAGATCACGTCGAAATCCGAATCGCGCGCGGTGAGGAAAATCAGCGGCAAGGTGGCCGACTTCGCCCGCAACTCGCGGCACAGGTCGAAGCCGCCTTCCGGCTCGTCACCCAGGCCGATATCGATGATCACCAACTCCGGCAGCCGCATCGCGAATGCGCTGGAGGCCTCCTGGCGCGAGGCGTAACCGCGGGCGTCGTAGCCGAAACGGTTCAACGCCTCGACGTAGTTGGCGCGAATGGACGGCTCGTCCTCGACGATGGCAATGCTGCGACCCATGGCTGGCTCCCGTGTGGAGCGTGCAGCGTGCTATGCGCGCTGCCGCCACGCAAGGCGCGGCGACGCGACGCCCGCGTTTTGCCATGGGCAACACCCGGGATTGCCTTGCGGGGCCAATTTTGAGGGAGCATCGACCGACTTCAGCGCGATGGACGCCGAGGGCCCGGCAACGCCGCTGCCCCGGTATCGCCAGATATCTGCCGCCGAATTGCCTGCTTCGGACAGTAATCCCACCCCACGAACCGTTCAAATTCGTCGTGTACCCCCAACCCCGTGAACGCCATGCCTGCTTCCGATCGATTGAACGTGGACCCCAACGCCGAGCTGCGCAGCTTCGAACCCTTGCGCGTCACGCTGGCCCTCGGCGCGTTGCTGCTGGGCTTCCTGCTGGGCGCGTACTGACGGCGACACGAATGCGTCAGCGGCGGAAACCTGAACAAATCCGCCGTGTTGGCTCGGGAACCAACCCGGTTTGCCCGGGTCAGAACAGGGGATTGGCTTCGTCATGCCATTGCCGTGGACACCGAGGTCGTCGCTGATCCCTCTCTGCAGCGGCGGCACCGGTCGGCGGGTCAATCGAGTGGTGACTCACACGTCGACGATGACGTTTCTCCCGGCCAGTCCCTGCTGGCCGGGATTTTTATGCGTGGCTCGGCGGCTCGGGGCTCAGCGAGCCTGGGCGATGGCTTCGCGCATCGCGGCGATCTCGGCGCGGTAATCGCCGGCGTGGAAGATCGCCGAGCCGGCCACGAAGGTGTCGGCGCCAGCGGCCGCGATGGCCCCGATATTCTGTGCCGTGACGCCGCCGTCGATCTCCAGCCGGATCGCGTGGCCGCTGGCGTCGATGCGCTGGCGCACCTGGCGCAGTTTCTCCAGCGCGGTGGGGATGAATTTCTGCCCGCCGAAGCCCGGGTTGACCGACATGATGAGGATCATGTCGAGCTTGTCCATCACGTAATCGAGATGGTCCAGCGGCGTGGCCGGGTTGAACACCAGGCCGGCCTGGCAGCCCGAATCCCTGATCAGCCCCAGCGTGCGATCGATGTGCTCGCTGGCTTCGGGGTGGAAGCTGATCAGGCTGGCACCGGCCTTGGCGAAGTCCGGCACGATGCGGTCCACCGGCTTGACCATCAGGTGCACGTCGATCGGTGCGGTGATGCCGTACTTGCGCAGCGCGCCCAGCACCATCGGCCCCATGGTGAGGTTGGGCACGTAATGGTTGTCCATCACGTCGAAATGCACCCAATCCGCACCGGCCGCCAGCGCGGCGGCGGTGTCCTCGCCCAGGCGCGCGAAATCGGCGGCGAGGATGGAGGGGGCGATGATCGGGGCTTGCTTGGTCATTTGGGGGCCGGGAATCGGGAATGGGGAATCGGGAATGGGAAGTTCACGAGGTCCGTGAGGAATACGGTAATCATGATGCTCTGAAACCGATGTATCCAGCCGGCACGTCACGGCCAAGCGCCTCAACCGATTCCCTATTCCCCATTCCCGTCACTTGAACCCGCGCGCTTCCTTGATCCGGTCGTACGCCGCGTTGATCTCGCTGGCGCGCGATTCGGCGCGCTTGCGCATGTCGTCGGGCAGGTCACCCAGGCGGTCGGGATGGTGTTCGGAAATCAGCTTGCGGTAGGCGCGCTTGATCGCGCGATCGTCGGCGTTGCGGTCGACGCCCAACACGGTATACGGGTCGGGGCCCTGGCTGGAGCGTTGTGGCGGCACGTAGCCGCCCGGACCCGCACCCGGACCATGGCCGCGTCGGCCGGGGCCGGCGTTCCAGGCGTAGCCTTTCATCGCCATCAGCGCCATCAGCTCCATGTCGCTGATGCGCAGCGCGAACGCCAGCTGGCGCAGGATGGCCATCTTCTCCGGCGGCGGGTTGCCTTCGGCCAGCACGGTCTCGATCACCACATCCAGCACCGGGAACGCGTGGTCGCGGCGCATACCCACCCACTGGCGCAACTCGTTGATGGTGTGGGTGACGTCGAACTCCGGCTGCTTGCCCACATTGAAACTGGTGGCCGCCTGCTTGCGCTGCTCGGCGCCCAGGCCCATGCGGCTCATCAGACGCTCGGCGATGGCGATTTCCGCCTCCGACACGCGGCCATCGGATTTCGCCACCGCGCCCAGCAGGGTGAACAGCGGACCCACGAAACCACCCGCCTCCGGCGTGGCGCGCTTGCGCTGGCTGTGGCGCAGGTTGTCGAAGATGAAGCCGATGATGGCGCCGGTGATCGCGCCGGCGCCGTGCCCGATCAGCAGGCCGAAGAACGTGAACCACAAGGTATACGAGTAACTCATGGCTGCGCCTGCTTGGGCGACTGTGCGCTGTACCAGCGCGCCAGCGCGTCGAGGTCGGCGGCGCTGACGGCGCCGATGGCGGTGCGCATCACCGGTACGTCGCGGCGGCCGTCGCGATACTGCGCCAGCGCGTCGCGCAGGTAGTCGAGCCGCTGGCCGGCCAGGTTCGGCGCACCGGGCATGGTGGCTTCGCCATTGGCGCCGTGGCAGGCCGCGCACAAGCCCAGGCGCGCGGGGCGCGGCACGGTCTGGGCGCAAAGCGTGGAAGCGGCGACAAGGCACAGTCCCGCGAGCAATGAAATTCGCATCGGCAACACATGGGGCTAAAGGTCGACAATTCTAGCAGTGCACCCGCAACCCGCCGCGCGGACCGGACGCCGTGTGCGCCGATGCCGCATTTCCGGCCGCCCGGCCGCAGCCGTTAGAATGGGCGTCTCTCCCCCAGCGGAACCGCCGTCGTGCCCACCACCTTGCTGCAATCGAACCTGCCCGGCCTGGAATTGATTCACCGTGGCAAGGTGCGCGACGTCTACGCGCTGTCCGACGACCGCTTGCTGATGGTGGCGACCGACCGGCTCTCGGCCTTCGACGTGGTGCTGCCCAACCCGATCCCGGGCAAGGGCGAGATGCTGACCCAGATCTCCAACTTCTGGTTCGCCAAGACCGCGCACCTGGTACCCAACCACCTGCTCGACGTGCCGCTGGCCGAGGTACTGCCGCCCGGCACCGACCTGGCGCTGTACGAAAAGCGCGCGGTGGTGACGCGGCGGCTGAAGCCGGTGCCGGTGGAGGCGATCGCCCGCGGCTACCTGATCGGCTCCGGCTGGAAGGATTACCGCGCCACGGGCGCGCTGTGCGGCATCACCTTGCCGGCCGGACTGCAGCAGGCACAGCAACTGCCCGAACCGATCTTCACCCCGTCGACCAAGGCCGCCGTGGGCGACCACGACCAGAACGTCAGCTACGAAGTGATGGTGGACGCGGTGGGCGCCGAGCTGGCCGGCAAGGTGCGCGAGGCCACGCTGGCAATCTACCGCTGGGCAGCGGCCTATGCGGCCGAGCGCGGCATCATCATCGCCGACACCAAGCTGGAATTCGGCACCGATGCCAGCGGCAAGCTGTACGTGATGGACGAGATGCTGACGCCCGACTCCTCGCGCTTCTGGCCCGCCGACGAATACCGCGTGGGCATCAGCCCGCCCAGCTACGACAAGCAGTTCGTGCGCGACTGGCTGGAAACGCAGGACTGGAACAAGACCGCGCCCGGTCCGGTGATCCCCGACGAGGTGATCGCCCGCACCGCCGCGAAATACGGCGAGGCGCTGCACAAGCTGGCCGGCATCCGGCTCGACTGATCGGCAACCACGCTCCGGAGATCCCCATGCGCACCATGCAGGATTGGCTCGACAGCTACAGCCGGGATCACCAGAACCCCACCAATCAGGTTTTCCACTGGCTGTGCGTGCCGCCGATCGTGTGGTCGGTGATCGCGCTGTTGTGGACGATCCCCGTGCCGGCGTCGTTCGCGCGGCCGGGCGCCTGGTCGGTGCTGGTGATGGTGCTGGCGTTCTACTGGTACTGGAAGCGCTCGCATCGGCTGGCGCTGGGGTTGCTGCTGGCGTTCGCCGTGCTGGGGCTGTTTACCAACCTGCTGTACTACCGGCTGGGCGCCACGATGTTGTGCTACGTGGCGATCGCCGTGTTCGTGGTGGCGTGGATCGGCCAATTCATCGGCCACCAGTACGAAGGGCGCCGGCCCAGCTTCCTCACCGATCTTTCCTACCTGCTGATCGGCCCTGCATGGCTGATGGCGAAGCTGCTGCGCAAACTGGGGTTCAAGCAGATCACATGACCACCTTTCTTACCGTGATCAGCAGCCTGCTGTGGTGGGTGCTCTACAGCAGCATGGCGGCGCTGGTGTTCGCGCTCATCGGCTGGTCGGTGCTGCGCTGGACCGAACGCTGCGCCGTGGTGTTCAACCGTATCTACCTGGCCTGCCTGGTCTGGACCATGCTCGGCATGCTGCTGGTGGTGGGCGTGGCCGCCTACGAGGGACACCTGCAGCCGCCGTATGGCGCCCTGCTGACCTCCGGGTTGCTGCGCTGGGCGCTGGTGCTGGACATGCTGATCGGCACCGTGCTGCTGTGGCGGCTGGTGCCGCGCATCGACGCCCGCCGCATCCGCCCCGGCAGCGCCTGCATGGCGGTGGCGGCGATCATGGCGATCAGCTTCGGCGTGGCGACCAGCCTGGCGTAGTTCTGCTCCCTCCCTTGCGATGCAGGGAGGAACCGAGTCGGACATCATCGCTGTCGGCGATTCGCCTCGCGCACCGCATCGACAAACCCGCCAAACGGGATGTCGGTGATGCCGACCAGGCCCACGTGGCTGTTCTCGCCATCGAGCAGGCGACCGGTCACCGGCTGATCCAGATACTGGAACCAGTGCGCGCCCACGATCTGCGGATCATCGGCGGCGGCCGCCAGGAAGCGCGCATAGGCCGGGCCGCGTTGCGCCTCGTTCGCCACCGAGACCACGCCCTTGCCGAACGGCCCGCGGTCGTCGGAGCCGAAGTGGAATTCGCTAATCAGCACCGGCTTGTCCAGCGCGCGCATCGCGGCGGCGTCGAAGCCGTGTTGCGGCAGGTCGGCGTAGACGTTGAAGCTGACCACGTCGCAATAGCGGGCGCAGGCCGCCACCGCTTCCGGCGTGTTCACCGCGAAGCGGCCGCCCAGGAACAGGTGGTGCGGATCGTGCCGGTGGATGGCCTCCGCCACGGTGCGGAAATAGGCGTCCGCGTACTGCCGCAACCACGCCCGATAGTCGTCGGCGATGGCCGGATGCGCCGCGCTCGGCAGCGGCGCCGCAAAACCGGTGGCGTCGAGCGCGCTCCATGAGGTCAGCGCGATGCCCCAGGCATTGGCCAGCGTTTCGGGCGCCACGTATTTCTTGCGCAGCGCGGCGATGAACGCCCGCTTGGCGGGACTGGCCGCATCGCCCGCCAGCGTGCCCTGCGCCAGACCCCAGCGCCCCTGGGCACCCGCGCCGGCCCAGGCCAGTTCGTTGTCGGCGAAATAGCCCAGCAGCCATGGGTCGTCGCGCACGCCGGTGCTGGCCTTGATCACGGCGGCATCGGTCGCCTGCACGAATCGCGGATCGAACGGATCGGGCATGCGGCCCCAGTAATCCAGCCCGCTGGCGACATTGGCGTAAGCGCCGGCGATGTTGATCGAGCGCGTGTACGGCAGGCGATGCGCCTGTCCCAGCGCCGGGTCGCTCCAGTCGCCCAGGGTGTTGAAGCCCCAGGCCTGCAACCGCTGCAGCGTGCGCGTACGCCATGCGGCCAGCCAGCCCGTGCCATCGACGCGATACAGGTTGGCCGCGTAGAAATCGAACCAGCGCCCGTGGTTGTAGCCGATACCCTGGCTGGCGCCCTGCTCCGCGCTGCGATTGTCGCCCGTGCCGTAGAACGCGGCCCACTCGCCATCGCGCGGCGGCAACCCGGTGAACATGAACTCGCGGCCTTCGACATAACTGCGCCCACCATCGGCAGCTACCGCGTTGACGCCCAGCGAGAAGAACGCATGGCCTGTGGGTGTCACCAGGTGCCAGCGTCCATTCGCCTTTTGCGTATGAAACCAACCGGTTTTTGTCAGGTTTTGGACGTCCAGACGTCCGCCGTACTCGTCCTGACCGACGCGCATTTTTGCCTTGTCGAGTGCCACTCGTTCGCTGGCATGCGCGGCACGCAAGGCGGCGTCGGACGTGATCTTCCCCGGCCACTGGCCGCGCGCGGCCTGGCCATAACGATCGACGATGCCGGTATAGGCTTCACGCTGCAGCGCCTGCCCGGAAACCGCCTCGACGCGCCCAAACAGCAACGTCTGCTCCGCCTGCGGCGCCGGCACCCCGAAGCGCAGCGTGTGCACCGTGCGCGGTTCGAGCCGACCTTCCATCGTGGTGGCAAGCAGGATGGGGCGGCCGTGATCGTCGAACGGCATCGGTGGCGCGACCTGCATGCCCATCTGGCGCGGACTTGTCGCGTGCAACGGGATCACCAGCGTCTGCGGCGGTCCGGCCGGCAAACCCACCTGCGCGTGCAGGTGCTGATCGGGGTTCGCCCCGCCGATGTCGATGGTCAGCGTGACCGCCCACGGCATCGCGTTCTGCACCTGCACCAGCAGTTCGTCGCCGTCAGCCAACGCGTTCGCCGACGTCACCGTCAATGCCGGCGAAGCGGCCGCCTCGAAGGTGAAGCGCTGCAGGGTGAAACCGTCGATCGTCTGTGGCGCGCCATCGCGGTGCACACGCTCCAGCGTGACACGTGCCTTCGCGGCGGGCGCGGCCAGATCGATCGGCGTCATCGACGCCTGCGCGTGGCAGCCGCACAACAGGCCCAGGCAACCGGCGAGGACGATTCGCTTCATGGCTCCGCCGTCTCGATCGAAACGTCGAGTATGGCGCGCGAAGGTGAAGCGCAGCCATCGCGGTGCGCGCAACGCGCGGTCGCCAGGCAACGGCACGGCCACCGCATCGGTTGCCCACCGAGTGCCGATCTCAGCGCCGCATTCAACCCGCCTTGCGACCTTCCAGCCAGCGCCAGCCGTAATACACCGGCACGCCCAGCGCGATGATCAGCAGGCTCATGCCCGCGTCGCCGGGGCGGTTGATCGCCGAGGCCACGATCACGCCGAACACGGTGATCACGAACACCAGCGGCAGCAGCGGATAGAACGGCACCCGGTACGGCGCCGGCTCGTCGATGAAATGCTTGCGGTACCAGAACAGCGTGGCGATGCCGAACACGTGGCCCAGCCACTCGCCCACCGTGGTGTAGTTGAGCAACTGGTTGAAACTGCCCGACAGCGTCAGCACGATCGCCCACGCGCCCAGCGCCAGCAATGCGATCTGCGGCGCCCGGGTGCGCGCATCGATGCGCCCGGCCGCGCGAAAGAACATGCCGTCGGCGCCCATCGTCTGCAGCACGCGGGCACCGCCGGCGATCGCGATGCTGCAGTAACCGAAGGTGGAACAGGCGATGCCCGCCGCGATCACGGTGGCGCCGTGCGGGCCGAACAGCTTCGCCATCAGGTCCGCCGCCGGCGCCTCGCTGGCGGCCAGGCCCGCATGACCCAGGCCGCCCAGATAGGCCAGGTTGGCCAGCACGTAGCAGATCACCACCCCACCCATGCCCAGACCCAGCGCGCGTGGCAAGGTGCGTTGCGGATCGCGCACCTCACCCGCCAGATCGTTCAGGTAATGGAAGCCGCCGTAGCTGAAAAGCACGGGCAGCAGCGCGCCTGCGAAAGCCCACGACGACACCGGATGCGCGCTGTCGGTCGAAAGCGCCAGGCCGAAATTGCCGTCGGCCAGGATCAACCCTGCCACCACCAGCAAGGCCAATGCGGCCAGCTTCAACACGGTGAACGTATTCTGGATCAGCGCACCGGCACGGATGCCGAACAGGTTGACGCCCACGATGAACACGATCGCCCCCACCGCCACCGGCGACGCATACAGCAGCGGCAAGCCGATCGCCGCGCACAGGTAACGGGCGAACATGGTGGCCACCGCCGCCACGCTGCCGGGGTAGTTGATCAGCGCCATCGTCCAGCCGAACAGGAACGCCGGCAGCAGCCCGAACGCCTCGCGCAGATAGACATAGATGCCGCCCGCCTGGGGCCGCCGCGCGCCCAGCTCGGCGTAACACAGCACGCCGGCCAGGGTCAGCAAGCCGCCGACCGTCCACAGGATCAACACCTCGGTACCCGAGCCCGTGTTGCGCGCCACCGTGGACGGCGTGAGGAAGATGCCGGCGCCGATGACGCCGCCGATCACGATCATCGCCGCGTCCCAACTGTTCAGGCGGCGGGCATAGGCGGCAGGTTGGGTCGTCATGGCCGCCACCTTGCCATTGTGCGGGTGGTTTCGACCAGCCCCATTCGTACCGCGGAGTCGGCCATCCGCATCACTGCTGACACATGGTGACCGTGGCGGGTTCTAGAATCCGGGCATTGGTATTCCGGTTGCCCGCGTGTCCGTCCCTCCACGAAAAATCCTGCACATCGACATGGACGCGTTCTACGCGTCGGTGGAGCAGCGCGACGATCCGTCATTGCGCGGCCAGCCGGTGGCGGTGGCCTGGCGTGGCGCGCGCTCGGTGGTGTGCGCGGCCAGCTATGAGGCGCGCGTGTTCGGCGTGCGCTCGGCGATGCCGGCGATGCGGGCCGAGCGCTTGTGCCCGCAGCTGATCTTCGTGCCGCCGGATTTCGTGCGCTACAAGGCGGTGTCGCGGCAGATCCGCGAGATCTTTTCGCGGCACACCGACCTGATCGAGCCGTTGTCGCTGGACGAGGCCTACCTGGACGTCACCCACCCGAAAACCGACTTGCCCTCGGCCACCGCCACCGCCGAGGCGATCCGGGCGGCGATCCGCGCCGAGACGGCGCTGACCGCATCGGCCGGCGTGGCGCCGAACAAGTTCCTGGCCAAGATCGCCTCGGACTGGAACAAGCCCGACGGCCTCTGTGTCATCCGCCCGCACCAGGTCGAAGCGTTTCTCACCCCGCTGCCCGTCGGCCGGCTGCCCGGGGTGGGCAAGGTGATGGAGGCGAAGCTGGCGGCGCTGGGCATTGATACCGTGGGTGCGCTGCGGGCGCATGCGCTGGCCGAATTGGAGGGCCGCTTCGGTCGCTGGGGCCGCCGCCTGCATGAACTGGCGCGCGGTATCGACAACCACGCGGTGCAGTCCGAACGCCCCACCCTGCAGATTTCCGCCGAAGACACCTTCGAGCATGATTTGCCGCTGGACGAGATCGAACCGCACATCCGCCGCCTGGCCGAAAAAGCCTGGGCCGGTCACCTGCGCCAGCACGGCACCGGCGAGCACCGCCGGGTGGCGCGCACCGTGGTGCTGAAACTCAAGACCTCGGATTTCCGCACCCTCACCCGCAGCCTGACGCCGTCGACACACCCGTCATCGGCCCACGCGCTGGCCGATATCGCCTGTGCGCTGCGTGATCGTGTGGACCAGTCAGCGGATCACCGCTATCGACTGGTCGGCGTGGGCTTGTCCGGCTTTATCGCAGCGGAGGACGAGGCGATGCAGGGCGATCTGTTTGTGGGAGCGACTTCAGTCGCGATGGCTTCGAATGAGAAGCATCGCGGCTGAAGCCGCTCCTACAGGAGCATTCGCGCACACGGTGCGCTCCTACAGCCTGTCGAGGGTCACTTCTTCTTCGGGATGTACAGGTCGGTGATGGTGCCTTCGTAGATTTCGGCCGCCATCCCCACCGACTCGCCCAGGGTGGGATGCGGGTGGATGGTGAGGGCGATGTCGGCCGCTTCGCTGCCCATCTCGATCGCCAGCGCCAGTTCGGAAATCAGGTCGCCCGCGTTCACGCCGACGATGCCGCCACCGACAATGCGATGGGTCTCCTCGTCGAAGATCAGCTTGGTGAAGCCCTCGGTGCGGTCGATGCCGATGGCGCGGCCCGAGGCCGCCCACGGGAACTTGCCCACGCCGATCTTCAGGCCCTTCTCCTTCGCCTCGCGTTCGGTCACGCCGACCCAGGCGATTTCCGGGTTGGTGAACGCCACCGACGGGATCACCCGCGCATCGAAATGACTCTTCAGCCCGGCCACCACTTCGGCCGCCACGTGCGCCTCGTGGGTGGCCTTGTGTGCCAGCATCGGCTGGCCGACCAGGTCGCCGATGGCGAAGATGTGCGGCACGTTGGTGCGCATCTGCGTGTCGACGTTGATGAAGCCGCGATCGGTCACCGCGACGCCGGCCTTTTCCGCGCCGATCTTGCCGCCATTGGGCGAGCGGCCCACCGACACCAGCACGCGATCGAACAGCGTGGTTTCGGGAATGCTTTCGCCCTCGTAACCGACCTCGATGCCTTTTTTGGTGGCCTTGGCGCTGACCACCTTGGTCTTCAGGTGGATGCCCTTGAGCCGGCTGCCGAGGCGCTTGGCCAGCGGCTTGATCAGGTCGGCATCGGCGCCCGGGATGATCTGGTCCATGAACTCGACCACGGTCACTTCGCTGCCCAGCGCCGCATACACCGTGGCCATTTCCAGGCCGATGATGCCGCCGCCGACGACCAGCAGCTTCTTCGGCACGTCCTTCATTTCCAGCGCGCGGGTCGAGTCGAGGATGCGCTCGTCGTCCCACGGGAACATGCCCAGCTTCACCGACTGCGAGCCGGCGGCGATGATGGCGTTCTCGAAACGGATCAGCTTCACGCCGTCGTTCGTCTGGACTTCCAGTTCGTTCGGCGAAACGAAGGTACCGGTGCCCTGCACGGTGCGCACCTTGCGCGCCTTGGCCATGCCGGCCAGGCCGCCGGTGAGCTGGCCGACCACCTTTTCCTTGAAACCGCGCAGCTTGTCGAGATCGAGTTTCGGTGCACCAAAACTCACGCCATGGGCAGCCATCGCCTCGGCTTCATCGATCACGGCGGCGGCATGCAGCAGCGCCTTGGACGGGATGCAGCCCACGTTGAGGCAGACACCGCCCAGGCTGGCATAGCGCTCCACCAGCACGGTGTCGACGCCCAGGTCGGCGGCGCGGAACGCCGCGGTGTAGCCGCCGGGGCCGGAGCCGAGCACGACCAGCTTGCATTCGACGTCGGGCGTGCGACCGGACGCGCCTGCGGCAGTCGGCGCCGGCGAGGCGGCAGGTGTCGGGGCGGGCGCAGCGGCCTTCGGCGCCTCGACCTTGGGCGGCGGTGCCGGGGCGGCCGCCGCGGCATCGCCGGCGACCTCCAGCACAACGATCACCGCGCCTTCCGAAACCTCGTCGCCCACCTTCAGCTTCAACTCCTTGACCACACCCGCGGCACTGGAGGGAACCTCCATGGTCGCCTTGTCCGACTCCAGCGTGATCAGGCTCTGTTCCTTTTCCACGGTGTCGCCGGCTTTCACCAGCACCTCGATCACCGGCACGTTGTCGTGGCCGATATCGGGAACTTTTACTTCGATGGTGTTGGCCATGGTTTTTCCTCGGGAGTTGCGGGCCGGCGGTTGTGGCCGCCGGCCACGGGATTCAGGAGACAGGGATAGCGCGTTGGGGCCGGCGCAACTGCACGTCGCGCTGCGGCAGGGGAATCGTTATGCCATGCGCCAGCAAGGCATCATGCAGCGCCCAGTTGTAGGCGGCCAGCGCGGCGCCGGGTCGGCGGGTGGCATCGGCATTCAGCCACACCACCAGCTCGAACTGCAGCGCCCATTCGCCGAAAGCCACCAGTCGCACCTGCGGCGCCTTGTCGCCCTCGGCGTCCAGCGTGAACTTCACTTCGCGCACCGCCTGGAGCGCGGCTTGCCGCACGGTTTCCTTGTCGCTGGCGTAGGCCACGTGGAACGGAACCTTCAGGCGCCGGAAGCCCTCGCGCACGGTCCAGTTGACCACGCGACCGTTCACGAATTCGGAGTTCGGCACCAGGACATCGATGTCGTCGTTGGTGGTGATGCGGGTGGCGCGGATATGGATGTCGCGCACGCGGCCGTGCACGCCGGAAGCCAGGTCGACGAAGTCGCCCACCTTGAGGCTGCGGTCGAACAGCAGCACCACGCCGCAGACGAAGTTGTTGAAGATGGCCTGCAGGCCAAAGCCCAGGCCCACACCCAGCGCGCCGGCAAACACGGTGAAGCGGGCGATCGGGATGCCACTGGCATTCAGCGCCAGCAACACGCCGACCAGCAGCAACAGGTAGTGCATCAAGCGGCCGAACACGTAGATGGACGACAGGTTGACGTGCTCGTAGCGGCGCGCATAACGGCGCAGCAACTGCCGCACCAGCATCGACAGCAATACGCACAGACAGAACAGCAGCACCGCCGCCGCCAGCGAGCCGACGGTCAGATCAAAGCCGCCGCCGTGGAACAGCGGGCGACTCAACCACTCGCTGACCGGCGTAGCTGCGGGCTCCGCGGGAATCAGTGCCGCCGCCAGCAGCATGCGGCCTCCGTCACAGCAGCAGGCGGCGGATGTCGGCCAGCTGGTTGGCCACGAACACGGCGAAACGGGCGGCCAGCGCGCCGTCGATCACGCGGTGGTCGTAGGACAGCGACAGCGGCAGCATCAGCCGCGGCGCGAACTCCTTGCCGTTCCACACCGGCTTCATCGCCGACTTGGACACACCCAGGATGGCCACTTCGGGCGCGTTGACGATCGGCGTAAAGTACGTGCCGCCGATGCCGCCCAGCGAGCTGATCGAGAAGCAGCCGCCCGACATGTCGGCCGGGCCCAGCTTCTTGTCGCGCGCCTTTTTGGAGATCTCGCCCAGCTCGCGCGCCAGGTCCAGCAGGCCCTTCTTGTCGCAGTCGCGGATCACCGGCACCACCAGGCCATCGGGCGTGTCCACCGCGATGCCGATGTGGAAATATTTCTTGAGCACCAGCTTCTCGCCGCTCTCGTCCAGCGAGGCGTTGAATTGCGGGAACGCCTTCAGCGCCGCCACCACCGCCTTGATCTGGAACACCAGCGGGCTGATCTTCGTGTCCTTGTTCTCCGCGCCAAGCTGCTTGCGGAACGCCTCCAGCTCGGTGATGTCGGCGTCTTCGTGCTGGGTGACGTGCGGGATCATCGCCCAGTTTCGGGCCAGGTTGGCGCCGGAAATCTTCTGGATGCGCGACAGCGGCTTTTCCTCGATCTCTCCGAACTTGGCGAAATCCACCTTCGGCCACGGCAGCAGGCTGAGCCCGTTGCCAGCGCTCGCCGCACCGCCGGAAACCGGCCGCGCGCCGGAGGCCAGCGCGTGTTTCACATAGCCGCTCACGTCGTCGCGCTGGATACGGCCGCCGCGACCACTGCCCTTGACCTGCGCAATGTCCACGCCCAGCTCGCGGGCAAATGCGCGCACCGCCGGGCTGGCGTACGGCGCATCGCCCGGCATCACCACGCTGGCATCCACCGGCGGACGCGCCACCGGCAGGTTGCTGCGGTCGGCTTGCGGCGCGGGCGCAGGTGCCGGTGCAGCCGCCACGGGTGCCGGCGCCGGGGCCGGTGCGGCTGCCGGAGCGGCAGGCGCGGCATCGCCACCTTCGATCATGGCGATCACGTCGCCCTCGGAGAGCTCGTCGCCCACCTTCACCTTCAGTTCCTTCACCACGCCGGCGAACGGCGACGGCACTTCCATCGTGGCCTTGTCCGACTCCAGCGTGATCAGGCTCTGGTCCTTGGTGACGGTGTCACCCACCTTCACCAGCACTTCGATCACCGGCACGCCGGAGTGGCCGATGTCCGGCACCAGCGCGGGGCGCACGCCGCCGGCGGATGGCGCGGGCGCGGCAGCGGCGGGCGCCTGGGGCGCCTCGGCCTGCTTGGCGGGCGCCGGGGCGGCGGCGGCCTTGGGTGCTTCCTGGGCGGCGGGTGCGGCGCCAGCGCCGTCAGCCTCGATGATGGCGATCACCGCGCCTTCGGAAACTTCATCGCCCACTTTCAGCTTCACTTCCTTCACCGTGCCGGCGAACGGCGCGGGGACTTCCATCGTGGCCTTGTCCGATTCCAGGGTGATGAGGCTCTGTTCTTTCTCGACGCGGTCGCCGGCCTTGACCAGTACTTCGATGACCGGTACGTCAGCGTGGCCGATGTCGGGAACACGAGCTTCTTTGAGATCGGCCATGAATGGCTCCTGGAGATGGCGGGGACAATGGTGCGCCGCCGGAGGGGATCGCGGCGGAAACAAGTGCCAATCATAACGAACAGGCGGGTCTTTCGCCCACTATGCGGCGGAGTATGCGGGTCGCGGAGGACGCTCGACGGGGCCGAACCCGCCCATGGCGGATGCGGCAACGCGGGTCACGGATCGGCGGCTGGCGTCGATCGCAGGGCGGCGGCGCCCGGGGCCGAAATCACCCGGGTTGCGCCTGGCGGGTAGCGCGTTCTCAGCGGCGCCGGTCGTCGATGTCACCTACCGTGCCATCGATGATGGTCACCGTGGTGAGGTGGTTGCCGCGACGGTATTGCCACTGCTCGCCGCGGTCGGCATCGGTGATCACGCGCACGCCACGACCGCGGCGCGACGTGGCGGGATGGCGCCGGAATTTGCGCGACGGCTTACCCAGCAGCTCAACCACGCGCATCACGCTGTCGCCGGTGGTGAGGACCTGGTTGCCGACGCGCAAGGTATTGGAGGCGAAAGTCGCCGTACTGCAGAGGCCGAGCGCGCAGGCGAGTGCCAGTGCGAGCGGCAGGGATGTGGCGGGTTTGGGCATGGTCGTTCCCGATGGCGAGGTAGCCCGTGATGGGCGCCGATCAGGCTGGCGCGGTGCGCCGCGGGACGGTATCGGAAACCGCTGCATGTACGCGAAGGGGTTTGCCGGCATCGGCGCCAGCGCGGCGCCGGTCGATCAGAAGCCGGCGCCCGGCTGTGCCAGGTAGATCGCCTCCTGCGCCGTGGACGAACGGCCCAGCACCGCATTGCGGTGCGGGAAGCGGCCGAAGCGCTCGATGATGTCGCGATGGCGCCGCGCGTAGTCGAGAAAGCCCTCGAACGACGCCCGCTGTTCGGGGCCCGACTCGGCGCAAAGCGCCTCGAACAGCGCCACCGAGCGATGCTGCACGGCGAGATCCTCGGCGTGTTCCAGCGGAAGATAGGCGAACACGCGCTGCAGCGGCGGCAGGGCCTGGTCGTCGCCGCGTTCGATGCCCGCCAGCGCCAGCGACAACGCCTTGGGGTCTTGCGCCCAGGCCTTGGCATCGTTGCGGTGGAGATTGCGGCTGAACTGGTCCAGCAGGATCAGCAGCGCCAGCCAGCCCAGCGGCGTACGCGTCCAGCCATCGAGTTCACCGTCGGCCGCGGCGGTGGCGACGGCACCGAAACGGGTGCGGATCTGCGCATCGAAGGCGGCGTCGGCGGCAAACCAGTGCGCGGCGCTTTCCTCGGCAAACCAGAAGGCAAGCACGGCCTCGGCGGTCGGCGACATGGGATCTTCCTTCAATGACGCGCGGTGCCACCCAGGCCATGCATGTCCAGGTGGATGCCGTGCAGGCGCGGCAGTTGCCGGCGCAGCACCAGCGCCACGTCGGCAGGGGCGGTGGCAATGGTGGCGCGTTCGAACAGGTGCAGCAAGCGCACTTCGTACTGCCCCAGTGCGTGGATCCAGTCGTTGTCCGTGCGCGAGGCGTTGTTGGGCATGCCCGCCGCCCACTGTGCCCGCAGCGTGCCGCGCAAGGTGCCACGCTGCCGGGACGGTTCACCGGTCCTGCGCTGTTGTGCCTGCAGGTCGGCGACCACCAGCATCAGCGTCTGGGCGTTTTCATTCAGCACGCTGCGCAACCCCGGCTCGCGCGCGGCGGTGGCGGCACGGCGGTACAGCCGGCACAGGTCGATGCTGTGCTGGATCAGGGGTTCGTAGATGGAACGGGGAGCGAACAGCGCCACAATCGGCTCCAGCGGGTGATGAAGCGAGATGACGCGTCATCCTCGTCGCTCACCGCTTAGGGAGCCCTGAACGGCGATCAGGCAGTCACTGCCCGATGTGCAGCAGGTTCAGCGGCTGGCCGTTGCTGCCACGCACGCCCTGCTGCAGATCGGCCAGCCGGGTGATCGCGGGGCACAAGGCGGCGATCTGCGGTTGCAGCGCCTGCATCCGCTGTTCCAGTCGTGGTCGCAGGCCGCTGGCCAGCCCGGTGGCCTGGTCGCGCAGCGTCGCCGCCGCCTGCAGATCACCCCGCATCGCCGCGTCGAGCGCCTGCTGGCCGAGGTCGTTGGCCAGCAACGGCAGCACGTCGGCGGCGATCTGGTTGGCGTACTGGTCGATGACGTCGCTCTGCCAGTCGTGGGTGCTGTTGCTGGCGGCGATGCGCTGCTTGAAGGTGGCCGCGTGGCTGGCCAGGCGACGATCGAGCTCCGCCCGGGTGTCGGCGCCGAGGCTCATGCCCTGGGTCTCCTCTTTCAGCGCCCGCACCGCCATATCCAGCCCGTGCTGCGCCACCGTGCGCACGCGCGGCGCCAGCGCGCGCAGCTCGCGCTCGAACAGGGTCAGGCGATCCTGCTGCTCCGCATTCAGCGCTACCGCTGTGCCGTCGGTGCGCAACGTGCCTTGCTGCATCTCGACGTGGAACGGGGCCGGTGACGGCCGGTCGAACAGGATGCTTGAAGGCTTCAGGGTGACGTCGTAACTGCTGCTGGCGTGGCAGGTGGTCGCCCATTCCTGCGCCGACAGCGAGGTGGCCGTCAACGTTGTGCACAGCAAGACAAGCAGGCGAAGGCGCATCGGATGGATCCCTGGAAAACGTTGATCACCCATAACGGCCGGCGCACCAATCCCTGCTGAATGCGCCTGCAGGCAAACGTCCATCAGCGCCGGCGCATGAACCGGGCACGCACGTCCGGCCGACCCAACCGCCAAGCCAGCCACAGCAGCACCGGCACGGCGACGGCCTTCATCCCCAGCGCCAGCAGGTAACTGTGCGGAAGCTGCGCCACCATCAGCGACACGGCGGTGTCCGCCGGAAACAGTGCCCGCATCGCCGAAGCCAGCAGCACGCCGCTGGCCAGCGCCCACGCCGCCAGCAGCACGGCGGCGACGCGCAGGGCGGAACGCGCCCAGGCCTGACGCAGGATCACGCCCGCGCACAGCACGATGATGACAAACGCGACCAGCAGGTAAGCCGCATCCCACGCCAGCATGCGCTGCAGCGCCGGCACGTGGTCGGTGTCGCCCGCGGGCCAGCGTTGCAGCTCACCCCAGACGGCGCTGCCGTGGTTGATGTATTGCACGCCACCGATCGCGGCAAACAGCAGCAACAGCCAGGTCACCACACGCCATGCCGCCAACCCGCGTCCGGGCGCCACCCGGCCTTCGGCGCGAACCAGCAGCGGCATCAGCCCGCCGCCTTTGACGCGGCGAGGTCGGCCAGCACCTGGGCGGAGTTCTTCTCCGGGTCAACGTCCTCATAGACCTTGGCCACCTTGCCCTGCGGATCGATCAGGAAGGTGGTGCGCCGTGCGTAATGCGAGCCGCCGCGGGACGCCAGTACGCCGTAAGCGGCGGCGACGGTGGTGTCCGCGTCGGACAGCAACGGGAAGGGCACGTGGTATTTGCGCGCGAACTCGGCGTGCGATTTCACGTCGTCGAGGCTGATGCCCACCACCTTGGCGCCCGCCTTGCGCAGCTTGGCGATGTCGTCGCGGAAGGTGCACACCTCGGTGGTGCAGCCGGGGGTGAAATCCTTCGGGTAGAAATACAGCACCAGCCATTGGCCGTGGAAATCGGACGGCTGCAGCCAGTGGCCGTTCTGATCCTGCAAATGGAAGGCCGGCGCGACCTGCCCCACCTGTGGTCCCGCTGCCCATGCCGGGGCCGCCAGACCGAATAACAAGGCCACGACAAGCAAACAGGAAATGCGACGCATGGGCGGACTCTCCATGGATGACGGGAAAAAACGACAGTCCGCAGTTTACGCGTAGAAACGAGGAAGGGCGCCACCGGCGCCCCTCCTTTTTCATCCCGCCTGTCGGCCCCGCTCAGCGTCGCGTGATGGTGAACTTGCCCACCGACACACCGAGGTTGACGCCCTCGCCGGTGCCCGCCAATGCCAGGGACGTGGTGCCCTTGGTCAGCACCTGCGCACCCGAGCTTTTCACCACGCCCGCCTCGGCGCCGGCCTGGGCGTAATCACCGAACACATCGGAAATATCGTGCACGTCGCTGATCTCGCCCTTGCCGTTGTTGATCCGGTACTTGCCGGCGGTGAGGCCGCCGCCGACCACCTCGATCTTCACATTGGCCGTCTGGCCGTTTTCGCAGGTGATGGTGCCGGTACCCTCGGCGTGCTTGTAGATCAGCGACCAGCCGGACAGGTTGTAGACCAGGTGGCAATCCACCTTGGCATCGGTTGCCTGGGCCTGGCCGGCCGGCATCATCGTCGCCGCACCCGCGCAGGCCAACACGAGTGCCGCCATTCCAAAAGTACGCTTGATCATGGTCATCTCCTTGAGAGGGTGGGAGGGCGAAGCGTGTACATCGCCGCGTGATGCGAATGTGCAGGCAAGCCCGCCATGTCCCGCTCGATGAACACGGCGTTCATCGCGCGGAGAACGCGGTTTGCCCGCACGGTCGCGGCGGTTTGTGTTTCTGCCGACAGGGCTCCTAGACTCGTTGCGTCCGATGTCGAACGGCGCCGAGGAGCAATCATGGTCAAGTATTCGCTGGTGGGTTACGACGGCTCCGATGCATCACGCCGCGCTTTCCAGTTCGCCATCGACCTGGCGCGTTGCAACCATGGCCGCGTGCGCGTGGTGTCGGTGCTGCAGGTCACCGAGGGCGGGGCCGATGTGTCGGCGTTGTTGATGGCCGATTCGGGCACCCAGCGCGCGCGCGAGTTGCTGGACGAACTGACCGCCATCGTGCCCGACGCCAACGAACTGGTTGACGTGGAACTGACCTACGGCAGCCCCGGCGACGTGCTGCTGAGCCAGATCGAACAGCACGGCGTGGATCACCTGGTGATCGGCCACACCGAGCGCGGCGCGCTGGCGCGCTGGCTGCTGGGTTCGGTCTCCAGCAACGTGCTTGCCAAGGCGCACGTGCCGGTCACCGTGGTGCGCTGAAACTTCCGTCGCGCAGCCGGCAAGTCGGGTGGCGTTAATCCGCCAGCACCCACACGACCTATCCTGTCTCATCCCCTCGTCATGTGGCCGCGCGCAAGATGCCGCCACATCCGGTGACTCACAGGAATCGCGTTGACCTATACCACCGCCCTGCCCTGGACCCTCGAAAGCCTGGACCTCGGCCAAATCGACATTGCCCGCATCCGCCACAACGAGGATCTGTTTTTCCTGCTGTGCAGCTCCTCCTTCGTGGAAAGCGGCTCGGACCTGTACGCGCAGAATCTTGTCGACCACTTCGCCGACGACGCCGAGTTGCAGACCTGGCTGACCGAACACTGGAAACACGAAGAGCTACAGCACGGCCGCGCGCTGGCCGCGTATGTGCGCGCCGTGTGGCCGGAGTTCGACTGGGACGCGGCGTTCGCCACGTTCTGGCACGACTACGGCGCGGTGTGCACCGCCGAGCAGCTGGAGTCGTCTCGCGGGCTGGAGCTGGCCGCGCGCTGCGTGGTGGAAACCGGTACCGCCAGCCTTTACCGCGCCCTGCACGACATCACCGACGAGCCGGTGCTGAAGGAACTCACCGGCTACATCAAGAGTGATGAAGTGCGCCACTACAAGCACTTCTATCGTCACTACCTGCTGTACCGGGAACGCGGGGACTTCGGTCGCTACAAGGTTTTCCGGGCGATTCTGCGGCGAGTGCGCGAGATCAAGAGCGAGGACAGCGATATCGCCCTTCGCCATGTGTTCAACCAGTGCTACCCGCACCTGCGCGAAAACGAGGCGGAGTTCCGCCGCATCAGCGACCGGGCGCAGGGCCTGCTGCGCCGACACATTCCCGCGGAAATGACGGTGAAGATGCTGATCAAGCCACTCGACCTGTCACCGTGGATGCAGAAGGCGATGGCACGCCCGCTGGCGCGCATCACCGAGAAACTGTTCCTGCACTGAGTCGGCGTGCTACTTCTTTTTCGGCTTGTCCAGCTTCTGCCACTTCGCGGGATCGAAACCGCCGACCTCGTACAGCAGCGTTTCCTTCTTCTCGCCATCGGCCACGGTGACGTCCATGGTGATTTTCGCCGCGCCGTGCAGCAGGGCCAGGAACTGCTTGTCATCGCGGATCATCAGCGCCGGCTCGCCGCTGGGCGGCGCAAACGCCTTGATCCCCACCGGCTTGCCGTCGACGGTCGCCTTGATGGTGCAATTGCCGCGACAGACGAAGCCCGCGCCCGAGCCGAACAGGAACACGCTCTGGCCCCAGTCGGTATGTCGCCGCAGGATCAGGCGCACACTGTCGTTGCCACCGGGCTTGCTGCTCTGGATGGTGGCAGTCGACTGGGTGCCGCCCTGCATCGGCGCCACCTGGTACAGCCACAACCGCGCCAGCCGGTTTTTCTCGCTGGTTTCGCGATAGCGCTTCTCGATGGCAGGCAAGGTCTTCTGCACTTCTGCCGCCGCCTCGCTCTGCGGGAAACGGCGCACGATGTCCTGGCCCATCGACACGGCCATCTGGTCGTTGCCGATGCGCACCAGCTGACGATACGTGTCGAGATTGGTGGCCGCCGCCTGCGCTTTCGCGGCGGCCTGCTGCTGCTCCGCGCCCGGCGCCGGCGCACCGCCACCGGAACAACCGGCAAGCATCACCAGCCCACAAGGAAACGTGGCCAGGGCCAGGCGAAAAATCGTCAGTCGGATCATCGGCAAAGGCTCGCAGGGACAAAGCCACTAGCTTGAATCGTCCACCACTGTGGTGCAACCGCAGCGGCGGCACGGCTGCAGTCACGCCCGCAACGGTGCATTCGTATCGAGCAGCTCCACGTCGGTGATCTGGTCGAACCACACCCGCCGGCGCCAGTCCGACAGGTTCAGGTGCTCCAGCTCCACCACACCATTGACGCCCTCCTTGCCGGTGTCGTCGTAGAACATCTGCACGGTGGGGCGGGCGCACACCACGCCCTCGCAATGCTGGCCATCGACCAGATGCAGGCGGACGCGTGCGCCATCGGACAATGCCTGCACCAGCGTCTCGAAGCGCTGGATATCCCGTGGCTCGGTGTAGACGTGGGTGGCTTGCCTGGTCATGGATGCATCCGTCGAAACGCGTTGCCGGCACGCTAAACGCCATGGCGGCAACGCGGTGTCAACGTGCGGGCGCGGTCACCCCGGAAAGCAGAAAGCCCCTCCGGCAGAGCCGGAAGGGCTTTCGAATGCACTGCAAAACGGGCTACTTGCCGTTGACGTCCACGGTCGTCGCCGGCAGCTTCACCGTCACGCTGGCCTGCGGATCGAGCGCGGACTTGGCCACGGTCACCTGATACTCGCCGCTGGCGATTTTCCAGGTCTTGTCCTTGCTCTGGTACATCGCCAGCAGGCGCGGGTCGACCTTGACGCTGACCTTGCGGCTTTCACCCGGCTTCAGCGCCAGCTTCTGGAACGCGCCCAGACGCTTGGGTGCTTCCCACAGGCCCTTCGGCGACGCGACGTAAACCTGCGCCACATCCTTGCCGGCCACGGCGCCGGTGTTCTTGATCGTGAAGCTCACCGTCAATTGGCCATCGGCCCAGTGGGCGGCCAGACCGTCATGGCTGAAACTGGTGTACGACAAGCCATAACCGAACGGGAACAGCGGCTTCAGGCCTTTCAGGTCAAACCACTTGTAGCCCACGGCCGCGCCTTCGCTGTAATTGACGTCGAAACGCAGCTCCGGCTTCTTCGGGTCGCCATCGAGCACCGGACGCGGCAGTTGCTGCTCCGAGGCCGGGAAGGTGATCGGCAGATGGCCCGACGGATTCACTTCACCGAACAGCACCCGGCCGATGGCTTCGCCGCCGCTGGTGCCCGGATACCACGCCTCCAGTACCGCGCCGACGTCCTTCAGCCACGGCATCAGCACCGCGCCGCCGGTTTCCAGCACCACGGCCGTATGCGGATTGGCCTTGGCCACCGCGGCGATCAGCGCATCCTGGTTGTCGGGCAGCGACAGGTTGGGCACGTCAAACGCTTCGGCCGTCCACTGATGGGCAAACACGATGACCAGATCGCTGGCCGCCGCCAGCCGCGCGGCGGCGGCGGGGTCGGAACCATCATTGAACGTGACCTTGGCGTTGCCCGCGCGGGCCTGGATCGCCTTCAATGGCGACGACGGGAAGTACACCGTGGGGCCGGGGAATGAATCCGGGCCCAGCCCCTTCACCGCCATGCCGCCCACTGGGTAGACCTGCGACGAACCACCGCCGGAAAGCACGCCCACATCGGCATGGGAACCGATGATGGCGATTTTCTTCAGGCCCGTCTTGATCGGCAGCAGCGCGTTGTCGTTCTTCAGCAGCACCATGCCTTCTTCGGCATCGTTCTGCGTGACCTTGGCATGGGCGGCGAAATCGATGTTGGTCTTCGGGCCAGTGACCGGATCGTCGATCAGCTTGTGCTCGAACATGGCGTACAGGACGCGGCCGGCCATGTCGTCAAGCCGCTTCTGCGGCACCCAGCCATTGGCCACCGCCTCGCCCAGCGCGTCACCGAAATAGCGCGACTTGTCGAACGGCACGCCGGACTGCTGGTCCAGGCCGTTGTTGGCCGCCTGGACCGTGCTGTGGGTCGCGCCCCAGTCGGACATCACGAAACCCTTGAAGCCCCAGTCGCCCTTCAGCACTTCGTTCAGCAGGTACGGGTTTTCGCAGGCATAGATACCGTCAACCCGGTTGTAGGAGCACATCACCGAACCGGGCTGGCCCTGTTCGTTGGCGATCTGGAATGCCAGCAGATCGGACATGCGCGCCGCCGCATCGTCGACCTCGACGTTGAGGAAGTTGCGGCCGGTCTCCTGATCGTTCAACGCGTAGTGCTTCAGCGTCGAGATGATGTGGTTGGACTGGATACCCTTGATCTGCGCACCGACGATGGTGCCGGCGAGCAGCGGGTCTTCACCGCCGTATTCAAAATTGCGCCCGTTGCGCGGTTCGCGCACCAGGTTGACGCCACCGGCCAGCATCTCGTTGAAGCCGGACGAACGCGCCTCGGCGCCGATCATCGCGCCGCCGGCAAAGCCGACCTCGGGGTTCCAGGTGGCCGCGGTGTTCATGCCCGAGGGCAGCGAGGTGCGCTCGCGCACGTTCGGCCCGCGCTGCGACGCCACACCCACACCGGCATCGGTCTGCCACTGGTTGGGAATGCCGAGGCGCGGAACGCCGTAGACGAAGCCCGCGGACTGGTGCAGCGATTCCTTCGGCCGCTTGTAATGCTTGCCGTCCAGGTCGGTGCCGAAATAGCCCATCACCAGGCGCAGCTTTTCCTCCTGGGTCATTTCCTTGAGGACCAGCTGGGTGCGTTCGGCGGCGCTCAGGTGGGTGTTCATCCACGGCTTGCCGGCGAGTTCCTGGCGCGTCGGCGCCGGCGCCGGCTCCTGGGCAAACGCGGGCGATGCCATCAGGCCGCCGAGCGCGCATGCGGCGATCAAGCCGATTTTCCTGGGTACCGTCATGTTTCGTCCTCGGGTTGCGTTGGGCGACGCGCCGGCCGGAATGCCACGAGGGTGGGCCAGGCGGGAACGTCGATGGGGAAGGAGCGTTTTTGCGCCTGGCCGGGTGTCCGGAAGTTTGCTGATTCCGGACCGGGACACTGCCGATTCATCACCCCTTCAGAACCGCCCTACAGTAGTTGGAGCACGGTTCGGATGTCCAGACGACGCGATCGCTCGGCGGCCACTCGGAGCATCTGCCGCACGGACGCGAATCAGGCATGCTGTGATGCAGTGCGGCATGCTTGCGCACGTGGCCGGCGCCGCCGGATACCCACTCACCATGTCGCCCCTTGCGGAGCCTTCATGATCGTCGTGCACCATCTCAACAACTCGCGCTCGCAACGCATCCTGTGGCTGCTGGAGGAATTGGGCGTGCCGTACGAGATCAAGCGCTACCAGCGCGACCCGAAAACCATGCTGGCGCCGCCCGAACTGCGCGCGGTGCACCCGCTGGGCAAGTCGCCGGTGATCACCGACGGCAAGCTGACCGTGGCCGAGTCGGGCGCCATCGTCGAGTACCTGGCCGATCGTTACGGCGCCGGTGTGCTGATTCCCGCGCATGGCACGCCCGAGCGCCTGCGCTGCAATTACTGGCTGCACTACGCCGAAGGTTCGGCGATGCCGCCGTTGCTGCTGAAGCTGGTGTTCCAAAGGGTGGAACGCGCGCCGATGCCGTTTTTCGCCAAGCCGATCGGCAAGGGCATCGCGCGCAGGGTGCAGCACGATTTCGTCGACCCGCAACTGGCCTTGCATCTGGACTACCTCGAATCCCGGTTGCAAAACAGCGACTGGTTCGGCGGCACCACCTTCAGCGTGGCCGACATCCAGTTGAGTTTTCCGCTGGAGGCGTTCGCCGCGCGCGGCGGGCTGGACGAGACGCGGCCGAAACTGTGCGCCTTCCTGCAACGCATCCACTCACGCCCGGGCTACCAGCGTGCGCTGCAGCGTGGCGGCGAGTACCTGCTGGGCTGAACGGTACCCGTGCCCGACCGCGCGGGTATACGCCTCGCTCACGAATGCGCTGGCAGCCTGTGACGTCAGCAGAGTCCAGGAGAACGCCATGCACAGACGTGATATCGAACGGCAGATTCGTGACGCCAGCGAGCAGGCCGGCCAACGCGTTCGCCAGTCCGCGAACGGCGCGGTAGACAGCGCGCAGAACCTCATCGACCGCGGTCGTCGCCGCATCCAGGAGCGTTTCGGCGCGGGCGATGGCCGCTATCGCCGCCAGTTGACCCGCGCCGCGGAAGACCTGGCCGACGAAACCAACTACCACTACCGCCGCATGCGCCGCCAGGTGAATCGCCACCCGGTCGCCACGGTGGCAATCGTGGCCGGCACCATCGGCGCCTTCCTGCTGCTGCGCCGCGCTTTCAGCAGCGATGACGATTGAGCTCGACGGTGCCTGACGGCGCCATCGGAAGATAAAAAAACCGCCCGGAAAGGGCGGTTTTTTTATTGCTTCAGGATCGATCAGACGCTCAGCGGATTCGGCTTTTCCGGATCCAGGTTGTACTGCTTGATGGCGCGGCTGACGTCCTTGGCGCTGACCTTGCCTTCCTTCGCCAGTGCGGCCAGTGCGGCATGGGCGATCCAGCGGCGATCGACCTCGAAGAACTCGCGCAGGTGCTCACGCGTGTCGGAGCGGCCGAAGCCCTCAGTGCCCAGCACGGTGTAGTGCATGCCGTCGGGGATGAACGCACGGATCTGGTCGGCGAATTCGCGCACGTAGTCGGTGGCGGCGACCGCCGGGCCAGAACGCCCGTCCAGCAGGCCGGTGACATACGGCACGCGCTGCTCGGCTTCCGGATGCAGGCGGTTCCAGCGTTCGGCATCGAAACCGTCACGACGCAGCTCGACGAAGCTGGGGCAGGACCAGATGTCGGATTTCACGCCGAAATCCTTCTCCAGCAGCTCGGCCGCCGCGATCACCTCGCGCAGGATCGTGCCGGACCCGAGCAACTGCACGCGCAGCTCGCCCTTCTTGCCCTTGCCGCCGTCCTTGAGCAGGTACATCCCCTTGATGACGCCTTCCTCGCAGCCCTTGGGCATGTCCGGATGGGTGTAGTTCTCGTTCATCACGGTGATGTAGTAGTAGTGGTCCTCCTGCTCCTGCAGCATGCTGCGCACGCCGTCCTGCATGATCACCGCCACTTCGTACGAGAACGTGGGGTCGTACGCCTTCACGTTGGGGATGGCGCCGGCCAGCAGGTGCGAATGGCCATCCTCGTGCTGCAGGCCTTCGCCGTTCAGCGTGGTGCGACCGGCGGTGCCGCCGACCAGGAAGCCGCGCGAGCGCATGTCGCCCGCCGCCCAGCAGAGGTCGCCGATGCGCTGGAAGCCGAACATCGAGTAATAGATGAAGAACGGCAGCATCGGCTGGTTGCTGATGCTGTAGCTGGTGGCCGCGGCCATCCACGAGGCCATGCCGCCGGCCTCGCTGATGCCCTGCTGCAGCACCTGGCCCTTCTGGTCCTCGCGGTAGTACAGCAGCTGGTCGGAATCCTGCGGACGGTATTTCTGGCCGAACGGCGCGTAGATGCCGATCTGCCGGAACATGCCTTCCATGCCGAACGTGCGCGCCTCGTCGGCCACGATCGGCACCACGCGCGGGCCGATGGCCTTGTCGCGCAACAGCAGGTTCATGCCGCGCACCAACGCCATCGTGGTGCTGATCTCGCGGTCGCCGGTGCCCTTGGTGATCTGCTCGAACGCGGACAGGTCCGGCGCCTTGAGCTTCACATCGGTAGTGCGCCGACGCTGCGGCAGCGCGCCGCCGAGTGCCTTGCGGCGCTCCAGCATGTACTGCACTTCCGGGGAGTCCTTGCCCGGGTGGTAGTACGGCACTTCGTGCAGCTTGTCGTCGGGTACGGGGATGTTGAAGCGGTCGCGGAACGTGCGCACCGACTCGTCGTCCAGCTTTTTCTGCTGATGGGTGGGGTTCTGCGATTCGCCCGAGCCCAGGCCCATGCCGTAGCCCTTGACCGTCTTGGCCAGGATCACGGTCGGCATGCCCTTGGTGTTCGACGCGGCGTGGTACGCCGCATACACCTTGTGCGGGTCGTGGCCGCCACGGTTCAGGCGCCAGATGTCGTCGTCGCTGAGGTTGGCCACCATCTCGCGCGTCTCCGGGTACTTGCCGAAGAAGTTCTCGCGCGTGTAGGCGCCACCGAAGGCCTTGCAGGCCTGGTACTCGCCGTCGACGGTTTCCATCATCAGCTTGCGCAGCACGCCCTTGCTGTCGCGCGCCAGGAGCGGATCCCAGTAGCTGCCCCAGACCAGCTTGAGGGCATTCCAGCCGGCGCCGCGGAACACGCCCTCCAGCTCCTGGATGATCTTGCCGTTGCCGCGCACCGGGCCGTCGAGCCGCTGCAGGTTGCAGTTGATCACGAAGATCAGGTTGTCCAGGCCCTCGCGGCCGGCCAGCGAGATGGCGCCGAGGGACTCCGGCTCGTCGCATTCGCCGTCGCCCATGAAGCACCAGATCTTGCGGTCGCTCTTGGGCACCAGGCCGCGGTTTTCCAGGTACTTGAAGAACTGCGCCTGGTAGATCGCCTGGATCGGGCCCAGGCCCATCGACACCGTCGGCACCTGCCAGTAGTCGGGCATCAGCCACGGATGCGGGTAAGAGGTCAGCGAACGGCCACGGCCGATCACGTCGGCGCGGAACAGGTCGAGCTGGTCGGCGTCGAAGCGGCCTTCGAGGAACGAGCGGGCGTAGATACCCGGGCTGGAATGGCCCTGATGGAAAATCAGGTCGCCCGGATGGTCGGCGCTGGGTGCGCGCCAGAAATGGTTGAAGCCCACGTCGTACAGCGTGGCGCTGGAGGCGAAGCTGGCGATGTGGCCGCCCAGTTCACCCGGCTTGCGGTTGGCCCGCACCACCATCGCCATCGCGTTCCAGCGGATCAGCGAACGGATGCGCCATTCCATCGCCGCATCGCCGGGGCTCTTGGCCTCCTGGCTGGGCGGGATCGTGTTGACGTATTCAGTGGTGGGGTTGAACGGCAGGTAGCCACCCGAACGACGGGTGGTATCGACCATTTTTTCCAGCAGGAAATGCGCGCGCTCGGTGCCATCGTGATGGATCACCGCATCAAGCGAATCGATCCATTCGCCGGTTTCGGTAGGGTCGATGTCCTGATTGAGGATATCGTCGAGCTGATCCATGAAGATTCTCCGCGGCGCCGTGCGGTGCCTGACTTGATGTGGGAACCCGCGGCCGGGGATGCAGCGAGCCCATCAAGTTTAGCGGCCGGCCCACCCGTGCGCCACCGCACGGTGGCAGCCCGGTGTCACGGCGGTGCGGCGGCGTTTCGTCTCAGGGCGCCGCCTGAATCCGGGTGCCGATGCGGATCTGCGCCTCGACCGAGGCCACCGCGGTCATGTTGACGATCCGGCGCACCGTCGACTGCGGCATCAGGATGTGCGCCGGCTTGGCCACACCCATCAGGATCGGCCCGATCACCACGCCGTCGGTGAGCATGCGGCTCATGTTGTAGGCGATGTTGGCCGCATCCAGATTGGGAAACACGAACACGTTGGCCTTGCCCTCCAGCCGCGAGTGCGGAAACAGCTTCTCGCGCAGCGCGGGGGTGAGCGCAGTGTCGGCCTGCATTTCACCTTCCACCTCCAGCCGCGGCGCCTTGGCGCGGATCAGCTCCAGCGCCTTGCGCATCTTGTGCGCGCCGCAGCAGTCGCGGCTGCCGAAGTTGCCGGCCGACAACAGGGCGATCTTCGGGGTGATGCCGAACAGCTTCAGCCGGATCGACGCCTGCAGCGTGGCTTCGGCGATCTGCTCGGGCGTGGGGTCGTCCATCACGTGGGTGTCGAGGTAGAAGAACGTGCCCTTCTCGGTGGCCACCGCCGCCATTGCCGAGGCCGAGCTGACGCCCTCGTCCATGCCGATGATGTCGCGGATATATTTCAGCTTGCTGGGAAACTGGCCGACCATGCCGCACAGCAGCGCATCGGCCTCGCCACGCTCCACCATCAGCGCCGCGATCGCGGTGGGACGCGAGCGCACCACCGCCTTGGCCATCGACGGGGTCACGCCGCGGCGCTCCATCAGCTGGTGGTAGTGCTGCCAGTAGGCGTCGAAACGCGGGTCGGAGTTGATGTTGCAGATCTCCACGTCCACGCCGGGTTTCAGCCGCAGGCCGGCGCGCTTGATGCGTTTCTCGATCACCTCGGGGCGGCCGATCAGGATTGGCACGGCAAGGCCCTGGTCCACCACCGTCTGCACCGCGCGCAGCACGGTCTCCTCCTCACCCTCGGCGTAAACCACCCGCGCCGGCGCCGCCTTGGCCCGCTCGAACACCGGCTTCATCAGCAGGCCGGTGCGGAACACGAAACTGGTGAGCTTGTCGTTGTAGGCGACGAAATCCTCCATCGGCCGCGTCGCCACGCCCGACTCCATCGCCGCCTTCGCCACCGCCGGCGGCAACTGGATCAGCAGCCGCGGATCGAACGGCTGCGGGATCAGGTAATTCGGCCCGAAGCTGGGCGGCTTGCCGCCGTAGGCGCGCGCGCTGACGTCGGACGACTCGCGCCGCGCCAGCGCCGCGATGGCCTTGACGCAGGCAATCTTCATCGCTTCGTTGATCACCGTGGCGCCCACGTCCAGCGCGCCGCGGAACAGGTACGGGAAACACAGCGCGTTGTTGACCTGGTTCGGATAATCCGAACGGCCGGTGGCCATGATGCAGTCCGGCCGTACCGCCTTGGCGTCTTCCGGGGTGATCTCCGGGTTCGGGTTCGCCAGCGCGAAGATGATCGGCCGCTCGGCCATGGTGGCGACCATCGCCGGCTTCAGGATGCCGCCGGCGGACAGGCCCAGGAAAATGTCGGCGCCATCGACGATCTCCTCCAGCGTGCGCATCGGCGTGTCGCGCGCATAACGCTGCTTGTCCGGGTCCAGGTCGGTGCGCTCGCTGTGCAGCACGCCGTGCACGTCGCAGGCCAGGATGTTCTCGCGCCTCACGCCCAGTGCCACCAGCATGTCCAGGCAGGAAATGCCCGCCGCACCCACACCGGTGGTGGCGATGCGCACATCCTCGATCCGCTTGCCCACCACCACCAGCGCGTTCAGCACCGCGGCGCCCACGATGATCGAGGTACCGTGCTGGTCGTCGTGGAATACCGGGATCTTCATCCGCTCGCGCAACTTGCGCTCCACGATGAAACACTCCGGCGCCTTGATGTCTTCCAGGTTGATGCCGCCGAAGGTCGGTTCCAGGCTGGCGATGATGTCGACCAGCTTGTCCGGATCGTTCTCGTCGATCTCGATGTCGAATACATCGATGCCGGCAAACTTCTGGAACAGCACACCCTTGCCTTCCATCACCGGCTTGGCCGCCAGCGGCCCGATGTTGCCCAGCCCCAGCACCGCCGTGCCGTTGCTGATCACCGCCACCAGGTTGGAGCGGGCTGTGTATTCGGCCGCCGACGTCGGGTCCTCCACGATCGCATCGCAGGCCGCGGCGACGCCGGGCGAATAGGCCAGCGACAGATCGCGCTGCGTCAGCAGCGAGGTGGTCGGCGTGACCTTGATCTTGCCGGGGCGCGGCAGGCGATGATATTCGAGGGCGGCAAGACGCAGTTCTTCAGGAAGAGTCATCGGTGCGTTTTCGGCGAGAAAAGGGAGAATTCCGCGCGGCGGAAGCTTCGTTCGATGTTAGCACCGGGTTAAACCGGCGACCCGTTCCAAAAGTACCGTGCGGGCGGGTTGTGGGAGCGACTTCAGTCGCGATGCTTTCTGGTAGAGCTAGAGCCGATGCAAAAGCAAGAGCTTTCGATCGCCTGCGGCGCTCGAGTCACTTTCTCTTTGCGTGGCCACGCACGCGCAGGAAGCGCGTGCGAACAGCGAAGCTGGCCCGAAGGGTGGAGGGCAGGACGCCCGGAGTAAAGAGAAAGTAACCAAAGAGAAAGGCCACCCCGCTTGGCGCTTGCCGGGCATCGGGCAACCGCTCCTGCGTTGCCTCAACTCGGGCATCCATGCCCTCGCCATGGGCGGCAAGTCCGTGAGGCGGGGCCGGGCTTTTCGAGCGGGCTCCTGCCCGCGCGAAAAGGCGTTGTCATCCTTGGCAACGCCCGCTGTGCGGCCTTGTCGACCCCGCCTCACCGCCGCACAGGGGCCCCGGGTAGAGCGACGGGCCATCCTGGCCCGTACTCGGGATGGAGCCAGGGCAAAAAGCGAAAGCAAAGGCAAAGGCAAAGGCAAAGGCAAAGCCGCCAACCTCAGCCGTTCTCCCTGAGCGTAGGCCGAAGGCCGAAGTCGAAGGGCCGCACGGCCTCACCCTTCGACTTCGCCGCGACGCGGCTACGCTCAGGGCGATCGGACGGTGAGGGAAAAGGTGAGAAAAAAGCAGAGGCTTCATGCCGCGACGCTCTCGCGGCGGCGCAGCCGCTGCGTACCGAGTGCGCGCCACGATGGCGCGCTGCTCTACCCGGGGGCCCCCTCTGAAGCGGCGGGCAGGCGGAGGAAAAGCCCGAAGGGTGGCTTGCATGGATGCAAGCCAGTTTGGCGTCAGCACAGGATGTGCTGTCGACAAACCCCGCAGCCCGTCCGCGAACCTTGCGGACAGGATGTCCGCAAGGCGCGTAAGCGGGGTGGCCTTCTCTTTTGGTTACTTTTCTCTTGGCCACTGTATGGACCGGAGACACAGGTAACAGATGTGCCAGGACATGGGTTACACCTCGCTGCTGATTTCTGACGCGGTCGAGGTGCCACTTCATGCCCTGGAAGGAAACCACATCCATGACCCTGCGTAC